>SVEB01000092.1 GCA_015057635.1 Lachnospiraceae bacterium | reverse complement strand
AGTCCAAACTTTATTCTCAACGAATATCAAGGTTGTTTCACTGTTCAGTTATCAATGTAGATACTTGATGAATCAAGTAGTTTGCTGTCTCAATCAGTCAGCTCATTCATTCTACCACTATAGAAAGGATAAGTCAACCTCTTTTTGAAACTTTTTTCAAAGTTATTTTTTCCTGCCATTTAAGTTTCATTTATACAGTATCGAGCACAGCTCGTTTCTATTATTTTTTACACTCCTCTTTTTTTTATACATCGATAGCGGTTAATTACTGTATTGAACCAATAACTAATAAACTACTGCATATATAAGAATTAATAAGAGTTCTAATTCTTATGCCCAAACTCCGCACTTCGTTGTTAGGTTTTCTACCCGGGTATCAGGCATTTCCGGTTAGAATACATAACGCAAATATAGATTCTACTCGAGAAATACTTGATCAGCCAGATTAGCATGCCAAAGCCATATGCGAAGTTTGAGTTTTATCGTTTTAATCTTATCATTCCATTTCACTTCTATCCTCTATATGATCTCCGCAACTATTTCATAACACCTTACTTCAACTCCCCCAACTACCCCGTCATTGATACGATCCTTCTGCGGATATCCCGTAATATTATCGGATTTTACTCTTAGCATTCCCCCCTGCTGCCCTGGCCGGAATCGTAATATTATCCAGAACTGCCAGGTGGGATATAATAATACAGCACTAAAGAGATTCTAACTGCTGCTCTTTCGCGTACTCCTTTGCCATCATATCAAAATCCGGTGAAGTTCCTATATACGCCATAATTGGGGTACATCCACTCTCATTGTTTATATCCGTATGATAGGCATCACAGCTTTTATCCGAAGGATCGTAAACTTTATATACAAAATCTTCACACAGTACCGGTACGGATGCATCTTCCTGTTCCTTTCTTTGTATAAATGTTGTAAATCCATCACAGATTTCCTGAATTTTTACATGCTCTGCCTCTATATTGCCATAATTTCGGACGGTTATTAAAAAACATAAAGGAACGCCGCTCTTTACTCTCTCATCATCCGGAATCGGAATATTGCTCCCCTTGTAAAATCCCTCCCGAGACAGACAAAGACGTGCAAACTTTACTTTTGATTTTACCACTGACATAAGATCGGAAACCTTTATTTCGGGAAATAATTCATCATTCACTATTTCTCCGGTAAGATATAATACTCTGCTTCTGGCCTCATCAATCTGATTACGCCAGTCTGCTGCTTGCTCTTTATACATTGCTTCTTCTTTTGGGATGGAAATAACCAATGAATCCGCTGCTGCAATAGAGGCTTCGGCTGCAGACAGCAGAATCCTCAATCTGGACTCTTCCCATCCGCCTTTCATTGGAATCTCTTCTAACATCTCAATAAGAGCCTGCATTCTGATCATGCAGTCCTGTCTTGGACAGTAAGCATCCTCAACCCTCTGATACTGCACTTCCGGCAAGATATTCATTACCGCTTTTTCTAACTGTTCGTACACTGCGATTATGTGTTCCCTATTGCTTTTTACATCCTCCTAATACGTAAGAAGCCGGATAAACATCCGCTGTAAGTCACTATTCATATCGCACTATTCCCTGGCTGCTCTCCCTCTTAGTGATTCTCCTTCTTTTGAAGCCACCTGCCAAAGAGCTGTGATTGCCGTCTGAATGACTTTTATGCTATTGCTAAGAAGATACTCCGCCTCCTCTTCTAAAATACTCTCTGCATTTTCCCCATCATACGTATCATACTTTTTCATACCCAATATTAATTCCTGTACAGAAAGAGCTGAGAATGGTATTTTTTCTTTATCTTCTCCCAGGCTGTTATGATTCCACTAAATTGGATCAATCTTTTCCACAGCATCATTCAGACTGGATTCATCCTTAATGATATAACTTTCAAGTTTTTTTCTAAACGTAACGTATGAACCTCCCTATCATCAAGATTCGAATCTTCAAGCAGAGAATCTATCATGTTTATTCCGTATTCTATCAGATGATATGCCGCTTTATATCGCATTTCTATCGGAAAATACATATCATTTTCTGCTTGAATATCACTTTCATCCCCCCTCAGAACAACGCTATTTTCCTCCGTCTCCAGCAGAAGTTCAAATGAAGATCCAATATAATAGCAGGAATCATCAATCTACTCCTGCACATAAAACTTTGTGACACTCACATTTCCTGCATTCAGAAATGTAATCTTATAGGTAATCGTATCTTCCGGTGCTACCTCTTTCCTGCTTGCAATCTTTCTGACTTTTACTCTCGGGTTTGGCTTTTCCCGAATATGGAGTACTTCTACGTTTGAAAATTCTATATGCCTGCTGCCCTGCCCCTCCTCCTTAGCCCCTGCCTCGTACTCATAGGAAACACTGACTTGATTGTTGATATACGCAACTGCCATTTTTCTATCTTCCTTTCTCCTGCCTCGATTTCCTTTTCAAGACGGCAGCAAACTATCGCCACTCGTATTCTCCCTGAGTTGCTTCTCCTATCAAATAAAATGTAATCTACCTTTTTTATTATCTGTTTCACAAGTTTGCTAGTTCCCCTGTCACCATGATTTCTACCTGGCAACTCCCACTTGTGCCAAATGCCTTCACATTGCGAATCCCTACTGTAAATAAGTGAGACTCCCCTATCATAGGTGGCATATTTTCATCGATTTCACCACCTGTAACCTTTATATAATTGGGCAATAACATACCATTTTCCACAGGAAACTTTATGACTCCAGGCATCACATCTTTCATTACAATATTGGATGCGTCTACATTCCCATCATTCCACAGGACAATGTAGTACGTCACTCTGCCCTCACATCGTTTATAACATACCATCATAGCCGCATGCAGCCTGCAGACTGGGATTTGATCATTGGATACCGGAAGCACATCTGTCATAGGATTGATCATATTTTGATAAAATCCCCTTGCATACTGCATCTTTTCCGGAGCTCCCATAATATTGGCCGTTGCTGTATCAGTATCATCAATAAGCCCTACATCATGATATTCATCTAACAGTATGCCCATATTGGTAATATTAACTTCTGCCCTCAATTTCCGTGCAGAATCCAGTTTATTTGCCGCAATCAGATTCCGTTCCACCTCGATGATATAGCGGAGTATCTTCACACAGTTCTCAACATACGTCTTCCATAACCGCTCTGTTACATTCATCCCTTTGATTAACTCTCCTGTATCCAAAATACACGTTATTACCCCCATAAAGTTAAGTGAGAGCAGCTTATTTCGTACTGTTACACTAGCATGCTCCGCAGCCGCTATCTGCTCGATATCCCCGTGTAGTCTCTGATGCGCGTACTGAACAAAAAGATCATAGCCCTGCGTTCAGGTATTATCCCTTCGAGCAACAGGCTAGCTCTGCGCTCGTATAATCATAGCCTACCGTCACTGTATTTGAGATCCTATCAATCTCCGAAAGTGCTTGATAATCAGGCAGGAGCCGTATGAAAAACTCCAGTATGACGGTTGAAAGTACAGGAACCTCCCAATTGATATAAAAGAAAATCTTTTTTCCTCTTTTTCATAATAGACAGCCCCCCTGAGACAGCACTTCCCCCTCTCCATAAGGTTCCATACGCTGAGTACATGGGATGCTTTCTCCATCAATATAAAGCACGACGCTATTTTCCATATATTCCACATAACGGCTTAAGGAATCCTCATAATACAGATGGCTGAAACTTTCATTTCCGGAATTTATCCCTGCATAAAAGTATTTGGCTGGCCGCTCACACGAGATTACCGTTGTTAGAGAGGCCTTTTCAAAAGAAAAATGAGGATATCGCATAAATGTTGTTACCGTATCCGTATACTTTTGACAGATAATCTCTCCCTGTGCCTCATTCAAAATATATCGATACGTCGAAGAAGCATAATTATATACGAACTGAGAGGAGAAGATCCCTGTCGTTTTATCAGTACGGAATAGGTGATGCTAATCGATGCATGGGCCGGAAGGCTCTGCACGAAAATTTCATCCTCCAAACGAGAACTTGGCTGTATGGAGATCCCCCATTTATGTTAACTGTAATGCTATAATCCACGATTACCTCTGGATGTTTCGATAAGACATCGATTACTGTAATATTCGTTACTTCCACGGGCCCCGGATTGGTAAATGTAATCGTATCGGTGATTGCCTCACCTTCCCAGATTACTGTCCGATTCACCGTTTTTATAAATTCCGATTCTGGTACCATGCTCAGTTTTCTTAAGGAAATATCATCAATGGCAAAATCATTTCCGCTTCCCTGGGGACCCATGCTTACAAAATCCACGGTAAGAGTATCATGTTCCCCTATATTACAGACAGCTCCCACCTGCTTCCAGGTAGGAATGACGGTCTGTATTAAATCATCCGAGAATCTTTCGAGAAATATTCCTGCCCATTCTCATCTGTAACTCTCGCCTTAAATACCGGAAGCTTACTGCCTGGCAGCTGACGCTGGATACTCATGCCCCACATCGAGAATACGTAATAGGTATTGTGTCCTAAGCCCGTGACGTTTTCTATAAAAAAGATTTATTGGGGTAATTCCCATTTATAATAATGAAATTACCGGTCTGTTCCACTGTGGTATGATCCGCCATATCAAACCAGTTTCCAGAGAATGTGTGCTGAGCATTGATATTGATCACGGAATAATAGCCGTCATTTGGCTTGTCACTCGTACATTTCATATATCCGAAGTTTATAATATCGACTGGAAATGGTGAGCTTGCAGGCGAAAGGTTATAATCCGTATTATTGGGACTTTCTCCGCAGGTCCAGGTCCCTCCAGATAACTTTGTAATCAGATTCTCACCAGACACCTCATATCCATCCAGCTCAAGCGGCACATCAATACATGGAGCATCCATCAGAAAATAACTTCCAGCACTATTGACCGTAAGCGGATGATTATTCGATGTGATAGACGCAATCCTGGTTGCATTATTTAACGTTAAAGATGGGTTAGTCTGCATCCTGATAAATTCTATAGTAAGATCTTTTGTCGTGAACACCCCCAAATCCATGGCATTATTCATGCTTACCATGCTCTCTGCATTTTCTCTATATCCAAAACACTCATAAATCGAATATCTTCCGTTTGGAACATCTGTGAAATATACATAGCCATTATTATTCATATTCGAATAAACACTATTTCCAGTGCCATATGGGGTGAATAAAATGGTTACATTCCTATAATAGAAATGTTTTTTTACTTTCATAAAATAAAAAGGGCTCTCTTAGTACGATAGCCCCTTTTACATCTATGTTTTTTATTATAAGCACAAAACTTTCATATTAAAAACTGAATTTTTGCAGTCTTGCATCTATGCAACTTTCATCTCATATTTTCTGTCTTTGGGTTTCCTCCATATGACTCTGGTAATAGTCAAATAAATCGTGTACTTTGTTACTTTGAATAATTGGTATAATATCACTTATAAATCTATAATCCCACTCCCACCACTTAATCTCATTGGTTTTTTCTATTGTTTTCTCATCAAACTTATACTTAATGACCCTGGCTGGATTTTCCCCTGCTATCGCATAATCCGGAATGTCTTTTACCACATGAGCATTTTCACATAATGATACTCCATTTCAATATGTACTCCTGACATAATGGTCACTCCGCATGCGATCCACACATCATTTCCAATGACTACATCACCTTTACTTTTTGGATGCCCTGTTATGTTCTTATAATATGGCAGTAAAACATTGAATGGGTATGTTGTAATCCAGTCATTTCTATGATTCCCGCCTAAAAATATAGTTACCTTTTGCCCAATAGAACAATATTTTCCGATGCAAAGCTTATTTTGGCTGCCATAGGTTAGGATTTCAGGAACTCCATATGTAAATTCACCGATTGAAATATTGTCATTTTCGATCCCGGAATAGTAAGACACCTTTAACTGTTCCGATAATCATGATAATTGTTGTATTGCCTCCTTCGTTGACTCGCTTTCCATATCTATCTTCTCCTTTCCATGGTCTTATGGAAACTATTCTTCTACCTTCTATGCTTCTTATAAAAACAATACGGTATATTGTATAAATTAGATTATATCCGTATTCCCGATTGTTTTTTGTACAAAAAAAGACCGCATTTCTGCAGTCCTTTTTTTACACAAAAAAACTGCTTTTCAGCAGTCTTCCATTTTGTATCTATCAAAACTTCACTTGAAATAAAAATCCATACAAACTTCTTGGTTAAGCCCTCGACCTATTAGTAACAATCAGCTGCATGTGTTACCACACTTCCACTTTTGTCCTATCAACCTCGTCGTCTTCAAGGGGTCTTACTAGCTTACGCTATGGGATATCTTATCTTGAGGGGGGCTTCACGCTTAGATGCCTTCAGCGTTTATCCCTTCCAAACTTGGCTACTCGGCCATGCTCTT
>SVEB01000091.1 GCA_015057635.1 Lachnospiraceae bacterium | reverse complement strand
CGGTGGCACCAGTACGTCCGGTAGGCCCAGTAGGTCCGGTGGCACCAGTAGGTCCGGTGGCGCCAGTACGTCCGGTAGGCCCAGTAGGTCCGGTGGCACCAGTAGGTCCGGTGGCACCAGTACGTCCAGTAGGTCCGGTAGCGCCAGTAGGCCCGGTGGCACCAGTACGTCCAGTAGGTCCGGTGGCACCAGTAGGTCCGGTAGGTCCAGTAGGTCCAGTAGCGCCGGTACGTCCGGTAGGTCCAGTAGCACCGGTAGGCCCAGTAGGTCCGGTAGGTCCGGTGGCACCAGTAGGTCCGGTAGGTCCAGTAGGTCCAGTAGGTCCGGTAGCACCCGTAGCGCCTGTCTCACCAGTAGATCCAGTAGCGCCGGTTTGGCCAGTTAGCCCAGTAGGTCCAGTAGGTCCGGTCGGTCCAACAGGCCCGGTTGCTCCAGAAGTACCAGGAATTCCCTGAGGGCCCTGAGGGCCTGGAGGACATACGACACATTTACATTCATGGCATGGTGTTTTACAGGAATCATCGTTATACGGATGCCTACAGCTATGAGGATGACAATCATCTACTGTGGGTTTTTGTAAATTGGCGCTATCCGGATAGCAGTAGCTCTTCTTCTTTTGATCATTTTTATCGTGCTTGCGATGTTCACCATGACGACTATTGCGATGTTCACGGTGATCACCCTTGTGATGATCATGATGCGGCATGATAGAAGTACCTTTCTGTAAAATCTCAATAATAGTATATGGAGTCAGAACATTATTTGGAACTGAAAATTAAAGTCCCACAATAAAGAAATAGAGTAAAATGATTTATTGTTACATACAATAAAGTAAAACAACTTAAAATGGGAATCTTATGGTTACAATAAGCTTATGTATGATTGTAAAAGATGAGGAGAAGAGGCTGGGACAATGTCTTAAATCCATAAAGGACATCGTAGACCAGATTGTTATTGTGGATACAGGCTCTACCGACCATACAAAGGAAATTGCGACAGAGTACACAACGGATGTGTATGATTTTAAATGGATAGATGATTTTGCTGCGGCTAGAAATTATTCTTTTAGCAAAGCGGAATGTGACTACATATTGTGGCTGGATGCAGATGATATACTGCTTACGGACGATGCAGATAAGTTAAAAGAATTAAAAGAGAGATTAGGTCCGGATGTAGATGGTGTTACGTTTTTATATCATTATGCATTTGATGAAGAAAAGAAACCAACACTCGTATTTCGCAGAACCAGACTGATAAAGAGAGAGAAAAACTATAAGTGGAAAGGTTTTATCCATGAGTATATTGACGTGAATGGTAAGGTCATAGATGAAAATATTATTGTCACCCATACCAGAGATCATGGAGACAGTGACCGCAACCTTAACCTATATATAAAAAAGAAAAAAGAAGGTGTTTTATTTAACTCAAGGGATCAGTATTACTATGCAAAAGAGATTTATTATCATGGAAAACTTGAGGAGGCAATACGAGAGTTAACAAAGAGTACTACCATGGATTTATGGATGGAGGATAAGTTGGATGCATACTATTGTATTGCGGACTGCTATCAGTGGCAGGGAGAGTATAAAAAGGCAAGAGAGGCAGTCTATCCATGCTTTGAGCTAGCTACTCCGCGTGCGGAGGGATTGTATCGCCTAGCGAAAGCATTTCAGGAAGAAAAGAACTATGCAAGCGCTATCTACTGGTATGAAAGCATCTTTGGGCTGAAAAAGCCGGATACATCCGGGTTTATTTTTGAGGAATACTGGACATGGAAACCGCATCTGGAATTATGCTGCTGTTATTATGGGATCAATGAGGTTAAAAAAGCCATTTTACATAATGAAAAAGCAGCTGAGTTCAAACCAAATGATGGAGCCGTTCAATACAATCGTGAGTTTTTTAAAAGTTTAGAAGATAAGAAGGCATAAAAAAGCTGCCATATCATCAGCAGAGAAATTTGCTTTATTGATGATATGACAGCCTTTCTATATTATTGGACAGCCATTTTCTTTACCTGAGAAAACGCAGAAGATGTAATTGGAATCAGAATGATAACCAGTGTTAACGCGGCTTCGGTGAAGATGTAAGTGCCGTTGTAGATAAGTGAGTAAACAGCAGCGTTCATATTTTCCGGTGCATAAGATGCAAAAAATAGTAATCCGGATAAGAATGCGAATACAAAGCGGCCAAGGATGGCAGCCATATATCCGATCGCAAGTCCATGTTTTTTCTTATAGAAGAAACCGGAGATGCCAAGTGCACCGAATGCAAGTGGATAATCCACAATCAGCTGCGGAATGGAATAAAACTTTGGGTCAATTACAAACTGCAGAAGGCCATAAGCAATGGCTGTGATAATGCCGACTTTCGGACCATACCAGTAACCGATTAGCACAATGAACAGCATACTACATAATGTGATGGAGCCGCCCATAGGTAGATTTAAAAATTTAATATAGGATGTTACCATGGCAAGGGCAATTGCAATGCCAGAGAATACAACCTGTTTTGTTGTGATGCTCTTGCTTTTTTCCTTTCTGCCACGAAGGTAGCAGGCAAGTGCCAGTAATGCTACGATTAAGACTACGATTGTGATAATGCCTGCTGGCGTCAGTTTATAGACGTCTTCACCCCAGCTATTGACTGTTGGCTTTGCAAAAAAGTTAAACATAAAAAAATCCTCCTTATGAAAGCATAGGAGGGGACCACGAATTACGCTTCCTTACGCCGGTATTAGCCGGATCAAGTATTGAGGGTCAGTGCATCAGATTTATGTGCACTTCTCAGCGTGGAGCTCCCCTAGCAAATAATAAAATATGTGGAAGGAAATGAGATTTCCTTCGTTGCCGAGTATAAGTATACCAATTAATTGTAAAAAGTCAATACGGAATCATATACAAGACCGGATATGATAGGTGCAGAATATTTAAGATATAACATAGTGCTGCAAGAAAAAATGAATTACGATAAAAAATCAGAAGATAGGGGCATACAAAAGAGCAGACCGGATAGAGAACACAGTCTGGCAGAACGGATTATGATGACGGAATGCTGTCATAGGCTTGTTTTTGCGATAAGGATTCAATATAATAAAATAAGTTTGCAGTCAGATAAATGATAAGGAATAGCCTTTGTCTGATGGTACAGAGAGAAAGAGGAGAAGAATATGAGTCAGAAGATTAAGAATTTTCTAGCGTGCACCGGCATCTTTATGATTGTGATGGCAGTGATGCTAGTTGCCACAGGTTTTATGAAACGCAGCCTGGAAGCAGATGGGGCGGGAAATCAGATTGTAGCGGAAGGAAGTCAGGCGGGTGAAAATGATGCCGCGCTTAACAATACAGAAAATAAAGATGGAGAGTTAGAAAACACCGATAGCTCTGCCGGTGATGCGGAAAACACAGATTCGCTTACCGATGAGAATAGACAGGAAGACACAGAGGAAGGAATGAAAGACGAAGATTCCGAGGAAACCAGTACAGACGTGAATTCCACAACAGGCGAAGAGGCACCAGAAGAAGGAAGAGCAGAGGAAGAGGCTGGCACAGATACAGAAGATAAAACAGCAGACGAAAATGCCGCTTCTTCTGACAGCCAGACATTAGGCAAGGAAGAGGAAGCATATACTGAAAAAACAGTGAAAGTCATCGCAATCGATGCCGGACATCAGTTAAAAGGAAATTCAGAGAAGGAACCAAATGGTCCGGGCTCCACCGTCATGAAGGCAAAAGTCACTTCCGGCGCTACCGGCGTATCCAGTAAGGTGCCGGAATATGTGCTGACACTCGAAGTTTCCAAGAAGTTAAAGGAAGTATTGTTAGAGCGAGGCTATGAAGTCGTGATGATCCGTGAAACACATGAAGTGAATTTAAGCAATTCGGAGCGCGCTAAGATTGCAAATGAAAAGGCGGATTTATTTATCCGTATCCATGCAAATGGTGCGGACGATCCAAACGTATCCGGAGCCCTTACTATTTACCCAAGTAAGGATAATGAATATGTGGCATATATGTCAGAGGCATGTAAAAAGCTTTCAGAGGCAGTGGTAAACGGTCTTTGTGAGGCGACCGGAGCAAAGAACCGTGGGGCAGTGGCAATGGATAATATGAGCGGCATCAACTGGTGCACCATCCCGGTTACCATCGTGGAGATGGGGTATCTGTCAAGTCCTGCAGAGGATGAGCTCATGCAGCAGGATGCTTATCAGGATAAAATCGCAAAAGGCATCGCAGATGGGATTGATGCGTATGTAAGCGGACAGTAAGCAGAAAAACGCAATCAGCAGGATTAGATAATCTTTGCTCCTTATTAGCCATGCCAATATTGCTAATGAGTAAATTTAATAAAAAGAAATCAGAAATCCTTACGGAAAGCCTTTGAAAAAGTACTATTTTGTGGTACACTACTAAAAATAAATTTTCAAATACAGAAAAATAGAAGGAAATAAAAAAATGAGAAATATACAGCTTACGATAGAATATGATGGTTCCCGTTACGACGGATGGCAGAAACAGCCGGGAAGCAAGAGTGCGGTGACCATTCAGGATAAAATAGAAGATGTTTTAAGCAAGATGGAAGGTGAGACAGTGGAAGTAGTCGGCGCGGCAAGAACCGAAGCCGGCGTGCATGCTTATCATCAGATTGCGAATTTCAAGACAGATTCTGATATGAAAGTATACGAGATCAAACACTATCTGAACCGTTTCCTGCCAAGAGATATTGCGGTTGTGGAAGCGCTCGAGGTGCCGGAACGGTTCCATGCAAGCTTCAATGCGAAGAGCTTTGTTTATGAGTATAAGATATCAATTGGTGAGGTACCTTCTGTATTTGACCGAAAATACAATTATTACTGCTTTAAGCGTCCAGACGTGGCGAAGATGAAGGAAGCAGCAAAAGCACTGATCGGAACACACGATTTTAAAGCATTTTCAGATAATAAGAGAATGAAGAAATCCACAATTCGTGAGATTTATTCTCTTGATGTGTATGGAGATGACAAAGAAGTATTAATCACAGTCCATGGAGATGATTTCTGGCCTCATATGGTACGAATCATCGTCGGAACTCTCCTTCAGGCAGGGCTTGGCGAGATCGAACCTGAGGATATGGCAAAGATTCTAGAAAGCAAAGACAGAGAAAAAGCCGGACCGACTGCAGAAGCAAAAGGATTATTCCTCTCAGAGGTCATGTATATCTAATGAATCAGTAAATTGCAGGGATATCGGTTTTTATCATATAACAACATGGAAAGGTGAATGAAACAGTGATTACATTAATTAAAAATGGTTATGTGTTAGATCCTTCAACAAACACCGAAGGGATTTATGATGTATTAGTAGAAGATGATGTTATTAAGCAGGTTGCAAAGAATATCGAGGATAAGGCGCATCAGGTGATTGATGCTTCTGGGAAGTACGTAATGCCAGGCTTTATTGATCTTCATGTGCATTTGCGAGAACCAGGATTCGAGTATAAGGAAACGATTGCAACGGGATCACAGGCAGCAGCAGTCGGAGGTTATACCACAATCTGTCCGATGCCGAATACGAAACCGGCCATTGATAATAAATGTATGATTGAATACCTGAAATATAAGGCAGCAGAGGAAGCCGCTGTGAATATCGTGCCAATCGGCGCGATCACAATCGGCCAGGCAGGCAATAAACTGGCCGATATTAAGGCGATGGCGAATGCCGGAGCGATGGCAGTCAGTGAAGACGGCAAGTCCGTTATGGATATCAATCTGTATGTGGAAGGCATGCGTGCGGCAAAAGAAGCCGGAATCCCGGTATTCGCACACTGCGAGGATAAGACACTGGTTAAGACGGGTGTGATGAATGCCGGAAAACGCGCTGAAGAGTTAGGGCTTGAAGGTATAAGTAATGCGGTAGAAGATGTGATCACAGCAAGAGACATCCTATTAGCAAAGGAGACAGGTGTTTCCTTACACCTCTGCCACTGTTCCACAGAAGACTCTGTACGCCTTGTAAAGATGGCAAAAGAGATGAGTCTTAAGGTGACCGGAGAGGTATGCCCTCACCATTTCACCTTATGTGATGAAGATATCCCGTGCGATGATCCAAATTATAAGATGAATCCGCCTCTTCGTGCTGCAAAGGATGTGGAGGCATTAAAAGTAGCACTTCGGGACGGCATAATGGATGTGATCTCTACCGATCATGCACCGCACAGCGCAGAAGAAAAATCAGGATCCATGGCACAGTCTCCATTTGGAATTGTCGGTTCCGAGACTGCATTCGCGCTTACCTTTACAGAGTTGGTAAAGGGCGGTTATTTAACTCCAATGCAGATGGTAGAGAAGATGAGCTATAATCCTGCTAAAATTCTTGGAATTGATAAGGGTAGCTTAGCACCGGGAAAGATTGCCGATTTAGTCATTGCAGACCCAAATCTTGAATATGCCATTGATGTAAACAAGTTTGTCTCAAAAGGAAAGAATTCCCCATTTCACGGAAGAAGGGTATATGGAAAAGTTGAGCTTACCATGGTAAGCGGTGAAGTAGTCTATGAAGCATAGTCCGATAAAAAGGACAGCTTTATGATAGAAAAGTCAGATAACATAAACCGGAGGAAAGTAAGATGATTCAGAAGTTAATTGAAAAAATTGAAAAGAACAGTGCACCGATTGTAGTAGGATTAGACCCAATGTTAAACTACATACCAGAACATGTGAAAGCAAATGCATTCAAAGAACATGGTGAAACACTAGAAGGTGCAGCCGCTGCAATTTTTGAATATAACAAGGCGATTGTAGATGCCACCTATGATTTGATTCCTGCAGTAAAGCCACAGATTGCGATGTATGAGCAGTTTGGCATCCCAGGAATGATTGCCTACAAGAAAACAGTTGACTACTGTAAATCAAAAGATCTCGTAGTAATCGGTGATGTAAAGAGAGGCGATATCGGTTCCACATCCGCAGCTTATGCAACCGCTCATTTAGGAAAAGTAAAAGTAGGAAGCAATTCCTTCTATGCTTTTGACGAAGACTTTGCAACTGTAAATCCATACCTTGGAAGCGATGGAATCATTCCATTCATTGATGTATGCAAAGAAGAAAACAAAGGTCTCTTTATCCTTGTTAAAACATCCAACCCAAGTTCCGGAGAATTCCAGGATCAGTTAATCGATGGAAAGCCGTTATACGAATTAGTAGGTAGAAAAGTAGCTGAATGGGGCGAAATACATATGGGCAAGGACTATAGCTATATAGGAGCCGTAGTAGGCGCAACTTACCCAGAGATGGGCAAAGTCCTTCGAGATATCATGCCAAAGAATTATATCTTAGTACCAGGCTACGGTGCGCAGGGTGGAAAAGGCAAGGACCTCGTTCATTTCTTCAACAAAGATGGCTTAGGAGCTATCATCAACTCCTCCCGCGGAATCATCGCCGCATACAAGCAGGAAGCTTACCAATCCTTCGGCGAATCCTGCTATGCAGATGCTTCCCGTCAGGCAGTCCTTGATATGGTTTCCGACATCAAATCTGCTCTCGTAAAATAAAACACACATATTGTTACGACATGTGTATTGTGATTTATTTTACAACAGTCTCAGATATTGCCCGCAAGTAGCAGTCTTGTATTTGTGTTTTGGTTCTGCATGATCCCTCTCGTTTGTCTTTTGTGATGTCTTTGCCATCCAATACCGCTAAAGACAGCCGTACGAGCACGCTGTCGGATTAAGGGCGGCTGAGGAGGGAAGAGGGATGCGGGCGGCATGGGACCGAAATGTCCGGCTCATGACGAACGAAAAGATGGTTCCATCTTTGAATAGCAGACAGCGGTTTCCTGTCTGCTAGACGAAGACGGAGCCATCTTTTTGTCCGTTCATGTATCCGAACATTTGTCCCCATGTTGTTCGCATCCCTCTTCCCTCCTCAGCCGCCCTTAATTCGACAGCTCCCACGTGCAACTTTTGTATTTTCCTAATTATGTTTGTCAGATTTTATAAATTGTGCTTGTATTTCGCGGATGATGGAGCTATAATCAGAATCCTAAGAGGAAATTTACAGTTTTCGTTTTTTTAGCTTATTTGCCACGAGAAATAAAATAAGCAGAAGAATTACGGGAATCAATATGTTTTTGTATCGGGTATAATAAGACACCGCTTTGGCCCAGTTATCGCACAAAAGATAACCAAGGCCTACTAAGATCGTATTCCATATAGCGATGCCAACTACGGAATAGCTAATGAATATAGGAAGCGGCTGTTTCGCTGCCCCGGCGATAAATGCTATGTAAGTACGGCATAAAGGGATCATGCGTCCAAAACACACCGCGTAGGAACCGAAATGATCGAACTTATCATAGGATGCTTCAATACCTTTTTTTGTTTTAGGAAATCTGTTTTGAATTCGTTCTAGCAGAATAGCTCCGCCAGAGCGTCCAATGGCGTAGCAGATTAAGGTGCCTAAGATACCGGCAGCGACGCTGATGATAAGCACAAGGGGGAATGGAAGTCCTTTTGAGGCGGCGAATGCACCGGAGAATGGCAGAACGATCTCACTTGAGACTGGGAAGCATGCATATTCCAGCAGAATGATAAAAAACATAGCGATAATTCCGTAATTGTAAATGAACTGAATGACAGAATCCATGTTAGCTCCTTATTTAGGGGATTTTTATTATAATATATGAAAAAGAGTAGTAACTATTCAGAAACGAAGCTGTCCTTATGGAGGATTTTATGAAATTGTGTAAAACCAAATTGACCCAGACGCAGATCATCGCCTTGGGCTTTTTGCTTATGATTGTAGCAGGTGGACTGCTGCTGATGCTTCCTATTTCAAGCAAAAGCGGAGAATGGACAAGTTTTTCAGACGCCCTATTTACGTCTACTTCTGCAACCTGTGTGACGGGGCTCATAGTAAGGGATACCTTTCGGTACTGGTCCTTATTCGGTCAGCTTGTCATACTGGTATTGATTCAGATCGGCGGTCTTGGATTTATGACGATCGCGACTTTATTTTCCCTGATGTTACGAAGAAAGATTGGCCTGAAGGAAAGAGAACTTCTTCACGAAAGTGTTAGTACCTTACATATTGGGGGTATTGTAAAATTAACAAAGCGCATTCTGATTGGAACCTGTCTGTTTGAAGGGATCGGAGCGATTTTGCTTTCTATTCGTTTTATTCCGCAGTTAGGAATTATAAAGGGAATCTATAATGCCATTTTTCATTCGGTATCTGCTTTTTGTAATGCCGGATTTGACTTAATGGGACGTTATGAAGAGTATTCTTCCTTGACCGCATATGCGGGAGATCCGATTATCAATATCACGATTATGGTTCTGATCGTAATCGGCGGTATCGGTTTCTTAGTATGGGAAGATGTGCTGATGCATAAGTTAAAGTTTCGTAAATACCGTCTACACTCAAAAATCGTGCTTACTATGACAGCACTTTTGGTGTTTGGCGGAGCGATTTTATTTTTTCTTTTTGAAAATAACAAACTGATGGCGGATATGACCATGAAAGAGAAGATCTTCTCCTCTTTATTTAGTTCGGTTACCGCCAGAACAGCAGGATTTAATACAATAGATACGGCAGGGCTGTCACAAAGCAGTAAACTGTTAACGATTATCTTAATGTTTATCGGAGGAAGTCCGGGATCGACTGCAGGCGGTATTAAGACAACGACGTTCTTTGTCATCGCGCTGTATGTGTTAAGTTCCATGCGCCATGAAAATGGATGCAATATCTTTGGCAGACGAATTGAGCCGGATGCAATCAGAAGAGCTGCATCGGTATTTGCTACGAATCTATTCTTAGCACTTTCCGTCACATTGGTTATCTGTGGAATTCAGAGTTTTAATCTGGTTGACGTTTTGTTTGAGACATTTTCCGCAATCGGAACGGTCGGCATGTCAACAGGTATAACAAGAGATTTAGAAGAAATATCAAGAATGCTGATTGTTTTCTTGATGTATTGTGGTCGTGTGGGTTCTCTTTCTTTTGCGCTTGCATTTACGGAAAGAAAGATACCATCTCCGCTTCAGCAGCCGGTAGAAAAGATCACGATAGGATAGGGAGGATCACTTAGAAATGAAGTCGATATTAATGATAGGGATGGGCCGTTTTGGACATCATCTGTGTATGGATTTAATTAACCTTGGAAATGAGGTTATGGTTGTAGATGCAAAGGAAGAAAATTTAGAGGAACTGCTTCCTTACGTGACCTGTGCCAAGATTGGTGACTGTACGAATATTGAAGTGTTAAAAAGCTTAGGTGTTGCGAATTTTGATTTGGTGTTTGTGTGTATTGGTACGAACTTCCAGAGCAGCTTAGAGATTACAAGCCAGATCAAGGAACTTGGCGCCAAGTACGTAATCAGTAAGGCAAACCGCGATATTCATGCAAAGTTTCTGCTGAAAAATGGTGCGGATGAGGTTATTTATCCGGACCGCGATATTGCAGAGAAACTGGCAGTACGCTTTTCCGCAAATCATGTATTCGATTATATCGAACTGACAGACGAGTTTTCTATTTATGAAATCCCCCCACTCGAGAAGTGGATCGGAAAGAGCATCCGTG
The DNA here is from genome assembly GCA_015057635.1 of Lachnospiraceae bacterium. Lineage (GTDB taxonomy): Bacteria > Bacillota > Clostridia > Lachnospirales > Lachnospiraceae > Lachnoclostridium. The sequence goes on along the minus strand of SVEB01000091.1, from coordinate 47,596 downwards.
AGGTGGATTTTAGAGCGAAGTTCCATGTGAGCATTATCGCAACGAAGGTGGGAGATCAGACGAAACTTCTTCCACCGGCAGACCACGTTTTCTCTAGAGACGAACACCTTATGGTAATCGGCAAAAAACTAGACATCGATCGCATTCTGAAGCAGATTTAGATTAGGGGAATCCCAAGGGGAGCCCTGGCGTCGGCGGGTGCCATATGGGTCCGCTGTTCGGACGCATGCTCGGACAAAAGGGGGCGATGTCTTTGACTATCAGACAGAAATACACTGTCTGCTATTCAAAGACATCGCCCCCTTTTGTTCGCCATGAGCCGGACAGCCGGACCCATATGGCACCCGCCGACACCAGGGCTCCCCTTGGGATTACAATGCGTTTCAAAAGACGAAACGCATTGTAGGACAGACGGATGGGAGGAGAGCCGGTGGGAGGGGAGCGTGTGCAGACGGGTGAAGGGAGTGCGGTGTGAGCACCGGCACACGGGAAGGGGGAGATGGTGGTGAAAAATTGGAAGGTGGGAATAAGAATAGGAGAAGAGGTCGATTATTGATAGAAGAAATTTATAGAATGGTGGGAAAACAGTTATGAGTTATAGGAGGCAGCGAACGGAGGCGTGGAGTGCAGTACAGGGCAGTGACACCATAAGATACGGCGTGATAAGCGAGATGGTAATTTGAGAAAGGATAGATTGAGAGAGAATAGTATGAGGAAAAACCAAAAGGAATGAATGTATGAAATGGGGATCGGGAGAAAACAGTGTGAGCATTAGCCAAGAAGGGCAGTACATAAAAGAATTGATCAATGATTATAAGAACATAAGGTAGACAAAAAAGATAAGGTAGAGAGATAAAAACATAGAGAAGAGAAAAGATATTAAAAACATAAGGGATATTATGTCGAAAGAAGAAGATGAGTTGTTGGAGTAAAATATTGACAATAGCTAAGATTGGGCATAGAATATAACCAAGGTTGGAGAATGTTGGGGGGCGGATATAGCAGTAGGATGTGTACGAAGGATAGAGAGGGAGGATTTTAGGATGATACGAGGCATTATTTTATATTATATTAATATTAAACCGGCACATGGATATGAGATTCAGAGGTTTTTGCAGGTGTCGGGGATGGAACAGTGGACCAGGATTCAGTCGGGATCGATTTATTATGCGCTGACGAAGCTGGAGAAGGAAAGGCTGATTTCGGTATTGCGTGAGGAGAGGACTGGGTCGAGGGTACGGAAGGTTTATGAGATTACAAAAGAGGGAAAGGATGCTTTGAAGGAGGAGATGAGGACGGAACTGGCGAAGCCGATTTCGGATATTAGTTCAGAAAAGTTCTTAATCCGTCCTATGCTTGGGGCGTTGCCGAAGGAGGAAGTGGAGAGCATTGTAAGAAGTCATGTGCAAACACTACAAGAACAGAAGGAGTTCTGGGTGAAGTGGCAGAGCATTAAGGCGGAGGGGAGCACAGACCGGCTGCTTTGCATGAGCTTTGAGATGACGATTGACAGTCTGACGAATCAGATTGCCTGGCATGAGGAACTACTGAAACATCTGGATGAGTATATGAAAGAAGGGGAACAGTCGAAGAGGATGATTGCTTCTTTTGATGTGACAGAGGAGAGTGATAATGGCAGAATGTCAGAACAGGAACAGAGTCTGGCTTATGTGATGAGGCTGAAAGAGGAGATATTAAAGAATCCGGGAAGTGCAGAACAGAATCTGGACCGAATTATTGCAGAGCTGAAGAAGAAGCATTAATTAACAGGGGATAGAAAGATACCAAGATACCAAGATACCAAGATACCAAGATACCAAGGAGAAAGGAATGTGTGTTAGAAAAACCACATTTCTTTTTTTTAGGCTAATATCCAATATTGGATAATAAATATTGAGTAAGAAGGGAGATTATTGAAATGAATGCAGAGACAGGCGAAGTTTTAAGGCTTACAGGGTTGGTAAAACGTTATGGTGAGAAGAAGGTTGTGGATGGAATTGGTTTTTCGGTGAAAAAGGGAGAGATTGTTGGATTTATCGGGCCAAATGGAGCAGGAAAGAGTACGACGCTTCAGATGGTGACGGATATTGTGAGAAAGGATGCGGGGATGATTTTTTGTATGGGAGAGGATGTGGAATCAGATAAGAGAAAGTTTAAAGGGATGCTTGGTGTTGTTCCACAGGATATGGCAGTGTATGAGGACTTAAGTGCGTATGATAATGTGAAGTTTTTCTGCTCACTTTATGGATACAAAGGAAAGGAATTGAAGGAGAGAAGTGAGAGGGCCCTTGCGTTTACAGGACTTTTGGAATGGAAGAAGGAGATGCCATCGAAGTTTAGCGGAGGGATGAAGAGACGGTTAAATATCGCATGCTCCATTGCGCATTCGCCTAAGATTCTGATTATGGATGAGCCGACAGTGGGCATTGATCCGCAGTCTAGGAATCATATTATGGAGACGATTAAAAGACTGAATGAGGAAGGGACTACGGTGATCTATGTTTCGCATTATATGGAGGAGATTGAGGCAATCTGTGACCGTATTATCCTTGCAGACCATGGAAGGATTTTAGAGGATATGGGAAAGGAAGAACTAAAGGAGAAATACAGCAAAGAGGGGCTGGTTTGCCTGGAGGATATTTTTCTTAAGCTGACCGGTACGGATTTAAGGGATGAGGAGGCGTAGATAATGAGAATGGCATTGAGAATGGCGCTGTTTGATGGCAAGAGAAGAATGAAGGATCCATTTTTTGCAGGATATACATTTTTCTTTCCGGTTTTGATGGGATTATTGCTGGGGTATCTTTTTAGTAATACGTATGGAAAGACATTTACCAGCTATCAATATTATGGAATTGTGACAGTTCCGTTTGGTATCCTGATGTCAGTGGTGACAGTGGCTTATGCGGCAAAGGATGAGGCGTATAAGAAGACGGCTGTGCGATTCTTGCTCTCGCCGATGACAAATGCAGAGATTGTGGCAGGAAAGCTTCTTAGCTGTACGGCGGTAATTGGGATTTACAGTGTGGTGGCAGCTACGCTTTTGATGCTTGTGATGAAGGTGCCGGTGGCAGGGCGTATCGGGGAAATTGTACTGTTTTTGTTTGCAGAGACATTTGCAGCATGCGCACTGGGGCTTTTGATCGGATATGGATGCAGGAACTTTCTTTTGATTAAAAATGTGCTTAATATCCCGATTGCCTTAGCGGCTATTATCGGAGGATCTTTTTATCCAATTGGCTCATTAAATCCACGGCTGTCCTGGATTTTTAAGCTGTCACCGATGACTTATGTAAATGAAGGGCTGTTTGAGTGTCTGTACGAGGGGGATGGCACCCTGTTAGCATGGGCGATGGCAGGATGTATGGGAGTGGGAATCGTATGTGCGGTTCTGGCAGTGTTATTATTTGATCGGGAGGAGTATAAAAATGGTGAGTTACCTAGTTATGAAAAATAATTGGAAGCGGGCATGGAATCATAAGGCGTTATTATTACTAACTTTTATTGTGCCGATCGTGTTATGTCTGATAACAGGGATTGTCAATGAGGCATCGAAAAATCCATCTCTTCGCATTGGAGTTGCCAATCTGGAGAGTCTGACAGAAAGGGAGCAGCAGACGGTTTATCAGGTGTTGGAAGAAACGAAAAGAGTCCAGTATGAGGAGACTGAGAAGAAATATCAGGCTAAGCTATACCGGGGGATTTATGACCTGGTACTTGATTATAAGGACTCGGATCAGGCAGATCAGTTTGTGATCCATACTATTAAAAAGCAGGAAATAGAGGTGCAGATGAAGGACGCTCTCGCCAGAGGGATGCATTCGGGGAAAAACGTTGATTTTTCTATGATTTATCAGAACCGTCCTTCTGCAAAGGCACAGATGACCTCTTTTTTAACAACGATGCTTATGATTTTTTCGGTCATCCGGCTGTCGGTTCTGATTAAGGACCGGCAGGAAAGAGTGATGGAACGTTTCTTATATGCACCGGCTCAGAAATGGATGTATGTGACGGGGATAATGGAATACCAGATTGTATTTACGTTTCTGCAGTCCGGATTGATTTTTTTCATTCTTTCCCTTTGTTTAAAAGACAGTGCTTATACATTAAAAGAAGGATTTATACTGTCCTTTGTGGTGACCGCGGCTGCAACGGCATTTGGCACGTTGATCTGTATGATATCTAAAAGCGAGGTCAGTGCAAATGTCACCGCCTCTGGAGCAGCGATTATATTATCTCTTCTTGGAGGGACATTTGTTCCGATTGACAGCATGCCAAAATTATTGCAGGCGGTCAGCATCATAAACCCAATGCGCCTGATTATGGAACTGATGCAGATAGTAAGCTGATTTTAAATAGATTGGCTGAATTTATTTGCTATTTTTCGTTCCGGAACTTATAATAGAAATACAGAAATTGTAAAAATATAATTGAGTCAGAATCCTTTATCATAATGACAGAATTGTTAAGGTAAAGTTCCGGGAAGGAGAAGAGTGGCAATGATTATTGATGGGCATGCTCATGCATGTGGTGTCTATGTGAATGCAACCAGCATTACAAAATACCTGAATGAGCATCATATTGATAAGCTTGTTTTATGCGGAGGGGAGAGTAAGAGCAGAAGAAATTATCGCTATCCGATGCTTGGAAATGTGATAAAAAGTGAGAGTCTCCCCTATGTATGGAACCGGCTGATTGGCATACTCATTCGGAGAAAACGCCTGAACAGTACGATTGAGCAGCAGAATGAGGCGGTGTATCGTATTGCAAGGCGGATGAACGGAAGAGTCATTCAGGCTTACTGGGTAGACCCAATGCAGGAAGACTGTATGAAGAAGTTAGAGGAAGCATATGAAAAATATCAGTTTAAGATGATCAAGCTTCATCAGTGCTGGACAGAATTTGACTTGCTGTCGAGACAGAGTAGGGCAGTATTCCGTTTTGCGAAACTACATGGGCTACCGGTATTCATTCATCTGTCCGATGCGATGCAGGCAAGAAAGTTAGCAAAGGTTGCAGATCAGTTTCCGGAACTTCCGATTATTGTAGCCCATTTGATCGGATTTTCGGCAATCACCGGACACACGGAATCAGAAGAGGTATATTTTGATCTGTCAGCACCTCAGCTGTATTCAAAAGAGACTCTGAAAGAAGCCATTGGGTTAGTTGGGGCGGAACGTCTGATTCTGGGCAGCGATCATCCATATGGATGTAACAATATTGAGCGGGTTTTAGAGCGGCTTCGCAAGATGAATATCTCAGATCGGGATATGGATCTGATTTGTGGGGGAAACTTAGAGCAGCTTCTTCATTTATAAGATAGAGAAAATAAAAATTCTATTATTGAAAAATCTATTATCGAAGCAAAAGAGGATGAACTAGATGAGACGTGAGATACTGGAGAAATTATCAATCATTACGCAGGAAGAGCAGGAAATATTAGATGGAAATCAGGTGATTCAGAAGGATTTATATGCAACAGAGAAAGCATTTGTAATCCGAAGTGAGAAGATGATGGAGAAGGGAAGGCTGATCGAGATACGGCCGCATACAAGGTTTGCTTATTTCCCGAAACATCGTCATGATTATATTGAGATTATCTATATGTGCACCGGGACGACGACACATATTATAAATGATGGGAAGAAGGTAGTCTTAAACGAAGGGGAGCTTCTATTTCTAAGTCAGAACGCATATCATGAGATCCTTCCGGCAAAGGAGGAGGATATTGCGGTGAACTTCATCGTGCTTCCGGAGTTTTTTGATGTGGCGCTTGAGATGCTTGGCGATGATAATATTATCGGGGAGTTTGTTGCGGACAGTTTAAGAAGCGGTAACGGGAGCACAGAGTATCTGCATTTTCAGGTGGCGGATGTCATTACGGTACAAAATCTGGTGGAGAACATGGTTTGGTCTATCTTATATAAACAGCCAAACAGACGGAAGATTAACCAGGCTACCATGGGGCTTTTATTTGTGCAGCTGTTAAATTATACAGAGCGCATTGTAAGAAATGAGGACAAGCAGTATGAAAGCGGTCTTGTATTATCGGTCATCCGGTATATTGAAGAAAATTATCGTACCGCAAGTCTGACAGAAGTATGCGGGCAGCTCAATCAGTCCATGGGGCGATTAAGCAAGTTGATCAAGGCCCAATCCGGTTCCACCTATCAGGAACTGCTTCAGAATAAGAGGCTTAATAAGGCGGCGGAGCTGTTGGAGCGGACGAAGCTTTCCATTGCCGATATTATCTATCAGGTGGGATATGATAATTCCAGCTACTTCTATCGGCTGTTTAAGGAGCGCTTTTTAATGTCTCCAAAAGAATACAGGCAATTACATAATGGAAAATAAGGACGTAGTTTCAAGCAAACTGCGTCCTTATTTTTTTGCCTTGCAGATTTTATAATAAGTTCAGTGAAAAAGGCATGATTTAGGGAACTTAGTCAAAATATAAGGAATTAGGGCTATTTAACTGGATGGGGAAGGAGCGAAAAAATGGGAGCAGCATATTATCTGGCGATTGACATTGGGGCGTCAAGCGGACGTCATATTCTATGTTCCAGAGATGAGAACGGCAGGATGCAGTTAGAAGAGATCCATCGGTTTGAGAACCGGCTGGAAAATCAGGACGGTACTTTATGCTGGAACTTTGAAAGGCTGTTTAAGGAAATAAAAGAAGGGCTGAAAAAGTGCAAAGAAGTAGGCAAGATTCCGTACTCCATGGGAATTGATACCTGGGGGGTTGATTTTGTATTGTTAGACAGCAAAGATCAGGTGCTTGGTAAGACAGTAGCGTATCGGGATCATCGGACGGAAGGAATGGATAAGGAAGTGGCAAAGTATATCTCAAAAGAAGAGCTGTACGCACGTACCGGAATCCAGAAGCAGATCTTTAATACGATTTATCAGATGATGGCAGTTAAGAAGAATACACCTGAGCTATTAGAAAAAGCAGAAAGTTTTTTAATGGTGCCGGATTATTTTCACTTCTTACTAACGGGGAAAAAACGCAATGAGTATACGAATGCTACAACAACTCAGTTAGTGAATGCGGAAAGCAAGACATGGGATAAAGAGATGATTGAGCATCTTGGATATCCAACCAGACTGTTTCAGGAGCTTTCGATGCCGGGGACAGAAGTGGGAATGTTAAAAGAAGAGATTGTGAAAGAAGTGGGCTTTGATGTAAAAGTGGTACTGCCTCCAACACATGATACCGCATCCGCAGTTCTTGCCATGCCGACAAATTCCCAGAATGCGATCTACTTAAGTTCCGGAACCTGGTCTTTAATGGGGATTGAGGCACCACAAGCGAATACTTCGGCTAAGAGCCGGGAGCTTAACTTTACCAATGAAGGCGGCTATGAATTCCGATACCGGTATTTAAAGAATATTATGGGGCTTTGGATGATCCAGTCGGTACGTCATGAGTTAGGAGACCGTCATTCCTTCGCACAGCTTTGTGAACTTGCAAGAGCGGAAGAAGCATATGAAGGAACGTTAGACGTAAATGATCCGTCATTCTTAACACCGGTCAGCATGATCGGAGCCATTTACCGTTATTGTGAGGAACATAAGGTAGAGAAACCGGACAGTGTGGGAAAACTGGCTAAGATTATTTACACAAGTCTTGCGAAATGTTACGGAAAGACGGTACAGGAGATTGAGAAGATGACAAAGAGATCCTATGACAGCCTGTATGTGATGGGTGGTGGCTCAAAAGCGGATTATCTGAATGAACTGACTGCAAAGGAAGTACAGGTAAAAGTGTATGCCGGACCAGATGAAGCAACAGCAATCGGAAACCTGGCTGCCCAGATGATTGCAGCAGGAGAGTTTACCGATATGTGGGAAGCAAGAAAGTGTATATTCGATTCCTTTAACATTCTGGAAATTAAGACGCAGAGTGAGGATGAAGTGGTTACAGCAAAATAGTCAAGGAAAAATAGTTAAGGCAAAATAGTCGGACCAATAAGAGGGGCCGAATGGAATAAAAGCAGCATGACAAAATAGTCAGAATGAAAGACCCATTATAAAGGGTTATCATGCATAATTAAGATAAAGAATAGAAAGGGGTATTACCATGAGCGTGGATGTATGTTATCAGGAGGCAAAAGAGAAATATGCAAAGATCGGGATTGATACCGATGCAGCAATCGAAACCTTATTAAAAAAGAAAATCTCCCTTCACTGCTGGCAGGGGGATGATGTTGCGGGCTTTGATCAGAAAGGGGCTTTATCAGGAGGTATCCAGGCAACAAGAAATTATCCAGGAAAGGCAAGAACACCAGAAGAGTTAATGGCAGATATTGAGTTTGCATTAAAATTAGTACCAGGAACCCATCGCATTAACTTACATGCAAGCTATGCCATTTTTAAAGAAGGAGAATGGGCAGACAGAGATCAGTTAAAACCAGAGCATTTTAAAGCATGGGTTGATTTTGCAAAGAAGAATAATCTGAAATTAGACTTTAATCCAACCTGCTTTTCTCATCCATTAGCAGATGGGCTTACCTTATCCAATCCGGATCCGGCGATCCGTGCATTCTGGGTACGTCATGTAAAAGCATGTATCCGAATCTCTGAGTATTTTGCAGAGGAATTAGATTCCCCTTGCTTAATGAATATTTGGGTTCCGGATGGATTAAAGGATGTTCCGGGAGATCGCATGGTATTAAGAAAATACTTAAAGGAATCCTTAGATGATATCCTTTCTGTTGATTATGACAAGGAAAAAGTATTAGTTGCAGTAGAATCCAAAGTATTCGGAATCGGGGTAGAATCTTATACAGTAGGATCCCATGAATTCTATATGAACTACGCAGCTAAGAATGATGTCCTCTGCTTACTGGATAACGGTCATTATCACCCAACCGAACTGGTATCCGATAAGATCTCTTCCATGCTGTTATTCTATGATAAATTAGCACTCCATGTAACAAGAGGCGTTCGCTGGGATAGCGACCATGTCGTATTATTTGATGATGAGACAAGAGAGATTGCAAGAGAAATCGTAAGATGCGATGCATTAGACCGTGTATTGATCGGATTAGATTTCTTTGATGCAAGCATCAATCGTATCTCAGCATGGGTAGTCGGCATGCGTAATATGCAGAAAGCATTATTATTTGCTTTATTACAGCCAACCAAACGCCTGACCGAGCTTCAGGAAACCAAACAGTATTCAGAACTGATGATGTTACAGGAAGAATTAAAGTGCTATCCATTCGCAGCAGTATGGGATTATCTGTGTGAACAGCAGAATGTGCCGGTTGGCGAGAGCTGGTTTGAAGAAGTAAAACAGTACGAAAAAGATGTGCTTTCCACAAGAAAATAAAGAGCATAGATAAAAAAGCTTCGGAAAGCAGAAGAAAGCGAATCCATAAAGAGAAAGCAAAAAATAGAGATAGAGAGTAAAAGTCAAAAACAGTAGAGTTCCAAAGTGAATGACTCAAAAAGAGCAAATCAAAAAATAAGCAGCCCAAACAATAGAGCAGAAGGGAAGAAAAAATGATGAAAGTAACAGATGCAGAATTCGTAAAACAGTTTGTCAGAATGTGCGATGACGGATTTAATCAGGGATGGCATGAGAGAAACGGCGGAAATCTTTCTTACCGTATGAAACCGGAAGAAGTAGCAGAAGTAAAGGAATTATTAGATGAGACCAAAGAGTTTCAGCCAATTGGCACAGAAGTAAAGAATCTTGCGGGCGAATACTTTTTAGTAACCGGATCCGGCAAGTACTTTAGAAACGTGATCTTAGTTCCGGAAGAGAATATATGTATTATTAAAGTGGATGAGACCGGCACATTATTTCAGATCTGCTGGGGTCTTGTAAAAGGTGGAAGACCAACAAGTGAACTTCCTACCCATCTGATGAATCATGAAGTAAAAGTTCTTCTTAACGAGAATTACCGTGTGATCTATCATGCACATCCAGCAAACCTGATCGCATTATCCTTTGTTCTTCCATTAGAAGACAGAGTGTTTACAAGAGAGTTATGGGAAATGGCAACCGAATGTCCAGTTGTATTCCCGGACGGACTTGGCGTTGTGCCTTGGATGGTACCAGGCGGAAGAGATATCGCAGTGGAAACATCCAAACTGATGAAGAAATACGATGCAGCAGTATGGGCTCATCATGGTCTGTTCTGCGCAGGCTTTGACTTTGATCTTACATTCGGTCTGATGCATACGATCGAAAAGGCAGCAGAGATCTTAGTAAAAGTTCGGTCTATGCAGGACTTTAAGCTTCAGACAATCAAACCGGATGAATTCAGACACTTAGCAAAAGACTTCCATGTAACACTTCCGGAAGAGTTTTTATATGAAAAATAAGAAGAGGTGATCTTATGATAAATAATAATAAATATGCATGGACATGGAAAGTGAAACCAGAATGTTTAGAAGAGTATGTAAAGATGCACTTAAATCCATGGCCTGAAATCATGGAAGAGCATACAAAGGCAGGATATAAAAACTATTCCATCTTCCAGAATGGCAATCAGTTCTTTTATTGCTTCGAGTGCGATGACGTAAAGGCAGCAAATGAATACATAGCGAAGAGCGATGCATGCAATCGCTGGAATGCAATCACATCCAAGATGGTGGAAGGTTCCTTTGATTTCAATGAGGCAGAACCAATTCAGTTTATGCCACAGGTATTTTACCTGAAGTAAAAGGTTCGCATCCGGTTCCCATTCGGTTGAACGTAACAGAGTCAGATTAGTCTTCTGATTCTGTTACTTTTACTTTACATTTGACCTTGATGCCGTCTTCATTTGCATAGATATAGGCCGTGCCTTTCTGAAGGGCTGTGATGATTCCGTTCTCATCCACAGAAGCAATGGAAGAATTGCTGGAGGAGAATACAGGTGTATTTCCCGAGGAGACAGTAGCTTTTAACGGGTACCGGCTTCCGGGAGAAAGTGTGAGTTCGGAAGCATTCAGACTGATCTCAGGCTGTTTCACAGTTACGGTACAGGTCTTCGATACGCCATCGATCGTAGCGGTGATGACGGCGGTGCCATGCTTGACGGCAGTGATTCGTCCATTCTCATCCACTGTGGCAACACTCTTTTTATTGGATTTAAAGGAAGGCAAAAGATTAGAGGATACCTTTGCGGTAATAGACGCTGTCTGGGAGCGGTAGAGTACGATAGAAGATTTGTTGAGGGAAAGAGAAGGAGATTTGACGGTGATGGTACAGGTAGCTTTTGAACCGTCTGCGGATGCTGTAATGGTTGTGGTGCCAGGCTTTTTCCCAGTTATGACTCCATTCTTATCCACTGTGGCGACGCTTGTCTTGCTGCTTTTCCATGTTACTTGTGAAGCAGTGGATACAGTAGCCGAAAGTGTGATTGTTTCACCATGCTCAATGGAAGCTGTCTTTTTATTCAGTGTGATCGCTGTTTTGACAACCGTTATCTTACATGAAGTTTCAGCATTCGAGAACTTAGCTGTAATTGTGGTGCTGCCGGCCTTTTTTGCAGTGACTTTTCCTGTATCATCAATAGATGCAACGGAAGGACTGCTGCTCTTAAATACAGGGGTCTCACCTTCTGCGGTAATCTGAATCGGATAGAGTTCATCTCCGATATTCACAGAGTTTAGGCACCCGGAATAGATGACAAATGACAGACTGTCCGATTCTGCAAAAGCATTCACGATAGAAGGAGCACAAAAGGAAAAAGGAAGAATCCCAAAACAAAGGGAAAGAGAAACAAGAAGCTTTTTGAATTTTAACATAGAATCCTCCATTCATAAAAAACAGGGAACCTGTTTTAGCAGGAAGGATGCGAACCTATAGTCATCCTAGCATGACTAGAAAAGAATGTAAAGAAGATAGCAAAAAGAAAGCGATTTTCTCCATTTTTACAAAAAAGAAAAGCAATTTTAGAAAAACTGCATAAAAAACTTCCTGTCTGCATGACACAAGCAGGAAGCTAGATTATTAAAAATCCATTATTTTTTCGGAGATCTTCTTTAACATTACTTCATTTAAGCAATAAAGCATCTCGGAGCATTGTTCGGTAACAAGACTTATGCTCACAAATTCATATTCTCGCAGCAGTGCGAGATGATCGAGTATAGTGCGGAGCGGCTGTTTTAGCTTATCCGCAACCATATAAGCATTCATGGATTCTTTTTTCACAAGTTTTAGAATGGATAAGTTTAATTCATCTCCAAGCACGGATAGTGCGGAAGCAAGCTTTCCATACTGAAATTGTTCCGCTACATGGAGTTCCCTCATAGTGCCAAACAGATATCCAACCTCAAATGCCGCATGTGCTTTGGAAAGTACCATACAGAAGTAATTGAAATCAAAGATCGCAAAGAATATGGTTGCCTGATCAAAAGGAAGTGAGGTTATCCGATTCGATTCAAAGAGCAGGTTGTCTAGATATTGTTTAGTGCCTATCATATGTACATACTGCGTATAATCATCCTGTATGATAAGAAACAGATTTTTTAGGACAGGAATAGCCTGTTTCATATAGAGTAAAAAGTTCTGCCAGATATCTGTATAGTTTTCATATAGGAATAGGATCTTGGAGGCATTATATTCGTTTATTTTAAGATCTGCAATTGTCTGTCTCAGTTCATCTTCTGAGTCAAGACGGATACAGCCAGTTTGAGCCTGTTCACAAAATGTCCCGATATGGCTTTCAATAAATCTATAAACAGCGTTTTTTAGTTGCTCTTCGCTTATTTGAAATGGGTCTGCCTGAAGGAGCTGTTTCATGATATGGGTAAAGAAACTGGAATTATTATCATAAGGAAGAGCATAATATATGTCGGAGAGTTCAGGTGTCAGAAAGCATCGTGTCTGACTGACTGCTTCTTCCCAAAAGTGGACAAAGCGTTTAAATGGGCCATTTATGAATGCTTGTCCTTCTGCTGTATCGGAATGCCCCTGCTGGATATCCGATATATGATTATGAAAGTTATTGCTAAGAAGTGCTGCCGCTTCGTATGTCCAGACAGGCTCTGTTATAAATTCATATGTAATTGTCTTCATTTCATCACACCTTTCATTTGATGTGTTACTTGTAAATATTGTAAAATTTAATGAAAAAAATGTCAATTTAAATTTTTCTTACGAAAAATAATACGAAAAATGTAATAAATAGAGAAAAATGCTGAAAAGCATAGGGATACCAAGAGAATCCGTCTGCTTTTCAGCATTTTTTTAATGTGTCATCATCTGCAGAATCATATTAATTCTATTTTTTTCATTTGGAGGGAGATCTTCGGTCAGAATTTGTGTCATTAGATTGCTCTCCTGTCTGGTAAAGGAAAGACCAAGATCATGCATTTTTTGATTGGTGTTCATAAATGCCTGAATGGCAGTTTCCATGGATGCGCCCTGCACTTCATTTACAAATTCGATGATCAGCTGCTGTTTCATAGGTGCCAGAGAACGAAAGGACGGATTATTAAACCAGTCTTTGGCTATATTCTTTTTCATGACGCTACCTCATTTCTTAAGGGTTTTGTTTTTGGGAAGCGGGCCGGGTATCAAGCAGTTTCCGCATGGAATCAAATGTTTCCTTTTGCTTCGGACTTAACATGGAAGTTAGCATATTTACAAGCTCCGGTGATGGCGGCTTCCGAATGTTATCCTTCGCCTGGTTGGCCGCCCCGGTCCCACTGGGAGAGTAGGAGGGCGCGCTTCTTCTTACGGACTGATTTTGAACGTTTGCATAGTTTCGACGTCCAAATGGATTGCTGAAATTATTATGTCGCCTGGTATCTGCTGCATGCCGCATGTTGCCCGATGCATTAGCACCTGGAGCATCCTGGAAGGATGCGGCACTTACCAAAGGTGAATCCGATTCCGGTTCTTCTGAATAGGAAGAGGAGTTGAGCATGTAGCGGTTTTTAGTGGTGTGGAAGGAAAGAGGCGACTCTGCTTCTTCTGTAGTGTCATGGTCCGATGGGAAAGCCTCCTCTTGCTTGCTATCACTATTTAAAGAAGCGTCCTCATCATCCTTGATATTCTCAGATAACGGCATTGCTTCCTGATCTTGATTAGTAGGTTCCTCCTCTGCTTTTAAGACGGAAGAGGAGAAAGGAGCTTCCACTGTCCTTCCGGGACCAAGGCTTGCGGCATTCACTGTGTAATTAGAAGCATCATAGTTTCGCCAGGTATCCGGATTGATATAATCATTTCCAGGGTTTTCATTGTAATATGGATAGCCATTATAGTCTCCGGATGGATATCCGCCCGGGGAGCTATAGTTAGGCGGGGTATTATAGTATCCGTTATTCTGTGGCTGGAAACCGGAATTTGGTCCATATGGATTCTGACTTGGGGAAGAATAGGTGTTGCCGCTATTAGCGGATGCATCTGTATTCTCTGCACGGGATGGAGAATTATAATAGTTGGTATAGTAGGAGTTATTGGCGGATGTATTATTTTCTGCAGTTTGAGACTGGGTTGGCGCAGAAGTTTCATTGTTGCCAGAAGTGTTATTCGGAGAAGCATTTCCTGCACCGTTATTCATCATGCGGAAGAGATTTTGTAACATTTCCGGGTTCATATTCCCGAATGGGGAACCGGAATTATCTCCACTGAATGCTTTGGCCATGCTCATGATCATATCTGGATTTAATCCGCTATTTGGAGATCCGCCTCCCAAAGGCATGGAGGAGGAAAGGTTCTGGTATGTATCGTACACGCGCTTTATGCCAAAGATGCTAAGCACTTTGTCTACCATGCTGACTTCATTTACCGTGCAGTGAGGGCGGATGGCACGTAACAGCCCTTCGACATCCACATTATGAAACGAAAGGCTTAGAGCGGAGATATTGCTGCGTCCGATATTATTAACGGTCGAAAGCAGGCCGGTGATTTGCGTGATTAAGTGAAGTGACTGCTGGGTTCCTTTATCAAAGAAAGGAGCAGCTGCCCGTAAAAGTTCAGTAGTATGGGCAGCGGAATTCTCCACGGAAGTTTCCCATTCCTTATTTTCATCTGCTTGATATGATTCGTCCATAAGGATCCCCCCTTTTTAGGATGCTTTGATTCCCATAATTGTTATTCGCCTCCCGACTTGCAGGATACAAGGAAGCAAGGTTTCCTTTACAATATATTCGTAAGAATAGAAAAAAATGCATGGAGGAATTTATGAATATGGAAAGAAGCAGTGGCGTTTTCTAAAGTCATGCATATAATTCTACTAACACTTTCTTTGCACTGCATATAATCTACAGTACAAACTGAGCAGGCATCATGAAGAATGCCTGGCCGCAAAGATTATGGAGGCTGCGGGTATGAAATGGGAAAAGAAAGAGCTTAATGTAAAAAAAGACAGTGAAATCAGAATTGCAATGAGAGTATCCGTGATAAGCATAGTTATAAATACAGTGTTGTCTGTATTTAAGTTAGCGGCCGGAATCATGGGAAGATCCGGGGCTATGATCTCGGATGCTATTCACTCTGCATCTGATGTATTAAGCACGGTTATTGTCATGATCGGAGTTTTTATTGCAGGAAGAAAGTCGGATGAGAAACATCAGTATGGACATGAACGGCTCGAATGCGTGGCGGCGCTTATGTTGGCGATGATTTTATGCATCACCGGAGCAGGAATTGGATATGAAAGCATGCAAAAGATAGTGGCAGGCGGCAGTGCAGCTCTTGCCATGCCTCAAAAGATTGCTTTGTTTGGGGCTATTCTATCGATTGTCGTAAAGGAATGGATGTACTGGTTCACAAGAGCGGCAGCAAAGAAAATCAATTCTGGAGCTTTAGTGGCAGATGCATGGCATCACCGTTCCGATGCGCTTTCTTCTGTAGGTGCTTTTATTGGAATCGCCGGCGCAAGGCTTGGAATGCCGGTACTCGATCCGATCGCCGGACTGGTAATCAGCCTCTTTATCGTAAAAGCGTCCTGTGATATCTTTAAAGATGCGATTGATAAATTAGTGGATAAATCGTGTGGAAGCGAAATGGAGGGAAAAATGAAGCAGGTGGTTATGAGGCAGGATGGTGTGATAGCCATTGATGATATGAGGACCAGACTCTTTGGACCAAAGATCTATGTGGATATCGAGATCGCCGCAGACTCCAATCTGCCATTAAGCGAGTCTCACGAGATAGCACAACGGGTACATGATGCAGTGGAGACGGAATTTAGCAGCGTTAAACACTGTATGGTGCATGTGAATCCACGTATTGTAGGAGAGAAAGAAGCATAAGAGTGAAAGAAAAGAGGAGCAGGGATGGAAAAATGAGAAGAACGATCCAATTAGACAATAGTAGAAAAGATAGCGGTAGAAAAAGTAATAACAAAAAAGGGAATAAAAAGAGGATACTAAAAAAGACATATGGCCCCCAATTTTAATCAATGTTAAGGTTTTCGGCCATATGTCTTTTATTTTACAGTGTCTTTAAAGCAGAACCTGATTTTGAATGTCTATACTATTCCGGATAAACCAGGTGTTCTTTTGTAATTCCGGTAAGCACTTCTTTTAGAAATTTATCTGCCAGATAGCGTGCCATTGGAAGATTCATATCCAGATAATTGCCACAGTTTACAGCGGCAGCACCCGGTACTTCACCTTCAAAGTCACGGATGAATTCATACATCCCGGTAAGAAGGGGAACGATATCGCAGGATTCATAGTCACCTGCTAACAGGAGATAAAAACCGGTGCGGCATCCCATCGGTCCGAAGTAGATGATCTTATCTCCGAATGTTTCATGGTTGCGAAGATAAGTTGCTGCCAGATGCTCAATTGTATGCATTTCAGCCGTATTCATAACCGGTTCAAAGTTTGGACGGGTCATACGGATATCAAAAGTAGTGATGACTTCGCTTCCAGCATGGTCTTTACGGGATACATAAACCCCAGGTAATAGTTTCATATGATCAATTGTAAAACTTGCAATCTGTTTCATGAAAAATCCTCCTTTTATTAGCCAGGTAAAAATCTGATTCTGTTATTATAACACAGTTACGAGGGAGTCAAAAGGGGAAAATTGAGGGGGTATCCTAAAAGTAGGCGAATAGTAAAAAAGATAGCTTTTTTCGACCGATTCGTATATAATTCAAAGCAAGGAAAAATAATGCAGGGAGGGAACAAATTGATTCAAAACATCATTTTTGATATTGGACAAGTGTTGGCAAAATTCCGCTGGAGAGAATATATAGAAGCACTTGGTTTTACAAAAGACATCAATGAACGCATTGCAAAAGCAACGGTACTATCCTTTTACTGGAATGAAGTGGACCGGGGTGTTATGACCATGCCGGAGATTATCGAACGGTGTGTCGCACTGGATCCGGAGATTGAAGCAGAAATCCGCCTGTTTTATAAAGACCGCAAAACCATGGTAGTGGAATTTCCATATGCAAAGGAACTCGTAAAGGGGTTAAAGGATGCTGGGTATTCCATCTATCTGCTGTCTAACTATGGGGAGGAGAACTTCTCGTATGTGAAGGATATCTTTACATTCATGCCATACGTGGATGGAAAGATCATTTCGTATGAAGTTAAGACGATTAAGCCAGAGCCAGCTATATATCAGGCTTTGTTAGATACATATCCGATTCGCCCTGAGGAATCTGTATTTTTAGATGACCACAAGGACAATATAGAGGAAGCAGAGAAGTTTGGCTTCCAGACGATTTTATTTACCGGACTTGATCAGGCCAAAGAGGAGCTTCGCAGGATGGGAGTCAGGATATAAAGATAATGATAGGAGTAAAGATGGACAGTATTATTTTTGATTTAGACGGAACCATGTGGGATTCCACCAAGGCTGCAGCAGAAGTATGGAGGGAAGTAGCAAAGCGAAACCCAGCCATTACGGATGAGATTACAGCGGACAAGCTAAAGGCGCTTTATGGGCTTTTGCTAGAAGAGATCGCAGTAAGATTATTCGTAAGCGTACCAAAAGAGACCGCTCTTAAGACGATGGAAGAATGTGTGGTAGAGCAGTGTCCGTACTTAGCTAAGCATGGCGGCATTCTCTTAGGGGATGTGGAAGGGACATTAAAAGAGCTTAGCACACGTTACCCGCTGTTTATCGTAAGCAACTGTAAGAGTGGCTATATTGAGTCTTTCTTGGAGTCACATAAGTTAGGAAAGTATTTTAAGGATTTCGAATGTCCGGGCGGAACGGGTTTATTAAAGGCCGATAATATTCGTCTTGTCATGGAACGAAATCATCTAAAGGATCCGATTTATGTAGGAGATACAAAAGGAGATCAGATGGCCGCAAAAGAAGCAGGTATTCCATTTGTATATGCGAGATACGGATTCGGAGAATGTGATGACTTTGATGACGTAATTGATTCTTTTGAGGAACTAAAGCGCTTTTAAAAATAGGAAGGAGGAATTAGCAAGGAAAATAAAATCTTTGCTAAGGGAAAAATATGAAGATTGTAATTATGGAAGCAAATACATTAGGGGATGACGTAGACTTATCTATCTATGAATCCATCGGAGAGATAGTAAGCTACCCGGAATCGAATCCTTTGGAGAATGCAAAGCGTATTGAGGATGCGGATATCATCGTTGTAAACAAGATTCCGATGAATGAAGAAACCTTAAAGTATGCCAAGAACTTAAAGTTAATCTGCATTACCGCAACCGGTACCAATATTGTGGATTTCCCATATGTAAATGAAAGAGGCATTACCGTAACGAATGTAAAAGGCTATTCTACAATGTCCGTTGTACAGCATACATTCGCGTTATTATTCTATGTATATGAAAAATTAAGCTACTACGACCAGTTTGTAAAATCTGGCGCATATGCAAAGAGCGATGTATTCACAAACTTTGATATGAAATTCCATGAATTAATGGGCAAGACATGGGGCATCATCGGTCTTGGCGAGATCGGAAGAAAGGTAGCCGATGTAGCCAAATTATTCGGATGCCGTGTCATCTATTATTCCACATCCGGCAAGAACAGCAATGCAGACTATGACAGAGTAGAATTAGACGAACTCCTTCAGACTTCCGACATCATTTCCATCCATGCTCCATTAAATGATAAGACTAAGAATCTCATTGATGAAGCAGAATTTAAGAAAATGAAGAAAGATGCGGTTTTATTAAACTTAGGCAGAGGTCCGATTGTAAATGAAGCAGCGCTTGCAAATGCATTATTAAAAGATGAGATCGGCGGCGCAGGCTTAGATGTTCTTACCGTAGAGCCAATGACAGAGAATAACCCATTATTACAGGTACAGGATAGCAATAAGTTAATCATTACCCCACATATCGCATGGGCAACCGTAGAAGCAAGAAAGCGCTGTGCACAGGAAGTATTTGAAAACATGAAGGCGTTTGTAAATGGAGAAGAACGCAATGTGGTAAGAGAATAAAGGATAGTCGGAAAAAGAATTCAAATATTTGTAAAAAGACTATTGACAAATGATTACTTCGAGAGTAGAATCAAAATATACTTCGAAAGACGAAGTATTTGAAAGGAAGCCCATCGAAAATGGAAGAGAAAAGAACGATAGAGACATTATTCTTTCAGTATATTGATCAGGTTAAGTTCTTATTTTTCCCGGAAGAATGGGGAAGCATGTTCTTGGATTATTCCAAAAATGAGATTTTCACACTTTTGCTTGTTTACCGGGAAAAGAGTGTGAATATGACAAGAATTGCCGAATACATGCAGGCACCATTAAATACTGCAACCGGCGTGGTAGCAAGGCTTGAAAAGAGGGGCATGCTAAAAAGAGAGAGAAGCCCTTACGACAAAAGGGTTGTGACCATTGAATTAACCAATGAGGGCAAGGAATTCTTTCAAAAGGTAATGGATGAGCTCTCTTACTATGGAGAAGAAATTTTTAGCTCCCTTACACCGGAAGAGACCGAAACCGCATTTAAGGTGATCGATAAAGTCATGACGATCTTAAGAACGGACCCAGGCAAGAGGGCAGAGGAAAAAGAGAAGAAACAGAAACGCGTGAAGAAGATCACGATTGAATAAAAGAGGGATATGTCAGAATGATTTCTGGCATATCCCCACTATTTAACTAAATACTTCGATGTTCGAAGTATTCTTGGAACGAAACATTAAAAAGTCAACAGATGGGAAGAGAGCAGTAAAAGCAAAGATAAGAAAAGCAGCAAAAGCCATAAAGGCAGGTAGTCAGTCAATCAGAAAGTGTTGAACTATGAGAAATGCAAACGTTCAGAAAGGAGTTATATATGGGAAGAATTATGATTTTCACGGGAAAAGGTGGCGTTGGCAAAACAACGGTGGCAGCGGCACATGCCAGAAAGGCAGCATTGCAAGGAAAGAAGACGCTGATCATCAGTACGGATATGGCCCATAATTTAGCCGATCTATTTGAGATGCCGATCGGAAAGGAAGAGACAAAGGTTGATGAAAATCTGTACGCATTGGAGATTGACCCGAACTATGAGATGTCAGAACATTACGCCACAATCGAGAATGCAATCCGCAATATGCTTCCGGCAGGGAAGATAAAAGATGAGGATTTAGAAGATATCGTCTTGTTCCCGGGGATTGAGGAGCTGTTCTCCTTAATCCGGATTCAGGAAATTGACAGGACTGGAGAGTATGACCTTCTTGTCGTAGACTGTGCTCCTACCGGAGAGACCCTTTCTCTTTTGAAATTTCCGGAACTCTTTTCCTGGGTGATGGAAAAGTTCTTCCCAATCGGAAAGGGTGTTGTAAAAGTGCTTCGTCCGGTTTCCAAACGAATCTTTCAGGTAGAACTGCCGAATACAGAAGCGATGAATGATATCGAACGCTTATATCAGAAGCTGTATGAACTGCAGAAGATGCTAAAAGACCGGGAACATTGTTCCATCCGTCTTGTGACCATACCGGAGAAGATGGTAGTGGAAGAGACAAAGCGAAATTATATGTATATGAATCTGTACAACTTTAATGTGGATGCGCTTTTTATCAATCGGATCCTTCCAAAGGAAAATGGAGATGCGTTCTTTGATGAATGGATTGAAGTGCAGCAGCAGTATATTCGTGAATTAGAAGAAGTATTTGGACAGATGCCGATCTATCGCCTGAAATGGTATGATACCGATATGAATGGAATGAAGTCTCTTGATCAGATTATAGAAGACTCTATGCAGGATGAACATTTATGCGACATTTTAAGAAAGACGCAGAGTGAGGTGTTTGAAAAGACGGAGAACGGATATTCGTTAAAAGTATCGCTCCCATTTGTAAAGAAGGATGAATTCGATCTGTATGCCAACGAAGAGGAAGTCATCATCAAAGTTCAGAACTTTAAGCGCAACATACCGCTTCCATCCGTCATTGCAGCGTTAAGCATTGCGGGAGCCAAACTAGAAGATGGCATCCTAAACATTCGTTTTGAATAAAAAGGGGGATTCGAAATGAAAGAAGAATTTATCAAAAAGATGATCGCGGCGAAGAAACTGGAGTACGAAGCATTCAAAGAAATCATGCCGGATGGCATGAAAGCACATGTGAATCTATTTGAAGAGCAGATGACAGATGCAATGAAAGACATTGCTTATACTTGTTTTTTTGGCGGTATGACTGGAGCGGATCATAGGGAAACGGCCGGGCGTACCGATACAGGTAGAAGAAGAAACGGAATGGATGATAAAGAAGACACAATGGAGTGCGATATAACCGCTGAAAGTAAAGAGAGATGTGAGAATTCGTCATTTGACAAACCCTTCAAAGCGTCCACCCCAAAAACAAACAAAACGGATGCATGCAGGAAAGAAACGCAGGGAAGAACAAAGAAAATTCAGGTGGAATAAAAGTTAATCGAATTTAAATGAAGCAAAGAAAATTCATTTGAACATAAAGAAAGGAGAGCAGCATGAGAATCATATTATATACCGGAAAAGGTGGAGTCGGAAAAACAAGCGTTGCTGCCGCAACGGCATGTCAGATAGCGGCAGAAGGGAAGAAAGTTTTGATCGTAAGTACGGACATGGCACACAGCCTGTCAGATTCCTTCGGAGTAAAGCTTGGTAGCGAAGAAACGAAAATAGAAGAAAATCTATATGGAATGGAGATCGATCCGGTTAAGGAAAATGAGAATGCCTGGGGAGAGATGAAGCAGTATTTAAACCGTCTGATGAGCAAAAGTAAGAATGGAGGCATTGAAGCAGAAGAACTTCTTGTATTTCCAGGATTCGATGAACTGTTCTGCCTCTTAAAGATCCGTGATCTCTATGATGAGAATCAGTATGATGTCCTGATCGTTGACTGTGCACCAACCGGAGAAACCTTATCTCTTTTAAAATTCCCGGAAGTATTCTCTTACTGGATGGAAAAATTCTTCCCAATGAAGCGGAAAGCCACGAAAGTAGCCGGCCCTCTCATCGAGAAGACAACCAAGATCCCAATGCCATCCGACAGTACCTTTGATGCCGTTGAAAAGCTCTATCAGAAACTAGATGCCCTGCAGGAACTAATGTTAAGAAAGGATGTAGTCAGCGTGCGGATCGTCACCACTCCTGAAAAGATCGTAATCAAAGAAGCCAAACGTAACTTCACATATCTGCATCTGTTTAACTACAACGTAGATGCCATCATTGTCAATAAGCTGTTTCCGCTTAGTTCCCGTGAAGGCTACTTTGGCAAATGGATGGAAAAGCAAAAAGAAGGAATCGAGGATATCAAAGAAAGTTTCGCCCCAATTCCGATCTTTACGCTTCCACTTATGTCCTCTGAGCTCCGTTTTGTCCAGCCATTAAAGCAGGCAGGTGAACAGCTCTATGGCGCCACCACTCCCGAGTCCATTTTCTTCGAAGACAAAATATTTGAACTCCAAAAAGAGCAGAGTGGTTACCGGCTGCGCATTCACCTCCTATTCGCCGAAAAATCCGAACTCGATCTTGCCCAGTCCGGTGACGAATTACACCTCTCGATCAAAAACGAAAAGCGCACCATCCTCCTCCCACAAAAACTCCATTCTCGTGAAATCACCTCTGCCAAGTATGATTCCGGCGACCTTGTGATCCATTTCGCCTAACCTTTCGTCGTTCTTTGGCTATATAGATAAACTTTTCTGTCTATATAGCCAACAGAGAGGCAAACACTACTATCGAACATATCAGTATGGATGTATTGTATCTAATATCAAGGTCGCCAGAAAACACACCTGACTAGTGATAAGGTCATAACAAGATCAGGCAATTCCCTGAATCCACAGAACCAATCCCCATACATTTATTCCCGTTACATTTTTACTCTATTTATTCCTTTCATCCGCCCAGCGCACGCAGGGCCGCTAAAATTAAAGGAAAGGCGTATGTTAGGAGTTTGGACAGAGAGGGAGAGGAAGTGAGGCCGGGACCGGAAACAGGAGAGTGGGGCACTATTTTTTCGGGATGTCCGGCTCATGATGAACAAAAGCCGCTCGGTTCTTTGAATAGCAGACAGTGGTTTCCTGTCTGATAGTCAAAGACCCGAACGGCTTTTGTCTGCTCATGCATCCGTTCATCCGAAAAAGATAGCATCCCGCCCTCCTGTTTCTGGTTGCGGTCTCACTTCCTCTCCCTCTCTGTCCAAACTCCCGTGAAACTAATATTTCACTTCGTTGAATTTATTGATGTAAAGAGCGTCCATCTCTTCGCCGAGGTAGTTGTAGGTTTTACAACGGGATAGGATAGAAGCATCTGGGAATGCAATTTCGCTGTTCTTGATATCCTCATCTTCGATTAACTCTCTGGCACCCTTATTCGGAGTAGAGTAAGTAATGTATTCGAAGTTTAATAATGCGATATCTTCGCGGCACATAAAGTTAATCCATGCTTCTGCATTTTCCTTATTCTGTGCGTTTTTAGGGATAACCCATCCATCGATCCATACGTTAGATCCTTCCTCTGGAACAACATACTGAAGGTCTGGATTCTCTCTCTGAGTGTAGATTGCTTCACCGGAGTAGATAACGCCGACTGCTGCTTCATTACCGATCATCTTATCACGAACCTGATCCACAACGTAAGCCTGAACTAAAGGATACTGAGATTTTAAAAGTTCAGTTGCTTCCTCAATCTGCGCTTCATCAGTAGAATTTAAGTCATAGCCTAAGTAAGTAAGAGCGATCATATAAGCATCACGAACGGAATCCATCATTAAGATATCACCGCTGTATTTCTCATCAAATAATGCACCCCAGCTTGTAATAGGTTCATCTACCATAGTAGTATTATAGAGGATGCCGACAGTACCCCAGCAGTAAGGAACACTGAACTTATTGCCTGGATCAAATCCTTCTGCGCTCTTTAAATAAGTTTCATCAATGTTTGTGATGTTTGGAATATTATCATAGTTTAATTCCTGTAACATATCTTCAGAAATCATTTTTTCAATCATATAGTCAGATGGACAGACAACATCATAGTTAACAGCACCTGCTTTGATGATTGCATACATATCTTCATTCTGTTCGAATTCATTGTAAATAACTTTGATTCCGGTTTCTTCTTCAAACATATCGATTACTTCTGGATCAATGTATTCACCCCAGTTATAAACGTATAAGGAATTGCCTCCGTTAGAAGCAGAGTTTCCATTATTGTCGTTCTTACCGCAGCCTGTTAACATCAGGGAGCAGGTAAGAACAAGGGAGATGATCAGGGATAATTTTTTCTTCATGCGACATACCTCTTTCTTTTTTGTTAGTAGCAGATTACATACTGCGTTTTTTATTAATGCTGTCATTACGACGATTGATGATAATTAACAGCAGTAAAACGGATAGGAACAGGAGAGTGGAAAGAGCGTACATCTCAGGCTTGATTCCCTTTCTTGTTTCCGCATATATCTTAGTAGAGAGTGTGTTGACAGCAGCCCCTCTTGTAAAATGAGTAATAATAAAGTCATCTAAGGACATGGTGAATGCTAACATAAAACCAGAGATGACACCCGGCATGATATCCGGGAAAACAACTTTAAAGAAAGCTTTCATTGGAGAAGCGCCAAGATCCAAGGCGGCTTCATACGTATTTCGATTCGTCTGTTTCAGTCTCGGCATAACGCTTAAGATAACGTAAGGAATATTAAACGTGATATGTGCCAGTAAAACAGAAGAAAATCCTAAAGTATAGTTTACAGCTACGAATAACAGCATAAGGGAGATACCGGTAACGATATCCGCATTTAGCATTGGAATATTGGTGATTCCCATCATAATGGTTCTTGGAACCTTCTTCATGCTGCTCATGCCGATAGAAGCTGCAGTACCGATAATGGTAGCGATGACAGCCGATAATAAGGCAATGATCAAAGTCGTATATAAGGCGGTCATGATATCATCATTTTGGAATAAGGACTGATACCATTCAAAGGTAAAGCCGCCCCATTTGTTACGGGATTTGCTCTTATTAAAGGAAAGTACAATCAGCACTAAAATCGGTGCATATAAAAATAAAACGATAAGGGAAATATACAGTTTTCCCGCGATTTTCTTTACCATGCGTTTGTACCCTCCGAATCTTTATCATATTTTGCAACAGCAGTCATGCTCACAAGGATGAACACCATCAAGACAAGGGAAAGACCGGAACCGGTATTCCAGTTTCCGAGTTTCTGGAACTGCTGTTCAATGACATTACCGATTAAGACAATCTTGCTTCCGCCAAGGATTGTAGAAATCGCGAATGTAGTAAGGGATGGCACGAATACCATCGTGATACCGCTGATGACGCCAGGCATGCTTAATGGGAAGATAACTCTTTTAAAAGTAACCCATCCATTTGCACCCAGGTCTCTTGCAGCATTGATTACATTATCATCAATTTTAGCTAATGTATTGTAGATCGGAAGGATCATAAATGGAAGGAAGTTATATACCATACCAAGTACGATAGCAGTCGGTGTATTGATGATATTGAGTGCCGGAAGATGGAGTGCTTCTAATATAGTATTGATGACACCATTCTTCTCTAAAATATTCTGCCATGCGATGGTACGTAATAAGAAGTTCATCCACATCGGCAGGATTACGATCATAACGATAAAGGAATTATCCTTTAATTTCATGCTTTTTAAAATAAGAGCAAGCGGATAGGCAAGCAGCAGACAGATCACGGTGCTTATAACGGAAAGCTTTAAGGAAAGCCATAAAGCTTTCCGGTTGATCGGATTGGCAATCAGTGTCAGATTATCTAAGGTGAAATTGCCATTTCCATCCGTAAGGCCGTAATAGAGCACTAAGATTAAAGGAATAATAATAAATGCAGCCATCCAGAGGCCATACGGAGTAGCAAGAAGCGTTTTGTTCTTTGCAGAAGCTGGCACATTCTTCTTTTTCGCCTTTTTATCTTGGGTTACAATCTCATTTCTGAGAGGATTCTCATTGTTCATTATTAACCACAGCCTCCTCATCAACAGATTCCGGCTTTTTCATGATCTGGATGTCAAATGGATCCACTCGTAAACCGACTTCGCTGCCAACAGGAGAAAGATCGGTAGAATGAACAAGCCATTCATAGCCATTTGCCATAACATCCATCTCGTAATGTACGCCTTTGAAGATTAAGGAAGTGACACGGCCTTTGATGATACCGTCTTCCGGAGCAACCAGATCAATATCTTCCGGACGGATAACAACATCAACAGGTTTGTTTTCGCCAAATCCTTCATCCACACATGGGAAGTTTGCACCAAGGATATTAACCAGACGGTCACGGACCATAGTTGCGCCAATGATATTGCTTTCGCCGATAAAGTCAGCAACGAATGCATTTTCCGGTTCGTTATAAATCTTTTCCGGAGTACCGATCTGCTGGATATAACCCTGATTCATAACCATGATTGTATCAGACATGGTAAGAGCCTCTTCCTGATCATGTGTTACATAGATAAAGGTAATGCCAAGCTCATTTTTAAGACGGATTAATTCATACTGCATATCCTGACGAAGCTTTAAGTCAAGAGCGCCTAATGGTTCATCTAAAAGAAGAACTTTAGGTTCGTTTACAATCGCACGGGCAATTGCGATACGCTGCTGCTGACCACCGCTTAGGGAATCCGGCATACGGTTTCCATAACCATCTAAGTTTACAAGCTTTAAGGCATATTTAATTTTATCATCAATATAGGCTTTGCTTTTTTTCTTGATTTTAAGACCAAATGCAATATTTTCTGCAATTGTCATATGTGTAAATAATGCGTATTTCTGGAATACGGTATTTAACTGTCTTTCATTTGGAGGAAGCTTTGTAATATCTTTTCCATCAAAAATGATTTTCCCCTGATCTGGTGTCTCAAATCCGCCGATCATTCGAAGCGTTGTTGTCTTTCCACAGCCGGATGGACCAAGGAACGTAAGAAATTCATTCTCACGAACATATAAGTTTAAGTCATCAATAATAACATTCCCGTTGTATGACTTTGAGATATTTATCAAATCAATTAATTTGTTGTTTACCATGTGATTTCCTCCTTAGAAGCTCGGTGGGGTAGAAACCCACAAAAGAGTGGCACCGGTTTTGCCGGCTGCTGTAATATAATGTTTTTTATTTGGGATAAAGTAAAAAGATTCACCCTTTTTTGCTTTATACGTTTTATTGCCGATATGAATGGTAATGGATCCGCTTAACACATATCCAAATTCCTCACCTTCATGAGGATTGTCAGGGTAGGTGGAACCGTCCTGCTCTAATGTTAATAGTATTGGTTCCATCGCATTTTTTTGTGCATTTGGAATGATCCATTCAATCTTATTCTTTAACTCACAGTCTTCCTTCTCAAAGTAATCCTGTTTATTAAATACAACCTGTTCGGAAGTAGTTCCTGCGAAGAACTCTTCTAAATTCGTGCCAAGGCACTGTAAGATATCAACGAGTGTTGCGATGGATGGAGAAGTCAGATCACGTTCGAGCTGAGAGATAAAGCCTTTGGAGAGCTCCGCTCTGTCTGCTAGTTCCTCCTGTGTCAGACTTTTCTGGACACGAAGTTCTTTGATTTTTTCACCGATTTTCATGAATTCACCAATCCTTTCTGCGTTATTATTGTTTACTTTTGTAAGGGTTTTAAGCCTACGAAAACAGCCTGCTATGTAAAAATACCTACAGGCTGTTTTTTATCGGATTTTCCTGCCGATTGGAAGGAAATGTTATTAAACACCAAGTTTAGCAATGCTAAACACAAATCTATATTATACACACATTATATATAATGTCAACAATAAATAAACTAAAAATTTGATATTACTAAACTTTGCGCTAAAAAGTGTTAGGATTTTTTATAATTCGTAAATTACCCGACTAGAAGCAGAGAGAGAATCATATATTGCAATGATAGTATTTGACGGAGAAGATGCCATGGATGAGGAAAACAAAGAAAAAGGCAAGGTTGTAGTGACAGAATACAGAAACTTTCCCGGCCGCAAGCGGATACAAGAGCAAGCAAGGCAGGATGAGATAAGAGCAAGGGCTGAGGCAGAAGCACAGAGGCAGGAACTGATAGCACAGATCAGGCAGTATGATAAGGTAATGGACTATTTAGTGTGGGTGATCGCAGCCATTATTCTTAATCGGTATACGATAGGAATCGCAAGAGAGCAGTTAGTGCGTACCCTATGTCCGGAACAGTATGAAGGGTGTCCTCCACTTAAAGATACCTGGTGCATGCGTCTGTTTAGCAACCTTCTATTATTGTATTCGCTTTCCTTTTTTTATTGTCTGGCCTATCAGAATAATGAAGCAAATCCAAGCTGTAGCGCACAGAGGGCGTCCTGGGGGGGCTTGCTTGTATTGGTTTCTACTTTTTTAGCATTTACCAATATCATAACAGAACGGATGCAGGGGGATACGGGAAATATAGAAGCGATAGAGGATCCGGAACTTTAATCCATAAAAGCCGTTTCTTTTTTAAGCATGCCAGATGAAAGCATTTATAAAAAGGAAGCGGCTTTTGATTATTATCCACAAAATATAGGGAAAGGGGGAAGATGCAGTCTCTGCTACACCTGATCCATCGGATGGGATAGGAAGAAAATGCCCAGTTCGGACGGGGGATGGGGATCAGTACCAGCGCGTCATGGGAAGAAGGTCGGTTGGCTTTTTCGCAAGCAAGATCTGGTGGAGCTCCACAATGCCATTATGAAAGGCGGCAGCGCAGGAAGTCAGGTACAGATCCCACATTCGAACAAACTCTTTGCCATAGGTTTGTTCAAATTCCTCCTTGTGTGCCAGAAAACCATCAATCCAGCACAGCAGTGTCTTTTGATAATGTCTTCTTAGGTTCTCCACATCAAGCACCGAATAATGAAACGTGCCGCATAAAGAGATGATTTCCCGAAGGCTTGGAATCACGCCGCCCGGAAAGATATATTTTTTTAAGAACGGGTCACCGGAATGTTCTTCACATGCGGATATATAATGGAGAAGGCATAGTCCGTCATCTTTTAAGACGGAATTAAGCGACTTAAAAAACTCCTCGTAATTTTCTCTACCCACATGCTCTAACATGCCAACGCTTACAATGCGGTCAAACTGCTGATTTAAGGAACGGATATCCCGGTAGTCTAAAAGTTTCGCGCTAACCCGGCCTTCAAGTCCCTCCGTTTTAATCGCGGCTTCAAACTTTTTAAGCTGCTCCTTGCTAAGCGTGATCCCGACGCCTTTCACATCATATTGTTTTGCTGCCTGCAGAAGTAAAAAGCCCCACCCGCAGCCGATATCCAAAAGCGTCATATCCTTTTTTAAGTATAGTTTCTTAAGGATGTAGTCGACTTTCTGCCGTTGCGCCATGCCAAGCGTATCTTGGTCAGATTTAAAATAGGCACAGGAATAGCTCATCGTGTCATCCAGCCATTTGGAGTAGAAGTCATTTCCAATATCATAGTGGTGAGAGATTTCTTCAAGTTGATGCTTCTTGGACTTGCTTGGAAACAGCAGTTTCTTTAGAGCATGCTGATCTTTTGTGAAAAGTCCGATCTGGCTTAAGAAGAGGTCAAGTGTTTCATATAAGTCGCCCTCGATGAGTAAATCCCCTTTCATATAGGCCTCACCTAAAGCAAGGGAAGTGCTTTCCATAAGCTCCTTCTTGTCAGGAATCTTCTTCAGTGTTACGTGAAAGCGTGGCTCTCCCTCTCCAATCTGATGAATTTCGTTATGAATCGTAATGGTAAATGGATACGCATCAAACTGTTGTAAGTAATGTAAAATAAAATGGTCTGTCAAGCTCATAATCGTCATCCTTTCTTGCGTTTATTTTATCCCTTTTGTCTGTCCGGAAACATTATTTTAAGATGAATAAAGGGAGCATCAATAGTATTGGAAAAAAGCAAAAAAATAAACATATTTCCCCATTATTAGTAGAAGAATATAAGATTTCATATTGCATAATCGTGGCGTTATATGTCATAATAGGAGATACGAAAAATAAGCATAACGATTTGGAGAAGATACGTATGAAGAATTTATTAGAGGAAGCAGAACGCTGCCTGCAGTGTAAGAATCCAAGATGCCGCAAGTTCTGCCCAATTGATACTGCAATCCCAGAGGCAATCGCTCTTTATAAAGAAGGAAAAATCATGGAAGCTGGAGAGATGTTATTCGAAAACAATCCTCTGACTGCAGTCTGTGCTATTGTATGTCCTCACGAGGACCAGTGTAAGGGAAACTGTATCATGGGAATTAAGGGTGAGCCAGTAAGCTTCTGTGATATTGAAGCAGAAGTATCCCGTCATTACTTAGAAAATGTCAGATTTAAGAGAACAAAGGAAAGAGATGAAAGCGTTGCGATCATCGGAGCCGGCCCAGCAGGTATCACACTTGCCTTTATTCTGGCAAAAGAAGGCTATGACATCACAATCTTTGATGCGCACGAAAATGTAGGCGGAATTATGCGTTATGGAATTCCGGAATACCGCCTTCCAAATGAATTAATCGACCTGTATAAGGACAGATTACGCGAATTAGGTGTAAAGTTCCGTCCAAACACATTAATCGGACCAGTTATCACACTGGACAAGATGTTTGAAGATGGCTATAAGGCAATCTTTATCGGTACCGGCGTATGGAATCCAAAGCCACTTAACATTAAGGGTGAGACGCTTGGAAATGTTCACTATGCGATTGATTACTTAAAAGCACCACAGGCATATGAAGACTTAGGAGACAGAGTCGTAATCATCGGTGCCGGAAACGTAGCGATGGATGCTTCCCGTACTGCAAAGAGAAATGGTGCGAAAGAAGTATTCGTTATGTACCGCAAGGGCTTTGAAAACATGACTTGTACAAAGGCAGAGTTAGAAGAAGCAAAAGAAGACGGCGTTCAGTTTGAGTTATTTAAGGCACCTCTTGAAATCACCAAGAAGGGCGTTAAGTACATTAAGACACAGAACGAGACAGATGAAGACGGAAAGATATATACAAAGACATTAGAAGGAACGGAAGATTTCTTTGCATGTGATACAACTATCATCGCAGTAAGCCAGAACCCACGTAATAATATCGTATCCACTACAACCGGTCTGGATACGAACAAATGGGGCCTTCTTGTAACAGATGATGCCGGAAATACAACGAAGAAGGGTGTATTTGCTTCTGGTGACGTTGTTACCGGTGCTAAGACAGTTGTAGAAGCAGCAGCTCATGCAAAAGTAGTAGCAAAAGAAATCATGAAATACATGGATGAGAATAAATAGCCGTAGGTGTGAAGCAGGCGGCAGCCGCATCAAGAGCATGAGGGGACTGGAAAGTTAGGTATCCCGATATTCAGACGCATGAGCGGACAAAAAGGCTGATTGTTTATCAGGCAGGAAAATACTGTCTCATAAACAATCAGTCTTTTTTGTTTGTCATGAGTTGGATAACTGGAAAACATGAGTCACAGTCCCCTTATGTTCTTAGTACGACTGCTGCTTGTTTTATCCTTTAGGATTCACTCATTCAGAGGTGAGTCCACACGGGGATAAAGAGACTGAATTTGGCTTAAATCCTCTATTTTTAAGCATAGGGTACTCGATATAGTATTGATTTTTTTAGGTGAGAATTATTATCACGTAATGATATTGACAATCATTCTCAAAATTGATAGCATATCAAAGGTAAGTTTTGATATCTATGACGCCAGTATAGATGGCCACTATGCGGGGCGGACAAATATAGAGAAATCCAATATTAGGAGGAAATTATGATGAAAAGAATTTTAAGTGTA
The DNA here is from genome assembly GCA_015057635.1 of Lachnospiraceae bacterium. Taxonomy (GTDB): domain Bacteria; phylum Bacillota; class Clostridia; order Lachnospirales; family Lachnospiraceae; genus Lachnoclostridium. Next base: position 15,465 of record SVEB01000091.1, on the reverse strand, counting down.
ATGATGGCAGTGATGCTTGTGTTCAGCATGACAGCATGCTCAGCCAAGAAACAGACAGCAGAAACAGATGCAACTGCGTCTGCAAGCAAGAAAAATGGAGAGGCAGAATCGGTATCCACTGAAATGGAAGGAAGCAGTGAACAGAATGAGACGGCCGAAAACAAGACAGTGAATCTTGAACTTATGCCATTAGAAGAGGCGCTTGCAGAACTTGGATTAGAAGAGCAGCCAAAAAGCGTTGCGATTACATCCTTATCTGCTTCCAGACTTGCGTATAAGTTAGGTCTTCCAATCGCAGCGATTCCAGATACAATCGCAAAGGAAATTGAAGAGTTAAGCACACTTCCTACATTAGGAACCGCACATACACCAAACTATGAACAGATTGTAGCGGTGGATGCAGATTTAGTTTTATTCGAAGCAATGTTTAAAGATTCGGCTAATGATGTTATCACAGAACAGAATATACCAGCCTACTTTGTAAACTGCAATTTATATGACAATGTTCTTCATGTAGTAGAAGTTCTTGGTGTTGCATTTGGAAAAGAAGATGTAGTAAAGGAAATCATCACAGATTATAACACCAGAACCGCAGAAGCATTAGCTATGGCAGAAGGCAGGGAAGCGCCAAGTGTAATGATTCTATTCGGAAGCACACAGTCTTATATGATTGGAAGCGAGTATACGTTCCTTGGTGATCTGGCAAAAAAATTAGGTGCAGTGAATATCACAGGCGCAATGGGGATCGACGATGCGACTGCAAAGGGCGGCTTCCTTCCATTAAGCGAGGAAAACGCGATTGCGGCAAATCCAGATTATATCCTTTGCTTAGGACATGGATCTGAGGAGATGCAAGCATTATTCGAAGAGAAATTCACAAAGAATGAGGCATGGTCCGGTGTGACTGCAATCAAAGAGGGCAATATCGTATATCTTGACAGCAGTTTATTCGGTACAAATGGCGGCATTCATGCTATCGACTCCTTAAGTGCGTTAGCAGAAATCTTATATCAATAGTCAGAGAGTTCAATTCTTCTTTCACGAAGGAGATTTTGGGTCTGTAGGCTGATGAACCAGGGATTTCTAACAAGGGATCTGCTTTTGCTTCGATTCGAATATTCTATTTTTCTAATATGCAATTCGGGGATGATGGCAAGTCCGACAAGGGCAGACTCATCTTGCCTTATAAGACAGTGCCCTTATGACACCTATCATCCCCAAATTCTATATAAGAAAAATTAGAACACTCTCATAGGCGCAAAGACAGGTCCTTTGTCAGGAATCCCTTTATTCAGGCAGAATGCCCAAAATCTATGGAGAGACGGAAGTAGAGAAAAGATGTAATCTGGGGAAAGAGACAGATTACGAAAAGAGAAAGTTTATTAAATGCTGGTGAAACAGAGCGGATAGGAAGGATAGAATATGAGGAAAATTGCGATTTACGGAAAAGGCGGAATCGGGAAGTCTACGACAGTTTCCAATTTATCAGCGGCTTTGGCCGATATGGGATATAAGGTAATGCAGATCGGATGTGACCCAAAGGCGGACTCTACAAAGAATCTGACACAGGGGACGAAGATTCCAACGGTACTGGATGTGCTAAAGGAAAAAGGCGATGACGCCACACTAAAGGATCTGGTGTTTACAGGGGATAAAGGGGTGCTCTGCGTGGAGGCAGGAGGTCCTACACCGGGAATCGGATGTGCTGGAAGAGGGATTATCACAGCATTTGAAAAGTTAGAAGAGTTAGGGGCTTATGAAGAATATAAGCCGGACATTATTCTTTATGATGTATTGGGAGATGTAGTATGTGGCGGCTTTGCAATGCCAATCCGTGGCGGATATGCAAAAGAAGTCTGTATTGTCACATCCGGCGAGATGATGTCTCTTTATGCTGCCAATAATATCGCAAGCGCGATCCGCAACTTTGGCAAGATGGGATATGCGAAGCTTAGAGGACTTATTTTAAATGCGAAGAATATTGAGAATGAAGACCAGTTAGTGGAAAAGGCAGCAGAAGAGATCGGAACAAAGATTATTTATCGGATTCCGCGTAGTGGGGCGGTACAGCAAGCTGAGAATAACGGAAAGACGGTAATTGAACATAGTCCGGAATCAGAAATGGCGGCTTACTATAAGGGACTTGCAGAAGAAATCTTAAGGGAAGAGGTCTTTGTAGATGAAGAATAGAATCAAGGAGCAAAATGCATTTTTGCTGTTCTTTATGTTGCTGGCAGTTTTAATTGCGGCAATTGTGGCGGCAGTCGGAATCGGCAGCGTATCCATTACACCTGGGGTGGTCGTGAAGTCAATTTTATTCCGTAATCAGGATGAGCTAAGTCAGAACATCATATTGAATATGAGGCTACCAAGAGCAGTGCTTGCCGTAATGGTCGGCATGTCTCTTGGCAGTGCGGGGGCACTTTTACAGGCGGTGATGAAGAATCCGCTTGCGGATCCCGGAATCATCGGTGTCAGTTCGGGTGCGAGCTGTGTGGCGGTTATCGTGATGCTGTTATTTCCGGCTATGTCATCCTATATTCCGCTGTTTTCTTTTATCGGGGCATCGTTTGCAGTGGCGCTTGTATACCTGCTTTCCTGGAAGGGCGGAATTTCACCGGTACGAATCGTACTCTCCGGTGTGGCCGTAAATGCAGTATTTGGCGCGATCGTATCCATTTTATCCATCTTAAACTCCGACAAGATTCAGGGTGTATTAGTATGGCTGAACGGAAGCCTTGCATCAAAAGGATGGGCGACGGTTCAGAGTCTGATTCCTTATCTGGTGGTAGGGTTGATTCTATCCCTGTTCTGCATGTCAGGATGTAATACGCTGCAGCTCGGGGATGCCAATGCCACAAGTCTTGGTGTGAATGTGACGCGAGTAAGGGTATTGGTATCACTATGTGCTGCATTTTTAGCGGGCATGAGTGTATCTTTTGTGGGAATCATTGGGTTTGTGGGGCTGGTGGTGCCGCATATCACAAGAATGATCGTCGGAAGTGATTATCGGAAGCTGCTTCCGTGTTCCATGCTTTTAGGCGGCTGTGTGCTGCTGATCTGTGATACGCTTGCAAGAACTGTATTCTCGCCGGTGGAACTTCCGGTTGGATCGCTGATGGCTATCGCAGGCGGACCATTTTTCCTATATCAGTTAAGAAAGAGCAGGGGATAAGACTATGGTAACAGTAAATCATGTGAAAATCGGATATGAAGAGAAGGTGATTGTGCCCGATATCAGCCTTTCCATTAAGGAAGGGGAGATGGTGACGATATTAGGGCCAAATGGATCCGGAAAGTCTACTGTATTAAAGGCAGTATGCCGCCTGCTAAAACACCAGGCAGGAGAAATCATGCTACAGCATAAGCCAATTGGCGGGATGAGCAATAAGGAGATTGCGCAGGTGCTAAGCGTGCTTGCACAGGTGAACACCTCACCTGAGGATATGACGGTAAAGCGTCTTGTGGAGTTTGGAAGGCTTCCGCATCGCAGCTGGTATGAACCGCTTAGCGAAAAAGATCGTAAAGTGGTGGAATGGGCCATAACGGAAACTAGGTTAAAAGGCTATGAGGAACGCAGGGTCACGGATCTGTCCGGAGGTGAAAGACAGCGTGCCTGGATTGCGATGTGTCTGGCGCAGCAGCCTAAAATCTTATTCCTAGACGAACCAACCACGTATTTGGATATCAGCCACCAGTATGAGGTTATGAACTTATTGGAACGGTTAAACAAGGAATTGGGAATGACGATTGTAATGGTTCTTCATGACTTGAATCAGGCTATCCGTTATAGTGATACGGTATTCGTAATGAAACAGGGGAAGCTTATAGGGGCCGGGGCACCGGAAGCCGTGCTGACAAAGGAATTAATTAAAGAAGTATATACATTAGAGGTATCCGTTCTCCCGAATATGAACGGAGGGTGTCCGCTTGTGGTGCCTTGCTGCTGATCCCATAATCAAAAATAAGTTATGCTCAGACGGCAGAAAATTATAAAAAAGGAGCAGTTATGAAAAACGAACAGCCAGTATTAGAAAAGTTAAATCGCCTTTCCGATGTGAAGTCGGATAAGGATATCAAGTCCTGTTCTCATGCTATTTACCCGGGCAGTCATTGTCCGCTCTTTGGGGCGACGATGATCGCTTCCCATATGGAAGGGCTTGCGGTCTTGGTGATTGGAACAGAAGAGTGTACGTATTACAATAAGGATTTCTCCATTCTTCGAAACGGTGGCATTAAAAAGGACCGTACATATAGTTATGTATTAGAGGAAAATGAAGTAGTATTCGGATGTGCTAAAGGCGTAAAGGAAGCAATCCGTGAAGTGGATAAGACGAACCCGGATGGAATCCTAGTGATCACTACCTGCATTCCAGAGCTGATCGGAGAAGATATTGCAGGGATCTGCAGAGAGGTGCAGAAGGATGTGAATGCGGTACTGATGCCGGTTCAGACCGAACATTTCAACCAGACGTCCCATATGTCCGGTATTATGCGTACTTTAGAAGCGTTCGGCGGTATTATGAAAGCGCAGGAGAAGAAAGAAAAGACGGTGAATATCTTAGGCTGGAGAGGAAAGAGTCTAGACCACACCGAATTATTTACATGGCTTAAGGAAAATGAAGTAAGTGTCCATATCAGTCTGCCAAGCAGAGGCCGTGTAGAGGATGTGGTGACCGCTCCGGCAGCAGCGTTAAATATCGTAATGGATTTTACCGCTTTAAAATTAGCAATCCGTATGGAAGAAGAGTTTAAGGTTCCGTATGTATGTTTTGACCGCCCGCTCTTATTCGATGAGATTACTGCTTCCTATGACAAGATTGCAGAAGTGCTGAATATCCCATTTGGGGATGGATTAAAGAAGAAGAGGGAAGAAGCGAAGAATCAGGTGGAAGAGTTAAAGAAAGTGCTGAAAGGCAAGAGTTTTGTGTACGGCAATACCCTATTTAACGTATTTCGCTATACCAGATTTTTATGTCATGCCGGAATGGAGCCAAAGCTTTTATCCGTTCGTGAGCTTTATGAGGGGGACGATGCGCAGATAGCAGAGATTTTAGTGTATGGGTGCGATCCATATGTGACTAAGATGGCGAACATCGGACCGTTAGAAGAGGCATATAAGACATTAAAACCGGATTTCTATGTAGGACATGAGGATCCGGCAAGGCTAAGAAAGCACGGCGTCTTATTAAACTCTGCTCATGGCGTGAATGGAATCGGGTACGAACTTCCGGTTCAGGTGCTTAAATCTTATGCAGACACATTAGAACAGCAGAATAAGCCTGCAAAATCCATGATGGAAATGATGGCTGCAATGATGGGAGGAAAATAACGATGGCATTATATCAGAACTTTCCGATTCCTTCAGAACGAATGGGAGAACTATGGACACTTCTTCCGGTAGAGGGGATCGCAATCTTAGAATACGGTCCGGCAGGGACCACTCATTTTTCCATTGAAGGATTTGGGAGTCTTCAGGCAAGAAAGGGAAGTCTTCTTGTGACAACGGACATCGACGGCAGTGATATTGCATTGGGTATTACGAAGAGACTGGAAAATGCAATTGACGAGGTGGTACGCACACATAAGCCAAAGTTATTATTTGTTTCCGCTTCCTCCATCAGCTCCGTGATCGGAACAGATATTGCATCTATCCTTCTTATGATGCAGCCGGATTATGAAGAAACGGTACTTATTCCTCTGACAAGCGGCGGGCTTCATGATTATTTCTCAAAAGGAATTGAGGAAACTTTATATCTGCTTGCAAAACACGGTATGGAATTAGAAGCAGACAAAGAGGAAGGAGACTTCTTTAACCTGATTGGCAGCTGTGCGGATGATTATAACTATGAGGCGGATGCGATGGAATTAATCCGTACGATAGAGGGCGCATTCGGGATGAAAGCGGGATGCATCTTTACTTCTGCTTGCACGATTGATGGAATTGCAAGAATGAAGCACGCTAAGGTGAATTTAGTCATCCGTAAGGAAGGAATCCGTGCGGCAGAATATATGAAAAAGAAATATGGCATTCCGTATGTATATCGGAAACCATATGGAAAGAAACAGACCATGGCATGGATTCAGGAAATTGCAGATGTGACCGGCATGACATATGATCCGGAATTTATCGTGCAGGAAACAAAAAGAATCGAGGAAGCAATGCGTGATTCTGCCATGCGCCGCATGATGCATCAAAAGAGGGTGCTTTTAAGCGGGCACTATGATACGGTATCTGGAATCGCGTCTTACTTTCGGGAAGAAGGAATCGCAGCAGTGGAAGTTCTTGCATGTAACAATCCAAAACATGCGACTGAGGAAGTTCCGTTTACTGCGGAAAAAGACTGGCTTGAAATTGTGGATCAGTTTGAGGGGGATATTCTGTTTGCGGATGCTGTGACGTTAACGGCAAGAGAAGACAAGAAGGCAATCCAGATCGCAAATCCGAATCTAGAGCATCGGATTTATTATCCGTATATTCCATTTGTGGGTTTTAGAGGAGGCTTATATCTGTTGGAACAGATTTTAAATCTTCCGATTTCTCTATGGTAATAGTAAAACAACAGGAATTATGTTTTTCTAACGGACCGGTTGATCTGGGCAGGATAGAATGTGTGGTGGATGATAAAAAAAGGGTGTTGTCGCACGAAGAGTGTGCGACAGCACCGTCATAAGGAAATTTTATGACAGTGGAACGGTAAGGGGTATGCCGTACCGCTGTTTTGGGTCTAATAGAAAAGCTTGCCGTTTGGGTGTGTCTTAGCTTTATTTCTTTTTAAACAGGGTTGCTTTTACAATGCCTCTTGGGTCTTTGATAAGAAGAATCACGATCCATATGATAAGTCCAAGTGCCACAACTGAGAGACCAAGATATAAATCATTGAGCATATCTGCAGGCGCTGGAGTAAATACTGTGCATGGAGCGTGGAATACTGAAAGACTGTATCTACCAGCCACATCACGGAGGCACCCTAGTACATCAAACAGAGGACGCCGACCTTCATATCATCTCCGGGAACCCTTTTATACCAGATGATCGTGCTGGTGACTGCAGCAAAAATGGTGGTATGGAATAACACAGAGTGAGGCCGGATGAATGAGAACAATGGCCCATAAATTATAAAATATAAAAAGTTTCAAAAAGTTGTTGACAACATGAGTTAGCCTATGCTAACATATAGTCATGGACGAGTTAGCCAAAGCTAACTATTATCGGATAAGCTTTTCATACGGCGGCTTGGGGGGTTCGTATGTACCAGATCTCCTCTTTTAAAATTTTATTCACCCCCCAAAGCATCTGATAATACATAGGTTTAGAAAGGGAAAATATGAAGATATTGTTTATCATGATAGGTTTCCTATCGTTTGCATTAGGCGCTGTAGGAGTGGTGCTACCGGTTCTCCCTACGACGCCTTTTTTGTTGCTTGCAGGGTTCTGTTTCGCGAAAGGCTCCGAGCGTTTCCATAACTGGTTTTTAGGAACGAGTCTTTATAAGAAGCATTTAGAAGACTTCGTAAAGGATAGAAGCATGACAAGAAAGTCCAAGATCTGCACACTTGCATTTGCAAGCAGCATGCTTTTGCTTGCATTCTATTTCTGCGGTAACCTACACGCGCGAATCGCAATTGTTGTAGTAATGGCAGTAAAGTATTACTATTTCCTGTTTCAGATAAAAACAAGAAAAGCTTAAGATACTGCCCCCTCATGCTGGGGGCATCTTTTTTGAAAGAACGGGTTGTCACACGAAGAAAGTGCAAAGCCTGGGGCATCATGTTTCCCCGATGTTCGGATGCATGAGCGGACAAAATCCGGCCTTATCTTTGCTTATCAGACAGGAATATGCTGTCTGATAAGCAAAGATAGAACCAGATTTTGTTCGTCATGAACCGGACATCCGGGAAACATGATGCCAAAGTCTAGGCACTCTCTTCGTGCGACATCCTTATGAATTTCGTAATATTAGGAAGGAGTCATATTTCATATGATGATTAACAAAAGGCTGATTGGAACCATTCCGGAAGCGAAAGATAAGATTGTTAAAAATATTATATTCCAGTGGCTTGCATTAGTCTGCAATATCGTTGGAATCGGCATGATCGGGGGGCTGTTACAGCAGCTGATCGACGGAAGGGTCGAGTCATCTTCTCTTTATTTAACAGGAGGGGTGGTAGCAGCTATGATCGTGTTTCGCTATATCTTTGTCATGATCGCCGGCAAGTACAGCTATTTATCCGGAAGCATGGTAAAAGAACGTCTTCGTGAAATGCTTTATAAGAAACTGCTTCGTTTAGGAGCAGGCTACACCAAGCAGGTAACAACAGCAGAAGTGACACAGCTTAGTGCGGAAGGTGTGGAACAGTTAGAGATTTATTTCGGTAAATACCTGCCACAGTTCTTTTACAGCTTATTAGCACCTATTACCCTTTTCGTGGTGTTTAGCTTTATCAGCGTTAAGACTGCGATTGTACTATTTATATGTGTGCCTTTAATTCCAGGCTCTATTATCGCAGTGCAGAAGTTTGCAAAGAAGCTGTTAGCAAAGTACTGGTCAAGCTATACCCAGTTAGGTGATGATTTCTTAGAAAACTTACAGGGTCTTACGACTTTAAAAGTATATGATGCAGACGAAGAACAGCATAAGAAAATGAATGAAAATGCGGAACATTTTCGTAAGATTACGATGAAGGTTCTTACCATGCAGTTAAACAGTGTTTCCATAATGGACTTGATCGCTTACGGCGGTGCGGCTCTTGGTATGATCGTTTCCGTATGGGAAGTAAGAAACGGTAACATTTCTACCGGAAATGCATTCTTTATGATTTTATTAGCGGCTGAATTCTTTATCCCGCTTCGTTTGTTAGGTTCCTTCTTCCATATCGCGATGAATGGTATGGCGGCAAGTGATAAGCTATTCCGTATTCTTGATTTAGAAGAAGAGGAAGAAAAGCCGGCAATGGATCAGGAACTCTCAGGTGATATCTCGGTAGAAAGTGTATCCTTTGCGTATACTCCGGAACGCACGATCTTAAAGGCAATGGATCTAAACATGAAGCCAGGAACACTGACTGCCTTAGTAGGGGAGTCCGGTTCCGGTAAAAGTACGATTGCAGGAATCCTTACCGGCAAATTAACCGGTTATGAAGGAAATATCACAATTGGAGGCGTATCCCTTTGTGATATTCCGGAAGAAAAGCGCATGGAAGCAATCACATTAGTATCCTTATCAAGCTATGTGTTTAAGGGAACTGTGCTTGAAAATCTTCGTATGGCAAAAGAATCTGCCACAATGGAAGAAATGTATGAAGTATTAAAGAAAGTAAACCTGTATGATTTCGTGATCAGCCAGGGCGGTCTTTCCATGAAGCTAACGGAAAAGGGAAGTAATTTATCTGGTGGACAGTGCCAGAGGCTTGTTCTTGCAAGAGCGCTTCTTCATGATTCTCCAATCTATATCTTTGATGAAGCGACGTCTAATATTGACGCGGAAAGCGAAGAAGACATCATGCGTGTCATCTATGAGCTTGCAAAGACTAAGACTGTGTTATTGATCAGCCACCGTCTGCTAAATGTAGTAGAGGCGGATCATATCATCGTATTAGAACGCGGCGGATATGCAGAAAGCGGGACACATAAAGCATTAATGGATGCAAACGGAACTTATGCAAATCTCTTTACTGCCCAGAGACAGTTAGAACAATACAGCAAGGGAGGTATGTAAGATGAAAGAGAATAGATGGAAACTGACATTTCGTTTATTAGGCATTGTAAAACCTCTTGCTCATGTCATGTGTGCAGCGGTAATCATGGGTGTAATCGGATTCTTATCCGCGATTTTCATCACCATTTTAGGAGGCTTCGGCCTGTTAACACTTCTTGGCGTGCTTGATGTGAAGCTAAAGACCGTATTTATTTTAGCCGGCATCTTAGCTTTGATCCGTGGTGTGCTTCGTTATGCAGAGCAGGCATCCAACCATTATATCGCTTTTAAGGTTCTTGCGCTAATTCGTGATAAAGTATTTGGTGCGTTAAGAAAGCTGACACCAGCCAAATTAGAAGGAAAAGATAAAGGTAACTTAATCTCCATTATCACAAATGATATTGAATTATTAGAAGTGTTCTATGCACATACCATTTCACCGGTTATCATCGCTGTTATCACATGTGCGATCTTACTTGCATTCATCGGAAACCTTCATCCGGTATTCGCTGTTATCTTAGGAGCAGCCTACCTTGTGATCGGTTATCTGATTCCAAAATTAATCACACGCCTTGGAAGAAAAGATGGCCAGGATTTTAGACACGGAATTGGTGAATTAAACAGTTTTGTTTTAGAAAGCCTTAGAGGCATTCATGAAACAATCCAGTATGCGGGCGGAAACAAACGCTTAAAGGAATTAAACCAGAAGACAAGAGACTTAGAAGAGATTCAGGACCGCTTAAAGAAACAGGAAAGCTTAACAAGAGCATGCAACGATGCAGGCGTATTATTCTTCAGTCTCCTTATGTTTCTTGTATCAGCATGGATGTACCAGAAAGGAATGGTTGGCATGGACGGCGTGATCCTTGCGACGATCACTTGTTTTAGTGGCTTCGGTCCGGTAATCGCGCTAAGCAACTTAAGCAACAACTTAAATCAGACATTTGCCAGTGCGGAACGTGTTCTTGCAATCTTAGATGATACCCCGATGGTAGAAGAGGTAGCAGAAGGCGTAACAGCACAGTATAAAGAGATTAAAGCGGAGAACGTATCCTTCTCTTATGAAGAAGAAGTGATCTTAAAAGACTTTGATTTCATCATTCCAAAGAATACGGTTGTCGGGATCAGCGGCAAGAGTGGTAGCGGTAAATCTACTTTCTTAAAGCTTTTGATGCGTTTTTGGGATGTAGATGGCGGATCCATTAAAATCGGTGACGATAATATTAAGGAATGCAATACAAAATCCCTTCGTGCTTTAGAAGGCTATGTAACACAGGAGACCGTACTATTCCGTGATACGATCGGCAACAACATCCGAATCGGCAAGATGGATGCGACAGATGAAGAAGTAGTAAAAGCTTGTAAGAAAGCATCCTTACATGACTTTATCATGACACTTCCGAATGGGTACGATACGATGGCAACTGAGCTTGGCGGAAACTTAAGCGGCGGGGAACGTCAGAGAATCGGAATCGCGAGGGCATTTCTTCATAGCAGCCCAGTTCTATATTTAGATGAGCCAACCAGCAACTTAGACAGTTTAAATGAAGGCATTATCTTAAAATCCATTAAGGAATTCAGCAAAGAAAAGACGGTTGTATTAATCTCTCATCGTGCATCCACTCTTGGAATCTGTGATGTGAAATACCAGATGGAGTCTGATAGAACAAGCTAGTCAGCAATTCAACATGTTACGTATCCATGAGACAGTACATCAGGAGGAATACAATGGAAAAGGATATCATAAGAAAAAAGAGAGAGGAAGAGAAAGCTTTAGTAGCATGCATGATTCATGTCTACTGCCGCGGAAACCATAAAGAATTGTGGAAAGCTGAAGGAAAAAAGAAAGACTATCTCTGTCCCGAATGTAAGGAACTTAAGGATTATGCAAAAATGAGAAGCGAGAAATGTCCTCATATGGAAACGAAGACATTCTGTAGCTGCTGTAAGACACACTGCTATAAACCGGATATGAAACAGAAGATCAAAGATGTTATGCGCTACTCCGGGCCTAGAATGTTACTGCATCACCCTGTAAAGGCAGTGAAACATCTAATTGCGGAACATGGTGCGAAAAAGGGTGACAGAAAAGAGAATAGCCGATAAAAAGGCAGATGAATAAAAGGTAAAAAGGTACTGAGGCAACAGGATTTGTTATTCCAAATGAGGAAGTAACGAGTCCTGTTGTCATTTTATAGCGAAAATAATACTTGACATGTATAAGAAGAAGTAATCTGTCTATTTACAATTGGAATAAATTTACATAAAATAAGAGTAATGGGGATGAATGCCAAAAAGAGCAGTTAAAAGGGGGGAATGATATGAACTGCATTTATACACAAAAGGATCTGGAACGAGTCACAGACCAGTATTCTGTTATGGTATATCGTCTCGCTTACGCGCTTGTAAAATCAAAAAGTGAGGCCGAAGACGTATATCAGGATGTATTTTTAACGCTTATGAACGAAAATCCGGTATTTCCGCTTGTAAGGGATGAGCGGGATTATATCATAAAGGAAACGATAGAAAGTGCAAGAAGGCATAAGGCAGCCAAACATTATCAGCCCGATCCCGTGAAGATGTATGGGCAGGAAGTAAAGGATGAGAAGGAAGGGTATTTATTGGACTCCATGTTGCACGGGGTCAGGAAAAGAAGCATCCTGATGATGCACCTTTCGGTTGTAGAGGGAATATCACAGAAAGAAATCGGAGAGATCGTTTCGTGCCGAAAAGGGAAAGTAAGGCGTGTGATCACACGGACGGCCGAACGAATGGAGAAGAATGAAAAGGAGCGTCAGGAAAGAAGAAGGCGTGTACATAAAAGAATGTTAGAAGACAGGCGTGAGGAACTGATGAAAGTAACGTATCACGAGGTTTATCCGACCCTGTTTCAGAATTATAAAGTGGAAGGCGAAGACGATACCAAAGTTGTGCCGAAAGATAAGAGGATGGCAGCAAGCTGTTTAGAAGAGGAAACGGGCATGGGGGATGAAGTTTCTGTAAAACCAGCTTTACAAAAGTCAGATGGACGAAAGGCGGATGCAGAGTCGACTCTCATAGAAAAAACAGCTTCAGAAAGACCAAATTCTCAAAAGGCAGCCGGAATAGAATTATCAGAAAAAATCTTGATAAGAAATCAGAGAACCGATGGAGCGCCGGAAACGGAAGAAGTAATAGAAGTACCCGTAAAAGAACTAATTGAGAAGTCTGTAAAGAATCAAGAACAGAAGGAAGCAAAACAAGAAAAGGAAGCAGAACCAGAGAAAGAAGTAGAGGCAGAAAAAGAAGCGGAGAAAAAAACAGAAATCGAAAACAGGCCGCCGGAAGAACAGAATGGCAAGCATGATATTCTATCTGATATGAGTGGGCAGGAAGACTTTGATGAGGCTCAGACAATTAAGATCAGCATAGAGAAAATAAAGCGGGAGCGGGAAAAACAGAAAAAAGAAGTAGAACAGGAAGCTTTGCAGAATGCAGAGCAGGCAAGAAAAGAGCAGCAGGAAGCACAAGAGTCCGTAGCATCCACCGATACCGCAGTACTAGGACAGATGTCTCCAACTGAACACTATCAAAAGCTTTATGAGAATATCGTTCCAAGTGTTTTCCTAAAGAATGAGATTATGTGTCATCTGTTGGAAATCCTGTATGAGAGAATCTGCCGAAGAGAAGAAGAAAGGATAAAGCAGGAACGTATCCGGGATAAGGAGCGTGGCATTTATCGAAAGCAGAAGTCGCCGAACGGAGAATATCAGAATATATCCATTGTAAAACCGGCCAGACTTGTGACCGGAGGGAAGGCAGTCCTTCTGGCAGCACTTGTATGTGTGCTGATATCCGCTCCGGCAGTCGTGTTCGCCATTTCCTATGATAACGTGATTTCTTATATCGGAACAACCGTCAAGAATTACTTTAAGCCAATCGGGACATCTGCAGAAGAAGGCGGTATCACGATGAAAGTGTTAAAAGCAATTCAGGATGGCGAATCAGCCGTATTCTATGTGGAAGTAAAGGATGAAGAGGGAAGATTTGATGGTGAGATTGCGCTGAAAGATTATACAATCACCTCTCTTAACTCCTTTAGCATGACAGGTGTTACCAAGATCAGTGATGATACCAGCATCATCCGTTTCGTTGCAAAAGACTGGGATGGAAGCATCTCAAGCCAGGTAAGGCTTAATGTGCAGTCCATATTATCTGGGATTACCCGGTATGACGACTTTCTGGTACAGGAGGATCTTTTAAGGGAATGTAGCTATGTAACAGAAAACAGACAGATTCTGGTAGATTCCAGAGCTGTTATTGAAGAAAATGGAGAAGGATATGAAATTATATTAGGAGAACGCAACTGGAGCGCCATGATTCCGTGTGGCTGGGAGGAAAGAGAGCAGAAAAAAGCTTCTCTGGAGCAACAGGGAGTCAAAGTCGATGAAAAAGAACTAAAGCAGATTGAAAGAGAACAAGAGACACCGGTATCCCAGTCCATATCCGAAGCCTATCTGTCTGGAATCGGCATCATCGACGGAAATCTGCATATTCAGGTTGACTGGGGGAATACCTATCATACCGGAAGCTTTTATCTTATGGATGGTGAAGGAGAGAAACTTTATCCTTACATGAGCTTCCGTTTCGATATGGATGATAAGGGGAAGATGAAGGCAGGAAGTACCTACGAAGAATATATATTCTTAACAGAAGGAAAGGATGTAGACAGTTATGAACTGGTAGCATCCGACTTTATAAAAAATGACGTATGCATAGACGGAGACTGGAAGGTGAACTTCAAAGTAAGCGAAGCGACCGGTTCCATCGATCTTACAACCAAAGGGAAAATATATGGTGCCAAACTGCATAAATTCACAATCACGCCTGCTAAAATTGTCATCCGCGGCACCTATACAGGCAGTGTAAGCCGAATCCGTGTTGACATCGTAAGCAAAGTAGAAGACCAGGCTGGGAGCGATAAGAAAAATATAATAGAAAAAATCCTTTCCAGCAACCTTCTTTCCAAGCTAAATCTGTTCGGCAATTCGTCTGACAGCACAGATGTCCCATCCAACGGAGGCTCAGACACAGCTGTATTTGTCACCCCAACCGTAATCACCACCACACCATCAGCTCCTTCATCCTCATCATCTGCTTCGGAATCCGCTGTCACATCCAGTCCATCCACAGAGTCTGAGACTTCGATCAAGACCCAGACCTCAACCTACCTATACGTCATGGCGGAAGACGATGAAGAAACCTTCACCCTGTCCTGGACTCCAACCCTTCCAATCACCCTGAAAGACATTGTTGAAGTCTACCTAAACGGCAGCCTGGTATACGAGCACAAAGATTAGTGATATCCCCTCCGTTCCGACATAAACCCGATAGGCTTCCAATTTCAGCATAATCGCTCCTATACAGTCTACAAGACCGACCAAAGAAAGATAGCCTTTTTAATCCTCCGGTCCTCAGTTTAACGTATCTTTAATCCTATTCAAATGATTCATTACCATATATTCAGTAATTTGATCATTCGATTATTCTGTTACTCTGTTTTGCACCACACAGGGAAAGAGCAGGAGGAGCGGGGAGACAGGGATGACAGCGCGAGCTGCGGCGACAACGTTCCGGAATGTCCGGCTCATGACGAACAAAAAAGGGGCAGGTTCTTTGAATAGCAGACAGTGTATTCCTGTCTGATAGGCAAAGGACCTGCCTCCTTTTTTGTCCGCTCATGCGTCCGAACATTCCGGAACGTTGTCGCCGCAGCTCGCGCTGTCAT
>SVEB01000090.1 GCA_015057635.1 Lachnospiraceae bacterium | reverse complement strand
GTCCGCCACTAAGTTATTTGAAAGCAAGCTTTCAAATAACTCCGTTCGACTTGCATGTGTTAAGCACGCCGCCAGCGTTCATCCTGAGCCAGGATCAAACTCTCAAATTAAAATTTGATGTTTAACCATCGTTCAGAACTCGGCTGACTTATCACTAAAAAGTTTTAGCTTTGTCATCTTGTTCCGTTACTGTTTTAGGTTGCGAAGATTTTCATCTTCACCGTTCTGAATTAAATTCAGATTTATATTCTCAACGAATTTCAAGGTTGTTTCACTATTCAGTTATCAATGTTTGTTTTGCTGTTTGGTATCAGCTTGTACATTTTAACAGAAGCTTTTCTGTTTGTCAAGCATTATTTTTTGTTTTTTTCAAATTGTTTTAATAACTTGATCAACTTAACAGCTTGATTATTTTATCACCTTGCGATGATTTTGTCAATCGTTTTTTTCATAAGTTTTTTTGACTTGTGATAGTTACGATCGAACGGAGAAAGAGGGATTTGAACCCTCGCGCCGCTATTAACGACCTACTCCCTTTCCAGGGGAGCCCCTTCAGCCGCTTGGGTATTTCTCCAATCAAGTGCATCGCTTGCTTAAAGCTTTGCAACCCATTTTATTAAGTTGAATGATTTCTCATTCGAGCGCAGAAGGTGGGATTCGAACCCACGGTCCCTTTCGGAATCACTGGTTTTCAAGACCAGCTCCTTAAACCACTCGGACACCTCTGCATCACGTTTAACGCTTAGTTAGTTTAACATAGGAAAAAGCATATGTCAAGCACTTTTTAATAAAAAAATTAATGTTTTTTATTGTAAATATGTGTATTTTTATCCTAATTTTATCTCAATTCTTCCATTTTGCCGTCATTATATACAATACAATTCTGCATCCTTCTCTTATATTATGGATTGAATTTTAAATAATATTCTGATTTATCTGATAATTTGTAGATGTATCGCAAAATGTCGAATATTATTATTTTTTATCTTTTTTGTCATAATCCCGTATTACTGCTGCTGGAAACAACCTCTCTGCCTATCATACACGTATATCTCTAATAAGGCTCCTCTTTCCATACATCAATGCAGTACATAAAGACCGACACATAAAACGAATGCAGCCCCTGTAATACACTAAAAGGAATGGAGGCTTTGTAACATTACGAAACGTAATGTACAAAGCCCCCATTCCTTTTCTATAACTGTCTACTCTTTAGCTGTACAATCTGGCTTGTATCTTGCCTGCTTATGTGTGGCTTTCCTTACTGTTCTCCTCTATTTAAGAAAGCTTCTGCCACGATCATATCTTCCGGTGTGGTGATCTTGATATTCTGATAGCTTCCCATTACAACCGTAACCTTAGCTCCAAGCATCTGTTCCACCACCATCGCATCATCGGTTACCATAACTGCCTTTTCTTCTAACAGCTTATCATATGCACTCCGCAAAAGAGAATAAGAGAATGCCTGCGGAGTCTGGATATTATACACCGTCTTTCGATCCGGTGTCTCTGTCACCATACCATTGGCATCTACAAGCTTCACTGTATCCTTCGAAGGCACACCTACTACAAGCGCTTCCTTTTCCTTTAACGCGTTTAACAGCTCTGCGATCATGCCCGGTGTGACAAATGGTCTTGCTCCGTCATGTACCATCACATAATCCGCACCCACAACACAGTCAAGGCCATTGATTACGGATAAATAGCGTTCGCTGCCTCCTGTTACAATAGCACGGACCTTCGTTATCTCATAGCGTTCTACAATCTCTCGTTTGCAGTACTCGATTTCCTCTTTTCCAACTACCAGTATTATATCATCTACTTCTGACTGTTCAAATGCAGCTAACGAATAATATAATACTGGCTTTCCGCAAAGCAGCATATACTGTTTTGCTATTTTGCTCTGCATTCTGCTGCCCATTCCTGCCGCTAAAACAATTGCCGTCGATCTCTTCTTCATGTGCTCCCTCTTATCTCTGTCCAATCTTAAGGTTTGGAACCGCATTCAGATCAAGGCCGGCACGCGCGCCATTCTTATATTCATAATAAGCTGCCGCACCAATCATGGCCGCATTATCGGTACAATAAATTGGAGATGGATAGAATAATTTCAGCTTATTCTTCTCACATGCTTCTGTCATCGCCGCTCTTAACGCAGAGTTGGATGCAACACCGCCTGCAATCGCCACCTGATCAAGACCATACTCTTTTGCAGCCGCAATGGTCTTTGATACAAGCACATCCACAACCGCCTGCTGGAAAGAAGCCGCCACATCGGCACGATTGATCTCTTCCTGCTTCATTTCACAGGAATTAATATAGTTTAATACCGCAGATTTCACGCCACTGAAACTAAAGTCAAATGGCGCGCCGTCGATATGAGCCCTTGGGAATGCAATCGCTTTCGGATTTCCTTCCTTCGCAAGCTTGTCAATCTTAGGTCCTCCCGGATATCCAAGACCAATGGCTCTTGCCACCTTATCATATGCCTCACCTGCCGCATCATCATGGGTACGTCCTACGATTTCGTACTTTCCGTATTCCTTTACGATTACAAGGTGCGTATGACCACCGGATACGATCAGACACATAAATGGCGGTTCTAATTCCTTATGTTCAATATAATTCGCAGAAACATGACCTTCAATATGATGAACGCCTACAAGAGGAAGCTTAGCAGCATAGCTGATCGCTTTTGCTTCCGCTACCCCTACTAATAGAGCCCCTACAAGGCCAGGCCCATAGGTAACGCCGATCGCGTCAAGATCTTTTAATGTTACGTTTGCTTCCTTTAACGCTTCCTCAATCACCTGATTAATCTTTTCAATATGCTTTCTGGATGCGATTTCCGGCACAACTCCGCCATACAGCGTATGAAGTGCGATCTGTGAAGAGATCACATTTGATAAGACTTCCCTTCCGTTCTTTACAACAGCAGCTGCTGTCTCATCACATGATGACTCAATTGCCAAAATTAATGTATCCTTATCCATAGTATCCTTTCCTCTCTGTATCATAAGACAGCCTGCTGTCCCATTTTTCATTCATATGGCAAATGTCCTAAAAGAAAGTGTTCTTACACTGACCCTTAGGACACCTGCCTGTTCGTTGCATTTAATTGTAGTGCTATTCCATATCGGCTTCTTCTGCCATCCCCCAGCCGACTATCTTATAGCGGCCGGTTAAATCCTTCCTTAGAAGGAACTTTTCATATGTTCTTGTATAGGTCACATCTTCCTTTAACGTGTAACATGCCACGATGCTTGCATACTCTTTTCCCGCATCCGTCCATGTGATCACATTATTCGCTTTCTCAATGGCAACACTGAAAATGCTCTTTTTCTCTGCTTTATACTGCTCACGTTCTATTTTCAGTTCATTCACATTATTGTCTTCCGGATTCTCTTCAAGAAGCTCTTCATCATATAAAAGCCTTGCCTGCTTCATCAGATCCTTCATTTCCGCTTCCGTAAGATCCTCATTATAGATACATTTTAAGATACGGCTGTAAAGCTTCACCACTTCTCTTGGCGTAGCCGGATAAGAGTTTTCTATATTCCTTGTTAACAGCTTATCCTTCTCCGTCTCTACATACTGTGCTTCCGCTTTCTGTTCCGCCCGGTTATTAATCGCATAATATCCGGCCAGTATTCCTGCCGCCAGCACTAACATAACTAAAAAAGTCTTCAATGTGCCTTTTTTCTTCATATGAAAGTCACCTTCCCCCATACTGATCATTTTGATCGTTTTTATCTTTCGTATTATTCATCTTTATTAAACTCTAATGTAACACTCTTCTTATCTTTCCCTGCTTTCGCGTTCGGGAAGATCTTCTTGGTATCCTTCATAAACTCTTCCGGTCTTGTAAGAGACGGACTGTAATGAGTCAGCCATAATTCAGACACCTCTGCCCGTTTTGCAAGGTCTGCTGCTTCATAGAAGGTCATATGCTTATTCTCTGCTGCCTTCTTCTCTTTTCCGGCTTCTCCGTACATGCCCTCACAGATAAACAGATCCGATCCCTTCGCATGTTCCACAATAGCCGGCACTGGGCGGGTATCGGTACAGTATGTGAGCTTAATTCCCTTTCTAGGAGGCCCTAATATAGAATCCGGTGTAAATACCACACCATCCTTCTCTAAAGTCTCTCCTTTCTGAAGTCTGCTCCAGAATTCCTTTGGGACACCATTTTCGAGTGCCTTCTCCGGCATAAAACGGCCTACGCGGTTTACATCTATTGTATAACCATAGCAGGTCACGTTATGATTCACGCGAAATGCCGTAATATTGTAATCCTTAATGGTAATGGTCTCACTTGGACCGCTTACTTCAATAAATTGAATTGGAAATGGAAGTTCCGGCGCGATTACGCGAAGCGCATTCACTACTCGTTCTAATCCTTTTGGTCCAATCATCGTAACCGGTTCGGTTCGATCTGCATTGCCCATGGATAATAATAATCCCGGAAGACCGCTGATATGATCTCCATGATAATGGGTAAAGCAGATTACATCTATGGAATGAAAGCTCCAGCCTTTTTCTTTAATGGCGATCTGTGTACCTTCGCCACAGTCGATTAGAAGGCTGCTTCCATTTAAACGTGTCATAAGTGCTGTCAGCCATCTTCCCGGCAACGGCATCATGCCACTTGTTCCTAATAAACAAACATCAAGCATACGTTTTCTCCGTATTTCTACTATATTTTCACACGCTATATCTTAGCATATTCCTTCCCCCTATTCAACCCGCATTTCTCCCTAAAAGACTTCCCAAATGCACGGGGGGTTATTCACTGGGATTCGGGGGAGGTGCCCTCCGCCCAATCGGCCGGAGATGGGGCGGAGGGCACCTCACAATGCGTTTCGCAGAGTGAAACGCATTGTGCGAGTGCGGCAGGGTGGGCGGGCGAGAAAGCGGGACTGAAGAGGCAGCGGTGAAGATGCGACACTGAAGAGAGTGTGGTGGGGTATGGAAGGCGATAAAAAGGAAAGAGGATGAAGAGGATGTGACGGGGGGCGGAAGAGATAAAAGGATAAAAAATGGAATAAGGATCATATGATTAGGGTAATGAGATAATGAGTAAATTATGTAGGGAGATATCTGGTATTCGAGAAATACGAGACAGATATCATTTTTATGTACTGCAGACTTCCCAGGCATCTGTCTCTCCGTACTGCGTTTTATCCTTTAAACGCAGTACGGTGGCGCAGAAAGTCCCAGGTGGCGCGCGGGGCTATATGGCTTCTCGTGTCCGGCTCTGGGGGAACAATATAAAAATCCGTCTTTGAATAGCAGACAGGGCACCTGCCTGATAGACAAAGACGGATTCTCATATTGTACACCCAGCGTCCGAACACGGGAAGCCATATAGCTCCTCGTGCCACCTGGGACTTTCTGCGCTATTCTCCCTACATTGCTTCATTCTTAGGGATCACGTCAACTGGTACTTTGAAGCTGGAAATGAATTTATTGTAGCATTCTTCGCATAGTGTGAAATGATGGATTTCAAGATCTCTTGTAGAGAAATAACCCCACTCCTTTGTCACCTCGCATGCATCTTCCAACAATAGACCTTTTTCAACATGTAATCTTCTCCCGCACATATTACATATAAGAGGCTTTTTCTTCTTTCGTCCTTTATTCAGCTGAGACATTCCGCATTCCTCCATAGCCATATTATACAAAAATCACCCCTCAAGGCTAAAAACCGCTAAATCCACATAATAACTGCGTCTTCTGTCGGATGTGAATAAAAATTCTTGCGAATTCCTTCCTCCCGGAATCCTAATTTCTGATATAGCTTTCTTGCAAAAAGATTGCCGACTCTTACCTCCAGCGTAAACGCCGTAAGGCCAGCCTTCCTCCCCTCATCAAGAAGTGCCTCCATCATCTTTTCCCCAATCCTTTGATTACGACATGTCTGTTTTACCGCCACATTCGTAATCTGGCCTTCTCCGGCTATTCCCCATAATCCACAGTAACCGACAATCTGGCCCTCTTTTTCCACAACAAGGTAGATGTTATTCACAAGAGCCGCTTCCTTTCGGAAACTTTCATAGCTCCATGGATCACTAAATGTATCGTTTTCTATCTCAACGACCGAAGAAAGATCCCTTTCTTCCATTCTGCGAATCACCATTGTTATTTCCCCTGTTTCTCTGCCAGCTCTCGTTCTGCCTGTGACAGCCTTAAGTAATCCGGCTCATGTTCTGCTGCAGATTCCATGCGTCCTTCTTTTGCATACTGAATCGCAAGCGTTCCAAGTGCTCCGGCTCTCTGCTTATTCATATGGCCCGGTGCGAACATATATGGAACTGTTGTTTCCTCAATCAGTACTTCCTTATATACATCCATTCCGTCGCCAAGATAAATAACCGGCTGTCCTATCTCATTGATCTGCTTTATGATTTCGTGGATATCCGTAGCAATCTGTTCCTGTATAATCGTAAACTTCTCATCATCAAACTTATATAATCCTGTGTAAACCTGATTTCTTCTTGCATCCATAAGCGGACAGATCACACGGTCTGTTCCACATAAGTTGTATGCAAGTCCGTCCACCGTAGGTACTCCGATCAACGGTTTTTCAAGCGCGAGTCCAAGTCCCTTCGCTGTTGCAGAACCAATTCGAAGCCCGGTAAATGAGCCCGGTCCCTTTGCAACCGCGATAGCATCGATCTCGTTTAAATCTAACTCTATCATCTTTACAATCTCATCAAGCATTGGCAGCAATGTCTGAGAATGTGTTTTTTTATAATTAACTGTATATTCCGCCAACATCGCATCCTCTGTCACGACTGCAACAGATGCGACAAGTCCGGAACTATCAATCGCTAATATCTTCATATAAAAGCACCCTTCCTAGTCTAGTGTAATTCTACGATAATCATAGCCCTTTTGAAGATCTTTTTCAATCCGAATATTCTTCTTATTCTCTGGAAGCAGTTCTTCTATCATTCCGGCCCATTCCACTAAACAGACACCTTCGCCATAGAAGTAGTCTTCATACCCAATCTCGTCCATTTCCTCAATGTCCGCAATGCGGTACACATCAAAATGATAAAACGGAAGTCTTCCTTCTTCGTAAACCTGTACAATGGTAAAGGTCGGGGAGCTGATTGGCTCTGTAATTCCAAGGCCGATTGCAAACCCTTTTGTAAATTCTGTCTTGCCAACACCTAGTTCTCCTGACAGACAATATACATCGCCTGCTTTCGCCTGTTCACCAAGACGCTTTCCTAATTCAAATGTATCTTTTGCGCATAAACTCTCTATTATCATGCTTACTCCTTACAAACTATTTCTTTAACTTGCAAGCCTTCTTCTCCACATGATCCCTTACGAGTGCCTTGAAACCATTCAGATTTTCCTTCAGATTCTCTTTTGGAATAATATACGCTCTTGTTAAAGACAAATATAAATAAATGGCGCTTCCTGTTTCCACTACCTTGCGGACATCCTTCCAGTTAAGAGAAAGCTGTTCGCCGCTCTGGCTTACCACAATCGCCTCTTCATTCACCACATAGTCCAACGGTTTCTGAAACATCGGCGTGAGCTTTACCTGTTTCGCTGATTTATAAAACAGTAAAATCGGATTAATGATGGTAAACATACACGCAATTAAAATCAATAATGCATTGTTA
This sequence comes from Lachnospiraceae bacterium, assembly GCA_015057635.1. Taxonomy (GTDB): domain Bacteria; phylum Bacillota; class Clostridia; order Lachnospirales; family Lachnospiraceae; genus Lachnoclostridium. The sequence goes on along the minus strand of SVEB01000090.1, from coordinate 73,628 downwards.
AATGCAGAACCCTGACCTGCTCCTGTAACTAAAAGGACAAAAGCTCCTCCACTAATTACCAGATTCACGATTCCTGATACTCCTATATACGCATGATGCATCATAAAACGATACATGTCTTTCACGCCTACCTGGGTACTAAATCTAACTTCTTCCATATAGCCTCCTTTATCATAAGGTGCATTTTTGTTATTACGCGCCGCATTTCATAAGGCTTTTATTCCCCATTAGCACAATTTTTCATTCTTTGCTTTCTGCGTGCATACAATGCCCATTATAGCATATAATCATATAATTTCAAGCCCTGCCCGGGCCGCCCTCACCCCTTTAAAATGCTGACAAAACCGCATATTCCTCCCCCTCCTTGCAGGAACATCCCATTTTCCAAAACAGATGCCACAAATCGTTTTTCTTTGAAAACACACTATATTTATGGTTTAAAGCACCAATGCTTTGTACATTAAAAGTCTTGTCGAAAATCTGTTCCTAAAAACATCGTCTTTTCTTAAAACACGAAAAAATTTATTATTTTAAGAAAAAAAGCTGGAAAACTGCTTTTTACACAGCATTCCAGCTTTTTATGGCATTTGCACCATATTTGCAACATTACTCGCCTTTTAGGATATGACTGATTTTTTTATAGATTGCCACTGTAATAATGGAAACCGCACTGCCTTTGATCAGATTAAATGGCGCCACCGCCAATACAACAAAGGTAAACATGCCTTTGATTCCGGCATTTTTCTCTGTTCCCATTTCAATCAATGCATCAAGCGGCATCTGGAATACTTCCGCATATTTCGGAAGAAGTACGAAAGCATTTAACACACAGCCCGCAACGACCATAACGACTGTCCCTGTCGCAAGCCCGATGATTGCAGACTTCTTGCCCTTCTTCATATAGTAAATGAAAGAAGCCGGGATAACAAAGGCACAGCCGATTAAAAAGTTTGCCAGTTCTCCAACAAACATCGTCTGAGTACCAGTGATCAGAAGATTCAAAAAGATCTTCACAAACTCAATGACAACACCGGCTACCGGTCCTAATGTAAATGCCCCGATAATAACCGGAAGCTCACTTAAATCAATTTTATAAAAGGAAGGCAGAAATCCTAACGGAATTTCAAATAGCATCAGCACAATGGAAATAGCCGATAACATCGCGATAATCGTCAGGCGTCTTACCTTTAATTTCGAATTCTTTCTTGGTACCCCTCTTTTTTTCGCAATCGCTGCTTCTGCCGCATAAGCAGACAGTATCACGGCCGCAATGATTCCTACACAGATAAGCAGAAATCCGATATTGCTTCTGGCAACATCCATTAATTTCGATAAATTCTCCATAACATTCTCTCCTTTTTGTTGTTAAGGACAATTCCTCTTGGTGCTTTACAGACAAAGAACAAGTCACCGTCACCCTTCCCCAAAAGCTCGTGTGCGCATTTGCTATCAGGCTTTTAATCCCTGTAATGTAAAAAAGCCCTGAAAGTTTCCTTTCAGGGCTTTGATTGTTTACTTAAGCAGTTAGACGGTTATTCCTGACGCAGACTTTTTTTATAGTATCTGTCATCATATTAAAACCATACCTGTCATGTTCTATGCTAAAGCTTCTTCTCTCATCCAGACTTTACTGTCGGTATTGGAATTTCACCAAATCAGCGAGTTTTCACTCGGTCGCGGACTATAACCGCCGGTCGGGAATTACACCCTGCCCCGAAGAATTTCCTTATAATTTCCTTTTACTTACATAGTGTAGCGCAGTTTACTTTCACTGTCAATCTATTTGTTATCTAAGATCATGCTTAACTGGATCCTTCTTTTTGGGATATCCACGCTCAACACTCTTACTTCGACTACATCGCCTACATTGACTACATCAAGCGGATGTTTTACATAGCGGTTCTTAGACATCTGGGATACATGCACAAGACCATCCTGGTGAACACCGATATCAATAAATGCACCGAAGTCAATTACGTTACGGACAGTTCCCTTTAAGATCATGCCTTCTGTTAAGTCCTTCATATCCAATACATCAGTTCTTAAGATTGGCTTTGGCATCTCTTCACGAGGGTCACGGCCTGGCTTTTCTAATTCCTTCACGATATCATTTAATGTGATTTCACCGATGCCGAGCTCTTCGGCAAGCTTTCTCTTATTTGGAATCTTGCTTCCTAAGTTCGATAAACCTTCTAAAGAAACTGCTGAATCTTCAATGTCTGTCTTGGATACGACAGAAGCGCCGCCTTCTTTCTCCTGTTCCATTGCACTAAATAAAGCATTGCCCAATGCAGTTCCGGTTTTCTTTACATAAATGCCTTTTTCACTCTGTTTCATACGGTTTCTCTTAACCGAAGTCTTTGCTGCCTTTTCTGCGATTTCAGTCGCTTCACGCTGCTGTCTCTGTACTTCCTTGATATCTGCAGTTGTGTAACCTAAGCTTGCTAACAGCTTTTCAGCTGCCACGTAAGATTCCGGATGCACACTTGTGTCATCAAGTGGGTTGTCCCCTTCATGGATTCGTAAGAAACCGGCACACTGTTCATATGCCTTAGGACCAAGCTTTGTTACCTTTAATAACTGCTTGCGGCTTGTAAAACGGCCATTCTCTTCTCTATAAGATACAATGTTCTTCGCGATTGTCTTAGAGATACCGGAAATGTATTCAAGTAAGGATGCAGATGCCGTATTTAGATCAACACCAACTTTATTTACACAGTCTTCTACGACTGCATTTAAGCTTTCGGTTAACTTCTTCTGGTTCATATCATGCTGATACTGGCCGACACCGATTGACTTTGGATCGATCTTAACTAATTCCGCAAGCGGATCCTGAAGACGTCTTGCGATGGATGCCGCACTTCTCTGGCCTACATCAAAATTCGGGAACTCTTCTGTTGCAAGCTTGCTTGCGGAGTATACAGAAGCACCTGCTTCAGAAACGATGATATACTGAACCGGACGGTCGATCTCTTTTAATAATTCCACGATTACCTGTTCGGATTCACGGCATGCTGTACCATTTCCGACAGAGATAAGCGTAATATTGTATTTTTCAATTAAGTCTTTTACGATCTTTTTCGATTCTTCTACCTTGTTCTGTGGAGCAGTCGGATAAATGACAGTCGTATCTAATACTTTTCCTGTCTCATCTACTACTGCAAGCTTACAGCCGGTACGGAATGCAGGATCCCATCCTAATACAACCTGTCCACGGATTGGAGGGGACATTAAAAGTTTCGTTAAGTTCTTTCCGAATACTTTCATTGCGCTGTCTTCCGCTTTTTCAGTTAAGTCATTACGGATTTCACGTTCAATTGCCGGAGCGATCAGACGATCATAGCTGTCCTGAACGGCTTTCTTTAAAATATCTGCAGTATAGACATTATTGCCAGTGATCACACGTTTTTCTAAGTAAAGAAGGATCGCATCCACAGGAGCATTGATCTTTACTGTAATGACTTTCTCATTTTCACCACGGTTCAGAGCTAAGATACGATGAGCCGCGATCGTGCTGATCTTCTGTTCAAATTTGTAGTACATCTCATAAACAGATTCCGCATTCTCATCCTTAACAGAAGAGCTGATCGTTCCTTCTTCTCCTGTCACACGACGGATATAGCTTCTGTATTCGGCATTATCGGAAATGGATTCTGCGATGATGTCCATTGCACCATTTATGGCATCCTGCGCGTTCTTTACTTCCTTTTCCGCACAAACATACTTTTCTGCCTCTTCTAATACAGGAGATGTGGCATTCTGTTCTAAGATATATTCCGCCAAGCCTTCTAAGCCTTTTTCCTTCGCGATGGTCGCTCTTGTTCTTCTCTTTGGACGGTATGGACGATATAAATCTTCTACCACTACAAGAGTTGTCGCTTCCACGATCGCTTTCTTAAGCTTGTCCGTAAGCTTGCCCTGTTCCTCGATGCTTGCTAATACGGTCGCTTTTCTATCTTCAAGGTTTCTTAAATATACGAGTCTTTCATTCAAGTTACGAAGCACTTCATCATCTAATGATCCTGTCACTTCTTTACGGTAACGGGCAATAAAAGGAATTGTGTTGCCTTCGTCGATTAATCTTACAGCTGCTTCCGCCTGCTCTAAGCGAATCCCGAGCTCATCCTTTAACTGTTCTAATATATTCATTATTAACTCCTCAAACTTTCTAACTGGCCGCTGTCCTGCCGCCGTATTTCAACCTCTATCATACCACCGGGAATGGCTAAAATCAACGATTTTCCACCAAACGGAAAGACGCCTGAAATGCCCTTTCTAACCACACAGCAAAATGAACCATTTAGAAAAAAGGGGCTGTGACACTATGAGAGTGCGGGCCCTGGCACATTATGTTTCCCGATGTTCGGCCGCATGAGCGGACAAAAAGCGATTGATTCTCCAGCTATCAGACAGGAAAGCACTGTCTGCTATCGAAAGAATCAATCGCTTTTTGTTCGTCATGAGCCGGACATCCGGGAAACATAATGTGCCAGGGTCCACGCGCTCATAGTCTCATAGCCCCGTACCACTCACTATACAGCAAGCTCCGTTCCGTATGTCAGTTTGTAAAGGCCGGCATAGATGCCATCCTTCTTAAGCAGATCCGCATGAGTTCCCTGCTCTTTAATTCCATCTTCGGTCAGAACAAGAATGTTCTTTGCGTTTCGGATGGTAGAAAGACGGTGGGCGATTACGAAAGTCGTGCGGTTCTTTGCTAATTTCTCTAAGGATTCCTGCACTACTTTTTCACTCTCATTATCAAGAGCTGAAGTAGCCTCGTCGAAAATCAGAATTGGAGGATTCTTTAAGAATACCCTTGCAATGCTTAAACGCTGCTTCTGACCACCGGACAGCTTAACGCCTCGCTGGCCGATATAGGTGTCGTATCCATTTGGAAGTTCCATAATGAATTCATGAGCATTGGCATTTTTCGCCGCTTCAATTACTTCTTCCATTGTACATCCTGGTTTTCCATAACGGATATTATCGGCTACCGTTCCGGCAAACAGATAGACATCCTGTTGTACAATGCCGATGTTCTGGCGAAGGGACTGTAACGTGATCTTCTTGATATCAATTCCATCAATGGTGATCGTTCCGTTCGATGCCTCATAAAATCTTGGGATCAGACTGCACATCGTGGACTTCCCGACACCGGAAGATCCTACAAGCGCCACATAATCCCCCGCCGGCACCTTTAGATTAATATCACGGAATACTTCATCGAGTCCTTCTTCATACTTAAAGGATACGTCGTGAAACTCAATATCCCCTTTTACATTCTCTAACGGCTTTGCATCCGGCGCATCCACGATATCAGGCTCGGTCTCCAATACTTCCATAAATCTGGAGAAACCGGTGATGCCGTTCTGGAACTGCTCCGTAAAGTTGATTAACTTTCTGACTGGTTCAATGATATTGTTCACATATAAAAGGAAAGTCAGAAGATCGCTTAACTTGATCCCGCCTCTTGCAATCAACAGACCCCCGCCTGCGATTACTGCTACATTGATCATGGATGTGAAGAATCCAAGACCGGAGTGAAATGTCGCCATCTGCCAGTAAGCACGGCTTTTGCTGTCTACAAAACGCTGGTTGTTCACACGGAACTTCTCTAATTCCTTGTCTTCATTTGCAAATGACTTCACCACACGGATTCCGGACAGATTGTCTTCAATGCCGGCATTGATCTCCGCGATATTCTCACGGTTCTTGCGGAAAGCACGGTTCATTTTTCCCTTCATCATATAAGCGAATACAAACATGATCGGAATGAACGTAAACAGAATCAGTGTCAGCTTCCAGTTAATGCGGATCAGAATCACAAATGCACCGATGAATTTGATAATGGATATCACGATATCTTCCGGACCATGGTGACATAATTCCGTAATATCAAATAAGTCATTTGTGATACGGGTCATCAAAAGCCCGGTCTTCTGATTGTCATAATAGTTAAAGGACAGTTTCTGAAAATGTGCGAAAATCTCATTTCGCATATCATATTCCATCTTTGCCCCCATAATATGCCCTTTATAGGCAATAAAGAAATTACAGAACAGCTCTAAAAGGGCAAGTCCGACCAGCACTGCCACAAGCTTTAAGATGATAGAAACCGCGGCGCCGATCTCATATTCAACAAGCACCGTATTCGTGATATAGCGCACGATCAACGGATAGATCAACGTGATTCCGGCTGCCATTAAAGCGCAGATCATATCTGCAATAAAAAGCCCCATATAAGGCTTATAATAAGATAAAAACTTTTTCCCCCGTTTGTTCATTCCTCACCTTTCCTTTCTGTACAAACACAGTATTTACCATTTCATTATATCGAAGATGTCAAGCACCAAGCGAAGTACCCGACTCTTAATGAAACTTCTTCATCCAATAAAAAAACCATCCAGTTCTGTCTGAGACTGCCTATTCAGGCATTCAGACGAAAACCAGATGATTTCTTATTTCTACTTTTCCTTCAGCATCGCGCTAAAAAGATTTCTTTCGCCGAAAAACAATCTGCGCTTAAAATGTCTTACGATACTTTCTTATTATCTGGAAAGTTTCTTAGACATCTCATATAAATAGTTATCTAAGCCTTTCTTCATGACAAGCGCCTCATTGATATCGAAATCAACGAACTCACCATGCTTATAGGCAACAACACGGTTGCTGCCGCCATGACAGAGGATGTCCACCGCTTTTGCTCCCATAGCAGAAGCATATACACGGTCCTTGCAGGTCGGGCTGCCGCCACGCTGGATATGACCGATGATCGTCGCTCTTGTCTCCATGCCGGTGGCTGCCTGAATTCGTTTTGCCATGCCATAGGAATCGCCGATTCCTTCTGCATTGACGATAATATGATGTTTCTTGCCGATATTCCGTTTCTCGATAATATTCTTAATAATGCGATCCTCATTATGGTCGTAACGCTCGGTTGTCAGAATATCTTCCGCACCGTTGGCAATGCCGCACCAGAGCGCGATATAACCGGCATTTCGTCCCATAACCTCAATAATGGAACAACGTTCATGAGAAGTTGACGTATCACGCACCTTATCGATTGCCTCCATTGCGGTGTTTACCGCGGTATCAAAACCGATCGTGTATTCCGTACAGGCAATATCCAAGTCAATCGTTCCCGGAATGCCAACTGTGTTAATGCCTCTTGCAGCAAGCTGCTTGGCACCCTGGAAAGAACCGTCACCACCGATGACAACCAGACCATCAATCCCATGTTTCTTACATACCGCTGCACCTTTATCCTGCCCTTCCTTCGTCATGAATTCCGGACATCTTGCGGTATATAATATAGTACCGCCTCTCTGGATAATGTCAGCTACCGATTTTGCGTCCATATCGATAATGTCTTCTTCGAGTAATCCAGTATATCCCCTGCAAATCCCCTTTACCTTCAATCCATTGGCAAGCGCGGTCCGTACCACTGCACGGATTGCCGCATTCATGCCCGGCGCATCGCCGCCGCTTGTTAAGACCCCAATTGTCTTTACTGCTTTTTTATCGTCCGCTTTTGTCATAATGCTACCTCCAGGGAAATTAGACGTTGAATTAATATCGTCATAAATTTTGACATTATAATACTTACAACAAAAAAATACGAAACTTACAACTATTAGTATTTTAATCTATTTTTTACCTTTTTTCAATAGGCTTTTCCACTACTCTTATATTTCCATCGCCATATTTTTCGCGAAGTTTCGAAAGAAGTTCATTATTTGCTATTACATTCTTGCTTTTTGGCAATCTCTTTACTGCTTTTTCACTTTCGCAATAGATGACCACCGTATCATTGCCATCGTAATCAAGAAGCGTCTGATATAATTCCTTTTCGTTTTCCACAAAAGAAGCAATGTCTTTATACTTTATCCACAATTCCTTTGGCATGGATGTGAATGGAATGATTTCCGAACAGATCATCTTAGCCGGCTTATCCTCTTCCACGGCAACACGGCCTCTGATAAATACCTTGCTGTCAATTTCAAGAGAATATTTAAACTTCTCATAATCCCTTGGGAAAATGATGATCTCGATTGTCCCGAATAAATCTTCTAATGTGATAAATGCCATGACGGAATTCGTTCTGGTCGTCTTAAGAGTCTTCGATGTGATCATGCCACCGATCACTTCCATCCTGCCATCATTCACCTTCACATGACCTTCCTCATCTAATACGAAGTCGGTTGTCTTTACCGTCGCATTCTTATCCATCATTTCTTCAAAATCTTCTAATGGATGACCGCTGACATAGATGCCGAGCACTTCTTTTTCGAATGCTAATAACTCTTCCTTGCTAAACTCACCTACATTCGGAAGCTGATAATCGTAATCCTCTTTTTCCTCTTCTCCAGCAAAATCAAATAGCGTCATCTGACCGGTGATTGCCTTCTTTCTCTCCTGGTTCACACCGTCGAGCACCGAAACATAAATCTGCATCAGCTGCTTTCTCGTTCCCGGAATGCTGTCAAAGGCTCCGGCCTTGATAAAGCTTTCGATTGTTCTCTTATTCACTTCCTTGCCGGAAAGTCTCTCTGCTACATCCTTTAAGCTTGTAAATCTTCCGTTCGCCTCTAACTCCTTCGCGATCGCATCGATTACCGGGCGTCCTAATCCTTTGATGGCTGACAGACCATAACGGATATTGCCGCCGCTTACTGTAAAGTTTGCATTTCCTTCGTTAATATCCGGAGGAAGGATCTGAATCCCCATCTTACGACAAGTATAAATATATTCTGCCACTTTTCCCGGATTATCAATCACAGAAGTCATAAGAGCCGCCATATATTCTACCGGATAATAGCATTTTAAATACGCGGTCTGATAAGAAACAACCGCATATGCTGCCGCATGGGACTTATTAAACGCATACTTCGCGAAATCCGTCATTTCATCATAAATATGGTTTGCCACTGCTTCCGGAATGCCATTTGCGATACATCCAGGAACATTCTCCTCTGCATTACCGTATACGAAGTTCTGTCGTTCCTTCTCCATAACGGACGCCTTCTTTTTCGACATCGCACGACGTACCAAATCGCTTCGTCCAAAGCTGTATCCGGCAAGCTCACGAACGATCTGCATAACCTGTTCCTGATACACGATACAGCCATAGGTCGGAGCTAAGATCGGCTCTAACTGCGGACATTCATATGCAATGCTGCCGGATTCATTCTTACCTTTGATATATTTCGGAATGAAATCCATCGGACCCGGACGATAAAGCGAGATTCCGGCGATGATATCTTCTAAATTCTGAGGCTTTAACTCCTTCATGAAGTTCTTCATCCCGGCACTTTCTAACTGGAAGATACCTTCCGTCTTACCGGAGCCGATCAGCTCTAATACATTACGGTCCTCATAATCAATCTCATCGATCACAAGCAGCTCTTCACCCTTCTTCTTGCGTTCCCGGTTCACGATATCCACTGCATTCTGAATAACCGTTAACGTACGAAGACCTAAGAAGTCCATCTTTAACAGACCTAATTCCTCTAACGTCGTCATTGTGAACTGTGTCGTGATCGTATCTTCCGAAGACTTCGATAACGGCACATACTCATCCGCCGGCGCATTACTGATAACAACGCCCGCCGCATGCATCGACGTATGTCTAGGAAGACCCTCAAGACGTCTTGCCATATCGATCAGATACTTAATGCTCTCATCGTTTTCATAAAGCTTCTTAAGGTCCGGATTCATCGTAAGCGCCTTATCAATCGTGATGCCAAGTTCGGTCGGAATCATCTTCGCAACCGAATCTGCCTGCGCATATGGCATATCAAGCGCACGTGCCACGTCTCTTATTACACCACGCGCCGCCATCGTACCGAACGTTACGATCTGCACCACTCGGTCAGCGCCGTACTTTCTCACAACATAATCGATCACTTCCTGTCTTCTTTCAAAACAGAAGTCGATATCGATATCGGGCATCGTAAGACGTTCCGGATTTAAGAAACGTTCGAATAACAGGCTATACTTAATCGGATCAATATTCGTAATGCCAAGACAGTAAGAAACAATACTTCCGGCCGCACTGCCTCGTCCCGGACCAACAGCGATCCCGTTATCCCTTGCATACTTAATAAAGTCCCATACAATTAAGAAATAATCCACGAATCCCATATCCTTAATCGTATTCAGCTCATAAGAAAGGCGTTCCTTTAACTCCTCTCCGGGATTTCCGTAACGACGTTCTAACCCTTCCTTACAGATCTTCTGTAAATACTCCCATGCCGTATATCCATCCGGCACATCATATTTTGGCAGCTTATAATGTCCAAACTCAATCTCCACCTGACAGCGTTCTGCAATCTTATGGGTATTCTCAAGAGCCTCTTTCGCATAAGGGAACAGCTCGTACATCTCTTCCGGAGACTTTAAGTAGAACTGACCGCCCTCATACCGCATACGATCCTCATCCGCCACCTTCCTCTGTGTCTGAATACACAGTAAGATATCGTGCGGAATCACGTCAGTGTCAAACGTATAGTGAACGTCATTCGTTGCCACAAGTGGAATCCCGGTCTCCGCGCTCATGCGGATCAGCCCCTGATTCACCGTCTGCTGTTCCGGATATCCATGATCCTGAAGCTCCAAGAAGAAATTATCCTTTCCGAACACGCTCTGTAGCTTTAAGGCTGAGCTCTTCGCTTCCTCATAGAACCCTTTTCTTAAATTACTCGCAACCTCACCCGCTAAGCAGGCAGAAAGCGCGATAATCCCTTCACTATATTGCTTAAGAACCTCATAATCCACGCGAGGCTTATAATAAAACCCTTCCGTGAACCCCTTAGAAACAATCTTAACCAGGTTCTGGTATCCAACATTATTCTCAGCCAACAAAATCAAATGATAATACCGGTCCTCGCTGGTCCCGCCTTCCTTATCAAATCGGGAATTCGGTGCCACATACACCTCACACCCAAGGATCGGCTTAATCCCCTCCGAAAGACACGCCCGGTAAAAATCAATCGCACCATACATAACCCCATGGTCCGTAATCGCCAGACTGTCCATGCCAAGCTCTTTCGCCCGCATAACCATTTCCTTGATCTTCCCCGATCCATCCAACAAGCTATACTCCGTATGGACATGCAAATGGGTAAAATTCATCATACTTACCTACCTTTATATATAAAAACATTCTATCATTACATTAACATACATTTAATTATAGCATGATTGTCCCCCGTTTCCTACCGAAAATTCATGGAGTCCCTGGCAGCCATCGTCACCTCATCCCCCCCTCTTGCGCTCGAAGTGCTCTTCGAACACTCCCACTCCTCACTCTTCTTTTCTGGCCCTCTCTCAAAAACCAAGCCAGCACCTTCCCCTTCTCTCCCCTTCATCAGTCGCTGCTTCGCAGCGCTGTCTATTCCTCATCTCTTTTTCTTTCCACCTCAAACCGAGCTAACTCCTTCTCCCTCTCTCCATTCGCCTCTTCGCAGCCCTGTCCACTTCCTCCATCATCTTTCCTCACCGCCCACCCGTCGTTCAGCCTCTGTCGCGCATGCGACAGAGCTGCCCTCCGCCCCGCCCCCCAGCGCCCGTCCGCGAGTATGATTCGCCGTGTCCGGCTCAGGGTGAACAAAAAAGGCCCGGATTCCGCGAGGAGCAGACACTTGTGTCTGAGCCTCGCGGAATCCGGGCCTTTTTTGTCCTCCCTGCGTCCGAACACGGGAATCATACTCGCGGGCGGGTGCTGGGGGGCGGGGCGGAGGGCAGAAAATCTCTACTCACCGCAAATGTATTTTTCTATGTTAGCGAGGGCTGCTTCTTCGTCGGAGCCGTCCACGGTGATTGTGATTTCTTCACCGGCTGGAAGGCCAAGGCTCATCATCCCCATAATAGACTTCGCATTAATCTTCTTGTTTTCGCATTCCACATAAACATTGCTTTCATACTGGCTAGCAACCTGTACCAATAAAGCAACCGGTCTAGCTTCAAGTCCTGTAGGAATTTTAATTGTCATCTTCTTTGAAATCATTATTACTTCCTCCTTGTAATACGTTAATCCCTTAATCCATCTGCAATAAGACTTAACTTCTTCAAACGGTGGTTAACCCCACTCTTTCCAATCGGCGGATTTAACATAGCGCCCAATTCCTTAAGCGATGCCTCCGGAAATGCGATCCTAAGACCGGCGATCTCCTCAAGTCCCTCCGACAGTTTTTCAAATCCAATCGTGTCTCTAATGTATATGATATCATCAATCTGCTTTGTAGCCGCCACCACCGTCTTATTGATGTTAGCCGCCTCACAGTTCACCTGGCGGTTAATGGAGTTACGCATCTCCTTCACGATCCGAATATTTTCAAAACTCATCATCGCGATATGCGCTTCCATCACATTAAGTATATCCGCAATCTGTGAACCTTCCTTAAGGTATACGACATAATAGCGTTTCCGCTTGATTACCTTCGCATCGATTAAGAAAGTATTGATAATTTCCTGAAGCTTAAGCGCCCGAATCTCATCAGGCATAACAATTTCCAAGTGATACGCCTTCTCCGGATCGCTCATGGACCCTCCGGCAAGATATGCACCTCTGATAAAACTTCGTTTACAGCAGGTATTCTGGACAATCAGGCTGTCACACATCAGCCCTTTTTCTTCCGTCACACCCTGGTAGGCAATCTTTGCAGCCCCTGCAATCCGCACGGCATCCTCATGATGCACGGCCAAGATATACAGTGTGCTATTTTTAACTGCCATGTTTCTGCGAACCAAAATCTCCGTATTAATATTAAATGTTTTTTGAACGAGTGTAAAGTATTTTCTGGCAACCGTAATGTTTTCCGTATGAATCACAAGCGATATTCTGCCATCTTCTCCTGGAATAATCCGGCCACATATACTAAGCAGTGCTGCGATCTCTGCAATCATGCAATGCCTCGCAGGACTGATCTGCTTTAGTAACTCCTCCTTAACCTCTTTTGAAAACGACATTGTCTTCTACCCCTTCTCAATGTCTCTGTGCTCCACCTTCACGCCATATTCCGTCTTGCCAAGGCGCCTTGCAAGTTCATTGGCAAGAGTCACAGAACGATGCTTGCCGCCTGTGCACCCAATACTGATCACAAGCTGGTTCTTACCTTCTGCAATATAATTAGGAATCAGGAACGTAATCATATCCTCCAGTTTGTCCGAGAAAATCTGTGCTCCCGGAAGCGCCATCACAAAATCCCGTACTTCCTTGTCATTCCCGGTCTTCGGCTTTAATTCGGGTACATAATACGGATTCTCTAAAAAGCGCACATCGAATACCAGATCCGAATCATTCGGGATTCCATACTTAAACCCGAAAGATAAAACAGTGATAAAAAAGTTATGATACGACCTGTTCTGTACAAATATATTATCAATCTCAACCTTTAATTCACGAATTAAAAGCCTTGATGTATCCAATATATAATCGGCTCGTTTCTTAAGAGAAGTTAGCTTTTCCCTCTCAAGTTCAATGCCTTTGTCAATTCTTCCATTTCCGGACAGCGGATGCGTTCTCCTTGTCTCCTTGTATCGTTTCACAAGCACCTCTGTGCTTGCCTCTAAAAACAGGATCTCGTATTTATAGCCGCTTTTCTCCGCTGAATCTAATATATCCCCGATCTCATCGAGCGCCTGTCCATTTCGAATATCAATCCCAAGCGCTACCTTTGTAAATTTATTCTCCGTCACCGTCAGTCTTGCAAATGTCAAAAGCAGCGGGATTGGAAGATTATCAACACAGAAATATCCGGCGTCCTCAAGCATCTTAAGCACAGAGCTTTTGCCTGCGCCGGACATTCCTGTTACAATCACAAATCGCATAATTGTTTTACCTCCCCCGGATCAAGAACGAAATTACTCGCTCTTACATCCGCCCTGTTCCTCAATAAATCGCACTTCTGTCTCTATCTTAACTCCGAATTTCTCAAATACAATATCCTGTACTTCCTTGATCAACTGCAGTACATCCTTTGCTGTGGCATTACCCGCATTCACTACGAAGCCACAGTGTTTTTCCGAAATCATCGCATCTCCGACACGATATCCTCTTAATCCTGCATCCATGATCAGCTTTCCTGCGAAATAGCCAACCGGACGTTTGAACATGCTGCCTGCGCTTGGATACTCAAGCGGCTGTTTCTCTCTTCTCTGTCTGTTAAAGTCTGTGGATTTCTCTAAGATTTCCTCTAAGTCGCCTCTTACAAAAGAAAACTTCGCGGATAATACGATATAGTTGCTTCCCTGAATCGCGGAGCTTCTATATCCAAGCTTTAACTCTTCCTTTGAAAGTGTGACAACCTTTCCTGTCTCATCTAGTACATCTGCACTGATGATGCAGTCCTTGATCTCCCCGCCATATGCGCCGGCATTCATAAATACCGCACCGCCAAGTGTTCCCGGAATTCCGGTAGCAAACTCAAATCCAGTGTATCCAGCCTTGCATACCTGATTCGCAAACTTGGATAATAAGATTCCTGCATCTGCTTCCACTTCCAATGAATCACCATCGGCGATCACTCTTACCGGATGAGCGGATTCTGCAAGACGGATGATCACACCGCGATATCCTTCATCCGCAAATAAAAGATTGCTTCCATTTCCAATAATAAAATAAGGCATCTTCGCTAACTTGCAGCAGAAGATGATCTGTCTTACCTGATCCACGTCATCTGCGATCACATAATAATCCGCAGGTCCTCCGATTTTAAATGTAGTATGTGCCTTTAATGGCTCATTCACTAAAATCTGCTCTTCCTTTAATAATGTTTTCAGCCTCTCATAAAACAATGTATCCAATTAATTTACCCTCTATCACTTTCTAACTATCATTCTATCTTGAATGTATGCAGCATACAAAATCCTTATGCAGGCTGCATTGACGCATCCTTCATTAAAATCAGTTTTGCTGCTCCGTAAATGCCTGCATCATTTCCAAGCTCCGCAAGACGGAACTCTTTTTGCTGCAAAGCAAATAAAATATTATTATTATAATACTTTTCGACAGTTTCTATTAATATATTTCCAGCTCTGGAAACGCCGCCTCCGATTACAAACACCTGCGGGTCCACCACACATGCCACATGAGCGAGAGCAGTTCCTAAATAAAACCCAAGCTCCTCAATTAGCTCCTTGGCCACTGCATCCTCCTCTTTTGCCGCATCGAAGATATCCTTCGCGCTGATGGAAACCAGGTTTCGTAAGGAAGAATCGACATCGCTTTCCTTTAGCTTCTTCTTTGCAAGCCTTACAATGCCGGTCGCAGACGCATACTGCTCCAAATGGCCATGTCCGCCACATCCGCATACATCCGTCTCCTTCGGATTCACGATCATATGACCGATCTCACCGCCGGCTCCGTTGCTTCCGGCGACCACCTTGCCTCCTAAGATGACACCGCCGCCAACACCGGTACCGAGCGTTACCATAATCACATCCTCGTATCCTTTGCCGCCGCCCATCCACATCTCGCCAAGGGCTGCCACATTCGCATCATTAGCTGCTACAACAGGAAGATGAATAAGATCGCTCATTTTTTCATTCACATTGAAAATGCCCCATCCTAAGTTGGCGCATTTGAGTACCTTACCTTCCTCTGTGATCGGTCCCGGCACCCCCATGCCAACACCTGCCACATCAGAAAATCCTAGCTCTCTCTCCTTCATCTTCTTTTGAATGCTTTCCGCAATATCCTCTAAGATATGCTCGCCGTTATTCTCTTTCCTTGTTGGGACCTCCCATTTATCAAGAAGAGCCCCATTATCCGTAAATAAACCACATTTAACGCTTGTTCCTCCAATATCAATACCAAAGCAAACTTTATCCATATCAAAATATCCTCCGCATTTTGTATTTTCAAGATCTTAATGCTTTCATACTGTAACCAAACGTTTTCGCCGCATGCCTTCGCACGCTCTGTGAAAGTTGTCCATACCAAATATGGATTCTAAAAAAATTCTCCTACCACTTCTTCTTCATCAGGTTATTTGTCACACGGTTATAAAGTTCCTGTGCCGCATTGTAACCCATCTTCTTCTGACGGTAGTTAACCGCTGCGGATTCACAGATAACGGCTAAGTTACGGCCCGGACGGATCGGAATGTTATGACATACGACCTTATTGCCAAGGAACTCCGTATACTGTTCCTCAAGTCCAAGTCTGTCG
The DNA here is from genome assembly GCA_015057635.1 of Lachnospiraceae bacterium. Taxonomy (GTDB): domain Bacteria; phylum Bacillota; class Clostridia; order Lachnospirales; family Lachnospiraceae; genus Lachnoclostridium. The sequence continues at coordinate 57,457 of SVEB01000090.1, read as the reverse complement.
TATTCCTTATCCTTCACCCATTCCTCTAACTTAATAACTAAGTCGATGGACTGTGTATTCTTAACACTTTCTACACCGAATAATGTCTTAACGTCGATAATGCCGATACCTCTTAACTCGATGAAATGTCTGGTGATATCCGGTGCTGTACCGATTAAGGTATCATCACTAACCTTCTTAATCTCAACCACGTCATCCGTAACCAGACGATGTCCTCTCTTAATCAGCTCAAGCGCAGCCTCGCTCTTACCAATGCCGCTTTCACCCATAATTAAAATACCTTCGCCGTAAACATCCACTAAAACACCATGGATAGAAATACGAGGCGCCAGCTCCACCTTTAGCCAGCGGATGACCTCTCCCATAAACGAAGATGTCGTCTTATCCGTTCTTAAAATAGGGACTCCTTCTTCCAGAGCGATCTTAATGAACTCCTCTGACACTTCGATTCCGCGGCAGAATACGATACAAGGCATCTTGAAGCTCATAAGCTTTCTCATAATGCCAATCCCATGATCTTTCTCCATCTTCTGAAGATAAGCATGTTCCACGTTTCCGATAATCTGGACACGGTCCGAATCGAAGTAATCAAAAAATCCAGTAAGCTGAAGCGCTGGACGGTTTACTTCCGGCTGCGTAATCTTAATACTGCTGATATCTATATCTGGCGTACAATTTTCAAGTTTCATTTTATCAACTAATTTTTCTAATCCAACCGTATACATAAGTTTCTCCTCGTAATGGAAGCTAAATTTTCAATTTTTCCTATTTTAACACTCACATTCTATCACATTCTAAATGGGGGTGCAACCTCTTGCACTACAACATCTTCCTAAAAATTTACAATTTCAGTATGGTTTCGTGGCAAGCTTTAAAAAACACCTCTTTGCTCTATTTCCTAGTAAAATCCGAAAGGGCCCGCTATACAAGATTTCTTTTTCATTTTCAATAAAAGCCCAGACTATTCGCTCTCTTCCCTTCTATGGAAGAACGCGAAAACCTTCTCCGCGGCCAGCCGGTTCATCGATGGAACCTGAGCTAACTCGTCAATATCTGCTGCCTTAATCGCATCCAGTGACATAAAGTGCTTCATAAGCGCTCTTCTTCTTGTATCCCCAATACCATCAATCTCATCTAAAATCGAACGAACCTGCGTCTTCGAACGAAGCGAACGGTGATACTCAATCGCAAAGCGGTGGGTCTCATCCTGAATTCTTGTAATCAGCTTAAATCCCTCGCTTCTCGTATCAATCGGAATCTCTACATTATTATAGTAAAGCCCTCTTGTCCTATGGTTATCATCCTTTACCATACCGCACACCGCAATATTAAGCTTCAGTTCCTCAAGCACCTGAAGCGCGATATTCACCTGACCACGGCCACCATCCATCATGATCAGATCCGGATATCTGGTAAAACTTCCGTGAGAGGAATCAATGTTCTTCTTCGCAAGCTCCTCCTCTTCCTTGAGCCCATGCGTAAACCTTCTCGTTAAGACCTCATGCATGGATGCATAATCGTCGGCTCCCTTTACCCATTTGATCTTAAACTTACGGTAATCATTCCGTTTCGGCTTCCCATTCTCATATACAACCATCGAACCAACCGAATCAAATCCGCTGATGTTCGAGATATCGAATGCCTCAATTCGATAAAGGCTCGGAAGATCAAGCCACTCGGAGATCTCTCTCATTGCGCCGATCGTCTTTGCCTCTTCTCTTGCGATCTTCTCGGAATCATGCTGCAATACCACCGATGCGTTCTTCTCGGCTAAGACAACAAGCCTTTCCTTATCGCCCTTTTTCGGCACCTTAATATATACTCTTCCGCCGCGCTTTACCGAAAGCCATTCCTCAAGAAGCCCCATTTCCTCTTCCTCTACTTCTTCCCCTAAGAGAAGCTCTCTTGGAATGTATGGAGTTCCTGCATAGAACTGCTTGATGAAGTTGGTCATAATCGAGCTTCTTGGTTCATTTTCCACACCGGTCAAGTAAAAATGCTCTCTGCCAAGCATCTTTCCTTCCCTCATATAGAATACCTGCACCACCGCTTCGTCCCCGGCTGTCACAAATGCGATGATATCGCGGTCCATGCCGTCTGTCTCGGTCGCCTTCTGCTTCTGCGCCAGTTTTTCCACGCTCTGTAACAGATCCCGGTATTCCGCGGCCTGTTCAAATTCTAACGCAGCGCTTGCCGCCTTCATCTTTGCCTCTAAATCCTTTGTGATGATGCCGTAGTTTCCATTTAAGAATTCCACTACCTCATCGATATTCTTGCGGTATTCCTCTTCACTGATATACCCCTGGCACGGTGCATCACACTGCTTGATCTGATAATAAAGACATGGACGTTCCTTGCCGATATCCTTCGGAAGATTCCTACTGCAGGTACGGATCTTATAAAGCTTGCGTAACAGCTCTAAAATATCCTTTACCGCTCCGGCACTGGTGTATGGACCGAAATATTTGGCCTTGTCCTTCTTCTGGTCCCTTGCCATCATCACTCTTGGATATGCTTCATTAAGGGTTACCCGAATGTATGGATAGCCTTTATCATCCTTTAGCATGGTGTTGTACTTCGGACGGTGCTCCTTGATTAAGTTGCACTCTAGTACGAGCGCTTCCATCTCAGAGTCCACCACGATATACTCAAAGTGATCGATGTGGGCAACCATCTGCTGGATCTTCGTTGTTAGGTTACGGCTGCTCTGGAAATACTGCCGCACACGGTTTTTCAGGCTGATCGCCTTTCCTACATATATAATAGCGTCCTTCGCATCGTGCATGATGTATACACCGGGCTTGGACGGGAGTTTTTTTAATTCCTCTTCGATATTGAACATGGAGAGTTCCTTTCTGAAATAACATTTTAATTTAATATTCCCTCATAACAATTATAACATAATACTCAATAATTATTTCGAAAGCTTTTCCCTCTTAATGATGTATCAAACTATTATAAATAGCATCGATTATCTTCTCATCTTTTTTAGAACTGAATTTTCGAGCCCAAAGACATGATGAAGACATTAGACTATCATAATCATCCATTGTAAATGTATAGGGCGTACCTCTTTTCCAGTCAATATAGCGTAAGTTATTTTTATGCGTAGTTTTCATAAATGGAGAGTTATATACTACCGTTTGAAGAAAAATTTCATCCGCGCATAATGTATGTGCGAACATCCTACTAATATCATTTCTTTTGGAGATAATATAGTGCGCTAAATCATCTGTAATACTAAACCAATTGGACCCTTTTTGCAGAATGATCTTATCCTTTTTCATACGATTTATTTTAGCTAGTTTTTGAAGTCGGATAGAAAAAGCTTCAACCTTTCTCAAAAATACCGAAAATATATCTAGCTTTCTACCTATCACATCCTGAAAGAAATAATAGTAGCCTATTTTATCAGCAATGGAAGGCTTTTTCTGTTGGACAGTATCAAATTCTATAAACTCAGTACCCTGATTCTTTTCCCAAAAATCTAGCATTTCCTCATAAGACATTAAAGGCAAATCACATCCCGATAATAAATGATAATATTGATGTTTGGTCTTTGTAGATAGCGCCAATAAATCTAACTCACAGTCTACAAGACTAAATCCCCCCCATGTTATCGGCTTACTTGTAACAAAATTTAAGGAAGCATTTTTTACGCTATTAGTGTAATCCCCAGAATACAATAACTTAGATTTTTTATCAATATGTATAAAGATATCACTTTCAGGATGATCCAAAAAGCAAATTAACTTTTTTAATAACTCTGGTTCTTCATGAGCAATAATTAGATATGCGTGCCTGTTCATTTGATAATTTAGCTCCTTACGATTTTTTATTATTCTTTACATTCCATCATTACCGCCTATTCCGCCAATATACTAAAAATTTCTTCAAAATATCCTAGCCGCTCCATTCGCTCATAAATACCTTGTGCAACTGCTGTATAACCATATGAATTCAAATGAATATCATCACTCCGGAGACTGGCAGGAACTCTTCCTATTAATATATTATCTTCATCTTCTTCTGTAGGTGTGATTCCACAGTCTTCGAGACCGGATTCACATAAATACTTCCTTAGATTAATGTATTTTTGTCCAAACTCCGACCGCATAGTATCTTCTAATACTGTGTTTGTATCATCTGTTCCTATCGTAATACCTAACACAATATACTTTCCATTTGTATCATGCTGCTCTGCAATAGCATGAATTTGTGTAATTAAATCATTATAATCGACATATCCTCCGTTCTCGCCTATAGCGATAATAGGTATATACTTATTATATAGTCCTGCACTCGCAATATGTAATTCCATATCATCTAAAATCTGAGTTTCCTCTCCTGCCGTGGAACGCGTAAAATAATACTGGTACTCATCCGAATAAGAACTATCCTGACTGATTGTTAATGTTCCTTCTATTCCTTCTATTGTAACCGGATTTATTCCTGTCTTTTCCTGGCGTAAAGGCATTAGTGCATGGCCATTGATTGACTTAAACCTTATCCTTACTGGAGTACGTTCTGAGGGTATTGTCAATCCGTATATTGAAAAAGCAAGACTTCCCGCTCTTGCTGAAACGGTAACTGCGTTTTCATTGCTTACCCCCATATTTTTTACTGGTATATCATATACGTTTTCTTTAATTAATCTTTGTAGAATAATTGGATACGTTACCCCTTCCCCTCCAACACCAACTGTCAGACTATCTCCCCAGCATATAAAACCAGGAAGTAATAATTCGATTTTACTTTTCTTATCTTCCTCCTCCCTCTTCTTAGCCTCTCGCTCAGCCTGAACTCTCTCCGTATTTTCTCTTATAATTTCTACTTCCTTCTCCTGCGCTTCCAAACTTTCAATCCTATACTTTACACTCCCTATACACGCAACCGCTACTATAACAAAAAAAACACATACCTTTAACTTTTTCACCCTTATCTCCTCTTTTCCTATATTTTACATTTATATAGTGATTATATATTTTTCCGGTGCAATGTCAATATATGTATATACTTCTAAATTTCTATCGTTTTATATTATAACAAGTCATATTTTAAAATTATTATGTCTCAATCTATGTAAATAATTGACTGTCCAAATTTTTTCTTATATAATTCCATTATCTTACATATTAATCAAAAGGAGAATACTTATGAAAAGAATCATGATTATTTTTTTAGTATGTATTATGCTTGCTGGAGCATGCACGCATGTTGTAAGCGCACGTCTTAGCCAAATGAAAGAAGAACACGAAAAGAATGAATATGTAAAAGAATGCGTTATAAAAAGGGAAGAAGAACGCAAAGTAAGCCAGCAATCAGATGAAAAAAAGAAAAAAGAGGAAGCAGAATTAAAAGAATATAAAGACCAACAGATAAAAAATTGCCTTCCTGGAATCGTATGCTGGGGGGATAATATGACTGCCGGAGTCGGAGGTAATGGCGTTAGCTATCCTTCCATATTACGAGAACTTATCTGCCAAGATATCTATGATATACCTGTATTAAACATGGGCATTAGCGGTGAATCTAGCCTGACCATTTCTGCAAGAGCTGGAAGTATTGACTTTCTAATAGATGGAGTTACTATTCCGGCAACCAATACCCCTGTCGAAATTAAATTTAAAGAGTATAACAATTATGAAATTGCTCCTTTAAGACAGGGGAATACAGGAATAAATCCGGTCACTATTAATGGAATCAAAGGTACTTTAAATATTAAACAAGAAAATAATTATGACGGTGAGTATCAGTATTTCTTCACACGCACTTTACTAGGTGAAGAAACTATAATCACAGATGGAAGTAAATTATCTATCGCAAGTGAAGGACTATACAATGATTACATTCCTGTTATTTACATTGGACAGCATGGCGGATTTGATGATACAAAAGATCTGATCAATCAAATTAATGCAATTATTAATGTACATACACAACAGAAAAAATACATTGTACTTGGATTAACTACTGGAACCAAAGAAAGTCGAAAAGAACTCGAAGAAGCAATGCAGAACGCATTTGGAGACAGATATATTAACTTAAGAGAAATCCTATGTGAGAATGGATTAAGTGACTGTAACATGGAACCTACCGAAGAAGATTTAGAATATATTAAAATTGGCAGCATTCCACCAAGCCTGCTTGCGGATGATCGATATTTCAATTCTTATGGGTATATCGAAATAGCTAATATTATTTATGAAAGAATGCAGATGCTTGGGTACTTTGATGATGTCCTAAACATCTTATCAGAATAGCAGGCCCTAATATTAGGACCTGCTCCATTTAACCCTTAATCTCTCCAAAATTTTTAAAATCACAGCCTCTATCTGCATAATACATCCACTTAATCTCATTGTTATCAACATATAAATTAGATGCTGTATTAGTCGATGTAATCGTGGGTTCTGTAGAACCACTTGAAATTGTCCCACTGGATTTTGCAGTAATTACTATACCGTTCGATAACTTAACCGTCATAGAAGGCCATACGGATAAACCAGTTCTCCAATTCTCCCAATATGCATATCCCTCTGTCAGATTTATCATCCCGATATACTGTGTTGGTTTATCAAATAATACAATATCCCCAACTCTATAATATCCATATACCGGTTTTTGTAATCCCACTACATTTGGAATCACATTCTCGTTCTTTATCCCTGGTATATCCCGAAATAAAATTTTGCCTTCCGCATCTCTATTATTTCGGCTCACTATTTCTGCTCCCTTAGTATTCGCTGCATAATAAGGATAACCATTCATACATGTATTTTCTTCAAAAACAATACGTTCTACGCTGTTCTGATTTTGAATAACTAACAAACTATTGTTAGATGCTCCTTCTATTTGATAATCACTCTCACACCTTCTTACCGTGACGATCCCAACTGGGCTCTTAGATGTTCCGCCTAATAAAATCCCTTTGTTACAAGAAGCATTCATTAAAAATTTATTACTCTCAAATTCCACATTTACTGCATAAATAATCTGTGTAAAACAATATTGAAATGTATTATTGATACATTTAATATTCTTTCCACTATTCACAACGATTCCTTGATAACATGAGGTCATAATATTGTTTTCTATTAAGACATGGTCGGCATAATAATCAACACCATTGATGGTCTTTTTAGATATCATAATTCCGTTTGATACGTTTTCTATATAACAATTTTGAATAATGACGTCATCTACTCCACCAATCCAGATTGCATTTGCTTTTGGCTTATTTAGCATTTTACAATTTGTAATTCTTACATGCTTTCCGTACTCTAATACAAATGGTTCCGAATAAGTATGACCATCAAAAACACATTCTTCTACGACAACAAAGTCAGTCGCATAGTTAGAGCTGTTATTTATTCCCGTATCTATATCATAAAAATAGCAGCCCCCAATATAGATGTTGCTGCCTCCTCGGTACATAATACCTGCTCCGTTACTATTTATAAAATTTACATCTCTTATACTTACATTATTGCAGTAATGTAAAAACAAGCATCGCATCTGATGATAAATATCTCCTGGAACATTTTCTTTGTTTCCATCAAATGTGAGATTTCTTATCGTTAAATTATCACCATTCAAATAAAAAGGTGCAAAATACATCTCTACCTTAGGACCTACAAGGATAATTGATTTTTCCCTGCTTTCTCCTTCTATTGTAAGTCCATCAATAGAAATATTGATTCTTGCATTGACAAGGAACTTACCCTCAGGAATATAGATATGTTTATATCCTACTGCAAACATATTTTTAAAACTATCTGTATCATCTGTGCTTCCATCTCCAACAGCTCCATATCTTCTTGGGTTTCCATACTCTTGCGAACTGTCAGCCACAACTAAAACTCCATTGATATACTCATTCGTTAAAACTGGATATTTACTACCTAAACTTACTATCTGAGTATCCAGTTCATTTAGGATTTCTTTTGTAGAAGTGATCTGCTCTAAAACCTGATTTTGGGTCATATATTCTGTGATTTTTTCATCTACTTTTTGTGCAAATTCATTTTCAAAATTCTTTTCTGTTTCTATTTTAACTTCAACTGATTCCCTAATCGTATTCATAGCATTATCAATAGCTTTTAAACCACTTAATATACCATTCAGTAAATCTCCATTATCGAGTGAATCCCCCATTCTATCCCTCCATAATTACCCACTGTTTTTTTACCAAAACATACCATTAAAAATCTACAAAATAGTACATTTCCTATATTAATATATGCTATTTCAACTTAATACGTTCTTTTATTCTTTTTTAATCTTCCACATAACTTTAGTCTACTTTTGTGGACATACACTTAGACACCTCTCACAACCAATGCATTTTGTAGAATCTATAACCGGATAATAAAAGCCCTCCTCATCCAGTATGATTTTAATTGCTTCCTTTAAACAAAGGGCTGCGCATAATCCGCAGCCACAGCATTCTTCATTCTTCTCAAAAAGTACAGGCAGTTTGCTTGTTCTCATCTCTTTCTTCCCCTTAATCTGCTTAGGCTACAAAACGTTTCTGCTTAATATGTAGCATAGCAAACATTCTATTTTTTACTGAAATTAATTGTTCTCTTTCAAACAAATAAGAAATAACCAACCAAACGAGAGTCGCATATATCACTATTCCTACGCCGTGCAAAACCCACTCTACATACCCTGTCATTTGCTTAATAAAAACAAATCTCGCTGGTAAAATAATAAGTAGAAGTGTAATAATGGATCTTAGAATTCGAAAAGCCGTCTCTCTTATAGGTAACTTTGTCACATGTTTCGGTATAAAGCACATTAAATCAATATCACGATATGTATTTGACACAATGAGTGCAACAAGAACTCCTGCTAGTCCAAATGTAGGAGCTAATACAACTCCAATTATAATGACTAATAACGCCTGAATAGTACATTGCATTCGAGTCTCTTTAAATAATCCTGCCGATATGGTCAGCATTCCCTGTGGCGTCTTTACGTTATATAAATATGCATATACAACAAATAGAATTCCGATCATTGGCTGATTATAATTAGCATCCACGATCCCTTTGGTATAAATTCTTATAAATGGCATAATTAAAACAAGAGTAACTCCGTAAACAATCGTAATAAGCCCATAATATGTAAACTCAAAATCCCGGTATGTCTTCTGCAATTTAGGTAAGTCATTCTGTACAATAATATCTCCGAATGATGCAGATAAACCACTCATAAAAATATCAAGCAGACTAGATACTCCCGTAATAACCATATTGAAAATGGAATATATACTGACATTCTGTAAAGTTGAAAAGAATGTTATTAGCACCGTTGGCGCCCCGCGTTGAACAACCTGTAACAACTGTAGATAGAAAGCACTCCACCGCTTGGATAATGCAGCATTATCTGGCTTTACTTTAAAATTAAGATATCCATAATGCTTACGACAATAATAAAATAGATATAATGATCGGAATATAACTGCTGTAATTGCTACCGTCTTCAGAAAAACAATATTTACGCTCTTATTAGATAGAATTACAACAATTGCAAAGTTTATAAGCGTACTAATCATAGAACCAATGGAAATGACATAGGATCTTTGATCTGCTGATAAAATTGCACGATATTTTGCTAATAAGAAAAAATCAATTACAGAGTTGGCTCCCAATACCAGCACTAGTATTGCTACTAACCCTGGAGATAATACCTGTGTCTTAACAAATACAGGATATAAAGCAGCCAGAAGACCAAGAAGTCCTGAAAATACCGCACCGGATTTATAGTAAAAGTTCCTAGTGGCAGTAACAATCCTGCTGATAGCGCCTGTATCATTATCCGCGATTGGTTTATATAATGAATACACCGCCGCACTAGAAAGCCCCGCTTCTACTATTGTAAAATATGAAACAAACTGTGTGATCGAGGAAACAAGACCATTCACTTCTGATCCATATACTACGAGCATGATTCTGGGTGTTATAATTCCCACCAGCATTACAATCACTTGATACAATGCTGATGCAATTGTATTTAGCATAAACTTTTTCGTCCTATTCATCGCATTCCATCCTTATCCGTTTCTCAAATAATATTATAATAGTTTCGAAGTCATTTTATTTCTCTTTAAAATTTCCCCGGCACCAATGTATATACCTATTACTAATGCCAATCGAATAAGTTGCACAATCCAATATATCACCATATTACTCATATTAAAATGCAGTCTGTTTATGACTGCATCTGTTACATAAATCACCATAATATGAGTGCACAAAATTAAGACCGTAATTCGACCAGTCTTTCGAAAAATCAAGCTTACTTTCTTCCCCTGAAGATAATAAGCAAAGGAAAGCCACACTATGGATCCGGTAATTCCAACTACCAGGTACAATATAATGTGTAGTAAATTATTATTTCCCCCAAACTGCCTCATTGATAAATTCGTATTATGATTAAAGGAGCAGCAAACTATGTAAATGATCAGATTTATAATAATAAGTTCTATTCTCTTTATTAACTTTTCCATGAAATTTGTCCGATATATCACGATTCCAGCTCCCATAAAAATTCCACATACGAATACCAAATCCATGCTCCAAGGCAATAGAATCGACAGATATGTCATTGCCCAAGTCAACAAGACTCCTACGCCTCCTCCTGCCAACAATAGACCATTCTTTCGTGAAGCTGACCATTTCGATTTCCGATACCAACTATCTAACAGCATAACAAACGCACTAACTGTAATCATTGCAATTAAGAACCACATCGTATTATTCATAATAGTTAACAAACGTAATTCTTTCTCACTATTTAATGGATATAGGGAATCCCTCGCATAAATGATACCAAAAACTTCTACCGCTACTTTTTTTTTAGAAAGAGTATGACTAAGAATATCTTTTCCCATATAAATCATAAAGAAAACGATACTATAAAAGCAGTATGGTTGCAGTAATCGGATGCTTCTTTTCTTTATTAAACTAAACGTATTCGCCTTCTCTCTCCCTTTTCTATCATTTGATGCTGCCTGCAAAAAACCTGCTATCACAAAAAATAATGCCATTGAAGCTGATGGAAGATAGGATTTAAAAATGCCAAACCCACACGAATGCATCATAACAACCAGTATAATCACAATTCCTTTTGCAATGTCGATATAATCATAATAGTTATCCTTCATACTTTTCCTTTCTGAATTTATAAACAACATTCTTAATTTTTCTTTTCACTTTATACCTAACCGTCACATCCGTATATTTCTTGCATATACTCCATATTCCTTTTTCTCTATATTCGCCCCAGAATTGTTCTCTCTCATCGGGCTTTAGAGTCGGGCCTATTAGGTTCGGTTGCAAACATTCCTTACGCGAAGTTTGTATATAATCAAAATCTTTTTTTGCTTTGTCAAAAACGTCTCTTCCTTTTGATGTATTAACCAACATCAGAGACACTCCAAGAGGATCAAAAAACTCCTTATGAACCTTCTCTATTCCCCAGTAATCTCCGATGGTAATGTCCGATATTCGCTCCATACTGGCATATTGGCAATGATAGCAAGAGGGTCTTAATATATTATTTGATATAAATAACTGAGCAAAACTTGAGATGGAATATTCCTTTCCATTGATCTGAACGATTGTAGATGGATATATCCAGCCATTCCTCTTATCTTTAAAACTTACATAGGTAACTTTGCCTTTATGCTTTCTTTGCATCAATTCAATATGCTCTTTCCAAAATCGATAGCTCGCTACACCATGACAGATAATATCGCATACATACAGACTGGGCATGTCAATTTTTTTGTAAAACAGATAATTTCTTAATGCCGCTCCCTGGCAAGGTGTCCCTACAAATAGAATCGGAAGATTTGCCTTCCCTTCCGTTTTTAATTGATCAACTAAAGAAAAAGCCCCTCGCATATTACTTTGAATATACTTGGAACCTCTTAATTGATTTCGTTCCTCTTTCGTATGGCAGATGCTAAATTCCATCTGTTGACTCTCGTAATTATATCTTGAACCAATCACTACGCCTTTCTGATCCAATATAGCATCTGATAATGCTGTGAAAGCTCCCCCTGATGAACTTTTTAGGAGAACATCCCTGTCTTTGTGTTTTACCGCAAATACCTGTTGTTCAAAACATCCATTCTCTTTGTCCATTTTTTCACCTGCATAGTAAGATTGCTTACTTTCTTGAAAATCTTCTCTGATATAGATACCCTAAAAGAACTAATGCATTTATTTGTCTTTTCTTCATCATAATCGTAAATACCTTTAGCTTTAGATTCATTCGCTGAATTGGATATTCTTTTATTACTTTTCTTACAATCTCATTATTTAATATTTGCTTGATATTTTCTTTTCTCTGATGAAGGGACATCTGCTGCTTTGTATATATCTCACTAAGTATGCAATTTCGTACTCTTCCAATAAAAGTTCGGTCAAATCTTTGTTGAAAGCCATCCTCTAATCCTAATTCTTCCATCCGTTTATATACCGCATTATATAAAAAACACTCCTTTTGAAAACGTTCCGGACGATATGTCTTTGTTAACGAGTTTTGGTTAAAACGATATACATAGGTAGCCTCACAAACTGTAGAGATACAGTCTAATAACGGTAGAACCTCCAAATGAAACATAATATCCTCTGATATGTATTGCCTTTCAGATAAAAAGCGAATACTATTCTCATCAAGTATCTTCCTACGATAAATATTTCTCCACACACACATATTAAGCTCTACATCAAGCTCCGCTTCCGGTGGCATTCCGATCATCTGCCCTAATACATCCTCTATTATGTTATCCTTCTTTCGTATCACCTGCGTCTGTGTGAATATCTTCTGATGTGTCATCTCCCTATCTATTGTTCTTGTCCCATCCTCAAGCAAACGCATATGACCGATCATGACCATATCGGAGTTGTATTTCACCGCAGATGCATACATTAATTCATACATATTACTTAGGACATAATCATCTCCATCAACAAAAGCCACGTATTGACCTCGTGCGATATCTAAACCTGCATTCCTCGCACTAGACAGACCACCATTCTTTTTTGTTATTACACGGATATTTGGATATTCCTTCTCATACCTTTGTGCTATCTGCAATGTGTGATCCTTAGATCCATCATCTACAAGAATAATCTCTATTCCCTCTAAAGTCTGTTTTACTAAAGAAATAATGCATTCCTCTATATACTTTTCAATATTATACATACTGACGATTACACTAATTGGAGGTTCCATTCTTTCACCACCTTTTCTTTTAATATTCCCTCTCTGTTCCTAAAGCCGGATCCATTCATCCGGAATCATTCGGGATTCATCCATCGAATCAATTGTAAAAAATCGCTTTGGAGCTAACACAATTTTATTAGGATTCTTATTCAACCATGCTCCCCACCAGCTAAAAGTACTATTCGCAATAATATTATGTTTACAGCAACTCATCAGCTGCATATCAATATAACTATTCTCATCTACATTCCAAGTAACAAAAACAGCATCTGATCCTACTTTTAGATTTTTTTTGCACCATTCAATATCATTGGAAAAAATAAAGTAGCGTGGTTTCGATAAATGCTCATTCATATACTGAAGTGCTCTATCATAATATCCAATTTCTCCAAGATTCGTATATCTAGACAATTCTAAGTAGTTTCCTCTTCTTACATGGATCCCAACGCTTTCTGAATTCCTCATTTGTTCTAATGTACTAAGATTCTTTTCATCTGTTATTTTTGGAAACTCAAATGCTTTACGAACTTGTCCCTTAACATCTTTAAAATAATCCTCACTCTGCCAGTAACCATCAAAACATAGTTTTTTATTTTTCTGTTTAAATACATCCTCATGATATCCCAGAAGGATCTCATCATACTCATTTGCAATTCTAAGTGTTTTTTTGCCTCTCCGATTAAGAAAAGCCATAATGAATCCAAAGTGATCCTGAAATGTATGTAACTTATCATCGCATATATAATCCTTTAGACCAAATATCCTTTCAAGTTCAAATCCATTATGAAGCGGTCTCTTTACACAGTTTCCCATATCCCACTTGACATCGACCCCCTTATAATGATTCTTTATTGCCAAATAAAATGCATACTGAAACATCTGGTTTCCTAATCCATCTCCTACTCGTACAATCATTCTTCTACCTCTTTCTTTTTATCTTGTATAATTTTTCGTAAATAACCTATACTCTTTTTTCTTTCCCCTTCTAACTGTTCTTTTACCTTCTGATAATCTATCTGGCGATTTTCCTCTAGAACCTTACGCTCTCCAATCTCCCGATTTTGAATTCCTGTCACTTTCATTAAGGACTCAAATCTAGAGTTTGGTGCTCCTTTTGAACGATTCTTTTCATAAAAAAACTGCTTTTCGAATATAATTGAAAATGCCATTGCATGAAATGAATTCGTAAAAATGTATTCTGCACCTTTTATATAACCAAGCCATTTATTTACGCATACTCCTGTCTTTACTTTCATTCCCTTTGGTGTTTTCATATCATATAAATTTATATAAATAGGCACGCAGTTATGCTTTTTTGAAAACTGAAGCGCTTCCTCTAACAATGTCTTACTTAATGTCATAATAAAGATTAATACATACTTCTGATTTTCCTTTGGATCCTTAGCCAGCTTTTCCCATGCCGCACGCTCTAATAAAAATGTAGGATCTAAAACCACCTCTCCTTTTAGCCCCATGGCATGAAGAAGATTAATTCCCTCTTGTTCGCGTACTGAAATCCCTGCAAAATCCTTCAAATACGCTTTCACCTGTGTACTTGTATTCATTCCTAACCCATGAACTCCAAAACTTGCTGCATAACTTGCCCTTTTGCTGGCCTTATTAAGAAAATTCAAATAATATGTGTCATCATTTCCAGTAAGATTCCCATTCCACACCTGGTCGCTTCCGGTAATGAATAAATCATATTTCCCCGCTATTTCCTTTATATTTTTAGGATTATATGTACCCTCAGACTGTTTTAAATAGTGATTCCGAAATGCAGCAAAACAATACTTCATCACAATGTTGCGCTTTAAAAAATAAAGATGCCTTAATAATGTCTTTGGATGTAAAAAGTCATCAAATCGTATCAGTCTGTATGTCCATTCAATATAAGGATTACGATAATCCATAACATCACATTCTGTCTTAAGTTCCTCTTCTATTATTTTTTGAAGTGCATATGCCTGTAGCACTGCGCCATAATTATGTGCTCTATGAAATGTTAAAGTTACTATTCTCATCGCGAATGTCCTTTCACTAGATGATAACTGATTAGTAGAAGATAAACTAACGTTACGTGCTTTCCTTTTAATACTTTCTGATATAACCGGCTCAGTCTTGTCTCTAGCTCTAAACCTTGTATCATCTTCTGTAGTCTCTCCTCTTTTAAAACTCCTTCTAATTTTCCTGAAGCAACTGAATATGGTAATACGATGTTATCTTCATATATCATATCCCTCAAAGTGCCCCATAACCTTTTTATAAAGTATTCATCCATTGTCTCACGTGGCAGCCCTATTGATGTAACATAATTATTTAAAACTGCCTGATTATTCGTTATTGCAGGAATAATTAAATTCCATTTCTTAGTGAGTGAACCTTCGGTCGCTAAATCATGTACATAGAGTGGCTTTTTTATAAATTTAATAGCTCTACTCTCTTTCATATAGTCAAGAACAAACTCTACATCTTCCCCCATAGATTCCTGCTCATTAAAAAAATGTACAATCTTCTCTCTTCGAAATAATTTATTCCATACCGGATGTAAAAAACCGTCCAAAAGCATCATATAAAAACATGTTTTAGGAGTAAATGCCTTTCCTATGTATTCATTTTTTACAAGGGTCTCATACCTTCCGTCCTTCGTCAGGCTTTCATATCCACAAACAAGTAAATCACATTCCTGTGACATGTTCTCAATGAAATCATTACACATTCCTGGTTTCATATAATCATCTGAATCCATAAACAATATATAATCCCTGGTGGCTTTTTGTATCCCATAGTTTCTTGCTGCAGATACTCCACCATTCTTTTTGGAAAATACTTTTACCTTGTCACTGTCTTGTTCATATTTCCTACAATTCTCTAATGTATGATCCGTCGAACCATCGTCTATAATTATGATTTCCAAGTCCGGATACGTTTGTGCTATTGCACTGTCAATACATCTGCCTATTGTTTTTTCCGCATTATATGCGGGGATTATTATACTGATACCTTGCATGTTTAGCTATTAGACTCCTTTCACTCAATTTCTCTGTTTGTTTTTCTTGTAATAAAATATCGCGATTCATCGTTACTACACAAGAAAGTGAAAAGAAATATAAATATAGCTGATCTACAGAATAAAATACATTTCCTGTAAGTGCATATATCAGCAATAGCACCTGTATTCCAAATGAAAAAGTGACAATAATCCGATCTTCTCTCTCTACACTTTTATTTTGGTATAATTCCTTCACTTCTTTTATTCCTGTGATAAACACGTACAGAAATATAAGACTTCCTACTGCCCCACACTCTCCCATTATCTGAAGAAAACAATTATGGGCATCATACAGCCAATTTCCACCATCCCATGCATCTGTAGCAGCATTAAGATATGTATTATAGGCACCATATCCCCCTCCCATAAAAGCATATCTTAAAAACATCTTCCATGCATAGCTCCATAAATCCTCTCTTCCCGATAGAACAGTAGTTCCATTTTTCCCTATAAAACGTTCTAATACAAATGTGGTAGATGGTATTAATTCGAATATTAAAAATATTCCTATTGCTATTGTGATACCGATACTTACTATTTTAACTGCTTTATTTTTAACACCTGATAATAAAAACAATATAATAAATACAAATAAAGGGATTAGACACAGTGTTCTTTTTCCCGTAAGCAATAATGCAATTATATAAATTACCAGTTTAAATCCCCACTGCTTATTTACTTTTTGTCCTGAAAAATACTGAGAAAATAGTATGATTATCCCTATATTGAGTGCCACAGCGGCAACTGCCTTTTCACCTAAAAGGCCTGAATAATATCCCTCACTTAATTCTTTCATTATGTTATTAACTCTGGCTGCATCATAAAGAAATGAGAAATACCTCACGATAAAGTTTGGAATTACTAATGAAAATATGATCGACAGTGCTTCTACTAAGCAAATTACGGATGATGTATCTATAATCATATGCAATAATTCTTTGCTATATGGAAATACAATAAAGCTAATACATACCCAGAATAAGATTAGATAGTATATCGTACTGGCCTTATCAATGGAGAACCAATAGTTTGCAATAAGAAAAAAACCTAATACTATACCTGACGCTATAAGCTTTTCAGTCTGAAATACTCTTATTTTTTTTATTTTTAGCAAAAAAAATATACTGATTATCCCTACTATATACATAGTTCTTCTCGTTATATAGGAAACCAAGGTTGCTCCACAAAAAAATATACTCATAAAACATATTGTTAGAAATGTATTAACTAAATGTATCTTCCTTCCATTTATTTTAATTGTATTCATATACTATCTCCTTTTATCCTGCCATCCTTCTATAATTAAATGATTCTATAACGAACAGCCATGTAAATTGAACTATCACATATCATTCACTTCTTTTTTGTTAATAAAATCCATATGAACTTTGTATTTGTTCTCAGATATCTGCCGAATAATCTTCTTGGTTCCTGCATAAGTCGATATAGCCATTCCAAATTCATTCTCTGCATCCATTCCGGTGCGCGCTTTATATTCTCTGCATAATAATCGAATCCAGCTCCTACTCCAAGCATTAATCCTTTTACTTTGCCTTGATGCTCTGCCATCCATCTTTCCTGCTTTGGTGCCCCTAGCCCCACCCATATAAAATCGGGATTCGCATCATTAATTAATTCAATAATTTTTAAATCTTCCTGTTTATTCAGCTTTTTAAATGGTGGACTATAACTTCCTACTATATTAATACCTGGGTATCTATCTTTTAGCTTATGTACTAATTTTTCTACTGTTTCAGGCGTTGAACCATAAAAAAAATGTCTATAATTGTTTTTTACAGATATTTCAAAGATCTCCCCCATAACACCTGGTCCTGTAGTTCGTTTCATATTCTTGTTTCCTCTATGTCGACCTACCGTAGATAGCGGACCACCATCTGGGATGGCCATTATTCCATTATTTTGAATTCGACAATATTTTTCATCTTCATAACTAGTAACCGTCGTGAATACATTGGAAACGCAGATATACTCTCCGCTAAGCTCCTTGATATTCGTTACTAAATACTCAATCAGCCATTCCATATTTATTGCCGCAATATTTACACCCAAAATATTACATGTAGGAATTTCACTTTTATCAATGTATTTTGAATACTGTCCATCAAAAATACTTTCTTCCATTACTCTTGACTTCCTCCTCATCGTGATTATATACCTACATAAATTGGTTCTTTCCTAAATATCTAATGTTTGCCTACTTGGTTTAACACCTCAAACAAATAGTCTATCTTTTCTCTCATATCAATAGAATGATTCCCAACAAAAAAACCATTATCATGGATATAATCAGCATTAACAAGTTGGCCACTAATACTATAATCCATATACTCAAGAGCTTTCTGCTTTGTAAAGTTTCCAGCTACAATTGGTCGTACTTCAATATTGTTTTTAATAAGCTCATCTGTATAATATTTTCGTTTTCCCTCAAGTTCATTACATAATGTAATTGCAAAACCAAACCAGGACGACTTTCCTAATGTCTTCTGAATTTGCATATCCTTTTGCTCTTTCACTCGCTTAGAAAAATACTCTGCATTTTTTATTCTTTGTTCTACGAATCGATCTAATTTTTTTAATTGTTCAATTCCAGCCACAGCTTCAATTTCTAATGGACGTAAGTTATACCCCGGCATAATAAAATTAAAACTTTCATAGAATTTATCTTCTTTTTTCTCATATATCTTACTATTTTGTGGAAGATGCCTTGTCCAACCATGAGAACGAATGGATAACATATAATGATATAATTCTTCATCATCAGTTACCGTCATTCCGCCTTCCATACTACATATATGATGAGAATAATACATAGAAAAAGTACCTAACACACCAAAGCTCCCTGCTTTTTTCCCATTAAACTCCGCTCCCATAGACTCGCAATTATCTTCAATAAGGATCAAATTATTTTTTTTACAAATTTGATCTAATCTTGTAAAGTCATTTGGATTTCCTAATAGATTGACTGCCAGGACCGCTTTTGACTTTGGCGTTACAGCCTTCTCTAACTCATCATAATCAACATTCAATGTATTTCTGTCTATATCGACAAATCTCAACTTTAACCCCATCTGTGCTATTGGGAAATATGTAGTACTCCAAGAAACTGCTGTTACAAGTACCTCATCCCCTATTTGTAGTCTCCCTGAATATACAAGTGCCGCTATTGCTAATAAATTAGCAGAAGAACCTGAATTGGACATTATCGCATATTTTGTTCCAAATTTTAAAGCAAAGATTCGTTCCAGTTCTTTCACATTCTCCCCCATTGTAACCTTACCCGAATCAATCACTTTTTTCATTGCTTCCTTTTCTTCATTTTCCCATGTGTCATTTGATAATAAGTAATTCATTGTTAATACCCCCATCGATGATTTCTAACAATTCCGCTTACTAATTATTTTCATTCTCCCTCTATATAGAGACACATTCCCTGCCCCTCATATGTAGCATCTAGTTTTTTACAAACTCTTCTAGTTTCTATATTGTATCACCGTTTTACATTTTTTACCACATTATCATTTGCTTTTTTACATTTATTTCCGTTTCTTCTTTTAAAACTAACTTTCATGTAAAAATAGGACATTTTTTAAAGGGAACTTTTTGCTTTCCTATCCAAGATAAATATGTTTCGTTTATTTTTTCGATACAAGTCACTTATATTCGACATCCGCATATATTGATATCGTAGGAGTATTCTATTTTTCCTTCCCATGTTGCTCATTGAAGGAGGTCCCTTTATGAATGAAATTCCTATTAAGAATTTATTTAACAAAGGCAAAGTAACTTCGAATTCGTATATAGTACCTACATCTGGAAGGATTAATACACAATCTAACTTTAGCGTAAGTGATTATATTCCAGTTACCCCCACCACTACTTACAGCAAACTGAACACAGGAAATTATCAGGTTTGTTATTTTAACTCAGCCAAAGTCTATCTGAGTGGTATAAACTTTCAGTCCCGATTATTTACAACCCCTTCTAACTGCTATTATATACGTATTACAATTTATGAAAGCAAAAGTACAGGTATTGATTCAGCTATGGTTTTACTAGGAGATATTGAGCATTCTGATTATATTCCCTATGAACCTGAAACTTTTCCTGATGAAACATCCACGAATCCCGGTCTGGAAGATGCCACAGAAAATACATTAAACTCTGACATTCTTAAAAATGACTGGAAGGGGAGAAGCTGGGCATCTTATGGTGATAGTATTACTTATCTGAACCAGTTTTCCGATGGTGGTTGGGCTCATTACGTATCCGATTATTTTGAAACAGCAAATCACTATACACGTGGTGTAGGAGGCTCCACCATCTCCTTTAACACCGCATACACTTTTTACTGCGATGAGAAAGGTCAGACGGTTTCATCAAGCTCCTCATATGACGGAATCGGACATAATTGTTGTTTTTCATCCTGGGACAGAATTTACACTACACTAAATAAAATTGATATTGATATGATCATCATTATGGGTGGAACAAATGACTTTGCTGCTGGGTATAGTCTTGGTGATTTATCATTTTCCTCTTCAAACTCTTTTGATACTGCCTGGATATCCTCTTCCTACTACAATGGCGGAGACTACTCCATAAAATCCTTTAAAGGTGGACTGGCTTCGACGGTAATGAAAATTCAAGCATTAAAACCAAATTGCAGGGTTATTCTTGCAACACCTTTAAGCGGTAGAACCAATACTGCAATGGTTAATATGACCGCTCCCCAGATAAATAGAAACGGAAATACAATGGAACATTTCTCCAATGCTGTAATGGAAGTAGGACATTTTCTTTCCGTACCTGTTATTGATATTTATGGGAATACAGGCATCAATTTTTTTAATAGCAATCAATTTATTAGGGATAATACTCACCCAAATACAATAGCAGGAAAAAAAGCAATAGCATCTGTTATCATCGGTGAATTAAAAAGAATACTTCCTAGGAACTTTTAAAAAGAGGGCTGTTTTCACAGCCCTCTTTTCTTCTCCTTTAACACCTTTTCATATAATGTTTCAATTGCGTTAATATGTGCCTTTAATGAATATCTCTCATCTGCGATCTGATAACTATTCCATTGAAAACGTTTTAATTTTTCTTCATCCCCTAATATACTAATAATTGCTTTTGAAAACCCCGAAATGTCACCGGGATTAATCGTATATCCGTTCTGATTATTTAATACTATTTTAGGTATACCACCTACATTAGTACTCACAATTGCCAATCCATATCCCATTGCATCCAAAATAGCCATAGGCATTCCTTCATGATAAGATGGCAAAAAGAACAAATCACTTTCTCTTAGCAACTGTTCTTTTTGCTTCCCTCTTATCCACCCTGGGAAAGAGACATTCTTATTTATATTTTTTTCTTTCATTAACCTTTTAATAGCATCCTCTTCTCCTGCACCAGCTATCACAAATTTCACTTCTGGCATTGCTTTGCTTACCTTAGCTATAACCTCTGGTATATCATAACATCCTTTTCGTTTTCCTATCTCACCAAGAAACAGCACTTGATTATGCATTTTTTTTGCTTGTCTTTCTTGGACCGCATCTTTACTTATAATACTATAGTTCTCTATCACTGCTATATGCTCTGCTGGTACTATCTTTGCAAGAGATTGCTTCCACTCGTCTGACAGCGCAATCATTCTATTACATTTGCTATATACTTTATGTATTAGTGCCTTTCTCTGCTTCCCGGCATTCTCAAAAAAAGAGTCAAATTCGGCTCCATGACAATGATTAATAATCGGAATCTTCGCCCATTTCGCAAGATAAATAAATGGTATTTTACGATAAAAACTCGGTCCAAATGAAGAATGAATGTGTATAATATCCGGATGCTTCCTAAGCAATACCTTTAAAAAGATAAAATAAGAACCAATTGCCTTAAAAAACTTCTGCACCTTACTTCCATCTCTATATGACTCTACATATATAATCTGATAATCCTTTTCTAGCTGAGAACCTCGATATCCATTCACCACGCTAGCAATTCCTCCCTTTACCAGTTGATTGGGCACAATCATACACACTACCTTTTTATTTTCCATTACTCTCGCCACCTGTATTTATTCTTTCAATCTATTTGCAATCATTTCCTTATGCTTCTGTAACTCTTCTGCCGTAAATCTTTCCTTTATTTTTTTTGCAGGTACTCCTGCGTAAACGCTATATTCATCTGTAGATTTTGTTACAACACTACCTGCTGCAATTACACAACCTTCCCCTATGGTTACTCCTTTTAATATTGTAACATTCGCCCCGATCCATGCCCCATCTTTAACTACTATATCACCATCGTTATCCGGCAATTTTTCTTCTTCTCTTACTTCTGCGATATGTCTTCCAATAACATCTGTTCTGTGATTTCCTGTAATAATTGTCACGGATGGCCCCAATAAAACATAATTTCCGATTCGAATTTTGGCTCTTGTTGTCCAAAACAGAGCATGTGGACCAATCTGACTATAATCTCCAATAAATATATTAGAGTTTGCTTTAAAATCACAGTCATATGCTATTCTTACCTTTTTCCCACATCCGCCCAACGATTGCTTTAGGCCTGGGACTATCAGTAGTTTATTGTAACCTTTTCGAATAAGCATGTTTACCTGATAAATAGCCTTACCTATCATTTCCGTCCCTCTCTTATTCGTAATATTTTTGAAATTCCTTAACTTTGTTTTCGATATCAAAATATCTTATTGCATGGTCATATGATGCTTTTGACATAGCAGTTCTTCTTTCCGGATATTTATATAGATCTATAATAGCTTCTTTCAGCTTTGTTACCAGTTCACGATATGCCATAGGTTCTATTTTAATTGCACATTCCGCAGTTGTATTAACCTTTGGCCCTCCCGTGTCTACACATATAACTGGAAGCCCTCTGCTCATCCCCTCCATTACAACTAGACATCCCGAATCCCGTAAGCTGCAATTCAGCAATAAACCAAATTGATCATAAAACTGCTTCATATCCTCATATTTAACTCTAGAAATGAAATGAATCTTCCTATTTAAATATTCTCCTGCCATTTGCTTCAAATTCTCTATTATGCTTTTTTCCCCTTCGCCAAGAACTGTCAGCTGAATATCAGCACCTTCATCTAATGCCTGTACTGCAGCTTCCATTCCCAAATTAAATCCCTTCCAATATAGCATCCTTCCCGCCATTAAGATTTTTAAAGGTTTACACTTACTTTCACATTGCGGGTTTGGGCTAAAAAAATCTGAATTTATACCTATTGCTTGTACTATCTTTACTTTCTCTTGATATTGAAATGGAATCTGCTGGCGAGTCTCATCCGTTACTGCAATAATCCATTTAGCATTTTTAAAGGCTCTTCTCGTCCTTACAGATTGTATAGAAATAGACTGAGATAGTTTTCTAACTGCCTCGATTCCTCTGTCCTTCATACTCATTGGATACTTAATCGCTTTTGGTATGTTCTCGCCCCCTGATATCGGACCATATATAAATGGAATTTTTAGCTTATATAAATAAGTCGGTAATACAAAAGAAACATAAGTTAAATGCTGTACATAATCAAACTTAATCTGCTTTGATAAACGCTGTGATATTCTCAATGCTCTCCGTTGCCATAAAAAATAATACAATCGTTCAAAACGTTCCCATTCTTTATACCAAAATATGTACTTAGAATTAAAATGAATATAAATGAACTCAACATTCTGTAACTGTTTTGGATTCTTTTTCTTATACTCCTCAATATCCTTTTCATTTGTTCCATTGGTTAGCACCCATAAATGATGATATTTACTTAACTCCAGTACCCAACTCCACCCTACTGCAGGTTCTGATCCCATAGTAGGTCTACATGCATAAGCTGATAATAACAGATTCATTCTGATACCCTCACATATTTTTAATTTTACTGCTTTATCTAATTCCTAAATTTACATTATATTACTTTTATTGTCAACTTTTTCTCATCTGTACTCACCCAAAATTAATAGTTCACTTTAAAACAAAAATAGACCTTAAACGACTAATCATACCAGAATGGTGTGGTTAGTTGTCTAAGGTCTATTTTTGTTATTTTAATTTTCAGATTCTGGACTCTGCTCGATAATAACACATTGGCTAGCAGTATTGTCCTTTACTTCATGATAAATCTCCATGAATTCTTTCCCCGTAATTGTCTCACGTTCTACCAAGAATTCCGCAATCTTATCAAGTACTTCACGGTTGCCAGATAACAACTCTTTTGCCTTATCATAGCATTCCTTTAAGATTCTCATTACCTCTGTATCAATCTCAGCTGCTGTTGCATCACCGCAGTTTAATACTGCTCTGCCATCCAGATATTTGTTCTCTACGGATTCCAATCCCATAAGGCCAAACTTCTCGGACATACCATACTGGGTAACCATCGCTCTTGCAAGCTCGGTTGCCTTTTCGATATCGTTTGATGCACCTGTTGTAACGGATTTGAATACAATCTCTTCTGCTGCACGGCCGCCGAATAAAGTAACGATTCTAGTGAGGATCTCATCCTTGCTCATCAGATATTTCTCTTCTTCCGGTACCTGCATTACATATCCTAAAGAGCCCATTGTTCTTGGAACGATTGTGATCTTCTGTACCGGTTCTGCGTTCTTTTCTAATGCAGTAACAAGTGCATGGCCTACTTCGTGGTAAGCAACGATCTTCTTCTCTTCCGGTCCAAGGATACGATCTTTCTTCTCTTTACCTGCAATAACCACTTCAACAGATTCAAATAAATCTGCCTGTGTTACAACGGTTCTGCCTTCCTTAACTGCTAAGATGGCAGCTTCGTTGATGATATTGGCAAGATCGGAACCAACTGCTCCTGATGTTGCTAATGCGATTGCTTCTAAATCAACGGAATCATGCATTAATACATTCTTTGCATGTACCTTTAAGATATCCACACGACCTTTTAAATCCGGCTTGTCTACGATAACACGTCTGTCAAAACGGCCTGGACGTAAAAGCGCTTTATCTAATACTTCCGGACGGTTTGTTGCTGCTAAAATGACGATACCTTTTGATGTATCAAAACCATCCATTTCGGATAATAACTGATTTAAAGTCTGTTCTCTTTCATCATTACCGCCACCATAATGAGAATCTCTGCTCTTACCGATGGCATCGATCTCATCGATGAATACGATACATGGAGCCTGACTCTGTGCCTGCTTGAATAAATCACGGACACGGGAAGCACCAACGCCGACAAACATTTCTACGAAATCGGAACCGGATAAGGAGAAGAACGGTACTTTCGCTTCTCCGGCAACTGCCTTCGCAAGAAGTGTCTTACCGGTACCAGGAGGTCCTACCAAAAGGGCACCCTTTGGAAGTTTTGCACCGATTCTAGTATACTTGCCTGGATTGTGAAGGAAGTCTACTAATTCCGTTAAGGACTCCTTCGCTTCCTCCTGCCCTGCTACATCTTTAAATGTAACGCCTGTCTGTTTTTCTACATACACTTTTGCGTTACTCTTGCCAACGCCACCCATCATGCCACCGCTGTTCTTTGTGATCATGCGGAATAACACCCACATTACAAGGTAAATCAACACAAATGGCACGATATAGGCTAAGATCACATCAAAAATGGTTGTGCTCTTATCGACTACTTCGCTCGAGAAGGTAACACCTGCCTCATTGCAAAGCTGTTCTAAATTATCCATGCTTATGATACCCGTATAATATACGACCTCATATCCGGCATTGATGGCTGTACTCTTTGGATAAATGAGAATTCTATCTTTATCTGTCTGAATTACAACTTCATCTACTTTATCATCATCTAATAAACGTAAAAACTCATTATACTTAATCTGCTTTAATGTACTTGCTTCCCACTGCTTTGTCATGTAGGAAAATATAAATACAAACAGTAAAGCAACTACAAGACATAAAATCCAACCTGATTTCAGAGGATTTTTCTTATTCTTGCTTCCATTATTATCATTCCGATTCTCCATAATCCCTCCCATATTTTTATTATGCCTTTTTCGGCATCCTCTATGTATAAAATACACTTTGGTATATTTATCAAGTATCTTACATAGCTATATTCATTATAATGACACTAAATGTATAAATCAAGCTGTTACTTCTGAATTTTTTGTGTTTGAATTCTAAAGTTTTTTTGCACAAATAGGCCCTATAAAGCCTATAAAAAACTCCGATTGAACATGCATTTTTAATCATAATTCAATCGGAGTTTTCGTTAGCTTGCGCTTTTTAATTTTTATCTTGTTACTTCAAGTGCCGCACCGATAAATCCACGGAATAATGGATGTGGTCTGTTTGGTCTTGATTTGAATTCCGGATGTGCCTGAGTTGCTACGAACCAAGGATGTTCCGGTAACTCGATCATTTCCACAATTCTTCCGTCCGGAGACAGACCGGAAAGCTTGATTCCGTGCTTCACTAAATCTTCTCTGTAATAGTTATTTACTTCATAACGATGACGATGTCTTTCTTCAATGACTTCCTGTCCATACAGCTCATAAGCCTTGCTTATCTTATCAAGCACACATGGGTAAGAACCAAGTCTTAAGGTACCGCCGATATCCTCAACCCCATCCTGCTCTGGCATCAGATGGATCATTGGATGTGTGGTTGCCGGATTTAGTTCTGCACTGTGTGCATCTGCAAATCCGAGTACATGTCTTGCGAATTCCACAACCGCAAGTTGCATTCCAAGGCATAAACCAAGGAATGGGATATTATTTTCACGTGCATATTTAATAGCGAGAATTTTACCTTCAATACCACGATCGCCAAAACCTCCTGGTACTAAGATACCGCTTACATCGGATAGTAATTCGTTTACAGACTCTTCTGTTACCGTCTCGGATGGAATCCATTTGATATTCACAGATGCATTATGTGCAACAGCACCATGTTTTAAGGATTCCACAACGCTAATGTAGGCATCATGAAGCTGTGTGTATTTTCCTACTAATGCAACGGTTACTTCGCGTGTTGGATTCTTAAGTCTCTTCACCATGTCTTCCCAGTCTTTTAAGTCTGGCTTTGGGCAAGGAAGCTTTAAGCATTCACACGCTACATCTGCAAGATGTTCCTCTTCCATCATTAATGGAAGTTCGTAAAGAGATGTTTCTGCATCTAAGTTCTGAAGAACATGAGAGGTTGGGACATTACAGAATAATGCAATCTTCTCACGGATTCCAGGCTCTAATGGATGCTCTGTACGGCACATGATGATGTCCGGCTGGATTCCCATTCCCTGCAGATCCTTTACGCTTGCCTGAGTCGGTTTCGTCTTCATTTCACCGGATGCCTTCAGATAAGGAATTAAGGTGACATGAATTAACATGGCATTCTCTCTTCCTACATCATGCTGGAACTGACGGATAGACTCTAGGAATGGCTGGCTTTCGATATCGCCAACGGTTCCCCCTACTTCAATGATTGCGATATGCGTATCATTGCATCCGTCGTTACGGTAGAAACGATTTTTAATTTCATTGGTGATATGAGGAATTACCTGAACGGTGCCTCCACCAAAATCACCACGTCTTTCTTTGGATAGAACCGACCAATATATCTTACCTGTTGTTACATTGCTCTGCTTTGTCAGACTTTCATCAATAAAACGTTCATAATGCCCTAGGTCAAGATCTGTTTCGGCGCCATCGTCAGTCACGAATACTTCTCCATGCTGGATCGGATTCATTGTTCCTGGATCAATGTTGATGTAAGGATCGAACTTCTGCATCGTTACATGATACCCTCTCGCCTTTAATAAACGGCCAAGAGAAGCTGCAGTGATTCCCTTACCTAATCCGGATACAACGCCTCCGGTTACAAATACATACTTAACGCCCATTTTTTATTGTCCTCCTGTAAAAATTAAAAAGCATTTATAATCCCGCCCTATCTGTTCCCTCTTTCGCCAAAAAGAGGCCCTAATTGAACATGATGGCAAGACAATAAACGCTAACACCTTTGCTAGTGACCAAAAAATCACGCTTTATTATACTCCATGTAAGAAGAGAAATCTAGTATAATTTTACTTTTTAAAATACTCTGCTTAAGGTAGATAAAATCAATACTCCTGTCTATTTTTCAATATAAAATGCTTGCTTTTATCTACCTTAAATAAATGGTATCTAATATTATAGCGTTCTCTAAATACAAATTGTTTTTATTCATTTCTATATGCTAAATATGCCCCTTTATTTTTTCCTGCTTGGATAATCCCCAATAAATACCGAAAACTTTCTACCTGAAATAATAATGATAATCCTCCATAAATTACTCCTCCTGCCACTACTTGAAGAATCAGCCGATATACTTCCCCTTCAATAAGTCCCCCTACTGCATAAACCCCAATTCCCATAGCTGCCGATAATAGCAATGCTGGTAATAAATCCTTTATCTGCTCCTTATATGGATAATTCAATAACTTTCCGTTTGGATAAGCATTTACAGCTAAAGACAAAACTGCATTCACCACTCCGCTTAATGCAATTGCCATAACTCCGTGTCTCATGGATATTAACAATAATACGATGCCATATACCTTCTTAATAAGTTCAAGTCTTAGAAACAAATCGCTCCTCCCCACTGCTTTCATTGCCTCCAAATTAGCCGTATGTATCATCCACGTTGCATAGATAAAGCACATAATCTGCATATACGGCACACATGGAACCCATTTTTCTGTTAATATCAAACGTACCAACGGTTCTGCAACCAAAGCAAGCCCCATCATCATTGGACAAATCAGATAAGAACTAATCTGAATGGCCCTTCTTGTCATTGTTTTTACCTTTTCCCTCTCATCCTGGTACTGTGACATAGCCGGGAATAAAACCGAACTGATGGAGGTATTTACATTCGTCACAATTAAGCTTGGAAACTGATCTCCCTTGTTGTAATAGGCTAAATCCGATGTACTATACTTCTTTCCTATTACAAGGCTTCTTAACTGGTTATAAATCGTCTCTAAAAGCCCCGCACATAACAGCTTCCATCCAAACTTCAAAAGCCCTCTCAGCCTTTCCATGGAGAAATGTGTAGTTGGCCGCCATCTGACTGTAAACCAAAGGACCAGCGTATCGATTGTAGAGTTAAACAAGTACTGTGCCACCAGTGCCCAGATTCCATATCCCTGATATGCCATTACAATTCCCACCACTGCCGATCCAATCGTCCCACCTAGAGTAGCATAAAAAAATCTCTTAAATACCATCTTTCGGGATACATACGCCTTCTGCACTGTATTCACTGCTGCAAGCGGAATCCGTAATGCCAGCACCCGTAATACCGGTACGATTTCCGCCTGATTATAAAAATGCCCGATTGCCGGTGCCGTCATATATAAAATAAAATAAAGCAGGCCTGAAAATGCAATTCCAAAATAAAAGACCGACGAAAAATCCACTTCATCCGCATCCTTCTTCTGAATCAACGCACTTCCAAACCCGCTTTCAGCGAAGACATTGGCTATATTAATAAAAATCATAACGAGTGAGATTAATCCATAATCAGATGGGTTAAGTATCCTTGCTAATACAATTGTGACAACAAATGTAACTGCCTGTGCTCCGATGCGTTCAAACAGCTTCCAGAACACGCCTGATATAACACTGTGCTTAATTGAACCATTTTTATTGTCTTCCATAATGTAATCTCCTAAGATATTGTAAATTTTTCCCTTTCTCTATCTTAACTTACATTATTTGGTTATTTTTGTCAACTCTCTGTTATTAGCCTTCACTCGTTCTCTAATGACTCCCGCTTATGCTTAACTCTTCATAATTGCATAAACAGAAGCAATGATGCTTCCAATAAAAATAAAAATATCAGAAATATTAAATACTACTTTCTTTAAAAAAGAGAAGCTGAAGTAATCCACTACATACCCTCTCCTTATTCGATCATACATATTACTGGACGCACCACCGGCAATCAGTGCCACTACAAATGTTAAAAGTCCCTTTCTCTTCTGAGGGATCAAAAATGCAAGAACTAACACCACAAGGCCAAAGAAGATCCCGGATACGGTAAGCAACAGCTTTCTGTTTTTCTCCATCGCATTTAAGAATGCTCCTTTATTATGATACTTCGTAATAATAATCTTGCCATCTAGAATCTCTTCATCCTTCTCAAGCTCTTTATGCTTCTCAATATAATCCTTAATGCATAGATCGGAGACAAAGATCAATAAAATCACCAATAATGCTGCCATTTTTCATCCTCCTCTTATTCTGCCTTCCACTCTCTTGCGGCATTCTCATACTTTTCTGCCTCTTCCATTGCTCCTAACCTTCTATAACACTGAGCCAGCTTCTCACGCGGATAATCCCCGCCATAATGAATATTCAGCTCCGGACTTGTCTCATAGGCTGCATTGTAATACCAGATTGTCGCCTCCTTGTCATCCCCTGCTGCCACATAATGTTCTCCCAATTCAAAACATACCTCAGCAGAAGGCTGATCTAACGCTACATTTTTAAGGGCTTCCTTAAAGAATGCGCCCAAGTCATTAAGCTCTCTTGCTGCCCGGACAATCACACACTGAACAATCTTTAACTTTTCTAAGGAAAGGGGCATTTCTGAAAACTCCTTAAAAAATGGATATGCTTCTATGAAATCTTGTTTTGCGCCAGCAATAAACAGCTCTCTTGCGTACATCTCAATTAATCGCTCAGAGAGTCCATTTCCACTTTTTAAAATCTTTAAAAATACCGCAAAATCTCGTCCGGCATGATTGCTCTCCGGCATATGTATAATCTCGATATCGCTATCATAAATGACTGGTTCTAACTGCACTGCCTCATGGATTGGCTCCCTCCAGCAAAACTCACGTAGCCGCTTATAAAGCTTTGGACGATACTCTTTGTCAAAATTATAAGTGGTATTGAACGCAAGCTGGTTCGTATAATACATCTGCACAATCTCCACTTCCGGTAGCAATGCCTGTTTTACAAGCATGAATCTCTTCTGATTCTCTTCATCAATAAACTCATCCGCATCTGCTACATAGATATAATCCTTTGTCGCCTTGGAAAAGGAAAAGTTCCTTGCAGCAGAAAAGTCATCGATCCATTCGAAATCATAAACCTGATTGGTATAACGATATGCAATCTCCTTTGTATTATCACTTGATCCTGTATCTACAATAATAATCTCATCTACCAGTTCTTGAAACGAATTCAGACACCGTGCCAGTACCTTGGATTCATTCTTTACAATCATACATAATGATATTGTTGCCATTTTTCGTAGTGCTCCTTAACTTTTGTACTCATTCTTATGGCTATTTTAAGCGAGATGAAAGGGTTCGTCAATGAGACCTGACTCCTGAATTCTTTTGGATATGAAAAAAGCTACTGTACTTTATACAGCAGCTTTTCATGGAAAGCGGATAACGGGAATCGAACCCGCATATTAAGCTTGGGAAGCTCACATTCTGCCATTGAACTATATCCGCATCTGACAAGATTTATTATACCAATATTTGTATTTTTTGTAAATAAATATTTGTAAAATTTGTCAGAAATTATTATGCATATATTTTGCAACCTTATGAAACAAATAAAAGATCCCATATCCGATTGCTCCGCCAAGGGTATTCATTACTACATCGTCTAACTGACAGTAGCCTCTCTGAGTGATCAACTGCATCGTCTCAATTGCTACTGTACTGATAAATGCCGCTAAAAGACAGCGATGAAAAGCGCGCATCTTATCCCATACTGCCGGCACTAACATACCAAATGGAATGAACATAATCACATTCTCAATTACAAATGACCTGGACATTGGATCCTGGCCCCATGTATCCAATAACCCTAAATCAATAGAACTTCTGGATCCTGGTTCTCTTGAAAAATAAGCAATTTGAACAATTGCTATCACATATACAACAAACAAGGATATGTATGACATCTTATCCCATCTTATCGGCTTATGTCTCATCTTCTTATATGTATATTCTAAAAGGATAACTGCTACTGCTGCAAGTATTCCTAATGGTAAATAACGAAATGACATATATAGGTCATTATATATATAACTCCACATTCCTTCTCCTCTTTCTACTCTTATCCTAGCCTGCATTTTGATTCCTATAACTTTTTTATTATATCCCTCCAAATAAAAAATTACAACTTTTTCCTTATTTCTTTTATTCGCCCTTTTCCATATAACAAATTTTCCTCATCCATTGTCTTCCGTTTTGTTTCCCATTATAATAAAAGCAAAAAAGGAAGGTGATTGAACAATATGAAAATTCCAGGCTATTACACATCGGGTGAGTTTGCGCGTATGGCTCATGTGTCCATACGTACCATCCGCTTTTATGATAAACAGAATATATTAAAACCTTCCTATGTAAATGAATCAGGAGCCAGGTTCTATTCTGATGCCGATTTTGCACGACTTCAACAAATTCTACTGTTAAAATATCTTGGTTTTTCTTTAGAAGATATCCGAAGCATGACCATCAATGATACCGACTACCGATTTATGAAAAACTCTCTGAATCTGCAACTTAAGTTAGTACAGGATAAGATTGAGCAGTTACAGTTAGTTGAAAAAGCCATTCAGGATACATCAATTGCTATAGAAAAGGATCATAATATTAACTGGAGTCAAATGCTTAATCTAATTCACCTTACAAACATGGAGCAAAGCCTGTCTATTCAGTATCAGAATTCCTCTAATATCTCAGCCCGTATCAATCTGCATCATCTGTACGCCAAAAACAAACAGGGATGGTTTCCATGGATCTATGAACAATGTGATGTGAAAGAGGGTATGTCTATCTTAGAGGTCGGCTGTGGAAATGGGGCCTTATGGGTAGAAAATCTTTCGAAAATCCCTAAAAATACGGATATTGTACTTTCTGATATCTCCGAAGGCATGATTCGTGATGTAAGAAGAACACTCGGTTCTGAAGACTCTCGCTTTTCCTTTGAAGTATGCGACTGTCATAAGCTCCCGTTTGCCGATAATAGTTTCGATCTGGTGATTGCAAATCATGTTCTGTTTTATTGTCAGGATATTGAAAAAGCATGTAAGGAGGCTTATCGTGTCCTAAAGCCAAACGGAAGATTCATGTGCAGTACCTATGGTACCAACCATATGAAAGAGATCAGTCTGCTTGTCACAGAATTCGATGAACGGATCACCCTCTCAGCTGAAAAGCTTTATGAACGCTTTGGATTAGAAAATGGATACGCTCTCCTTCATACGAAGTTTAAGGACATTAAAACCGTACTGTATGATGATGCACTCACAGTCATTGATGCGGAGCCTCTTATCGAATATATCCTCTCCTGTCATGGCAACCAGAATCATTATATTCTGGACCGATATAAGGAATTCCGTTCTTTCGTGGAGAGAAAAACAAAGCAAGGATTCTCCATCACCAAAGAAGCCGGCACCTTTATTTGTAAAAAAAATCAAATTTCATAAAAAAGTGCTTGCAGGTGACGTAACGTCACCTTTTATAATAACATTAAATCAAAAAATAATGTTATTGGAATAAAGGAGAAAAAAATGAAAGGTATTATCTTAGCCGGCGGTTCCGGCACACGTCTTTACCCGCTTACCATGGTAACCTCCAAACAGCTGTTACCGATTTACGACAAGCCAATGATCTACTATCCGATGTCTGTTTTAATGAATGCTGGCATCCGTGATATCCTGATCATTTCCACACCACAGGATACACCACGTTTCAAGGAACTTCTTGGTGACGGCCATCAGTTCGGCGTGAAGTTATCCTATGCCGTACAGCCAAGCCCAGACGGATTAGCGCAGGCATTCATCATTGGGGAAGAGTTCATTGGAAATGACTCCGTAGCGATGGTTCTTGGTGACAATATCTTTGCAGGACACGGTTTAAATGCGCGCCTTAAGGAAGCGGTAGAGAATGCGGAAAACGGAAAAGGCGCTACGGTATTCGGCTATTATGTAGATGATCCGGAACGTTTCGGCATCGTGGAATTCAATGCAGAAGGCAAGGCTGTCTCCATTGAAGAAAAACCTGAGAAACCAAAGAGCAACTACTGCGTAACCGGTCTTTATTTCTACGACAACCGTGTTGTGGAATATGCAAAGAACTTAAAGCCAAGCGCAAGAGGTGAATTGGAGATCACTGACCTAAACCGCATCTACTTAGAAAATGGGGACTTAAACGTAGAATTATTAGGCCAGGGCTTTACATGGTTAGATACCGGAACACATGAAAGTTTAGTAGACGCAACAAACTTCGTGAAGACAGTAGAGACTCATCAGCACCGTAAGATCGCATGCTTAGAAGAAATCGCATACTTAAACGGCTGGATCACTGAAGACGATGTGTTACGCATCTATGAAGTATTGAAGAAGAACCAGTATGGTCAGTATTTAAAAGATGTATTAGATGGAAAGTATCTGGATGTGCTGCAGCGCTAGGCAGTACGTATGGGTAAATAATAAATAGAAGGAAATAGGAGAATGCCATTATGACTATTATTGTAACCGGCGGTGCCGGATTTATCGGAAGCAATTTCATTTTTCATATGTTAGACAAATATCCAGATTACCGTATCGTTTGTTTAGACTGCCTTACTTATGCAGGTAATCTATCAACGTTAGCACCGGTAATGGATAATAAGAATTTCCGTTTCGTAAAGGAAAGCATCACAGATAGAGATGCCGTATATAAATTATTCGAAGAAGAACATCCTGATATGGTTGTGAACTTCGCAGCAGAAAGCCATGTTGACCGTTCCATCGAGAATCCGGAAGTATTCTTAGATACTAATATCAAAGGTACTGCTGTATTAATGGATGCATGCAGAAAATACGGAATCAAGCGTTACCATCAGGTATCTACCGATGAAGTATACGGTGACCTTCCACTTGACAGACCGGACTTATTCTTCACAGAAGAGACTCCGATCCACACAAGCAGCCCATACAGCTCTTCTAAAGCCGGCGCTGACTTATTAGTGCTTGCTTACCACCGTACTTATGGTCTTCCTGTTACGATCAGCCGTTGCTCTAACAACTACGGACCATACCATTTCCCAGAAAAGTTAATTCCTCTTATGATCGCAAATGCATTAAATGACAAGCCACTTCCTGTTTACGGAAAAGGCGAAAACGTGCGTGACTGGTTATATGTTGAAGATCACTGCAAGGCAATCGACTTAATCATCCATAACGGACGTGTCGGTGAAGTATACAATATCGGTGGTCACAACGAAATGACAAACATCGATATCGTAAAGATCATCTGTAAGGAACTTGGCAAGCCAGAAAGCTTAATCACTTATGTGGCTGACCGTAAAGGACACGATATGCGTTATGCAATCGATCCTACTAAGATCCACAACGAACTTGGCTGGCTTCCAGAAACAAAGTTTGCAGATGGCATCAAGAAAACAATCAAATGGTACTTAGATAACAAGGAATGGTGGGAAACGATCATTTCCGGTGAATACCAGAACTACTATGAAAAAATGTACGGCAATCGCTAATCAGTTGCCATAACCTGTGAAGTCCGTCAGTCTAGAAAGGCTGGCGGATTCGCAATATCAAAGTTTTTATTGGAGGGAGTCTTAAGATGAAAGTTTTAGTGACCGGCGTAAAAGGACAGCTCGGACATGATGTTGTAAATGAGCTGACAAAGAGAAATCATGAGGCAGTTGGTGTGGATATCGAACAGATGGATATCACAGATGAACTTTGCGTAGAACGCGTGATCAAAGAAGCAAATCCGGATGCCGTGATCCACTGTGCAGCATGGACCGCTGTGGATGCAGCTGAAGACTGCATTGACAAAGTACGTCTTGTCAACGCTACCGGTACCGAATATATCGCAAAGGTGTGCAAGGAACTTGATATCAAGATGATGTATATCAGCACCGATTATGTATTCAATGGAGAAGGCACGAACTTCTGGGAGCCGGATGACTTAAACAGAGAGCCGTTAAATGTATACGGACAGACAAAATACGAAGGCGAGCTTGCGATTGAAAAACTGTTAGATAAGTACTTCATTGTACGTATCGCATGGGTATTCGGCGTGAATGGAAAGAACTTCATTAAAACAATGCTGAACCTTGGCAAGAATCATGACAAACTGACTGTCGTATGCGATCAGATTGGAAGCCCGACTTATACATTTGACTTAGCAAGACTTTTAGTCGATATGATCGAAAGCGACAAATACGGCCGCTATCATGCTACCAACGAAGGAATCTGCTCCTGGTATGAATTCGCATGTGAGATCTTCAAACAGGCAGCAGCAATGGGAAGAAGCGAGTATGATTCCGAACACCTTACGGTAGAACCGGTAACAGCAGATCATTATCCAGCGAAGGCAAAACGCCCTTCAAACAGCCGCATGAGCAAAGAAAAGCTCAGTGAAAATGGTTTTGAAAGACTTCCTAGCTGGCAGGATGCCGTAAAACGCTATTTAAAAGAAATCGAATTCTAGAAAATACATCATTTTTTGAATCATATAAAAGGTCACACAAATAAAAAGGGGTGAATAAGCATGGGACAGATCAAAGTAACCACATGTCCAATCGAAGGACTGTATGTAATTGAACCAGCCGTACACGGAGATTCCAGAGGATATTTCATGGAAACCTATAATCAGAAGGATATGGAAGAAGCCGGACTTAACATGAAGTTCGTTCAGGATAACCAGTCCTGCTCCGTAAAAGGCGTTCTAAGAGGACTTCATTTTCAGAAAGAATTCCCACAGGGCAAGTTAGTTCGTGTCGTAAAAGGAAGCGTATTTGATGTTGCGGTAGACTTAAGAAGCGATTCCAAGACATACGGTAAGTGGTTCGGTGTGGAATTAACCGAAGAAAACAAAAAGCAGTTCTACATTCCGGAAGGCTTCGCTCATGGCTTCTTAGTATTAAGCGATATCGCGGAATTCTGCTATAAATGCACCGACTTCTATCATCCAGGGGATGAAGGCGGACTTGCATGGAATGATCCTGAAATCGGCATTGAATGGCCTGAACTTGTCGGAGAATACAAAGGAAACGCTTCCGGTGAAGGCTATGAATTAAAAGACGGAACAAAGCTTAAATTAAGCGAGAAAGACCAGTTATGGGCTGGACTTAAGGATACATTCAAGTTCTAATTAAAAGTATAAAAAGAGACTGCTGCATCCATTGTGATGTAACAGTCTTTTTTAGTAATGTCATAATGAAATATGACAATATGAAAATATGCATTTTAATATTGTTTTAATCATCTGTTTTATAGGTTGCTTAAACAAAAATTTTCTATATGGTGACATTAATATCTTAAATAATTGATTCTTTGTTTCTAATATTTTATATTCATAATAATCTCTTTTATACTCTACAATCTTATCATATTTTCCATTTGAGTATTCAGAAAAATCATGAAGCATATTACTCATACTTCTATACATCATAATCTCATTTTTCTTATTTGAATAAAATTCACATACCAGTGAATTCTCCGTATAGCGTCTATATACTGACATTTCTTCATCCATATAGTATACTTCTCCATTTGCAGCTAAAATAACCTGTAATGAATAGTCCCCAATGGTATAGTTATAGTAGAACTTTGGTATCCTTTTTACTATGTCTGTTCTGCAAAAGATGGAAGCCGTTGGAACGAATCCCCCATCTTTTATAATTATATCCTTAATATTTGACTTACAATCATTAGGATATGCATGTTGACTTTTTAAAAATTGTTTTATTTTTTGATTATAGATTTTTGATGCATGAAAACACATTGAATATTGCTTATGTATTTCCATAAAATCAAACTGTTTTTCGAGTTTATAAGGATCTATCCAATAATCGTCCCCTTCACATAATGCAATGTACTTGCCCTTTGCTTGTTCAAATAACTTTTGCATTGGCTGCTTTCCTTGCTGGTACTGATTCTTTGATTCCCCATAAAATTTTATTAAGTTAGGATACTTCTCTACATAGCTTTTGATAATATTTACCGTATTATCTTGCGAAGCATCATCATGTATTAAAATCTCACAGTGCCCAATGATTGTTTGTCTTAAAAAGCTTTCTATCGCATCTATAATATACTTCTCTTGATTATAAGTTATACAGCATATACTAATCCACTTTTCATCCATAAATATTATACATTTAAAACAGTCTCTCCCTTAAATAATTTTTAATACATTTTTATCTTTTTACTTTTATTTTCTTTCCAATTTTCATTACCTTATATTTTTTACAATAGTTATTACTGCTAAGGCTAATCCCAAAACATATATAATCAAATATCTTTATTATTCCTGTGATAAAGACAAGTGATAATAAAAATAGAAAGCATAAAACGCTCCATACTGAACAAGTCAATGTTAGTTCTTTGCAATATCATAATTATCCCGGTACCACTCATAAGCCATTTTGACTCCATTTTCTAATGATACCTTGTGTTTCCATCCCATCTGATGCAGCTTCGTCACATCCGTAAGCTTTCTTGGCGTTCCATCCGGCATGCTTGTGTTATACACGATCTCACCTTTAAACCCAACCGTATCCTTTACCACCTCTACTAGCTGCTTAATGCTTACTTCCTCACCGGTTCCGATATTGACATGCTCTTCCTCACTGTAATTCTCCAATAAGAATACACAGGCATCTGCCATATCATCGACATAGAGGAACTCTCTTAATGGGCTTCCTGTGCCCCAGATCTCAACCGAATCCGCATTCCTCATCTTCGCTTCATGGAACTTACGGATCAGTGCCGGCATAACATGCGAATTGCTTAAATCATAGTTATCATACGGTCCATATAAGTTCGTCGGCATACAGCTGATGAAATCATCCCCGTACTGACGTTTAAAGAACTTGCACATCTCAAGACCTGAGATCTTAGCAATCGCATATGCCTCATTCGTCTTCTCCAATGGTCCGGTCAGTAAGGATTCCTCCTTGATTGGCTGTGGGGCCATTCTCGGATAGATGCAGGTGCTTCCTAAAAACAGAAGCTTCTTCACCTTATAGTCATGCGCACATTTGATTACATTGTTCTGTATGGCCATATTCTGATAAATGAAGTCGGCCGGCTTTGTATTGTTGGCATTGATGCCGCCTACCTTTGCTGCTGCCAGTACGACATATTCCGGTTCCTCTTTATCAAAGAATTCCCTTACGGCTTCCTGTTTGGTTAAATCCAGTTCCCTATGAGTTCTCGTTACAATATTCGTGTATCCTTTTGAAATCAGGTTCCTAACGATAGCGGATCCTACCAGTCCTCTATGCCCTGCCACAAAAATCTTTGCATTCTTATCCATTGTTATCCCCTTCCTCTCTTACTTATTCCGATACTCCTCAGTTGTCATTCCGGCAATTGTCTTCATATCTTCATTCACCATCATTGCTACTAAATCCTTGAAGCTAACCTTACGCACCCATCCTAACTCTCTTTCGGCACGGCTTGAATCTCCCCATAATAAATCGACTTCTGCCGGTCTGAAAAACTCTGGATTGATATCCACTAAGATCCGCCCAGTCTTCTTATCCACGCCTTTTTCTTCTACACCGCTTCCTCTCCACTCGATCTCAATGCCAACCTCAGCAAATGCGAGTGTCACAAACTCTCTGACCGTATGTGTCTCATTGGTTGCAAGCACATAGTCGGATGGTTTGTCCTGCTGAAGGATTCTCCACATACCCTCTACATAATCACCTGCAAATCCCCAGTCTCTCTTCGCATCCATATTGCCAAGAGAAAGCTTCTCCTGCTTTCCTGCTAAGATATTAGCGATTGCGATCGTGATCTTTCTTGTTACGAAGTTCTCGCCACGTCTTGGAGATTCATGATTGAACAGAATGCCGTTGCATGCGAACATGTCATAAGACTCTCTGTAATTAACGGTAATCCAGTAAGAATACAGTTTTGCCGCTCCATAAGGGCTCTTTGGATGAAATGGTGTCTTCTCGCTCTGAGGTGCTGTCTCCGGAATGCCTCCAAACAGTTCAGAAGTAGAAGCCTGATAGTATTTACATGCCACGCCGCTCTGTCTGATTGCCTCTAACAGACGGATGGTTCCAACGCCTGTCGCTTCCGCTGTATATTCCGGCACTTCAAATGAAACCGCCACATGGGACTGTGCTGCTAAGTTATAGACTTCATCCGGCTTAATCGTTGCCACCAGATAAATCAGGTTGCTTGCATCCGTCAAATCCCCATAATGCAAGAAAACACGTCCCTTATACTGCTCATTCTTTAAAATAGGATCGATCCTGTCGGTACAAGGTGTGGAATGTCTTCTGATAATGCCATGCACCTCATATCCCTTCTCCAATAATAATTCCGTTAAATAAGAGCCATCCTGCCCTGTAATGCCTGTGATCAATGCTTTTTTCATCGTGTTATTCCTTTCTCTCTGTTTTTTAATTTAATACTGCTACCGGTATCTCATCCCAGTTAAATGTAATCCTTGTTATATCATCATTTCCGACCGCAGCCCCTACCTGCGTCTCCAAATATTCAAATTCCGTAATCGCCTGGATCGCATGCTTCTGATTTGCCTGGATGCAGATCGCGCTTCCCTGTGTCAGTGTAATCTTAACGCCCTCTAATATCATTTCTGCTTCTCCGCTTAATGCAGTGAAGATCTCAATCCGATGTTCATGATAATGATAGCTTGAGGACTTTCCTTTAAATATCTTGATCTTCCTGGTTAACGTAAACTCTCCGTCCTTCGAGTTCCGGTCAATGCTCTTTAACGTGCCCCATCTTCTTTCCTCATACATCGGCGCCATATGAAGCTCCGCCGTCACATCCTTGATATAAGAGCTCTGATTCTTATCTGCGACAAGGATTCCGTCATATGCCGCTACTACGACCATGTTCTTCGTTCCCATCGTCACCACCGGGATATCCAGCTCATTGATGACCTGCGTATTCTCACACTGCTTGTCCATGATCGTGTTCCCGATCGAATCGGATCCCATCTCTTCCGTTAACGTATTCCATGTCCCAAGATCCTTCCAAAGGCCCTTAAAGGAAGCCGCCACAAGATGCTCGGATTTCTCTAACACCTCATAATCAAAGCTAATCTTCGGAAGTTTATCATAGTGATTGAACATCTCATGATAGTCTAATTTCAGTCCATAAGCCTCTGCCTTTTCTTCCATCAATCCAAGACGGAAACAGAACACGCCGCAGTTCCATATCGCATGCTCATCCAGCAGCTTCTTTGCCCGTTCCTTATCCGGTTTCTCAACAAACCCCTTTACCTCTATGTATTCCTTTCCCTGCTTTCCCGGTATGATATACCCATACTTTTCAGAAGGATACGTTGGTTCCGCTCCCATTAAAGCGATCTCCGCATCTGAAACAGTCAGTATCTTTTCCAAATGTTTGACCGTTTCAAAATACGCATCCTCGGTATAAGGATCTACCGGCAGCACTGCAACAACATCATCCTTTTTGGCTCCCATCACGCTCTTGATATAAGCGCATGAGATCGCAACTGCTGGAAAGGTATCTCTTCTATTCGGCTCCACTGCAATATCCACGTTGCCAAGCTGGCTTTTAATAATCTCAACCTGCCCTTTGCTTGCCGTTATAATACTGTGAGAAGCTAATCCGCTTTTCTCAAGCTGTTTCCATACTCTCTGTATCATCGAACACTTCTCTTTTGTATCTTCTTCATCGTTCACAAGTTTAATATATTGTTTCGATCTTAAATCGTTTGATAACGGCCAGAGCCTCTTTCCTGAACCCCCTGAAAGCAATACAATATACATACGAGCTCCTTTCCTAAAATGGTATTATATTAGGCATAAGTCTACATTTTAATCCCTTCTAACTATATCACTTTATCACTTTTACATATTTTTACAATAGACATAATTGTTAAAATATGGTATTATATTGCTAAATTTTAACAATTATGTGAGGTGAACTTTATGGCTGACTTTTTTGATCATTTTCCAGACTCCTATGTATCGAACTCCAAACGGATCATCGCAACTCCGTCTGCTTTAGCAAAGAGCTCCTTTTTATACCTTCAGGAGACTGGATACCTAAAGTTAAAGGTGAGCCATACATCAAGACGGAAACATCTTGACTCCTATCTGATTGTCTTAATCCTGTCCGGAAATGGCATTCTTGAATATCAGAAGAAACGATATATCTTAAAAAAGGGAGACTGTTTCTTTATAGACTGCAACTCCTCCTATCTGCTGCAAAGCAGCATGGCCGATCCTTGGGAACTGTACTGGATCCATTTTAAAGGAATAAATGCAAAAGAATATCTTAATCAGTTTGAAGCCTGCTCCCCGGTCGTTCTAAGCCTGTCTGACTTCTCTTCTGTTCAGAATGCATTCATGCAGCTTCTTACGATCAATTCCCATAAAGACTCTTATACGGAATTATTAACCCATAAATACATCACCGATATCGTGACACTTATCCTCACCTCTAAGAGATTGGATGCGCCTGCCTTAGAGACGGAGATGCTCACAAAGCTAAACAGCATACAAACGTATCTGTCTGAACATTTTATGGAGAAAATATCGCTAGATCAGCTAAGCACTTTATTCTTTATGAGTAAATATCATTTATGCCATGAATATAAGAATTACTATGGGTTTACGATCAATGAGTACATAATGGAAAAACGCATCAGCCTGGCGAAGAGACTGCTGCGTTTCTCGGATAAGACGATTTATGAAATTGCTAAGGAATGCGGGTTTTATGATGGAAGCTACTTTAATAAGTGCTTTAAGAATGCGGAAGGGGTTAGCGCGAAGAAGTATAGGGAACAGTGGGTGTAAAATAAGCTTTTCTATTAAATCTCAATAATATATATGATCTTTTTTCTACACAATATTGTATATTACTACATATTATAATATACAGATTGTTTTTTATTCTAATATTAGTATTTTTCTAACATCATATATAACAATCTACACATATTGAAATGGTTCATAGTTAACCCTATCTGTTATATTGCTATATATTTATAAAGATAATTTATCACCCTCAGGTCTAAGAAACATTACAATTAAATGTTTAAATCATCATACTTGCCAGGAGGAGTAGTATGGAATATAGTGCTGTTAATTCTCTGGATAACCTAATTCTTGATATTACAACTTTGTATGAATCAAGTTTG
Organism: Lachnospiraceae bacterium; assembly: GCA_015057635.1. GTDB lineage: Bacteria > Bacillota > Clostridia > Lachnospirales > Lachnospiraceae > Lachnoclostridium. The sequence goes on along the minus strand of SVEB01000090.1, from coordinate 13,976 downwards.
GCTACTGAAAATGAACTCAAAAAGGCAAAATCAGATTGGATTAATGTAAAAGAAGCCGGAGCAAAGGGAGATGGCTTAACAGATGATACAACAATAATTAGAGAATGCTTACGACACTATAATACACTTTTTTTCGATAGTGGAATATATAATGTGACTGAACTAGATATAGATAATAAAACTCTACTATCAAACCATGGAGTAACAATACAAACTACAGGGCTATCAACAAATAGAAATGCAATAAAACTAAGTGGATCCTGTAAAATAGCTAATATTGATTTTGTACAGATTTCTATACAACCGCTACTATCACTGATAAATAGTAATAATACTATTATTACCAACTGTACATTTAAAGTTCCTAATGATGTGACATTTACAAATGGATATGTGGATATATACTCCAATAACAAAGACATTTTATTTAATAATTGTCGTTTTGAAATGCTCATAGGTCTATCTGGTGGCATATGGGTTAGAGATGCTAACAAAAATGGAATTACTAGAAATATTAGATTTAAAGATTGCTATATACATCATTGTGGTAGAGATGAAAGTATTGCTGTCTGGTCATGGTTTGGCTCAGTTAGTAATGTTTATATAGATAATTGCAATTTTGAAATGGAATATAACATTCAAAGATACCATTGCATATCCCTAGGTGGAGGAGATGAAGGCCTTGAAGGTGAAGAGGGAAATAAAATCACTGGCCCTTCATATATAAGAAATTCAAATATTAGTGCTAAAAGTATTCATTGCATTATTAAATCTGGTGATAGCAATGGTTTTATAGAAAACTGCACCATAAATGGGAATAATATTGAGTACACATATGCCTTTAAAAAAGCTCAACTCAAAAACTGTCATATTACCAACCTAAATGGAAAATTGTGTAGTACTGGTAGTCCTACACTAATTGATTGCTATATTTCAGGTCAAAACTATAGTATTGGAGGTTCAATAAATGCATACAATACTATTTTTGAAACTTCTCTGACTAATAAAAAATCTTTCATTGAATATAGTGGATATTTTTTTCACTGTACATTTAACGTGAATACTGGAATTTTTATTAATTTTTATTCTTCAAATAAAGCCCTAAGATTTATTGAATGTATTTTTAATGTTACATCAAGCCAATTAAAGTTAATAAATGTTAGTAAAGGGCTTGAGAATATAAGCATAAAAATAATAGGCAGTTATTTACCTAATATCCCTTCATGGGTAGGTGCTAAAAATTCCGGGTATATTTGTGGTTGCATAACTGAAAGTGAACTACTTATCCCTAATATAGTGTGTACTAATAACACTATATGTGCTTGGAGATAAACCTAATAATACTATCATCAGATCTTTCCAGATTTAATTGGTTTGCTAACAATTGCTTTATTGCAAATTGACTAAGCCTGGAAAGAACTTATGTATCGCTTATTTCTTTAAAATATAATGATACATTTGTCTCAAAATATCCTTTAACGGCAATGAGAGGAAACATTTTCGATATTATGGATGTTTAATAATTGTCTTTAAATCATTTTCACTTTGCAGTATGTAGCATTCATGAGTAACTACTTGTTTTTTCTACCATTCTTTTGTATATATTATCTGTATATTCTGAAAACTGAAATAACATTTAATTCAGTTCTTTAAGTAGTTTTATATATTCTTTTTGATTATATGTAATACAACATATACTGACTTTTTTTCTCATGATATATTGTCTCTAACTCCTTTCTCCTATAAGTTATGATTTTTAACCATTACCTCAATATTGCTATATATAAATCTAAGAGCCTCCATTATCTCGCCTCTTTATTCCCTATACAATAGAGGAATTATAGCCGCTTTAATAGTAAACTTGAAATGGCTTGTTTCTAAAAATCACAAATAACTTCGCTATTTGTAATGCAAATATCAGCATACTTTATCAAAGATTCATAATACACGTTCCCATAGACTACGCTGATAAGTCGAATTGTACACAATTACTGGTATTTTACATTTAGAGATTTTATATGTATCCATATAAAATCCCCAATATACTATGTAATAATATAAAATCAATACTCGTCCACTAAAATGGGTAATAACTTTAAATATTTTATTACCTCTACAGTATTAATACATATTATTCTTTTTCCTTATACTATATAATTCTTTTTATTATTGTTTTGATCGGCTTAGGTACCATATTTGAAACCATGAACCTATATTTTTTTATACCAAGCTTCCTATCATATTCTTTTTCAATCGCTTGGTATCCCTGTTTCTTATAAGTCTCAAATATTTCTTCTCTATATTTGCTCTTAGAACTAGGCACTCTCAATTGAGCATTTTGTCTAGAAACCTTATCATAATTAGATAATTCTAAGATAAGATTTGTTCCAAATATTTTTAGTAACTTTTCACCTTGTTCCGAGTTAACCAATATAGACGATATCCCCCTTTGAGGTTCCAATGTTCCTCCATTTTCAATTAGGTATTCTGGATGCTCCTTTTCTATTCTCCAATAATCTCCGATCGTCAAATCTCCAATTCTATCTTTTGTAGCATATTTACACTCATAACAATTTTCTCTATATATATCTGCATTTAAAAATAACTGATAATATGAAGAGGATTCAAATGGTACTGACCGTCTGATTTTCTTATTTCTTTTATTTATAAATTGCATACTTCCCTGCAATCCCCATCCACATTCTTTATCACGGAATTTAAAGCCAACAATTTTACCTTTTACCTTTTTCTCTTGAACTTGAAGGTAGCTTTGAAAGAATTTGCAACTAGGAACACCATGACATATAATATCAATAGTGTATAAGTCAGGATACGACACTCCCCTCAAATATCCATATAATCCATCAATTTGGCAAGGCGTTCCTGTAAACAAAACAGTTCTACCATCATTCAACAACTCTTTTGTTAGTTTATAACAATATCCAACTTCACTCTGTACATATTTAGATCCTTGTAACTTTTCTAAATCAGCTTTAGAGCTTATAATAACATGTTGGGGATATAACGTTCCCTCTTTTTGTTCCATCGAAACCCCAACAACAATTCCTCCCTGATCTAATATATTTTCTGCAATAGAAGCAAATATACCACCAGATGCTGATTTCGTTAATAAATCTGTTTTAGTTGTCATTGCAGCATATACTTTCCGGATCCCTTTACTTTGGTTCTCCCTCTGATAATTACATGCTTTCTTGCATAACCCACATCCTATACATTTATCACTATTGATACTTGGATATACAAATCCAACTTCATCCTCAACCATAGTAATTGCACCCTTAGGACATATATTCATGCAGGCCCCGCATCCGCAACATTCACTTTTTTCCTTAAACAATATGATTTTCCCCATATCTTTACTCCTTTTATTGACTGGAGATTAAAGAAAGTCTATTGCACTCTTCTTTAATCCCTGATTACAGTAATCTCTAGAATCCTGTGATTTTTCTCCTACATGAATCTACATTTTTTATACATTCTATCCTTTATATGTAACTTGATATTATAGTCATAAATATAAATGAATTTTTTAACTTCATTTATTATTACGACCTATTTTTCTTAATCAATCCTATTATCTGCTTACGTTCTTTTGCTGTTGGCATAAGTATAATTGCAATTAAATAACCTACCATTCCCGTTATTACAACTGAAATAAAAAATGAAGTCCAAGATGAAATAGTAAACTGTCTTTTTATAATTACAAATATAAAAAACTCAACAATGCTGACTATAATTGCTCTAAATAACTTATACAGAAATGTATTCCATTTAACTCCTAGTACATATGCACAGTAACATGGTGTAAAAAATAAGTATCTAATACTCATGAAAACTGCACTTGTTCCTGCAATTATATAAACACCCCCATTAGTAGTTAATAGCAATATAATCTCTGTTATAACTGCTGCAATGCTAAATCCAAATGTAACAATTACTGAAATCTTCACCTTATTAGTCAATATATTAATATAGTATAAACCTTCTACATATCCGTTAAATAACGTAGGTAATACGGTTAATATTGAAAGGATCTGAATACTATCAATTGTTTCTTTTGATAAAGTAGGTTGCCATAGTAAAAAGAACTCTCTTCCGTATACAATAAATCCAATCATTAAAGGCATTAGTATTATAGACATTACAGAAACAGATGTCTTTACAGTATTTATTAGTTTTTCCTTTTCATCTTTTGCATACAGTTCTGCATACGTTGGCGAGAAAACGCCCGCTATAGTTGTTGTAAGCTGATATATCATATTGGGAACCGTTTTTGCTATAGATAAGCTTCCCATAGCAATACTACTTACAAATTGGTTACTTATTAATAAATCTAATCCAGTCTCAAGTACCTTATTAATCTGTTGAAGACTAAACCATGCTCCCTCTTTGATAATTGATAATGCTAACTTTGGTTGAAAATCTTCTTTAGATATTTCCAATTCAGGGGTTAAAATTTTAGTGTATTTTTTATATATAATTCCACCGATACTTGTTACAATTATAGCAGTCAATGGTACATAATAAATATGTGCTGGTAAAATCCAAAATGTTAAAAATAATATAACTGCTCTAATCAAGTATTGAACTATATTACAAATTGAAGAAAGTTCTAGTCTATTTTTAACAAATGTACATACATTAAAAACTGTAAATATTAGACCTAAAACATAATTAAAAAAAGTAAGTGTAAATGTTACCTTCACATCCACAAGTAATGCTTCTGATACATCCAATATGTTTCCTATATTTAGAGAGACTATTGTACCTATTATAGAAAATACAACCGCACATATGCAGTTTGCGAAAAAAACGGTAGAGAAATATTTCTTTGCTTTCTCCTTATTTCCTCTATGAATTTCAATCGAAATATATCTTCCAAACATTGCATTTAATGCAACTGTAAATACATTTGCGTAACTAACTACTGTGTTTGATAGTGTAACAAATCCATTTGCCTCAACACCTAAATGCTTAACGATAAATGGCGATAAAGCGAAATTTATTGCAAGGTTGATTACAAATGTTACAATATTAGCAAATAAATTAATAGTAAATCTTTTCTTACCCATATCTCTTCTCCTCCCTATATGTTTTAGGCAATCTTCGCAATGAATTACTATTTTAAAGTTAGCCTTGAAAATATACCTAAATTTGTATGTTGCTATTTAAAATAGATTTATGGATAAAAAGTATATTACTTTAATCAAAACGTACTTTTTATAGCAAGTGATTTTTCATTCCCATGTCTAATAAAGTCAGCCGTTCTATAATTGAATTCTTCATTTTTTATGATTTCTACATATAGTCGCTGCCATTTTCACTTTAAATTATTGGCGAATTGCAAATATAGCCTAGATTAGTAACAATCATTTAATGATTTTTAGCTTTTGTCCAATATACTTAGGCTCTAGTACTAGAGCAATTGCTCCTACCAACTTTTCTTTTGTACTTCTTGCATGCTTGAAATTTAATATTTTCTTATTGATCCTCATAAGTTTACCATATTTATCATTAAATTCCTTAGATTCTTTATAATTCTTATATTCTAAAAGTTCTACACTTCTACCATTTCTAAAATTATATGCTAAAAAATCTGCGATTACTTTCTGCTCTACGGCGTTTTTTCTAGAAATACTGTTTGCATTAAAGCGATAATGTAATAAGACTTCCGGACAGTTTCCAACTTTAAATCCATTCTTTACTGCCCGGATTATAAAATCGTAGTCCTCACATGCATAAATGTCTCTATAGCCTCCAAGCTTATTATAAACACTCTTTCTTACCATCCATAAAGGATGCGGTACACAATTATTGTTCTTTAACGCTTGTAGGCATTCTTCATGTGTATTAGGAAACTTTATGATTTTTCGCTGATCCTTATCTGTAAAAAATAATTCATACCATGCCCCAACTATATCATAGCCTTGATTGATAAATCCTAATTGCTTCTCTATTCTATTTGGACATGATATATCATCAGCGTCCATCCTTACAATGTACTCTCCTTGACAGTATGATAATCCTCTATTAAGACTGCCTACTAATCCCATATTGGAATCATTAATAATAACTTTTATTCTCTTATCTTTCTCAGCAAATTCTAAAAGCAACTTTTTTATACTAATATTTTGGGGATTATCTAATAGAATAATAAACTCAAACTCCCTAAAAGACTGAATTAGAATAGATTTTACCGCTTCTTCTATAAGAACATTAGGTTCATTATATGTACTCATTAATATACTAATTTTACACATATCCTACTCCTTGTACTTTAATCTTATCTCCATTAGATAATTCCACTAACGTGTGCTTATCTTTACATACTAGTATATCTATACTACTTAGCCTGTCCAATATTATCCACCAAGTATTCAATGGATTTATTGTATTCATTTTCTAACTGCTGATTCACTGGGGCATAGTCAATTTTATTATTTAAAACTTCCTCTAAGTCTCCTGCATATCGGGCAATTCGTGCTTCCAAACCAAATTGTTTTAATAAATCCCCTAATTTCTCTCCATTTGTAAAAATATTTCCTTGGCTACGTACAAAAGATACAAACTGTTTGTTATACTTAATTGAAATTACGCTCCCATGAAATGTATCTGTTACTACACATTCTGCTTCTTTAAATAATCTCAAAACTTCAAATGGTGTTGGGAATATACATTCATCACAGAAATCACAGATAACCCCTATTGCAATTATTTTTAACCCATTCTTTCTTGCATAACTTCTGATTGCTTTTTTTTCTTCTTTTGTAATTCTCCCTGGATATGCATATACAATCATAAATTTTTCATATCTGTGTTTTATTTCTGCAGAATTTATTTCTGCATCAAAATTATAAACAAGCACTGGATCAATATTTAGATTGGGTTCTCTTTCTGTTAATTCGCTAACAATTGCTTTAGAATTATAATCTCTAACTGAAATTGCTTTAAATTTTAAAAGCATTTTAGATATTTCATCAGCTATATTATATTTCCTAAGACCTTGAATTGTTGCACTGCCAAAAGATGCAGCATAGCTAATAATCATAGGTGCATTTGCTCTAGCACCAAATAATTCTTTTGAATATCCAACGTTTTCATTATTCTGTAGGCAGTTGAAAACCTCATCACTACCTATTACCAAACAATCTAAATAAGGAGAAATATTCTTTTCGTCACTAACTCCAATTAAAGGCATATATATTTCTCTATAATCATTTGAAAACTGTTCATATGATTCAAATTTCTTTCCAGAATATTTTTTTAAATAACCCCACTTTATATTTCTCAAATTTTCTTTTGCTCTATTTTTTAATCCATTAGTTGAACATTCAGACGTTTGTAAAGGACATACACAAGGTTCCACCGTATAGTCAACAAATTCAACATCATGCCCTAACTTTTTAATAGTATTCTGTAATGCATATGCTTGTAAAAACGAACCATAGTTTACAACTCTTTGCATCGACATAATTCCAATTTTCATATTTTTCTCTTACCTCTCTATATATCTTAACGTACTCTTATAACAGAATCTTCTTTCAAGCTACTTCTTAAATATGTTTCCATTTGCATAACATTATTTAAAACAGATTTATAAATAAAAACGGCTCTCTTTATAAAAAATGTATCTGTTTTATATGTATCTCTACTTAACTGCAACTTGCCGAGCAGGAACACCTACCAATACAGCACCTTTCTCATAACAGGATTTATTTACAACTGCATTTGCACCAATTACCACGTTGTCAGCTATATAAATATCACCTATTACTTTAGCTCCTACACCTATATCTACATTGTTTCCAATCGTAGGAGCCGCCTCATTAGCTCTTCCTTTATTTCCAATGCAGTTTTCACCATGTAATTGACAGTTTTGTCCTATCTTTGCGTGACCATTTACCATGATGCTTCCATAATGCCAGATTTTTAATCCTTCACCTATGGTGTTATGCCACATTGTAATTCCTAGGCTAGCACCTCTTTGATTCTTAACTCGTTGCCAAACCCAATACCTTATTTTATGCTTTTTATTAAAATGATACTCTGTATATCTTAATGATTTAACGTATTCCCATAATAAGTAGTCATGATCTCTAAGCATATGTAAATGTAATGTCCTAAACTTAGAACCTGATATATATTGTTTTTTTTCATTTACTAAAACTCTATTCAACTCTTTTCTGCTGCTAATCATTCTATTTCCTCACTTAAAATATTAATAGCACTTTTGCAATTTTGCTTTTCCTTTATCATTTCTCTACTTTTAATAAATTCAGATACACCAATTACTAAGAATGGATATGCAGCTACTGAACAGAAATATGTATAAAACATATTAAACATTGCATTAAATAACCATATAAATATAATACCCCAATTTAAAACGCCCTTAATTTTACTATTTTTTTTACACACATCATACATTTTCTTAAATATTATTAAGTACAGTACAACACCTGCCATTCCAAAATTTAAAGCTATGTTTATAAAATCATTATGCGCGTAAATTTTTGCATGTACTGCCGCTACGTTAACATCATATACATGATTAAAACCATATCCAAACAGTTTCTCAAATATATTACCTGCTTGATATGCTTTTATATCGGCTTCCCAAAAAACAGATCTGCTACTAGTGAAATTTCTAAGAAACTCTTCATTCGTAGAACTTTTTTGTACTTGAACAGTTTCTAAAATCTTTTGCATTATATTAGAATTTAATAGGAAAATTAAAAGTAGAGCTATCATTGGTATACTAATCATTACAAAAACTTTTCTGTTTCCACAAACCATATATAGTATCATCATAAACAACACCATAGAAAGGGCTAAATATGTTCGTGAGCCTCCTGAAAAAATGCAATACATTGGTAATATTGTATACAGTATATACTTTTTATTTGAGTTAACTAAAAGTAAAACCATACTCAATATGTATACTGATGCTGTAGCTAATCTAAATACATTACCAGAAAATGAAACAAAATATCCGCCTTTAATATAAGAAGTAGAACTAAATAATGATATTAATACGATAATACTCCATATACTTATTACACATAAAACATACTTTTTTTTAACTTCTAAATATGTATAAAACGCTTTTTGTCTATAAACAATAAATAAAGTATATATACAAAAAAATGCAAAATAAAAGAGGTCATTAAATACATATGGCATTCCATTTGTTTTAATAATAGCCCATATATATAGACCACATAATGCGCATATTGCTAACATATCCTTTAGTCTAATCTTATTAGCTAATAAGTCTAAAAGCATTATTATAAATACAGCAGTGAAAATAATCTTATTTATTGAAGGAATTAACCCTTGCAAAAGTGTTGTAACTGGTAGGATCATCAATCCATCTAATACTATACTTGTTAAACTTGTTTTATGGCCCATATCTTTCCCTCCCAGTATAATCTATGTACCCATTTATTCTCTTTATTTCTATGATTAAATAATATAATTTACACCATGCCTTCTATTGGTATATATAGACTGTACTTTTATAAAACTAGTGTTTTCTTTTTAGATGCTGTTCTATCTTAATTCCTAATTCTAATGATTTCGGACCGAACATAGAAAATAGTATGTAATATGCCATCTTTTGGCCTAAACATTCTCGCCATACTAAAAATCTTGTTTGTTTTATTTTATGAAAAATATTTTTAATATTTTCTTTATATTTGATATTACTTAATACAAGAGACGTGTATGCATATATATATTCTTCAAGCATTCTCTTATTTGAAATACTCTTTAATCTTGGATATTTTCTGCTAATATCAGAACACATCTCTTCAATAAACTCTATTGCATCTAAGCGCTTTGGGTTAAACTGTTGCTTTGATATTGATGCTTCCCGATATAAGTAGTAGTATAATTGCTTGTTTCCAAATGCAATTTTTTTTGTTTTAAAAAATAACTTATATGTCGTAGGAATGTCTTCAAATAAACGACCTACTGGATATCTAATATCATTGAAATCTTCAATTTTATATAACTTAGCCCATGCAGAGTTAGGAAATAGGATATTATTACACAGTTCATACAATGCCTCTTCCTGATTCATTACTTTTGTTACTTCTTCTGAATTCAGTTTGTTTATTATTTTTCCACTTTCCGTAATATACTTAAAGCCACAAATTGATAAGTCTGCATTATTCTCTACTAGTGTTTTATAAAGATAAAGAATACATTCCTCGCTTAAGTAGTCATCAGAGTCAACAAATGTAACATATTTTCCTTTACATAATTCTATTCCTGCATTTCTTGCATCTGATAATCCACCATTTTTTTTATGAAGTACCGTAATTCTTTTATCTTGCTTAGCATAAGCATCACATATTTCTCCACATCTATCTGGCGATCCATCATCCACCAATATAATTTGGAGATTTTTATACGTTTGAGCAATTAAACTATCTATACATTTTTTTAAATATTTTTCTACGTTGTATATTGGAACAACTACAGAAATTAAATCATTACTAGATGACATACTATATTCTCCTATTGAGACAAGGTAACTACTAATCTCTTCTCCAAATATGCTTATGATATTTACACTTATTTCTCTAATGCGGTTTCTTTTCTATGTTTTTTTATTGCTTTCATATATTGATCCACCACCTTATATGCTTGAGCTTCTGCTGAATATACCTCCTGATATAACATTCTGGAGTTATCACAGCATCTATGATATTCCTCCTCTTGCATACTATCAAATTTCTTAATGGTCTGAAGAAGCATTTTCTCATTTCCACTCGGGAATATGCTTCCGTTACCGCGAATCAGTTCTGGAATTCCTGCAATATCCGCGCCAATAATCGGTCTTCCTAACTGCAATGCTTCAATCGCAGAATAAGGACCATTCTCATACCATTCTGAAGGTAAGATAACCGCATATGCATTTCCTACAATATCAATAAGTTCTTGTCCTCTCTTGAATCCCAGTAATTGAATGCGGCTGTTGTTTTTTACTAATGCCTCTAATTCCTGAGTTAGTGGGCCTGTCCCTACAATAAGAAGATTTAAATCCGTCTTTTCCATTGCATGAATAAGTGTAACAATACCCTTTTCATCTGATAAACGTCCAAAATACAAATAATACTTTCCGTACTTATTTTCATTGACCGCTGGTATATCACGGCTCATAAAGTTAGGAATATGTACTACACGATTAGGGTCTACACCAAATTCAATAAACTTTTTCCGATAAAAAGCACTTGGCGTGATGATATAATCTATCGCATCATAGCTCTTTAACCATTTATGAAAATAAGCTTCCACCATATTGATTGCACTTTTTGCATAGCTGTTTTTTACACACTTATTTCTCACACAGTTAAAATAATTCTTATTTTTACAAGCCTCACATACATGCCCCTGTGTTAGCATTTTATAGTTAGGACATATCATCTTTAATTCATGGGCTGTATAAACGCACGGTATCTTATATTTCTTTATCACCGATAATATGGATGGAGAAATCTGATGCTGAAATAAATGCAAATGTATTACATCTGGTTTCGTATCTAATACGAGTTTCTCAAACTTTGCCTTTGCCTCTTTTGAATATATGATATTCAATGCTGCTCTTAGCTTTTCCGATTTGCTTGCATTACTATAATCTACGTGCGAAACAAAGTATTTGCTGTATGGTGAGGAGAAATTCTTTTCATCCTGCATTGAAAAATCTATTACTTCATGCCCTTGAGACTCTAAATAATCCTTGAGCATGAAATAGTAAGTCTCACTTCCGCCCTTTATATAATAAAATTTATTGACCATCAATATCTTCATTACACTTACCGCCTTATATGTTATACAATTATCTAATTCTCCCCTAAGTATCTAAATCAATGTACGCTCTTCTTACCCCATATTTCTTATTAACGAGTCGTTCCTTCTGGCAGTCTCTCCTGCTGTCCCATTGCACCCTTTTCAAATACTGTCTCGTATGAGTCTACGATCTTTTCCCAGCTATAAGCCTTCGCAATTCTTCTCTTTGCCTTAATACCGAACTGTTTGATTTCTTCTCTTGATAACTGATCGGCCTTTTCAATCAAAGCTGCCAGGTTACCTTCCTCTTTGCTCCAATAGAGTGCAGCATTTTCTCCTACTTCATTATTAAATCCAACATCTAATAATAAGTTCAGTTCTGTGCTTCCCAATGCCTCTAATAAGCTAGGGTTTGTTCCGCCTACTTCATGTCCATGAAAGTATCCATATGCATTCTCACGGACTTTTTTCAGTAGTTCCTGCTCGTATACAGTGCCTACGAATTTTATACGTTTATCTTTATCAAACCCTGTCTTTTCCTTTAATTCATTCAAGAACTTATCACTTACATTTGTGATTAATGCAAATGACTTCTTGGTCTTGGATCTCATAAATTCTTTAATCATCGTTTCATAATTATTTTCTGGTACGAATCTTCCTACTACTAGATAATAGGATTTTGGCTGCAGGCCATGTTTACTTAACCACTGCTGATAGTTTTCATCATCATCCTTTAAGGATGATGGTTTCGTATCCGATCCATATGCTATAAACGTTGTTTCAGGATTATATTTTTTATAATCATGCTGTATGTACTTTTCTATGCTCTTGCTATCACAGATTAATAAATCTGCATGCTTCACCATAAGTTTTTCGGATAGTTTCCAATACTGACGTACCGGAGCGCTCCACTTCGCTCTCTTCCATTCATGACCATCCGGATTTACATAAAGCACTCCGCCCAAATCCTCAATTTCCTTCTTGTAATGGCCAATAAATGGTCCAATTCGACATGCTAATACATAAAAGATTGGCCTTGTTATGGACGGTCTTGCCTTGCAATATTCAATACATTGTTTTAGCGCTGCAATATCATAATAGATTGCCTTGGCAGGTCCGATATTCGGCACCTTTATATTGAAACATTTGGCTCCATTGTACTCAAATCTAAGATTATTATCTGCCATGCATGCAACATGATAATGGATCTTATTGCTTACCTGATACTCTGTTAACTTCTCAACAAAAGTCTCAAATCCTCCATAATTGGCTGGTATTCCTTTGCTGCCAATAATGAATACCTGCTGTTTCTCCGTGCAATAATCAGGATTTTTCCTATGCTGTTTTAAAAGCCGAACATTTTTTCCGCCAATTTCTACTAAGTTTGTCTTCATTACTATCCCTTCCTTTTTTACAGCTACTGCCAGCGCACGTAATGAAATCTAACCCCTTGATGTTTATATCCATATATCTTCCCTCAAAGATAAATAAACAATCTCTCTATCGCTCTTTATAGATTCTTGTGCGTTTTAAAATTATAGCTATGATTTGTCAAGCCAAAAATTGGAATATATATCTAATTCTTTCTTATTATTGCTTATTCGTTTTATTTTGTCAATACTTTACATTTTTAAGAAAAATATATTTTTAAACTTTTAAATGTATTATATTTTTATCTTCCTGTATATTAGAAAAGCAAACTTTAGTATCATCTAATACTAAATTTACTTATCTTTTCTGAACTGATCTAAGTATTATCTATTAAAATGACATTTATGATGCCATCTCTTTCTATATTCGTTTTATAACTTATACTGCTCCTTTTTGCCTGAGCAGCATGATTACCGTTTTAATCATGATTTTTAGATCTGTTACGATGCTCCACTTTCTGATATACTCCGCATCCAGCCTCACCACTTCCTCAAAGTCCGTGATATCGCTTCTTCCGCTGATCTGCCATAGTCCGGTCAGTCCTGGTTTGATTGCCAGTCTCTTCTTATGATGTACATCATACTGATCATATTCGTCTACTGTCGGTGGTCTTGTTCCGACTAAACTCATATCTCCTTTTAGGACATTCCAAAACTGTGGCATTTCATCAATGCTTGTCTTTCTGATAAACTTGCCGAATGGAAAGATTCTCGGATCATCCTTCATTT
>SVEB01000089.1 GCA_015057635.1 Lachnospiraceae bacterium | reverse complement strand
CGGACCTACTGGCGCCACCGGACCTACTGGCGCCACCGGACCTACTGGTGCCACCGGACCTACTGGGCCTACTGGACGTACCGGGGCTACTGGGCCAATGGGGCCTACTGGAGAATGCGAATGTAAATGTCCAAGAACTGCAAATTTAATAGTAAATGGAGACTTTGAATCGCTCGATGCTACAAAAGTTGCCGTTTGGCAGAGTAGCACCTCAGCTGACACTTCCGTTATTTTCACTGACACCTACAGCTATACCGGCAGTCGGTCAGCCCGCTTGGAGGCCGCTGCAACTCTAGCCGCTCCGGAAAGCGCAAGCTTATCCCAGAGCGTTAGTAACATCAAGCCTGGCTGTCCTTATACGTTCTCCTTCTATGCAAGGGAGACTCCAAATCTGAGTACAGGTACTGATCTAACAGTAAGTCTTCAGTTCAAGGCTGCAGGTGCAGATATAGGAACCCCTACCACCTTTAGGATTCCTTACACTTCGCTGAATTCCACACTATTTTCTTATTTCCAAAGACAGATAGAAGTCCCAAGTGAAGCGGGCAAAGATGCTGATAGTGTCACCATCACTTTCCAGGCAACATTTGCTGCTGGTATTGCGACCATAGCTGATATCTATATTGATGATGCTTTCCTCTATATCTAATACTAATATACCCCTGATACCTCCGATACTCGGACCATAGAATTCAAAACACTGCTTCTAGAAAGACGGTCTACCATTCCGTCTCCTATGGAAGCAGTGTTTTCCAGTAAATAAAATCAGAATGGGGATTTGATTATGACAAATATGGATGCTATTTCGTTATACGAACGGCAGGAATATGAAAAGGCAATTCTCCTTTTTCACGATATCATTGAGAATACCGAAAATGATACAGACACCAGGATCGAAGCCTGTTATTATATATCCATTTGCTATAAAAAAACAGAAAAATTAGCAGACTGTCTCTATTATCTTATGTATAGCTTTCAGTTCGATCAGCCCAGACCTGAAATCTGCTGTGAGCTTGGATTCTATTATATGGAGCAAAATGATATTAAAAAGGCGATTCTATGGTTTCGCTTTGCACTTACAATCCCAAAATTGAAAAATTACCGTTTCTTCTTAGAAGACTGTTGGAATTACTTCCCTAATATAGAGCTCTGCCTGTGCTACTACACAGTTGGGGATCTGACAAAAGCATGTCAGTATAATGAACGCGCCGGTCTTATAAAGCCGGATTCAAAAGTCTATCTTTCCAATAAAGCTTTTTTTGATTCCGTTCTTCAGCTAAAAAGTCTTTCGGAGATCAATGCCGAAAAGGAGATCATCTTAAAAGAGCGGGCCGCACTTAAATCTTTGCCAAAGCCCGGTGTCAGCCTGATTCTTGTCACGAACAAAAAGAAGTTTATTGATAATATCTTTTTAAACTATAAGCGCTTTAATTATGAAAAAAAAGAACTGATCATAATTCTCAATCAAAATCAATTAGATCCTGCTGACTACATCAAAAAGGCGGGGTCTGATGACACAATCCATATTTATCAGCTCGATCAGGATATCTCCCTCGGTCTGTGCATGAATTTTGGCATTTCAAAATCACGCTATGATTTTATTGCAAAAATTGATGATGATGATTATTATGGTGCTAACTATTTATTGGACCAAATGAACATATTCCATCAGCAGGATGTAGAAGTTGTCGTAAAATCAAGAAGGCTGATCTTCTTTGAAAGTGACCAGACGCTTCAGATCTTCAGAGGGCGGGGTGAGAATGAACTGGTTATTGGAGGAGGCGGCGGCACTATCCTTGCCAAGAAGAGTATCTTTGATACCATTCACTTTCAAGACCTCAGCCTGGCAGAAGATGATGCTTTCTTTTTTGACTGTCAAAAAGCAGGATTCAAAGTTTATGCAGGAAATAAATTCAACTACGTATATAACCGCTATATCAATCCTAATAACCATACTTATATCGTAGATGATTCCTGCTTTAAATGTGCCTGTGTGAAAATAGACATTACGGACTCTTTTGAACAGGCTGCATCCGTTTAGTTTTCATTTTAGTAAAGGAGTAATAATGGAACCGGAAGTAATGAATCAATCTGACTTCAATATAAAAAATGAGGATATCCTTGCAATTGAAACCTATAAACAGCAGGTAATCGCAAAAAGAAAAAAGGTAGATTCCTTAGAGAAAAAAGGGGTCAGCATACTTATTGTCACCAATAAGTTAAACTATATCGACAACATTTTCGCCAATATTGAGCGTTCCGCTTACCCAAAGAAAGAATTCCTGATCATCCTCAATAATAACGATATTCCTCTCTCAGCATTTCAGGAAAGGATCCCTTCTGGTGCCAATATACGAATTTTTAAACTGGATGAGACAGTCACCTTAGGAGACTGTCTCAACTTTGGTGTCCGGCAGGCACAGTATGACTATGTTGGAAAAATGGATGATGACGATTACTACGGAGCAAATTATCTGCTCGATCAGATGAATTTATTCTATGATCCTCAGATAGACGTGGTCAGCATCTCCAACCAGTATATTGAGTTTGAGGGGAATAACAGTCTGTATGTTGTATGCGCTCCTGGGAATTACCAGAGAATCTACCATGCTTCGGGTGCTACCATCATTGCAAAAAAAAGTGTTTTTGACAGCATATCCTTTCAATCTATAAATTGTGATGAAGACAGGCGCTTTTTCATGGACTGTGTAAAGCATGATTTCATGATCTATTGCGGAAGCAATTTAAATTACATCTATAAGAGGCATGCTCATAATAAAGACCATACGTTTCAGATTGAAGATGAATTCTTTCTGAATTTCTCTCGGAAAATCCATGCTGACTGCAACTTTGAGGCTCTGATCACTGCCTAAAGTAAAAGATATCCGCAGGGCTTTCCTACACATCCTGCCTTCTTATTCTTCCTTTCCATACCCCACCTAAAAAATATAATACTGCTTTCATAAGCCGCTCTATCTGTTCTTCTATGAAAGCAGTATTCTTCTGCAAATAAAAACATCCTCGCCAGCCCTTTCTCTATCCGGACTTGCATAAGCGCTTATAAAATGATAATTGGTACAAGCCTTTGCATCTGGTATGGTCATATTTTCTTAAACTGGACATTTATACAATACCACTTTGATGATACCATACGATATATGTTTTTTACATATTTTAGAAACATAAAACACCAAATAAGAGGAGGTATTTTTATGAATAAGACCGCTAAAACAAAAAAGACAGAACGCCTTTACGGAATTCTGATCGGCATCACAATTACGATTATTGCAGTAATCGGCTGTATCATAACATTCAGCCATAAAGCAGAGGATGTCATCACCGCCAATGACACTGGTTTTATCTATTCCCTGATCTTTGCTATTCTCGGCATCGCCGCGACCATCACCAATACTATTTTATATTTTAACAATGAGATTCCTTCCCTATCCCAGTCGGATCGAATCAAAAAGCTGACACAGGCAGCACTGCTCACCGCTTTATGTTACATTGGGTTTCAGTATTTTCGTTTTGATATTCCGGTCGGAACTGAGAAAACTGCGATTCACTTCGGAAATACATTCTGCGTGTTAGCTGCCCTTTTACTTGGCGGAACCTGGGGAGGACTTGCAGGTGCAGTCGGCATGACAATCGCAGACCTCACATCTTCTTATGTCACAAGCGCACCTAAAACATTCTTATTAAAGCTAGGCATTGGATTAATCGTAGGATTTGTAGCACATACCGTCTTTCACTTAAATGAAGAGCATAGCAAAACCAAAATCCTTCGTATCACGGTTATCGCTTCCGTATGCGGCATGGCATTCAACGTAGTAGCGGATCCGATTGTCGGTTACTTCTATAAGAAATATCTATTCGGCATCGAGCAGGATATGGCCGCCATACTTGCGAAGATCAGCGCTGCCACTACACTGGTAAATGCTGCGACAAGTGTCGTATTAGCAGTTCTTCTGTACACAGCACTACGCCCGGCATTAATGAGTGCTAATCTATTCCTTCCGGCCGGACAGAAACAAAAATAAAATAGAGGGAATCAGGCGTGTAACTAATTTTGCGCACCTGACTCCCTCTATTTCATCTTTTAGTTCCCAAATATATCCTCGCCCCATATACTACTAATAAGATTATATAGAGAGGTAATTCTTTCATGGCGCATAATGATCATCATAGCGACAGCAGAGATGAGCGAAAGAAAAAATCTCACCGCAATCCAGATAGTATGAAATCATCTAAGTCTGCAACACATAAGCATCACTCCCATAGTTCCAGACATCACCATGATGATTCCCATAAAAAAACGTCGGATAAATATAAATGTACCGTATGTCCTCCCGGCCCACAAGGACCTCGGGGATATCCTGGCTGCCCAGGACATGTTGGACCGACTGGACCTACCGGTCCTACTGGGCCAACCGGACCTGTTGGACCGACCGGACCTGCAATTGATCCTTCCCTAGTTGTGGGACCTA
The DNA here is from genome assembly GCA_015057635.1 of Lachnospiraceae bacterium. GTDB lineage: Bacteria > Bacillota > Clostridia > Lachnospirales > Lachnospiraceae > Lachnoclostridium. The sequence continues at coordinate 35,676 of SVEB01000089.1, read as the reverse complement.
CTGGCCCTACAGGACCGACTGGATCTGGCTTAGATGGTCCGACTGGACCGACTGGACCTACCGGAGCAACTGGACCTGTCGGAGCAACTGGACCTGTCGGACCGACCGGACCTCCTCTTGACCCTTCCTTAATTGTAATTCCACCTGGACCTGTTGGTCCTACTGGACCTAGTGGAGAATGCAACTGTCCGCGATCTTCTAATCTAGTATCTGACAGCAGCTTTGAAAATGAGGATATCTCCCTTGCCTGGAGTGGAGGCCACGGTGACCATTCAAGCTTTATTTCCACAAACACCGCCTCTCATACTGGGCTTCGTTCCGCATTGCTGCAAAGCAATTCACATTTAAGATGTCCTTCTTATATAAATATGAACCAAAGCATTCAGCCGATTAGCGCAGACTGTCCGTATACGTTCTCTTTCCATGCAAAGAGAGGCAGCGGTACATCAAAGGATAATATCTTGTACGCGATCGTTAGTTTTTGGAATAATTCCACCCTTCTTAGCCAGACCACGCTCACAATTCCTCAGTCCTCACTTCCATCTGACTCCTTTGCGTACTTTACCTATATTATAGATGCCCCAAGTGAGAACGTAGAGCGTGCTCTTATTTCTTTCGTGACGACATTTGCAGAACCATCACTTTGTATCTACATTGATGATGTTTCATTTGCGATCTAAGATTTACTTACTTCTGGTATTATGAGAATAAAGGCATTCTTAAATTATGAATAACACTATATTCTGATAAGGAAAGAACCAGCTGCTTAAGACAGCTGGCTCTTTCCTTTTTACCGCCAGCCGAATAACCCTTTTTACATTTTAATATTAAGATATTGTATAAAAATGTAAAAGGAATTATCATATAAAATATCACTTACTGTAATGACCATACCTGTATATGAAACGGGGACGAAAACTTAAAATTTGAAAAGGAGAAACTGTATGAATAGCAACAAGGAACTCATTCAAAAATCAGAAGCATTTTTAAAAGACAAGTTTAATAATCAGCAATATTTTATAGATCATCCTTCCGACGGGGAATACCGCCTGCAACATTCTTACCGGGTAGCCAATATTGGGAAGATGATTGCAGAAAAAGAAGGATTTAATGTGACTGAAATGGTAATTGCCTGCCTATTCCATGATATCGGATACTCCGAAGATTTTAAAAGCGACGATGACTGGATCAATCATGGCAGAAAGTCCGCAAAAATCGCTCGACCATTTCTGTTAAGCCTTGGACTTCCCAACGATCGTGTGGAGGATATCTGCTATGGCATCGCAATCCATGTGGATGATAAAGCTGATTTTGAAGGAAAGCGCACACCGTTTGCCGAGACAATCAGTGATGCAGATAACATTGATCGCTTTGATGCCTATAGAATCTATGAAACCTTGCAATATAATAAATTCAGTCAGATGACATTTGATGAGAAACAGGATAACGTCAATTCCATGCTAGACAAACTAAATAAATACAGCCAGATGCAATTAGCAACCAAGACAGCAAGTAAGATCTGGAAACAGCGAATCGACTTTTATATCCTGTTTTATCAAAAGTTAAGACAACAGTTAGAGAACAGCACAAGCATTGTGTCGTTGCCGGGAACCGATATAGAATTTTAACCTATCAATAAAAAGAATAGAGGGATATTTCATGATAAAAGCAGTTATTTTTGATATGTTTGAGACACTGATCACACTTTTCCAAAGTCCACTATACTTTGGTTCACAGATGGCGAAAGATGCAGGAATCCCGGAAGATAAATTTCAAGAACTCTGGCGTCCTACTGAAAATGCTCGAACCATAGGTGATATAACACTGGAAGGAGCCTTGGAGATGATTCTTAAAGAGAACCACTGCTATTCAGAGGAACTTCTAAATTCTATCGTTGCAAAGCGAGTGGCGGCAAAAGAAGATTGCTTTCATCATCTGCATCCAGAGATCATGCCAATGTTTGATGGGCTAAAGAAAAAAGGTGTCTTAATCGGATTAATCAGTAACTGTTTTTCCGAGGAAGCTGATGCCATTAGAAAAAGCGTGCTGTCTCCATATTTTGATGCTATGTATCTTTCTTATGAACAGGGCGTTCAAAAACCTGACATCATCATTTTTAAAAGATGCATAGAGGAATTATCGGTCAACGCAGAAGAATGTATCTACATAGGGGATGGGGGAAGCTTTGAGCTGGAGACTGCAAAAGAACTTGGAATGCATGCAATGCAGGCTGTCTGGTACTTGCAGGAAGGAACAACACAGCCAGCGAAAAGAAAACCAGACTTTTTACATATTGAGAGACCGCTTGATCTATTAACCTATTTATAAATCACAATATAGGTTCGCATATCTAAGGAGAAACTATAGGAAAATTCAATTTTACAGGTAGTTACTCTATATTCTATATTTTAGTTCCCAATTTTGTATTTTCCCATATACTGCTATTGAGGTTTTAAAGAAAGGGAACTTTATCATGCCACATGATAATCACCATGATGACCGTAAACATGATCAAAAGAGAAGAAAATATCAGGATCTAGAAGACTATAGATCATTTAGACCTGCGACGTATGATTCTGATTCTCATAACTCTAGGCACCACCATGATAATGATTCTTGTAAAAAACATCGGTTGACTGTAAATGTAAAGTTGGTCCCGTTGGCCCTACGGGCCCTTCTGGATTCCCTGGAGCTTCCGGAGCGACAGGCCCAACCGGCCCAACCGGACCAACCGGACCGCTCGGACCGACCGGACCTATTGGACCGACCGGACCTCCTGTTGATATTTCATTGATTGTAATTCCTCCAGGGCCTACGGGCCGGACCGGACCAACCGGCCCTACTGGGCCAGTCGGGCCAACCGGAGAATGCGAATGTCCATGTCCAAGAACATTAAACTTAGTAGCAGACAGCAGCTTCGAGAATAGCAATATTCTCATTTCCTGGAATGGCTCCCATGGTTCTAATTCAAGCTTTGCTTCCACCAATACAGTCGCCCATAGCGGCCTTCGGTCAGCATTGCTGCGAAGCGATCCATCCCTGGTAGGCAGCTCCTCTGTGGAAATAAACCAGAGAGTTGCACCTGTCACCTCAGGCTGCCCGTACACGTTTTCTTTCCATGCAAAAAGATGCAGCTGCAGCAATACACCGCCAGAGAACCCCTTATACGCGACCATCAGCTTTTGGAATGGTTCCACACTTCTAAATCAAACCACATTCACCATACTTTCCGCTTCACTGCCTACCAATACCTTTGCCTATTTTAGCTATCTTATAGGTGCTCCAGCCGGCAATGCAGATAGTGCTCTTATCTCTTTCACCACAACGTTCACAGCTCCATCGCTTAGCATATTCATCGATGATGTTTCCTTCTATTCCTGAAATCATCTTACTTGTAATATTGGAACAATAGAGTCACAACTTTCAGAACATTTTTTCTTCAGACCATCAAAGCAATAAAAAAGAGGAAAGAGACGATCACGCCTGATATTCTCTGCGTAACCGTCTCTTTCCTCTTTAATCTATCCAAAACTTTACCCGGCCAGCCATACTTTTTAAACCGTCTGTCTGGTCTTGCTAAAGCTTCTATTGTCTAGCGCTGAAGCATCTCATAGATATTTGTATAAAGCTTATACTTTTCTTCTGCTACATCCGCCGGAAGCAGTTCACGTTTTACTGCGTATTCAAACACAAAGCTTGTGTATGCAGTAAAAGTCAGATACTGTCTGATTAAATCAAACTTCTCTTCTCTATAATACTTATCAATCACATCGTGGTTGAACAATGCAATCTCTAATGCCACATCATCAGAAAGGCCGTCTAAAGTTGTAAGCATCTCCTCATATTTCTGATTCACAAATAACTCTTTTAAGTCGGTATTGATATTGGTGATTTCTTCTGTCATTCTTATCTCTCCTGTTTCTATCGTTTTATTCTGCAATAATTCTGAACAATGACCTGTACGGTCTTTCTTCCCATATACTCATTAATGCTTGGGTAAAATGTAAACGCTAAATCCACCTGGCTGTTTCTGCCCTGGTACATATTTCTCACTGCATTCTCACCATACTCCGCTTCCACGAACTGATTAAACGCTTCAATATCCCCAAAATACAGAGCCTCCATCGGGCATCCTTCATCGCTTACTAACACCATCTTCAGTACATTCTGATTCTTGCCAAGTACCTTTGCGCTATGCACATTAAAATGCTGTCCTGCAAAAATCGGCTTGGAATTGCCCTTTCCAAATGGCTCTAACAGCTCTAGTTCTTCCACAAATTCTTCCGTAATATATGAAAATGGAAGCGGAACATCTATCCTTACAATCGGAATGAAATCCTGTTCCGTTAACGTCGTCTCCTCATTTAACTTCTTTCGAAGAGCATCTAAATTCTCAGCCGGGAGGGAAAGCCCTGCCGCCATCGGATGTCCGCCGAATCTTCCAAGCAGCTCCTTGCACTTAATCAGACCTTCAAACATATTGTAGGCCTCGATCGAACGGCCGGAACCCTTGATTCCTTCCTCCACATCCACAAATACGAAAGAAGGCTTATGATAGCGTTCCCTGATTCGCCCTGCAATAATACCCGCCAGACTTTCATGAGTATGGTCAAGCTTCACAAGAAGGATTTTATCATCTTTTAGCGAGCTTGTCTCGATTTTTTCAATCGCCTGTTCCACACCCTTTAGCGTCATATCCTTTCGGCTGTCATTAAGCGCCTTTAAATCCTCTGCCATAACCATCGCTTCAGCTTCATTTTTCGCCTGTAACAAATCAAATGCCACCTGCACAGTCTCTAAACGTCCCGCCGCATTAAAGCAAGGTCCGATCACAAAACCGATATGGTAGGCGCTGATTCGGTCCTTATTTAGCTTATTCACTTCAATCAGTGCCTTTAAGCCAATATTATTGGTATCCTTTAACAGTTCCAGTCCACGCTTCACGATAATACGATTTTCGTCCACCAGATCCATAACATCGGCAACCGTAGCGATCGCGGTATACTCTAACAGCCCATACAGTTCCTGCTTTGGCACGCCCATCTCTTCGTATAGGATCTGAATCAGCTTATAGGCAACGCCTGCCCCGCATAACCCCTTAAACGGATACTTACAGTCCTCCTGCTTTGGATTCACGATTGCATCCGCTTTCGGAAGGATAAACGTTCTCGTTCCATCTTCCGCTTCCTCAAATCCAACCTCATGGTGATCGGTCACCACGACCTTCATGCCCTTTTCCTTGGCATATGCAATCGCATCAAAAGCCGCGATCCCGTTATCGCATGTCACGATCAGGCGACACCCCGCCTCATACGCTTCATCCACGATACGGCGATTCATACCATATCCTTCACTCACACGGTCCGGTGCATAGATAAACGCCTTCCCGCCAAGTCTCTTAATCGCCGTATCTAAAGAATGTCCGGATAACAGTCCGTCATTATCAAAGTCCGTAGAAATAGCGATGCTCACGTCATTCCTGATCGCATCCAGAATAATCTCTGCTGCCTTCACGATATCCTTCATGCTGCGAGGATCATGCATATCGCTCTCCTTGCCATAAAGGTATGTCTGAATCTCTTCATCTCCCGTAACTCCGCGATTTACCATAATACGCGCAAGTACCGGGCTAATTCTATACTTTTGTCCAATCGCATTAAAATCCGCTTTCTTCTGCGATAAAATCCATTTTTCCATCTATTCATTCCTTCCAGAAACCTATGCCTGAGTCCGTCTTTTATGCTACTGACTCAAACAATTCCTTACGACTCTCTATATCCTGATGTTCCATCACAAACTGTACTAAATCCTGATGAAGCATTGCCTCACCTTCTACCGGGAACTTCAGCACAAGCTTATCGAACTCCTTCTTCACACGCTCTGCCGCATTCTCATTCTTATTTACCAAAAGCTCATAAGCAAATAAAACTCTCTTAGCTGCCAGGTCATGTTTCGCCTTAAATGCAGAATCCTTCAGACTCTCATAATAAAATGTAATCAGTTCCTTTGGCGCATCCGCAAGAATGAGTAAGAAAAGGCGTTCTACCCTTACTGCGTTCTTTAAATAATCTGCCATGCCATCCTTGGCAGCCTCCAGTTCCTCAATACATGCATTTGCCTTGTTGAAATCATAACACTCCGCATAAAAATCGTAAGCAAGTAATTTCTGGTAGCCCACTAATAACTCGGAAAGATCCACATCCTCTGAAAGCTTATAAAAATCCTCTCCCATATCCTTAATACGACCTCCATCCGAGCACTTTGCATTCACATCTAACTGTGCATAAAAAGCATCCTTTGCGACCTTGTCCTTCTTCATCATTTTGGCATTCATACCATCATTATTAATCCCCATTCTCATTGGAATCCCGTTCATAATCCCGGTCAAAACTCCGGCCGCGGCAAAAATCAAGCAGATCTGTCCTCCTATGCTTTCGTGAGCCATACCCCCAATCACTCCAAGCACTGTCGCAGAAACAAAGTTAAAAATAACGCCCCCCATATTATAAAGCATATAAGGAAACTCTCCATCTTCCGCTCTAACAGGTGGTCTCATCACGCACTGTCCGCCAGTCCCCTGGATGCTGTACCGTTTCCAGAAAATCTTTCCGTCCTTCTTCACAACCATCAAACTTCCGATCCGAAATGACAAAAACTCATATCCTGTCATCAGCCCAAACACCAGATGTCCGCCTTCATGAATCACGACCTGAATAAATAATCCTAGTAAAAACACAAACAGACTGCAGCCCTGAAACACCATAGAACTCCATTCCGGCGAACTACTGTCACTTCCAACTTTCATTCCTCCCAGAAAGAACCCTAAAATCGCTCCGACTGCCAATGACCCCGCCATAATCAGTCTGAATCCCCTCTTTTGCTTTCGTTTCTTCTCCTTCTGTTCCCTTTCGCCTTCCGCGACAACTTCCTTCGCATACCCCTCATCCTGAAGTACCCTCATCAAATCCATATTAACTCTACCTCACCTTATCATTCGTCATTCCTGAATTTCATGCCACAAGCTTCCTGTCATGTCATCACGTTGAGTTCTCTGTCGCGCTTTTATCTCATTTCTCACACCACATCCATGCTTTCATGTTCTCGCACCAGCGCCAACATATTTACTTACTTACCTTATTCATTTATTTTTGTTTTTTAAATTCCTATCCCACTATCATACCAAATTTATCAAATCCAATCAACTACATCTATCTCCTTGCGTTACTGCCAAGCTTAAACGTCTCTCCTGCCGCTAACTCTGCACGGTACTTATGCCTCCATCTCCGCTTTTCTATTGTATCTCTCCCTGCACGTTGCTTCCACCTTTATCCCTGTATGCCACCTCCACCTCTGCCTTTGATTTTGCCTTTATTTTTACTCTTGTTTTTGCTCTTGTTCTTACTTTTATTCTTACTTTTGTTCTTACTTCTGCACCACTTCCGTGTATGCGCATCACAATGCGTTTCGCCTTTTGAAACGCATTGTGATGTCGCACGCCTCCCACCATCCCCACCGCCCGATCGCGTTTCGGGGATGTCCGGCTCGAGACGCACAAAAGCGCTGGATGTCTTTGACTAGCAGACAGAGTATTTCCTGTCTGCTAGTCAAAGACATCCAGCGCTTTTGTCCGCTCTCGCGTCCGAACATCCCGAAACGCGATCGGGCGGTGGGGATGGTGGGAGGCGTGCGACACCCCCTAAATCAAAAGACCTCTACTCCTGTCCGCCAAAGCGTTTCTGGAGCATGTACCAGAGGCAGCTGGTAATGCATACGGAAGAGTAAGCGCCGGCGATGATACCTGCCATAAGAGGATAAGCAAACTCCTTAATAGAGTCAACGCCTAAAATAGCAAGGACAAACACCATAATAAACGTAGTTAAAGAAGTATTGATACTTCTGGAAATGGTCTGACTGATACTAGCATTCACCACATCCTTCATTGCATCCTTTCTTAACTTCGCCTTCATATTCTCACGGATGCGATCGAAAATAACGATTGTCGCATTAATTGAGTAACCAACAATAGTCAGCATACAAGCGATAAATGTATTACCAACAGAAATTCTAGCCACTGCATAAACCATAAGAACAACTAAAACATCATGTACAAGAGCGATAACTGCACTGGATGCAAATTCGAAATTCTTGAAACGGATCCAGATGTAAATTAACATACAGATGGTTGCGATCACAACTGCCTTAATTGCATCTGACTTCATTTCAGAACTTACGGTACCACTGATATTCTCTGTTGTGATCAGTGCAGTATCTACATTATATTTCTCTACTAAAGCATCTTCTAATGCTTTCTTCTGATCTAAATCTAAAACGCTTGTCTTAATGATAACGGAATTTTCTCCGCTGATTCTGGAGATTTCAGCTGTCAGGCCTGTCGCGCTGCTAACCAATGCCTCTAAATCCACATTAATCGTGCTTGGAAGCTCTTCAGGGAATGTAACCTGAGTAGAAGCACCGCCCTTAAAGTCAAGGCCATAATTTAAAATGTCGCCGATGTTTGCCTTATTTACAAATAAAGCACCGATACCAACTAAGATCACTACAATTGAGATGGCAAAGAAAGTCTTTGCATGTCCCACAAAGTCAAATATCTTAACTTCCTTCTGCACGCCATAGAACTTCTCGGAGTCACATCCCATATCAAATAATGCTTTTAAGATGAACTTTGTCACAAATAATGCTGTGATCATAGAAAGGATGATACCAATTGCTAATGTCTGTGCAAAACCTTTCACCGTACCGGAACCTAAGAAATAAAGAACCGCTGCAGCGATTAAGGTTGTCACGTTACCATCCACGATTGCGGATAACGCTTTGTCGAAACCAAGCTTAATTGCAGAACGTGCTGTCTTACCGGTTGCTAATTCTTCACGGATTCGAGTGAAGATAATAACGTTGGCATCCACCGCCATACCGATGGAAAGGATAATACCTGCAACACCAGGAAGTGTTAATGTAACATTAAATATATTTAAACAAATTACGATTAAACCAACATAAAGAGTAAGCGCGATACTTGCTGCTAAACCTGGAATACGGTAATAAACGATCATAAATAATAATACTAAAGCAAAACCGATTGCACCGGCAATTAAGCTTGTGTTGATCGCTTCTTCACCAAGTCTGGCACCAACCACATTAGAACGGATTTCCTTTAATTCTAAAGGAAGCGCACCGATACGGATAGTAGAAGCAAGCTGCTGTGCTTCTGTATAAGTAGACTGTCCGGAAATGGAAGCAATCCCGCCTGTGATCTCTGCCTGTACTCTAGGAGCTGACTGTACCTTACCATCGTATACGATTGCGATTAAGTTACGGAAATCAATAGAAGTTGCACTGTAATAAGAATATGCTTTCTTGGTAGCAGCGGCAAACTTCTTTGTGCCGGACTCATTTAATGTTAAAGAAACGATGTATTCGTTCTTCATGCCATCGTTATAAGCCTTTGGTTCTGCGCCGGCAATATCAGAACCTTCGATCACCACATCACCATCTGCAATGATCTCTTCTAATGGACGGGCTAACTTGTAGCCGCTTTTCGATGTAGAATCATACGCAATATTTGCTGTGCCGTCTTCATTCTTACCAACGATAAAATAGATAGCACCTGCATTTCCTAGCTCTTCTAATACTGCATTTGCATCTGTAACCGAAGGAATATCCACATTAATACGGTTGCTTCCTTCTAAGTATACATTGGACTCTGTGCTGTAAACCTCCGCACGTTTCTGCATCTTGTACAGCGTATCGGACATTTCTTCCTCTGTAGGGTTTTCTTTCACTGCTTCATATGTGATGCTTACACCACCAGCAAGATCAAGTCCCAGTTTGATATCGGATGCACTGCCATACTTCTTTGAACCAATCCCTACGATTGCAATGACACTGACTGCCGCAATCACAAGAAGGGAGCAAATAAATGAAACGATACCTTTACCCTTGTTTTTCATATAGAATCTCCTTTATATTTTGATACAGAGTATTTTATGTACCCTGTTTTCTCAGAACAAAGTAGCTTCGCCACTCTAGGTTCCAAATATCCTCTTTTCTCAAAGCGATGTCACTTTGCTTACACGAAAGTGTAAGATCTGTGCGCATTGCTCGGAGAGTTTTAACTAACAGGAAAGTTTCAAAACTTTTCTGTTAATTAAAAAATTCCCATGCTTTTGAGAGCATCACAAGGACAACCAAAAGACATGGGAATTAAGATTACTCAGCCATTTCCGCTTCAGCTGCTTTAATCATGATTGCACATTCAACACGTTTTCTCTGCATTTCACAGCCGATATCATATGCATCATTGATCTGGCCATGGAATTTAAATGAGTTTGCTGCACAACCGCCGCTGCAGTAGAATTTTGAGAAACAGTCTTTACATTTCGGTTTGGAATACACGTTGGAACATTTGAATTCTTCACGAAGATCTGTTCTCTTAACGCCCTCAAATACATTACCCATCAGGTAATCTTCCTCACCTACGAACTGATGACATGGATAAATGTCACCCCAAGGTGTAACTGCTAAATATTCGGTTCCTGAACCACATCCGGATAAACGTTTTGCCACACATGGGCCGCCGCTTAAATCCATCATGAAGTGGAAGAAGTTGAACCACTTTCCTTCTCTTCTGCAATCTACGATATATCTTGCAAGACGATCGTATTCATCCATGATCTTTGGAAGATCTTCCTCACGGATAGAATAATCTTCTTCCGGCTGTGCAACAACCGGTTCAACCGAAATCTGCTTAAAGCCTAAATCTACGAACTGCTTTACATCATCTGCAAAGTCTAAGTTATTACGTGTAAAAGTACCTCTTACATAGTAATTTGTCTGATTTCTACTTTCTGCAACCTTCTGGAATTTAGGAACGATCATATCATAGCTTCCTGCACCATTTCTGAATGGACGCATATGATCATGTACTTCCTTACGGCCGTCGATACTTAATACAACGTTTGCCATTTCCTTGTTTGCAAACTCCATAATATCATCATTTAATAAAACACCGTTTGTTGTTAAAGTGAAACGGAAGTTCTTATTATGAATCTTTTCCTGTTCTCTACCGTATTTTACTAAGTCTTTTACAACCTGGAAGTTCATTAATGGTTCCCCACCAAAGAAGTCAACTTCAAGGTTACGTCTGTTTCCGGAGTTTGCGATTAAGAAGTCAAGTGCCTGCTTACCTACTTCATAGCTCATTAAAGCACGTCTTCCGTGATATTCGCCTTCCTCTGCGAAACAGTATCTGCAGGCAAGGTTACAATCATGCGCAATGTGTAAACATAATGCCTTAACTACTGTCTCACGGTTCTTAAAGCCGTCAATATATTCTTCATAGATGTCTTCTGTAAACAGATTGCCATCTTCTTTCATCTTCACAATGCTGTCATAAACCGCATCAATTTCAGCGCCTAAACCATCTACGGTTAACTCTTCCTCTTCGGAATCATCCTGTAAAAGAGCTAAATTCTCTGGCTGACTGTATTTCGCAAGCATTTCCTGCTTGATCTCTTCTTTGTTCTTTTCTTCAAATAAGCCAATGATATCATAAGCTAAATCATCAACTACATGAACCATACCTGAGTTTACATCAAGAACGATGTTATACCCGTTATTTTTATACTGATGAATCAATGTTATAACTCCTTTCATAGGGACAAGCAAGCCTGGCCAAAATTAAACCAGACAGTCCCGGACAAGCAATAAGCAGCGACTAAAAGACGCTGCTTACCCGTTGCTTTTAAAAATCTTAACTTGAAAAAATTCCGATTCAATTAATCTGACTGAATCTAAATCAGGCTAAAAACTATTTGTTTTCGCAGCTCTGATTTCCTACTGTACAAGAAGTCTTGCAAGCAGACTGACAAGATGTCTGGCATTCACCGCATCCGCCCTTTTTCATTGTATCTTTTAAATTCTTAGTGTTTAAAGTTTTAATATGTTTCATATGTAGAAACCTCCTAAATATCAATAGCTGTTAATGAGTATACCATAATTTTTCTCAATAGGAAAGCATTTTTTGAGAATAATTTTCAGAATTTAAATACAATTTTCGATTAATTGCAAAAATCACAGCTTGTCCCCTCGCATTTTTCGCGTATTTGTATGCATTTTTCTTATAATTGCCCTCAATTTAGCTTACTATAAAAAACTAAGATTCGTTTTCATTTTTAAGCTGACCTGAAATTTATTTTTATATTTATAAAATCAGATTGACATATTTTGATATCAGGACTATCATTATACAGTCAGGAAATAATATCCTTTTCCTGTGTTCCGAGTAAAATTATTAATAAATCAGGAGGACTCTATTATGTTATTCGCATTCATCGGATGTAGCTGCACCGGGAAATCTCTGGCGGCCGAAACCTTTCAAAAAAGCAGTCATGCTGCAGTCTATACTGGAAAAGACTATTTAAAACTTGCCAAAAGCCCATCACAAGCCAAAAGTCTGTTTGAAAAGCAGTTACAGGAAGCGGTCTCTTCTAATGAGCTTACTATCTTTGTCATAAGCGAAATGGAGGAAGTCAATATGCTTCCTGAAGGTGCAAAGAAGGTTCTCTTCACTGCCGACTTAGAAACGATCAAATCCCGTTTCGCTGTCAGAATGCATGGCAATCTTCCCGCACCGGTAGGCGCCATGCTGGAACGAAAAGCTCATTTGTTTTTGGATGGCACCTATGACCTTACCGTACATAGCGATACCAGCACCCCGGAAGAGATCTGCGCTTCCATCCGCCAGGTACTTCTTAGCTAATCGTCTATTATTACTTGAAGAATCCCTCTCGCATGCTATAATATAAATATGGTTTTTATTACCACATGATATGTTTACAAAATACATACCTGCACCCTCCATGTGCACTTATAATTTTCCATAAATGGATTATACTTATTTCCATCTGACTTATCTTATCAGCCCTATAGTATGGATGCAGGCCTTATAAACTCATGTATATTGCAGATCCACTGGTATTACAAATCCAAAAACCATTTTACATTTAGGAGTGAAAGCTATGCGAGAATTTATTATATCGACTGATTCAACAGCCGATTTACCAGACGACTATATCAATGCACATAACTTAACAATACATCCACTTTATTATGCCTTTGGTTCTGATGAAGTTTATGGCGAGGAAAAGAAACTGTCTCCTTCCGAATTTTATGCGCGTATGAGAAAGGGTGAGATGCCGAATACAATGGCATCCAATCCGGACTTTGTACAGAAAGCATTTCAAAAGGCCGTAGACGATGGTTTTGATGTCCTGCATCTTAGCTTCTCTTCTGCTTTAAGTTCCAGCTACAATACTGCTGCTGTGGCTGCAAGAGAAATCTGCGAGGAGAATCCAGGTGCCCGCATCGTAGTGATTGATTCTCTATGCGCTTCCCTCGGGCAGGGACTCTTTGTTCATAAAGCCATTATGATGAAGGAAGCCGGCAAATCTATGGATGAAATTATTGACTGGCTTCAGGAAAACCGTCCTTACTTCTGTCATGAGTTCACAGTGGATGATCTGTTCAATCTCCACCGTGGCGGTCGTGTATCCAAAGCAACCGCCATCATCGGCACGTTGATCAACGTAAAGCCTGTCCTTCATGTAGATGATGAAGGACGCCTGATGCCGGTAGAGAATGTAAGAGGACGTAAGAAATCCCTCATCGCCCTTGTGGATCATATGGAAGAAAAGATAGGCGACTTTAAAAATGATATCGTATTCATTAGTCACGGCGACTGCTTGGAAGATGCCGAATTTGTAAAAGATTTAGTAACCAAGCGTTTTGGCATCACAAACTTCTTAATCAACTATGTAAGCCCGACCGTAGGCGCACATTCCGGTCCTGGGACAGTGGCACTGTTCTATATGGGGACACACCGCTAGAATTTAACTGGTGTTTTACTAGTATCTAGCCAATATTTGGTGTTGTATTTTATTATCAAATTTTATTTAAGCTCATAGCATCATAATAAATAAAAAAGCCATTTGATTCTACCCTTTAAGCCTCGATCTTACCGCTTAAAGCATAGAATTGAATGGCTTTTTATCACTCTTTCATTTTTTAAGACCTTTATTTCACTGGCATTTTAGCTCCTGTATCCGGGAAACATTCTGCACACGCGTATGCTCCATACCTGGCACATTCCTCCACATTATAAAAAACCAGCAGCTCCTCTGTCTCAGTAAGCGAAGGGCAGCCTTCCCTATGATAAAGGAAATACCACTCCTTCTGTTCCACATAATAGAGCGCTTTTTTATTAATCGAAGCAGCAGAAAATGAAAAATCGGAGTACGTTTCCCCTAATCCATAGGATACTGGATATCCTTGAAAAAGAATAAACAAGCTTGGACTGTCCACCGCCCGCATCCACTCTGACTGATCCACACGTGGAAATGAGAATTCATAAGCAATGCCAAAATTAGCTGCCATCAGGTTATGCTCCGTCACATAGGAAGAAAAAAGCGTTTCAATCCGATCTGCAATCGTTTCCTGCCGAATGCTTTGATATTCGTTTTCATGAAATAACATACACTCCGGATGACTGTGATAATAATTCTGAAACGCTTCCTTCTCTACCGCTTCCCGGTAGTCAATCTCATACATCATCACTTCATCATCCGGCTCTCCTAACAGTTTATTCTTATCATAAATCCGTACTGTATTTCCCATTGTAAATTGATAAATAAAATCCGAATCCTCATATGTATAGGGAATGCATTCGCTCCACTGCATCTGGCTGATCTGACTCTTTTCATCCCTCTTAAAAATCTCTCGAAAGTATAGATAGACACCTTGGTCTGTTACAACCGAAATAATAGGGAAGTAAGAAAACAGTTCCTGTTGTGCAGCAGCATCTGAAAGGATTCCTAATGATGCAGATAAGGTATGAAAAAATACATCGATCGCTTTTTCCTTCTGTAAGATCAGTTGTCCGGGATCCGCTTTTACAAGCATATCTGCTGCCTCATCCACCGCCTGATTAAAGCACCTGTTTAACCGCTGTGTCTCCTCTACTCTGACCTTATCCCTGCTTATCTCAATATCCTGAATCACAGTTACCGACAAAAAGATAATAACAAATAAAATTGAGATTCTAGAAAAATTCATGTTTCCCCCTATTCTACCTGGATATCTCTGATTCTTCCGGTGTAGGCAGCCACCACTTTACTTCCTTCTGCTTCGTTTAAATGGATTACTACTTTAAAACTGTCCTCTGCTCCCATCTCATATCTTCCTTTTTGCTCACTGATCCTTCCTATTATCTCATCTGTATATGTTACCTTCTCGTACTCTCTTACATTTCCCGAAAAGAAAAACGCTCCCTCATCACCAGGATTTCTTGCATAGACAGGCTCAAAAATTCGCTCAGAATGCTCCATCTCCACTGTAAGAATAACATCCTGTTCCGAAAGCTGGCGGACATAATCCTCATACATCGTTCTGGAAAGATATCCGTGGGTGCATACATTTTCTACAAATGCTGTGGTATACTGCCTGATCATCAGTTCTTCTCCGCTTTGTGCCGTCTTATTAAAATAAAGCACCGGGGCGATAAACATAATCAGCACACCAATAATTAAATCCACTACCTTTCCTTGCATATCACTCATGAGATTCTGCCTCCATAAACAATCTGCTCCTTTCGGATCCCTTTATGAAAAAATAGTTCCTGAAGCTTTAAAAGATCCGACTCCATATCCTTGATCAGATAAATTGTAATATAATCTCCCCGCTCAAGAGTAAGCTCTTCCTCTATTGTAAAATAAGCGCCAAGCTCATCATAGAACTCAGAGAACATATAATCCTGCTCTCCATCACTGTAGCTCTTCGCCACTTCGAACTCAAGATGGAAGCCGGCATCTGCCATGTCAAATTCATTCATAAACATTTCATAATCCATTTTCGTAAACGCTTTGTTTCTTATCACTTTGTCGGTCAGCTCATAGACCCCATTTTCCACTACAGCATCCGCTATCGTCCCAGTCAATTCCGCATCATACTGGACAGGAAACAAAAACAGCAGGATGCATGCTAAAATGATGGTAATACTCCTTCCAAATGTATTCATAGATTTCTCCTGCTGCTTTCACTAATGTTCTGCCGTATATCGAACAAACAGGATATTTCCACTGTCATCATATACATACTGTTTGCGATAAGAGCCTCTAGGCAGTTCAAGCTCGAGACTCTCCAGCCCATAATAACCTTCCTTTAAAATATAAGTTCCATTAATCTCAACATCATATTCCAGCTCTGTACTTACTATCATCCATAATTCTGCAAAGGAAACAGCTGAAGAGTTCCTTTCAGCCGGCACATACTCCTCCACTCCTTCCTTTTGATTGAGTTTTAATGCTTTTGTGAAAATATCGGAACTGATATCAACTGCAGTAAATAAGATCGTAATCGCCATGCAAAACATTACTGCACTGATCGCATGAAATACCTGTGACAGAATCGTATCCATGCTCTTACTGCTGCGTGAATGTAAGCTTAGTCACAACTCCATTGTCATCAGTAATAAATGCACCTAAAAAGCTAGCATCCGGATTGATGTAGTTTTCTGATGTCACATCCGTTGTTACAGTTGTATTCAACTTATTAAACAGGACCCCGGAACCGGCTGATTCCGGCTTTTTTCCAGTATACACAATAATGCTGATTGTTTCATTCGTTAACTCGGAGGCATATTTTTCAATTACCTTGGCAACTTCGCGTCCGGAAACTTTTGTTCCATCATACATCGTTTTATCCACGTCCATAAACTCACTGTTAATCGCTGTAATCTGTGAAATACCATTATTGCTTGTATTTTTTGCCTCTCTTGAAATATAAAAACCAAGCCCAACTACAATACACGTGATCACAACACCTGCCGAAAGAATCAGTCCTTTTAATGAATTATCCATTTTTCCATCCTCCTATTCTGCTTCCTACTGTTCTACAAAACGTATGCTTATCAGCACATCATTCTCGTCCCACTGCACTTCCCCTAAAAAGATTCCAGACGGATTGATATATCTGTTCTTTGTAAAATCCGTCAGTTCATTTAGATACTGCTTGTTTTGATATACCTCATCCACTTTACTCGTTTTTACTGACACGGTTACCGGAGCTGCTTCCATAGAATCATATTTTCGCAGAAGCTTCTTTGCCAAATTAATGACATCACTCCCTGTGACCTTAATTCCATCATATTTCATAAGGGAACTGTCCGTAATATTCTTTCTTACCTCGCTGATCTTATCAGCCGATACGGCCGCTGTTGCATTCGCTTCCCTCGCCACATAAAAACCAATTCCTACTATGGTACAGGTAAGGATGATTCCTGCAGCTATCAAAAGCCCTTTTAATGCATTCTCCATGTGTCCTCACCCCCTTTTCTTCTTTTTGCCTTTATCCATTGATTCCCTTTGAAATCTCCATCAGTTTTGATATGCTTACCGTTACAAATGGAATAATCAGATATACCCCGATCGTTAAAAACAGAGGGATAAAGGAAAGAAAATTGCAGATCACCCCTTTCTTCTCCAGATTATATTCATTCTGTTGCTTTCTCTTTTCTCTATAAAAATTCCGTTCCAGCGCGATCTCATCTAACGCCTTGATTACTCCGATCTGATCGCACATCGTCAGATTATCCACCAGCTTCTGAAATGGCACGCAGCTTTCCTTTTCCTTTAAATGCTCCAGCGCCTCCATCTGTCCGCTTTCATACTCGTAAATACATTCACGGAGAGAAGATTTAAAGATGACTGAAAACTCTTCCATCACCTCCAATAATTCAAACGTGGATACCTGTTCCATATACATAAGCATCAAAAGAATGGAATGGTACTGCAGTACCTCATCTTCCATGCACATCTGCATCACCTTTGCCCGGTAGATTAAAATCCAGTATGGAACATAGGAAGCTACTGCTGACACCATGATTACTACCAGAAGGGAAATCGCTAAATAGTTCTCTTTGGTCAGATAAAATGAATAGATTAAGCATGACAGAAATGCACCTGCGCTGCACAGAATTCGTTTTAATAAAAACATATCTGAACTCATGGTCTCCCCTACCGCTCTTAGAAGCTTCTCGGTCTTCCTTGTCTGGTAGTAAAAGCGCTCCCTATAGTTCGTAGCCATTTTACGAAAAAGACGGATTTTCAACATGCGTTCTAACAACATATGTTCTTTCATTTCCAAGGTAAAGGGAGTTTTTAGGATATAAAAAAGATAATAAAGAAAAATAGTAATAGAAAATAATATGACATAAAAAATAGATCCATAATTACTTTTATAAAACTCTTCTAGTTCCGGCAAATTCGAGATTCCCCAGCCTTCAATCAGTTTCACTGAAAACATCGGCATTAGAATCAGAAACGTAAGTCCTGTGAAACGATGCCTTGTTGCTCGTTTCGACTGTATCTCAATATGAATCTCATTTCGAAGATTTTTGATATTCCCCAGATAAAGCGACTCGCCATCAATTCGCTGATCTCCAAATTCACTTAGCATCAGGCTCAGTGTCAAAAACATATTATAAAAACGGTTGCTTTGTTTCTCCTGATAAACTGCTTTGGCCGTTTTTGTATCCGTCGCTACTAATACCTCATATATCTTCTCCGCTTCTCTTCTGATATGTTCATAGGGACAGTGGTCGATTGCCTCCCGAATTGCTTCATCCACCATTCCGTGCACATAATACCGGTGCCGTACTTCCGATAAGAGCCATTCCAATTGAACAAGCTCTTCCTCCGTAAATCGGCTTTTCTCCTTCCATTCTGCCTCCATAAAAAAGATAAACAATCCAACTCCTGCTGCCGCTGCATAATAAAGAGAGAATGAAATGCCCGAAATTGTCAGAAAAAAGATTAAAAGCAGATAGGTAATGATGCAAATAGTACCTCGTTTCAAATCCTTATATTCAATTCTCATGAGGTCATCTCACCTTCTTCCTTTGCAAAGAGTAATTCCAGCTCTTTTATATCCTCTTTCGTAAGATGCGCCTTCATCTCCTTTTGTGTCTCCTCACTGATTGGATTCACAATCTCATATCGTCCATTTATCAGTCGTAAAATATCCCGTGTTACGATGGAGTCACTCCCTGTCGGAACAATCTCCGTGATGCGTTCCACATAACGGTGTCCACTTGCATTCTTCGTCGCATGCACATCAAATCGTATGGACAGCTTTACCTGCTCCTCAGCGGCATGCTCATTCTGAAATGCACCTGTTATCATCAAATCATTCCGAAGCGCCATAATAAGACTTTTGGTTGTTTTCGCATGATGGGTAAAAAGGGTGAACTTGCTTGCTACCTGTGAAATCATCACAAGCCAGCTTGCTACCGGGGCACTTGCCACCTCCCCAATAATATTCACCGTACCGTCTGTCTTCTTTTGCAGGTCCAACCCATCTCTTCCGGGTATAAATTCAGTTTCCCGAAAGCTTACGATATTCCGGTCCGGGTAGATTTCCCGCAAATGAAGCTCAAAGACCAGTTCCTGTACACGTAACGTATACGTTGGTGATATAAACTGAATTAACGATTTTAACAGGGTTGTCTTTCCAGAACCCTGTTCACCGGTTATGCCCATAATCTGCTCTCCATGAATCAGAAGCTTTAAAAGGGTTATGATTTTCTCGCTTCCCTCATCTGTCAGCAGTTCTTGAAGCATCATAACACCACGGTAATCAAACTTTCTTACGAAGAATGTCCAGCTTTCCGCAAAAGGCGGCCTTGCCACCACTACACGGGAGCCGTCCATCATTTCATTTACAATATAACCTTTTACCGCCGACAGCTGCCCCGGCTGCCCATACCGGTAAATATTCCGGCATATCCTCTGCAGTTCCCGTTCAGAGGAAAATGCCAAAAAGTCCAGATGAATCATTAATCCCCGATAAAATACCCAGATGCTTCGCAACAGACTGTCATCCTTTGATATAGAAGGGCTCAGGCTTCCGGATACGCCTCCTGAGATACCGTCGATATGACAATCCCTCAGTTCATCAATCACACCGTGGCCTTTGTATTCCTGATAAATCTTTTGCACTACCACATCCAATTTATCCAGAAAACTCAGCCTGATGTGTTCCTTCTGATAGATTCGCTCAATATCCTCTGCCGTTATCGTGTATGGAGCCGTCAGATCCTTTGTCCCTAGATATTCCGGTGTCAGATTATGATTCTCTAATATCTTTCGAAATGCATTCTGCTGATATTGCTTTTCATAATGAAACAAAAGCAGCAGAAACTTATCTTCCACCATAAGCTTTCTGGTGTCTTTAAACGGAAGCACCTGATCGATGGTTATCTCACTCACTCCATAACAATTGATCAGCCAGTCCTTGATATATTCCTTTACATAAGCCTTGGATCGCAGATCACCATAACTGCAGAAGTTCATTGCCCGTCGCAGTTCCTTTCGAATCTGCTCTACTTTCTCCGCCTCTTCTCTCCTAAGCTTTTTCGTTTTTCCCTTTCCGTTCAGAATCTCACTAAAATGAGACTTAAGCGC
The DNA here is from genome assembly GCA_015057635.1 of Lachnospiraceae bacterium. GTDB lineage: Bacteria > Bacillota > Clostridia > Lachnospirales > Lachnospiraceae > Lachnoclostridium. The sequence continues at coordinate 15,142 of SVEB01000089.1, read as the reverse complement.
CGTAATCATGGCTTCCATCGTATAAATTTCTTCATTCTTTATTTTTTTTGCCTGAAGCCGATTCTCACGAAATAAAAGATATAAAATCAGAAGGAATGCACAGATCAGAATCAGAAGGGCAATATAATTAATAAGCACTTATGCTGACACCTCCGATAGCAGGCTTAAACATCCGTTCCTGCTCGAGTTTCTCTGCCTTTCTGCCTGCAGCCTCCATAATGCACCTGGTTGCATTTCGAACTTCATTAATAAAGGTATAATTTTCTTCTCCCTTTTCACAGAGCATATTGCGATACATAAACTGTACAATATCGGATTCCGAAGCAGCATCCCGAAACTCTGTATTATAAGGAACTATCATCGTATTGTCTTTTCTTAACGGCTTATACATACGGGTCAGATTATGAAGATTATACTGTGATTTCGGATCATAGTTTCCGATCACGAACAGCGTCTTTTCCAAATCGAATTTATGATTTGCGAACAAATCATCCAGCACACGTTTATTCTGACTCAGACTTACAATCAGTAGATCCGCTTCCTGCCATACTTGTTTTGTAAAACATTCTGTTCCCGCATTGGAATCTACAAAAACATAGTCATAGCACTCTTCCGCAAGCTCTAAAATATCATGGTATGCTTTTCGCATCTCCCCCTCAAATACTTCCCGGCTTCGATAATTTGTACCCGGCAAAAAATCAGTGCAGTTCTTTGTCAAAGAAATGCAGCAGTTCTTTAACATCTCCCTCGTATTAATACCTGCCCTGATTCCTTTGATTAAGGTATCCAAACCAATATCATACTGTTTTATGTACTCCCGCTCTTCCTGATTTAATAACGGAATTTCTAACTGGTTTAAACGAAACTGTGTCTGCAGAAGAATGCTTCTGTTGGAATAAAGAATATCATTCATCATTGCAATGGCTAATAAATTAGAAGTCGTTCCTGCCTGTCCGTGGACATTACTCCAAAATATAATCTTCATCTCTACGCTCCTTTCTTCGCCTTAGCATAAGCCAGCGATATTTCCTTTCTGCTAGACTCCGGATATAAAATAGCCGTAATCTCCAGCAAAGTTTCCATAAATGCGCCGGATATTTTAGAGAAACTGATTGCAGCATTGTACTGACAATGAATTTTATTCCTCATATCCTCTTCATCCTGATAGATACGAAAAATCCTGCCTTCCTCAATATCCAGATGAAACTCCTGCCTGATGACTTTTGACGTAATCTTCGTGGAACAGATATCCTTAAGAATCATATAGCTTTCTGCCTGTGGCACTTTATCAATCTTTGCGATTCTCTCCAGATTATGTTTCTGCTGATCCGTAGTAAAAAACAGCTTGTCACATGTCCGCTCCATTCCTGTTGCATATCCAAATCCCATATCCATTAAAATCACATCATAATACCTTCGTGCAAATGTAAGGTACCGCTCCATTTCCACCCTGTCATCCGATTCCGTGACCTTTTCCTGAAAATAATGCACGCCCCTGTAATCAATATAATCTTCTAATATTTCCTCCTTTCCATCGCGCTCGCCCAGTCTGTTCTTTCCTCCGTACGGAATACAGGATGAGACTGCCTTATTCTCATTCAGATCAATAACCAGCACCCTGCTTCCTAAATGATATAAAATTCTGGATAAATACAAGATAATATCGTATTTCTCTGATCCAACAAACCCCACAACAAAGCCTTCTGTTTTCTGAAAATTCCCTTTTTCATTCCCCTCCATTATAATACCTCCCATTTATCCGATCGCTATTATTCATGATTGATAAAGTACTCTGTTTCTTTCTCTTCCCTTTCGATCTCTTCTACGCCTCCAAGCGCGAGAGTCTCTTCCCCCTGTTTTAAAGCATCCTCTTCTGAACCTGCTTCTTCCGTACTTATTCCATTTTCACCATTATTCCCCTTGTTTATCTCCTGTTTTGGTATCGCCTCTTGTTCCTGCTGCCTATTTTCCTTATCACTTTGTGCTTCTTCCTCCAATCGACTGCTGTCTACCGACCAGACAATCTCCGATACATTCTTATTCAAATACTCCGCAAGACGGTTTTCAAGAGACTTTCTTAAATTCTCCTTCACCTCTGATTTTGCCTTCGTAAGAATATTCTCATCCTGACTTATTAATTCAATGGATGCCAGGCTCGGTACATACGTCACAAGAGATGCTTCCTGAATGGATGGTTCAATATATCTGGTTGTATATAAAATCGCCCCCTGATATAGATAGGCATCCACAATGGAAGCCGATAGATATAAAATCTCCTCCTCATTGAGCCACAGATAACACACTCCATTCAACTGTTCGGTGCTCTCGTCTCGTTTCAGATCATGAACCGATTTTTTTGCCAAAACAATATAATCTTCCCCGTTCGGAAGGGCAAGCCGGATATCCACATAATCCCCATCCACCAAATTATTATTAAGCCCGATCACATCGGATTCCACCTCTCGCATACCCTTTGCTTCTAACTGCTCGGATACCATGCTTTTTAGAACCTGGGTACCCTGTGGGATATCAAGCAAAAGCACTTTTCCCATATCATCATCACTTATATAATACTCATTTTCCATTCCCGCATAGGCATAAACCTCTTCAAAGTATTCTTCTGTAATAATAGTGCCTGCACGGATTGCATCCTTTGCTATGTAGACATATCGCTTATTCGCATCCCTTTCTGCTAACAGTTCCTGCTTTTCTACTTCAAAGTCAGTCTTCATCTTGTGGATGATGAGATAATATCCTCCAAACAGTACTGCTAAACATAATATGGTCACTCCGATAATCTGCAGAATATGTTTTTTGGTGGTTCTCCTTATCCTCCATCTTTTCATAAAAGTTCTCCCACGATCTGTTTCGTCTTTTTAGAATAATTCTGCTTTGCCTTCTCCATGATCATAAAGGCTGCACTTTTTAATTCTTTTATAAAAAGATAGTTTGGTTCCCCTCTTGTACACATATAATTACTGGAGATAAACTGAATGGCTCGTCCTTCGAAAAGGGCTACTTGATAATCTAGATTATAAGGAATAAATGCAAGATTTTCTCCTCCTCCTGGAAAGTGCCTGGAAATTCTTAACTTCTCTAACCTGTTCTTCGGATGAAAGGAACTGATTAAAAATACGCATTTATGTAAGATTGAGGAAAATTCTAAGAAAAATTCATCGATGGCCGATGTATTCTGCTGTAAATTCACAACAACTAAATCCGCTTCCTCTAAAATGATTTTAGAACTTAAATTATGCCTTGACCTGGTGTCAATCATTGTAACATTTGCAAATGTATCAAACTGCTTCAACCTTTTTAACAGATTGCAGTGAAACTCATACTCAAATAAATCTTCATTGATCGCCTTTTGGGGGACATAAAACAAACAGTCCTCAATTACTTCAATTGTCTGAAAATCCGTCCTTCGCCGGTTTGTCTGCACCGACATCTTCTCAACCAGACAGTCCGTTGCCCCATGCCCTAAATAGTACACCGTCTGTTCTTTCATAATGCTCGACCGTGAGCACTGGAAAAGATATTTTGCGATACCATTCTCATTTGTGTGATTCTCCATCATTAGAATACGATACGGAAATGCAAGCACACTGGCAATGCTTACAGCCGTTAAGTTGCTTGTCACTCCGCTTTCCTGCTCGTTGCTCCAGAATGCGATCTTCACGCTTCAAACCACCACCCTTATTAAATTATTATTCTCCCCAGAATTGTTGGATAATTTGGATTCTTTTGTTGACTTATCTTATAGAATGTAAGAATTATGTTAGAATTTTTAGATATTCTTATCATAATATCATTATATGTTTTTGTAAAGTAGTTTAATAAAAAATATTTCCACATACTTTTTTTTTCTTTTTGTACAAATTCACAACTTAACCACTCGTTCTTTGCATTACCACTCTCCGATTTTTGGCTTTGAAACAGTAAAAAATGCCGTCCAAAAACGAGGATCTGCTCCATATCGCTATGGACTTTCCTGTTTTCAGACGGCATCGTCTAGCCTGCTATAAGCTTATTATATTTTTATAATATCTCAATTCCTTTTTCTTCTGCTTCCTCTAACACGTCCTTTGGCCATATGGAAGACTGCACTTCGCCGATATGCGCTTTCCTTAAGAAGAACATACAGATTCTGGACTGGCCGATTCCTCCACCTACCGTATACGGAAGCTCTCTTTTTAAGATGGATTTCTGAAATGGGAGCTCTGCCCGCTCCATGCAGCCTGCCTCTTTTAGCTGCGTCTTTAAAGAGTCCTCATCCACACGGATTCCCATGCTGGATAACTCTAAGCCGATATCAAGTAGCGGATAGTAAACAATAATATCCCCGTTTAACTTCCAGTCATCGTAGTCCGGAGCTCTTCCGTCGTGACGTTCTCCATTTACCATGGTTCCGCCGATCTGCATAATGAATACCGCTTTTTTAAGACGTGCGATCTTGTTCTCTCTCTCCTTTGGCGTATCGTTTGGATACATCACGGCAAGCTCGTCAGTTGTCACAAATGTGATCTCATCCGGAAGAATCTCCCCGATATATTCGTAAATATCCGCTATGTAATGTTCCGTCTCTTTTAGTGCCTGATACACCCGTCTTACTACATTTTTAAGCGTTTCTACGTTTCTTTCATCTTTTAAGATGATTTTTTCCCAGTCCCACTGATCGACATAGATAGAATGGATGTTATCGGTATCTTCATCCCGGCGAATGGCACTCATATCCGTATAAAGCCCTTCTCCATAGGAGAACCCATACTTCTGAAGCGCCAGGCGTTTCCATTTTGCAAGGGAATGCACGATTTCTACCTGACTGCCCCCCAGTTCCTTTACTTCAAAGGATACCGGGCGCTCTACTCCATTCAAATTGTCATTCAGGCCTGTCTCCGGACGTACAAACAACGGTGCTGAAACTCGTGTCAGGTTCAGCTGCTTCGCTAACTGCCGTTCAAAATGGTCTTTAATCTGTTTAATCGCACTTTGTGTTTCTTTCACACTGATCTTGGATTCATATCCTTCTGGTACCATAAAACGTTCCATTCTGTCTCTCCTTCTGCTCTTTTAATCAATCGGCACTTTCTGTATTAATGTGCCAAAGAGCGACCTCCCTATATAATTTCCCTGTTACCGGGCGGTCACCCATAATAAACGATCATCTTAATGTCCTGCCGGTAGTCTCCAAATGCATCCCCAAACAGGTTCATTCCCCCTTTGTGCTTCGCATCCTCTTTAATGCCGATCCGTACAAGGATGTAATCCTTCTTTTCCAGTTCAAATTCCTCAATTTTATGACTGGTAGCCTTTTTCTCATCGACATAAGTGCCTTTGCCATTGATGATCCAGCTCTTTAAGACACCGTACTGTGTATTCTTATCCGGCCACCAAGACGGATTTAATTTTCCCCTTCTTCCTCCAAAGTCAGAAGGACAGGCAAATGTCCCAACTTCTTTCCCATTTACCCAGACCGTCAGATCACTTGGACACTTCATATTATATTCATGATCTTCCGAACAGACTTCCATGGAAATCTCCAACTGCTTTGCTTTTGTCCCAAGCAGAAAGGAATTTGGAAAACGGTATTCTACATAACCATCCCCAAGCCATAACAGCTTTGCCTGGGTCCGTCCAGGATCATAAAAACATCGCGGCTCATCCTCCATGCCAATCGCCCCTTTCTCGCTGACCAGGCCGCAGGTCGGGGTGACTTTATAATCGGTATAGCTTCCGATTGGCATCTGGATTTCTTCTTTTTGTTCTTCTTGATATGTACTCGATGCAAGCGAAATTGTAATTTCCTCAGAAGCAATGCTGCAAAGCTTCATTGCACCATGTGCTGCTGCTTTTAATGTGGTATGAATCAGGCCCGCGTCCTCTAACACCTTCACATGAAGTGCAACGGTGGATGGTGGGATGGCAAGACGTTTTGCTATCTCATTTATATTCAGTTTGGAATAACATAATAACTGAAGAATCTGAATTCTCGTCTCGGTTGATAACGCGTGGCCAATCCTTGCAAGCTGTTCCCTTTGATCCAAATCCAGCTGCATTACTTTATCCTCCATTTTAATACATATTTTTATATATTCTGCCACTTATGAGTATTCTAACACAAGTAAAAACAGTTGAAAAGAAGTTTTAACAGCAGGTTTTATTCTGTCACAAGTTTTGCATTGCTTAATACTATGTACTAGAGAGCAAACATAAAGGAGCATACTATGTACCCAAACCCGAACAATGATAATTGTCCAAAATGTCGTACCAAATATATATTCCTGCCACCGGATCCAATTCCTCCGGCCCCAAGACCGCCAAGGCCGCTTCCGCCTCCGCCTCCGTATGGCGGACCTTCTACAGGCAATGGATTCCCACCATCACCATACTCCCCGCTTGACAGACGGCCCCCTTATTACCCGACTCCGATTCGTCCGCCATTCGGTCCTGGTCCAGTTATTCTGGGGTCAGAATCGGTACGCACCTCTTCCTATCGTTCTAATGTAAAAGCGACTTCCTATGGAAATCAGACAGATGCAATCTCTGCTGCATCCCGGATGGGTTCCCCTCGTTTTATTTCGGAACCGGAATCTCCAAATGTTTTTTTAGACCGCTGATTTTCTTCTGTCTTATATGTCCACCGAACTATTTTTACGAAAGTAACCAATTCACCACTGGATTCATTAAGAGTTCCTTAATTTTGTCCGCACCATCTTGCCGGTGCGGACATCTTATGTTACGCTATTTGCTAGAAATAAACGACCGAGGTGTCCTATGAAATTTACCATGCATTTCTTACGAATAACAGGAGCAGTCTCGCTTCTATATCTGATTTTTGTTCTGATCGTATCCGGCAGAAAGACATCCTTCTTATGGTTCTGGCCGGCTACAGCCGCAGGCTGCTTTTTGGTATCGGCTTATCTGCACTATGTAATACGGCATGCATCCAGTACATCGCTTCTTCCGGCTAAGATCCTCACCGGCGTCATCTGGACATGCCTGATTGTTTTCCTTGCTGTGGAATCCGTTATTATCACCTCTTCCATGAAGTCTCCGGATACCAATGCCGATTATGTCATTATCCTTGGCGCTCAGGTACGGGGAGATAAGCCATCCAAGACCTTGAATATGCGAATTGAAGCAGCTTATAAATATCTTGCTGCCAACCCTGATTCCATTGCCATCTGCTCCGGCGGACAGGGCGAAGGGGAGAATATCTCGGAAGCAGAATGTATTGCAAATGGTCTTACGAAACGAGGAATTGATCCATCCCGTATTCTTTTAGAAAATCAGTCCACCAATACCGTACAGAATCTTTCATTCAGCAAAGCAATCATTGGTGATCCGAATTGTTCCGTCGTGTTAGTCACAAGCGACTTTCATATGTACCGTGCCCTAAAAATTGCGGCCCATCAGGGATTTACGGATATCACTCCATGCTCTGCAAAAGAATTCCTTGTTACAACACCTGGATATTATATCCGAGAGTTCTTTGCACTGACAAAAGATATGATCTGTAAAAACTTATAAACTTAATTATTTTAAAACAGGACAGTCTGCCTGGGAAGTGATTTCATTCTTCCTTGATCAGCCTGTCCTGTTTTCTGTTTTTTAACAATGGATGCTTGTTCTTTTTCTTGCCTTTTTCTGTTTTGCCAGGCCTCTCACTGCTAGCAGTAAACAGCCTCTTTTATCTGCATATTTTCTGCCTGAGAATAATTTCTGTTTTTCTTTTTATGGTTATAGCTTAATCCTGCTTCTCATTCCTATTCATCAATATATCTATTTCTTTGGCTGTCAGTTCCCGGTGCTCTCCCTTGTTTAGCTGTGGATCTAATTCAATATCTCCGATGGCAACCCGTTTTAGGTATAATACATAGCAGCCATGTGCTTTTAGCATCCTCTTTACCTGATGTTTCTTTCCCTCGCATATGGTGAGATACCCTCCGATCAGCTTTCGGTTATAAGCCCCCTGATTATACGGGCGAAGTGTCAATCCCTTTAGTTTTTCCTGATACATAGCCAGATCGCCGCTTTCCGTGATCTCTAGCTTTGCCGGTTTTGTAAACAGATCGCCATCCCCGATTTCTACACCTGTCTCAATCTGCTTTCTCGTTTCTTCATCCATTTGTCCGAGCGCCCAGAAAAAATATCGTTTTTCTACATGCTTCGTAGGATTCATCATTGCATAATCAAACTCTCCATCATTCGTCAGAAACAGTAATCCTTCCGTATCCTTATCGAGCCTTCCAACCGGAAATATTCCCTTCGGTTCTTCCCGAAAATAATCCATTACTGTCTTATGGACTTCATCACTTCTTGCCGTCACGCAGCCCGAAGGCTTATGAAACATATAATAACGCTTTTCCTGATAGGTAATACGTTCTCCTTCGTACTCAACTACGTCTTCCTTACGAATCATCATAGCCGGCTCTGTAACGATGACCTGGTTGACCGTAACTTTTCCACTCTGAATCAGCGCACGCACTTTTCTTCTTCCTGCTATGCCCGATTCCGCTAAAAATTTATCTAAACGCATCTTTTACTTCCTTATTTTTTGTTTATTTTAACACGTTATCACTCTTTTGGCTATGATAAATGGAGTGTTCCACCATTTCCTTTTGTTATCTATTATTTCTATTTTTTATATATCTTTTACTATTCCTACATTTTAATTGAAATTTTTTCTTATCCTTGCTATACTTTACATGCAATTTTACTGATAGGAGAACGCTAATGAAAAGAAATGAAACACTGCCAGACCAGGGAATTCGGTTCTTAAAAAGGCAGTCCAAACAAAGTACGGCAAAGAAAAGAAGTTTAAAAACAAAAATCACCCTGCAGATTGGGCTTATGTGCTCCGCCATTATATTTGCAGGTCTTATGCTAACATTCGTTATGTCTATTAATCTCATTCGAAGCAGCACAAACAAATGGCTTGACAGTACCAGCCTACAGATTCAGACATCCATCACAAACTGGATTGATGCCAATATGGATTCTGTAAAGGTGACAAAAGCGTATTTAGATTCTGAAAAAGATCCTGATGAAAGAAATACATACTTAGGAAAGATCAAATCACAGTTTGCTACGATTCCTTACGGATTCTATCTTACTTATAATAATGGTACTTCTATCTATTATCCAGGTGCCCTTTCCGTTCCTTCCGACTTCGATCCTTCCAATACAGAATGGTATCAGCTTGCCATAAACAATAAGGATATTCAATTTACCAATACCTATATTGATACCGCCACAAAGAAGCTTTGTGTTTCGCTTTCTATCGCACTTTCCGACAATAGTGGTGTGCTTGGTGCAGATCTTTTCTTAGACGAGATTTCTTCCATTATTTCCAATGTGGATATCGGGGAAGGCGGAGTTGGCCTTCTTCTGAATGCGGATAATATCATCATTGCATCCAATGATGATTCCCTCATCAATCAAACTTTAACCAATACCTATCCGGCTGCTGCAGACCTTGCAGATAGTTCCTCCAATACAACAGAATCTGTTTTTATAAATGGACGTCAGTACACCCTTTCTGTTCAGCATATTAATAACGCTGACTGGACGTTTCTCATCCTGATCCCGGAAAACATTCTATATAAGGACACCTTCACCATCCTGAACGTTTCCCTTCTTGCCATGCTTGCATGCCTTGCTCTTTTATTTGGAAGCCTTCATATTCTTCTAAAGCGCCTGCTAAAACCAATTCTTGCAGTTAATGCTTTTATGGGGCAGGTAGCTGATGGCAATCTTTCCGACCGCATGAATCACACCGATCAGACCGAGATCGGCATGATGATGGATTCCATCAATACCAGTGTTAACAGTATTCAGTCCGTAGTAACGGAAACAAAGAACGCCATTGAAACACTGTCCGAACAGTCTTATAGCACGCAGACCGTTGTAGAAAAACTTCAGGCAAGTTCCACTGATAATGCACATTCTATTGAAAGTATGTCTGATATGATGGATCAGATGGTATCCTCCGTAAATTCCGTTGCGGAAATGTCCTCTGACGTTAATAATTCTGTTTCCTACATTGTAGAGAAAGGAAATAATGCGAAAGATTCCCTTGATCATGCCGTTTCTACAACAGAAGACGGTGCAAAAGAGATGAATATCCTATCCGCTAAGATTTTAGATATCAAGTCTTCGATGGCTGATCTGTCCCTGACCGTAAAAACAGCGGAAACCCTCACCGGTGAGATCAATAAGATCGTAGGCCTGATTCAGGAAATTGCTTCCCGCACCAACCTGCTTGCCTTAAATGCATCCATTGAAGCAGCCCGTGCCGGAGAAAGCGGAAAAGGTTTCTCCGTTGTTGCATCTGAAATCAAGAACCTGGCCGAAAGCGCAGCATCCTCTGCGGATGATATCGCAAAGCTTCTTACACAGGTAGACCGTATTATTGAGACTACAGTCTCCCAGACTGCAGACAATGTGTCTCAGATTGACACAAGCGTTGAAACGGTCCATGAAACCCAAAAGAGCTTTACAAAGATCAATGAATCGGTAACTTATATTAAGGCACAGATTGATGAAATTCTAAATGATATCGCCAATGTAGATGAAAGCGCACAGACGCTTGCCGCTGTTGCCGAAGAGCAGAATGCCAGCGCAGAAGAAATTGCGTCCTCCTTAAACGAGATTAATGAAGTAACAAGAAACAATATGATTACTTCCAATGAGCTGGAGGATAATGTACAGAAAGTCTTGAAAGTAACCAAACAATTAAGCGAAGTAATTACTGCCTTCCGCTAATTTTTTATCAAAAAAGGTCCATAAAAACGCGCAAGATGTCCTGCTACAAACGTCTTGCGCATTTTTTATTTTATTTTTATTTCTATTCTGTCATACGGAATCCGGTGCCTCTTTAGCTAAGCCCTGGTTTCCTTTCAGAATACTACTGCCATACTATATCTTGTTTTTTAACGATCACAGTGTCAGCTGCCCCTCAATCCCCTCATAGTTTATCCGGTTACAGCTTCCATCCTTTTTCTCGATCACGATTGTCCCATATGCCCCTGTCTTTGCCGAATCCTCATACGTGATACGACTGATTGGGAATACTTCCTCTTCCTTAAAATCCTCGTGACTTTCTTTTGTAATAACTTGAGAGATCAATACATATGGCTCCTTGCTTCCATACTGTTTCTTTCGCTCTGTATAGGCATAAACAATAATGGATTTTTCCGAATCTGGATTGGTCCCGGTGCTTCTCACATAATCGATCTGTTCCCATCCATCATAGATTGTCATTGCCATCTGGCGTTCTCTTCCCATATGATCCTTTCCTTTTAAGATAATTGCCTTTGCACCTTCTCTTTCACAAGTTATGATCTCAGTGCCGTTATCCGGGAATCCATAGGAGCCTAATGTAAGGGATACCATACGTCCAAACAGCCTTAACTTATCCACCCGCATAATTCCATATGGAACTGCGAAATCTGCCAGATTTATCGCCTGCAGCCATGTGCACTCTGTTTCCAGACGATAACCAAAAAACTGTCTGCGGTATAAAACCTGTTCTTTGCTTCCATACCAGAATGTTGCATTTGCCTTCTGAATCTCTCCGGTGAAGCTATCCTTTAATACATACTGTTGAGACTCCATCTCACCAGCCTTTAATATTTTGCTCTGTAAGCCAAAATCCGGTGTGGATTCCCATGGATACTTTGTATTGAAACAAAGCTTTGCATAGTTCCACATACCATGGTCATCATGTTTTGTCTTTACCACCTTTCCGGTACGAAGGATGGTCTCGCCGTTTGCGGCATGATTGGTAAAGCAAAGAGCCGGTCCATTTAGCACAGTCTCCTTAACCTCGCCACTTTTAATCGTATCCCAGGATCCGTTATTCTCCACCGCATTCCAGAATGGATGATCCTTCGGCAGATGAAGACATAAAAATGCCTTTCCAAGCCAGAATGGAGATTCTGCACAGGAATACCCCTGTACCAAAGGAGAGAATTGGCCATAAAATCCAAGGGTCGGAACTCCTTCGTAAAGGAAGTCATCTCTGGTTAAGAACTGTAACAGGGAACCCGATGCAATACGTCTTGCAAGCCCCGGGTCAATAACAGAGTTAGGTAAAAACAGATTGCCGTCAAAAGCACTGGTTGCCGCATTTCGATAAATATTGCTTCTCCCCCACATATTCGTAAACCCATCACGATCAAAGAAATCCGGATACGTTTCCATCAGCTTATTGGAGTTTTCCTCAAACTTCTTCGCAATATACGGCTCATGCTCATACCCATACCAGATATTCCAAAGGGGAGCATATACATTAAATGCCCATGCTGAGTAATAATCGAAGGACTGTCCATCCCGATACCATCCATCCCCAACATAATAATTTAAGATTGCCTGGGCATGGTCCACCATAATTTCTTCATCGATTGGATAACCTTCCATATGTAAAAATGCTAGATCCAACATATTAAAGAGGCGCCAGTTCTGCGGCACTGTGCTGGCATGTGCAAACCCGGATAAAAAGGCTGCAATCCTATCTTTCTCCTCTTTCTCATAGGTATCCCAGATCTCTGCCCTACATTCCCATAAACAGATTACAAGCGCGCATGTCTCTACTGTCTGCTGAAATGTGCAAAATGGATCCTGTGGGTTGGTTCGATTCTGTAATTCCTTATAATCTCCAACATATACCACATCTGTTTTTGTACAGCATCTTAAAACCTGACTTTTATAGTAATCCCGAATGGAATAGCCGCATATATTTAGTTCCGGGTTATCATGAATCAGCGGTGCCGCTATAAAAAATGACCGTGCCAGCCCTTCGAAGATCTCTGCCCTGCGCTCCGTTTCCTGAAGTTCTTTCGGATGATCCAGATGCGGATACGATACTTTCGTATCCTTTCTTGGCATAACAACCGGATCCTGAAACTCTTTTACATTCTGAAAGATTCCGTGTAACAGATATTTTCCTGCCTCAATCCAGCTTTCTCTTGTTAATCCGGTATAAGGGCTCTTCTTAAAATCCAGTGCTTGCGGTTTAAATACCATCTTCTTTTCCTCCCTGTCGCTGCTATTTTATCTCCTATAATTATCCTTTTATTCCTTTTTACATTATCTGTCATTCTATTATAATATCACATACTAGATAAAAACTAACATTTTTTACAAAATAATTAATTATAATTACATTTTTTATTCCCTCTAGTCCAGAACCGAATTCATGTAAAATATAAACTCGAAATAAGAAGAGGCAGTCGCACCAAGAGAGCATGTGAATGGAAACATAATATTTCCATTCACATGCTCTCTTGGTGCGACTGCCTCTTCTTATCCTATAGGATCAATACTGCTATTCATCCGTTTTCTGTTCCCCTTCGTGCTTTACACTCTGTCTGCCATCCCATTAAGAGTAATTAGCATACTCCCTGAGCAAGCATAGCATCTACTACCTTTTCAAAGCCAGCGATATTAGCGCCTACTACGTAGTCACCTTCAAAATTATAACGTTTTGCGGCATCATCCATGTTGTGGAAGATATTTACCATAATCGTCTTTAACTTGGAATCTACTTCTTCGAATGTCCAGCTTAAACGTTCGGAATTCTGGCTCATTTCCAGTGCAGATGTTGCTACACCGCCAGCATTTGCTGCCTTTCCCGGTGCAAAAAGCACGCCGTTTGCCTGAAGATATTTGGTTGCCTCTAATGTAGTCGGCATATTGGCACCTTCTGCAACTGCGAAGCAGCCATTTGCCACTAATGCTTTGGCATCGTCGATTGTTAACTCGTTCTGTGTTGCACATGGAAGCGCGATATCACATGGAATATTCCATACGCCGCGTCCTTCATGGTATTCTGCATTCGGTCTGTAATTCTTGTATTCCGTAAGTCTTGCTCTCTTAACTTCCTTGATTTCCTTTAATGCTGCTAAATCAATGCCTTCCGGATCGTATACATAGCCTGTGGAATCACTTACCGTAACAACCTTAGCACCTAATTCCTGTGCTTTCTTACATGCATAGATTGCAACATTGCCGGCACCTGAGATACATACGGTCTTACCTTTGATGTCTTTTCCATTGCAACGTAACATCTCATCTGTCAGATATAACAAACCATATCCAGTTGCCTCTGTTCTTGCAAGAGATCCGCCGTAAGATAAACCTTTTCCGGTTAATACGCCTTCATACATACCACGGATTCTCTTATACTGACCAAACATATAGCCAATCTCTCTTGCGCCCGTTCCGATATCCCCTGCCGGAACATCCACATCTGCACCGATATATTTGTTTAACTCGGTCATAAAGCTCTGACAGAATGCCATAACTTCACGGTCTGATTTTCCTTTTGGATCGAAATCAGATCCGCCCTTGCCGCCGCCGATCGGAAGACTTGTTAAAGAATTCTTAAATACCTGTTCAAAACCTAAGAACTTAATAATGCTGATATTTACGGATGGGTGTAAACGTAATCCACCCTTATATGGTCCAATGGAATTGTTGAACTGTACACGATAACCAACGTTTACCTGTACCTGTCCCTTATCATCTACCCATGGCACGCGGAATTTAATCTGTCTGTCCGGTTCAACAAGGCGTTCTAATACTGCCTCCCTGCGATATAAGGCTTCATTCGCATCTACAACCGGTCTTAATGACTCCAGTACTTCCTTTACTGCCTGATGAAACTCCGGTTCACCAGGGTTCTTTGCAACTACTCTCTCAATTACTTCATCAACGTATCCCATCACAATATCTCCTTTTCACATTCATACCAAATATCAGCTGGCATCACCACTGCTTGACCTCTTATCAATATATCGGCCATAACTCTCAAATATTCCATAAGTTTTTTCTTATAAAATAGAATCAAAAAGCTCTTTGCCATTCCGACTTCTTTGTCTAAATTTTATTATAGTAAAAACAGGGATGAAAATCAATTGTATTACTGCTTTAATGTGTAAAAGTTTTAAAGCAGTAATTAGTCAAATTGCACAATATTTTTCTTCCTCTGTAGTCATTTCGCCTGTCTCTTTCGTTAGACCTCTTCTGTTACGGTCTTTTCCTTTCGTGGTGCTTCCTCTTACTGTCCCTTCTGCTATTGCACCACCTTAACCGCCTTCTTTGTATTCTATATCTATATTCAGAAAATCTTAACTTT
>SVEB01000088.1 GCA_015057635.1 Lachnospiraceae bacterium | reverse complement strand
TCTGCCGCTATGTTATAGGGGGAAGTTTCTTTGTAGGGGGTTTGGCTTGTCATAAATACGGCAAGTGCAATAAAATTCATAGTAACAATGAGGACGGAGCTTAACAGCAGAATACCTACAAACCGCCGTATGAGTTTTGGTACACTTTTCATGCTATTTCCCCTCCACAATCAGCTTGTAGCCTAACCCTTTGATTGTCACCAAAGAAACAGGCTGCGAGGGATTTTGTTCTATTTTTTCTCTGATGCGGCGTATATGTGCCATTAAAGAATTTTGATATCCAAAGGGATTGTCGCCCCATGCCGCTTCGCACAATGCATCAATCGTTACAATGCGCCCTGCATTACGGTACAAAGCGGAAAGCAGATCATGCTCCTTTGCAGTCAACGGGATATGTTCGTCATTCTTTATCACCTCAGCGCGTGAGAAATCAACCTGACTGTTTTTCAGTTGCACGACGTGGCTTTCCCCCTTATAGCTTCTTCTCAAAATCGCCATAACACGGAATAAAAGCTCTTTCGGTAAAAAAGGCTTTACTATGTAATCATCAGCCCCCAAACCAAAGCCCTTGAATTTATCATCTTCTTCGCCGCGGGCAGTAAGGAACAAAATAGGATAATCATCCTTTTGCTTTAGCTGTGCCATTAAATCAAACCCGTTCCCGTCTGGAAGCATTACATCAAGTATTGCTAATTCCGGGTGGGATTTTTCAGATTCCGCTATGGCTTCTTTTATGCTCTTAGCAGTCTTTACGTTATGAAATCCATATTCGTTTAGGATGGATAAGACCATATCTAAAAGCTCCTGCTCATCATCAACAAGCAGTATGCGTTTACTTAATAAATAGTCATTGTTCATGGCGAAACCTCCTTTCACTCCTACATTATAGCATATAAATGTAAATTTTTTTCAGTGCCATGCCAAATGTAAGGTAGATGTAAGGTAGACAGAAGGTTGGTGCAAGGTTGGTGTAGTACCATAAGCTTATGAAAGGAGATATTGCTATGGACTATATAATCACAACCGAACAGTTGACAAAAAAATATAAATCCTTTGTCGCTGTCAATGACGTTTCGCTTCACATTCGGAAAGGAAGCATTTACGGTTTTCTTGGTCCGAACGGAGCAGGAAAGTCCACCACTATGAAAATGCTCTTGGGGCTGACTGCTTCCACAAAAGGCAGCTTTACAATTGATGGGAAGCAGTTTCCGGCTGACCGTATTTCCATTTTAAAAGAAGTCGGGTCCTTTATTGAGTCCCCGTCTTTCTATGCAAATCTGACGGGCAGAGAAAACCTTGATATTATCCGCCGCATTTTAGGACTGCCCCAAAGCGCCACCACGGACGCACTAGAGCTTGTCGGTCTTTCGGAGTTTGGGGACCGCCTTGCAAAAAAATATTCTCTTGGCATGAAGCAGAGATTGGGGCTTGCCGGGGCATTGCTTGGCAGACCGCCTATTCTGATTTTGGACGAGCCTACAAACGGGCTTGACCCGTCCGGCATACACGAAATCCGAAATCTGATTAAGTCCTTGCCAGATCTGTATGATTGCACCATCCTTATTTCTTCCCACATGCTGTCTGAAATCGAGCTAATGGCAGACGACATTGGAATACTCAATCATGGGCGGCTGTTGTTTGAAGGAAGTTTTAACGACCTGCGGCAGTACGCATCGCAATCCGGGTTTGCTGCTAATAATCTAGAAGATATGTTCCTGTCTATGGTTGAAAAGGATAATGCAAGCAGGAAGCAGAGGGCGAAACTATGAGGATGATTGCAATCGAACTTCGGAAAGTCAAAAGGACAGGCGTTATTCCTCTGCTGTTTTCCATTGGGGTTTTGGGCGCGGCATACGCCTTTGTCAATTTCCTTGTCCGAAAGGATGCGCTGCTAAATTTGCCGCTAGCCCCGATGGACGTTCTGCTTACGCAGCTTTACGGCATGATTATGGTCTTAAATATGTTCGGTATCATAGTCGCCACCTGTATGATCTACAACATGGAATTTAAGGGGAATGCAGTCCAAAAGATGTATATGCTGCCTATGAATGTTTCGACTATGTACCTATGCAAATTTCTGATCTTGACTATTATGCTGTTGATTGCAGTATGTTTTCAAAATCTGGCACTTGCCAAAATCGGTATAACCGATTTACCACAAGGCACATTTGAAGCCCACACCCTACTATCCTTTGCCGGCTATTCCTTTATTACGTCAATGCCCGTATTGTCATTCATGCTTTTCACATCGTCCCGCTTTAAAAATATGTGGGTGCCGCTTGGTATCGGCGTTGCAGGCTTTTTAAGCGGTATGGTGTTGGCTATGTCTGATATCGCGGTGCTCATGGTACACCCCTTTGTGGTTATGCTATCGCCCGCCGTTGCCATGAGCGCACAGCCGGATATTTCCGTTGTAATCGTATCTTTTGCTGAAACAATCCTTTTTTTATGTGCCGGATTGTGGACTGTTAAAAAACAACGCTATGAATAAGGAGGTGTAAGAAATGAGCTTTTGGGAATTGCTTAAAATTGAGTTTATGAAAGTGAAACGCAGTAAAATCATCCCTTTGATTTTCATTCCCCCACTACTTGTAATTGCGTCCAGCGTCGCAAATCTGCACAGTTACTTTACCCCGGAATATACGAACGCATGGGCGGCTATGTTCATTCAAAGTGCATTGGTCTATTCCTATTATCTGCTTCCATTCAGCATGATTGTAGTCTGCGTAATGATTGCAGGACGGGAAACAGGAAATAACGGGGTATTAAAGATGTTAGCCTTACCCGTTAGCCGGTATGTTCTTTCTGCCGCAAAGTTTTGTGTGCTGCTGTTTTATTTGTTTATGGAAATGGTCGTATTCCTTGCTGTATTCGTCATAGCGGGATTGATTGCAACAAACAATACCGGAATTACAGAAACGCTGCCCGTTTTGTATTTGCTGAAATGGTGTGCCGGACTGTTCTTTACTATGCTGCCGAGCGTGGCGACAATGTGGGCAATAACCGTACTTTTTGATAAACCGGTATTGTCCATCGGCTTAAATCTATTCCTTGTTATTCCCGGCGTGTTAGTAGCAAATACCCCACTTTGGATCGCATATCCCTATTGTTACAGCGGATATTTGGTTTCCTGCTCTTTACATGACTTTACGGCAACAGGGGTAAGTACCAGGTTTGAATTGTTCCCGTTTTTACCGTGTGCCGTTATGATTTTTGCTTTGGTGTTTTTTGTAGCAGTAACACACTTTGGAAAAAAAGAAATGAGGTAACATTATGGGAAATAAGAAATTGCAAAAATTGAGTGCAACAGCGTTGATTATCAGCGTCTTCCCGCTTATAACCTTTATCCCGGTTTTATTGCATATTACGCTGACCGACGGTGTACGTTACGTATGGGCGGGTGCTAATATCCTCTCTGTTTTTATAGGGCTGATCCTTTCCATTATCTGCGTGAAAGACCGTAACAGCCGGAACGTAGTAAATATCGTTTCAACAATCATCAGCAGTTTTTGGGTGCTGCTCATGGGCGGTATGATTGTCTTTGCCCTGTTTATCCGCTTTATCCTGTAAGAAAAACCGTGATTTAGAGCGTTAACGGCTGTATCTCTTTACTGCTTTTCATAACTTTTCATAAGCCCACGTGGGTTTTGGGCACCATTTAAGGAAAAAGCACGATAAAAACAGGCGATTAAAAAACGCCGGGAACCCACATAAACACTAGGTTTTTGTGAGTTCTCGGCGTTTTTCATTCTCTTGACTAACTAAAAATCATCTTGTATGAGAGAGAAACACTCTACTATTTTTTATTAGCAGGTTCAATATTAACGGTCTTACCTTTGATTTTAGCGTCCTTCATAACCTGAATTACTTCAGATGCGTATTCTCTTGGAACTTCAACGAATGTATACTTATCGAACATATCGATGCTTCCGATTAACTTGCCTGGCATTCCAGTTTCACCAGCGATTGCACCAAGGATATCGCCTGGGCGGATGTTCTGTTTCTTACCAAGGTTGATAAATAAACGAACCATGCCCTTTTCTGCGCCTGTATCACCGAAATCTTCTGTTGTTTCTTCCTTAATCGATTCACCGCTTAAGTCAGAACCGATTGCCTGCTTTAAGAAAGCAGCTGCGATATCAAGTGCTGTGTAATCAACTTCGTTAACCTTCGTTTCGATTAAGTCGATCATCTTTGATAAATCTTCTGTTTCAATGATGTTTGCCACTTTTTCAAAGATCTTTTCTGCTTTCACTGCTGTCACATCATTGATAGATGGGATTGGCTGAAGCTTGATCTTAGTCTTGCAGTAACGCTGAATATCTCTTAATTTATATACTTCCTTGCCGACTACTAAGTTGAACGCTCTACCAGTTCTTCCGGCACGGCCTGTACGTCCGATACGGTGTACATAATATTCTTCGTCCTGTGGAATATCGTAGTTGTAAACAGCCTCTACGTCATCAACGTCGATACCTCTTGCCGCAACGTCTGTCGCAACTAAGATATCAGCCTTTCCATTACGGAAGGAGTTCATAACACGGTCACGCTGCTGCTGTTTTAAATCGCCGTGAAGACCTTCTGCAAAATATCCTCTGGACTGAAGAGAAGATACTAATTCGTCTACCTGTCTCTTTGTATTACAGAATACTAAACATAATTTTGGTGAGTACATATCTAAAAGTCTTGTAAGAACTTCAAGTTTGTTCTTAGGTCTAACTTCATAGTAGTACTGTTCGATCTTAGGAACGGTTAATTCCTTCTTAATAACTTTAACTTCCTGAGCATCTTTCTGGTAAGTTCTAGCGATCTCTCTGATTGGCTGTGGCATAGTAGCAGAGAATAATAAAGTCTGTCTTTCTTCAGGGATTTCCTTTAATACAGTTTCAATATCATCTCGAAAGCCCATGTTTAACATTTCATCCGCTTCATCTAATGCGATCATCTTAACCTGATCAAACTTTACAGTCTTTCTTCTCATATGGTCCATAACACGGCCTGGTGTACCGATTACAACCTGTACGCCGGATTTTAATGCACGGATCTGTCTTGCGATATCCTGTCCGCCGTAGATTGGAAGAACCTTAACGCCGTGAAGGTATTTCGCAAATTTGTGCATTTCGTCGGATACCTGGATAGCAAGTTCTCTGGTTGGGCAAAGAACGATTGCCTGAAGAGCTTTCACCTTTGGATCAATGCTGTTAAGCATTGGAATACCAAATGCTGCTGTCTTACCGGTACCTGTCTGTGCCTGTCCAATGATATCCTTGCCGGATAATACGATTGGAATCGCGCCTGCCTGAATTGGGGTCATTTCTTCAAAGCCCATATCAGCGACTGCTCTAATGATAGGAGCCTGAAGCTCCATTTCGTCAAATCTAACTGTCATATATATTTCCTTTCCTGCCTCGTGGGTGTTTTCATAAAAGCATCCAACAAAAAGGAAAATTGCACACGGCAGTCTCATCTGCCGCGAAAATAGCCCGAAAAAAAGCTCCACCCTTGCGGGTTAAGAGCTTCTGTTTTTGTTTAAATGCTCTAATTTTTAAATACTTCTATCGTCACGTAGTATAACATAGGAAGTAACTACCGTCAAGGTGTTTTCCTTGCCAATAAGCTGATACATATATAATAGGAAGAAAGCGAAAAACCGCAGAAACGGGAGTTTCCTCCAGTCTCTGCGGTCCTGTTTTTCCCACTTCCACCCTATTTTTCATTTTCTTATCTTTGTTCGAGCATTACATCCTCTTCTTCGCACCGTATCGGCTGCATTACCGTCTTTACACCTAAAAGCATCTCACTTCTTGCATCCGGCTGGGAAATACCTGCATATACTTCATATTCCCCTTTATGAAGCACAAGATTTCCTTCCTCATCAAACAGGGCGAATGCACGGTCTGAAAGTGTAATCACAACCTCTTTTGCCGTCCCTTTTGGAACCTGCACCTTCTTTAATCCCTTTAGCTGGTAATTCGGTGCTCCTTCGATTCCTTTTGCCTTAACATAAACCTGAAGTGTCTGAGCCGCATCATACTCTCCGCCATTTACTAATACTGCCTTAACGGTTACGCTTCCTCCCGCCTCAATGGTTTTAGAAGAAACCGTCACATCCTTTAAGCTAAAGTTAGAATAGCTTAAACCGTATCCAAATGGATATAACGCCTCATTCTTCATGTAGCGGTATGTTCTGCCCTTCATCGCATAATCGGTAAAGGCCGGCAGTTCCTCGCTCGTCCGGTAAAATGTAACCGGGAGCTTTCCTTCCGGCGAATAATCGCCAAATAGCATGGATGCTACCGCTCTGCCTCCCTGTGCGCCCGGATACCATGCCTGCACAATCGCGTTCAGATGTTCATCCTCCCACGAAATGGAGAGCGCGCTTCCGGATAAGAGAACAAGGATTACCGGTTTTCCGGTTTCATATAGCATCTTAAGCACCTGCTCCTGAATTCCCGGAAGATTTAAATTCGGTTTATCACCACTTGCAAATTCATTTCCCTGGTCGCCTTCTTCTCCTTCTAATCCGGAATCAAGTCCGAAACATGCGATAATGACATCCGATTCTTTGGCCACTGCCTTGCATTCTGCCATCCGGTCATTTGGATTTGATAATCCCGATATCCGATCCTTATATAAATGGCATCCTTCCGAATAATACACTCGGATATCATCCCCTGCGTACTCCTTGATTCCTTCTAACACCGTAATATACTCGGAAGCCGTTCCTTCATAATTGCCGATCAGCGCCTTTCTGCTGTTTGCATTCGGTCCGATGACACCGATTGTATGGATTGCCTCTTTCTTAAGTGGGAGGATTCCCCCTGCATTCTTAAGAAGTACGATTGATTTCTTTGCTGCCTCTAAATTTAATGCCTTCTGTGCCTTTCCATCCACCTGATCATATGTAATATTCGAATACGGCACCTCTTTCGGGTCATCAAACAATCCAAGCTTCATTCTTGTGGTAAACAGCCGTTCCACCGCTCTTGTGATAGTCTCTTCTTTTACAAGGCCATCCCGTACTGCTGCTAACAAGTTCCCGAATATATTCCCGCAGTTTAAATCGCAACCGCTGTTCATCGCAAGCGCCACGGACTCTTCCGGTGTCTTTGTAACCATATGATATTCATGGAAATCACGGATTGCCCAGCAGTCACTTGTCACATGCCCGGTAAAGCCCCATTCGCCTCGAAGAATATCCTTTAGCAGAGTCTTGCTGCCACAGCACGGCTCGCCATTTGTCCGGTTATAAGCCCCCATAACCGCTTCCACATGCCCTTCCGTCACACATGCCTTAAATGCCGGAAGATATGTCTCATACAAATCCTTCTTGCTGACCACTGCATTAAAACTATGTCGTAAATCCTCCGGTCCGGAATGTACTGCAAAATGCTTCGCACATGCTGCCACCTTCAAATACTTCTTATCATGTCCCTGCATCCCGGATATAAACCGAACGCCAAGCCTTCCGGTTAAATAAGGGTCTTCCCCGAATGTTTCATGTCCTCTTCCCCATCTCGGATCCCTGAATATATTCACATTCGGCGACCAGAAGGTAAGCCCCTTATAGATATCCTGATCTCCAAACTCCTGCTGCATATTAAACTTTGCTCTTCCTTCTGTAGAAATGGTGTCTGCCACCTTCTCTATAAAGTCCTCATCAAATGTAGCGGCCAGTCCGATTGCCTGTGGAAACACGGTTGCAACACCGGCACGGGCCACTCCATGAAGCGCCTCATTCCACCAGTTATACGCCGGAATATGAAGTCTATCAATCTTTGCTGCACTATGAAGTGTCTGGAAAACTTTCTCTTCCAACGTCATCTTAGATACCAATTCCTTTGCTCTTTCCTCAAATGTAGCCGTTTCTTTCCGATCCGTCTGTTCCATTTCTTTTCCTCCCGATTCCCCTAAAAATCAGTGCTTTCTTCTTTACGTATAGCTTATAATGTTTTAGGCTTCTCTGCCTACCAAATATTGTGATGATTTATGCAGTTATTGCGAAAAGCCTTATTTTATTTTTTTCTATTTTTACATTTTATCCCTTGCTTTTATTTACAAATTCCCAAACCTGTTTTAAAATAATTACATAATCTTTCATTATATACAAATCTCTATCTTTTTTCCCTTTCCTTTTATACATATTATATAACCCGTGTTTTTCTTCTTTTTATACCATTCAGAAAAGATTCAACTATAAAAACGCAAGAATTAGGAGATGAATTGCATGCCAATCCAATTAAACGGGGTATTCGAGAAAGTTGGATATTCCAATAACACATCCCTTCTGCTTCATATCAATAATCAGTGTGAGAACTATCCAATCCACTGGCATACTGCAACAGAGATCATCATGCCCCTTGAGAGCACCTATTCGGTAACCATGAACCGGATTAACTATGCGTTAAAGGAAGGAGACATTCTAATCATCCCGCCAGGAGAACTGCATGAGCTGTATGCACCTGAGAACGGAATCCGTATTATCTTCCTGTTCGATACCTCACTGATCCGTGATCTAGGTTCCTCCCAGGGACTTTTTACAGTATTAAACCAGCCGCGGCTGATCACAAAAGAGACCTTTCCGGAGATCTGGGAACAGGAACGGAATCTCCTGCTTCAGATCAAACAGGAATACATAAACGCCTCCCCTCTCTGGGAAGCCAGCATTTACTCCATGATCATCAAGATGTTTGTGCTGATCGGACGCAATCATATTGATTCCGGAACCCTGTTTCCGGATGTTCGTGCTGTCAAACAAAAAGAGTATATCGATAAGTTCAATAAGATCATCGATTATATCGATCATAATTATACCGAAGATCTCACACTCGACCGGATTGCGGATATCGCCGGATTCAGCAAATTCCATTTTTCCAGACTATTTAAGCAGTTTGCAGATACCTCTTTTTATGACTATCTGAATCTGCGCCGTATCAAATGTGCAGAAACTTTGCTTTTAAATCCCGATCTTGCCATCACCGAGGTTGCACTCCAGTCCGGCTTTTCCAGCATCTCTACCTTCAATCGCGTATTTAAGACATTAAAAAAATGTACGCCAAGTGAATTCAAAGACCTCTACCGCTGGAAAAACCGTTCTTAGCCTTTATCGTATCAAACAAAACCAGTATTTTATACCGCATGACATAAATGGATATGCCGCCAAACAACGGTTATCATAGTAGCAAACATAAATGAATCTCAGCCTATAACGAAACAAACGGTTACCAGCTACTAGTAAACTATCCGATATCCAAAGTAAGAACAAGAGCCCCAAAGAGGCTGTCGAGAGAGTTCGACAGCCTCTTTGGGGCTCTTGTTCTTACTTTTATGCTCTTATTTCTTCTGTTCCAGTTTTTCTACGTATGCAGTCAGATGGCCGTCTTCCGCATCAATTACAATCGTATCGGTAGACTCTACCTTATCTGCTACAATCAGTCTTGCGCTTAATGTCTCCACGGTCTTCTGCAGATATCTCTTTAATGGACGTGCGCCATAAACCGGGTCATACGCTTCATCTATTACGAACTGTTTTGCAGCGTCTGTCAGGCGGATGGTAATCTCTTTATCCGCTAATCGCTTATTTAAGTCAACTAATAACAGATCCACGATACGACCTACATATTCCTTCGTTAATGGCTTAAACATAATAATCTCATCCAGACGATTCAAGAATTCCGGACGGAAATGTGCACGCAAATCATTCATAACCAGATTCTGTGCTTCCTTCGCAATCTCACCATTCTCCTCAATACCGTCTAACAGATAGGTAGAACCAATATTGGATGTCATAATTAAGATGGTATTCTTAAAGTCTACTGTACGGCCCTGAGAATCGGTGATGCGGCCATCATCCAATACCTGAAGCAGTACATTAAAGACATCCGGATGGGCTTTCTCAATCTCATCAAACAATACAACAGAATACGGTTTTCTTTTTACGGCTTCGGTTAACTGTCCGCCTTCTTCATATCCTACATATCCCGGAGGTGCCCCGATTAAACGAGATACGGAGTACTTCTCCATATATTCAGACATATCGATACGAACCATATTTTGCTCATTATCAAATAACGCTGCTGCAAGGGCTTTCGCAAGCTCCGTCTTGCCGACACCGGTTGGTCCTAAGAATAAGAAGGAACCGATTGGCTTTGTCGGGTCTTTGATTCCGGCTTTAGAACGAAGAATAGCATCTGCTACTTTCGATACCCCGTCTTCCTGGCCTACTACCCGTTTGTGAAGCTCCTCATCCAGATGAAGTGTCTTATTGCGTTCCCCTTCGGTTAACTTTGCGATTGGAATACCTGTCCATCTGGATACGATTCTTGCAATTTCCTCTTCGCTTACATTCTCATGAACTAATGTGTGCTCGTCCTTCTTAACCTTCTCTTCCTCTAAATCAAGCTGTTTCTTGATATCCGGAAGGCGTCCGTACTTTAATTCTGCAGCACGGTTTAAATCATAATTCCGTTCTGCTAATGCAATATCGTTATTAATTTGCTCTAACTCTTCTCTTAACTTCTGAACCTTCTCAACCGCTGCCTTCTCATTATCCCATTTTGCTTTGGATGTGGCAAACTCACTTCTTAATTCCGCTAACTCTTTCTGAAGGGTCTCAAGACGTTCTTTGCTTAAACGATCATCCTCTTTCTTAAGGGCAGCTTCCTCAATCTCCATCTGCATAATACGACGTTTCACATCATCTAATTCCGTTGGCATGGAATCTAACTCTGTCTTAATTAATGCACATGCCTCATCGACTAAGTCGATTGCCTTATCCGGCAGGAAACGGTCCGTAATATAACGGTTGCTTAAAACAGCTGCGGATACAAGGGCGGAGTCTGCGATCTTAACACCATGGAATACTTCATAACGTTCCTTTAACCCTCTTAAAATAGAAATGGTATCTTCCACAGTCGGCTCATCTACCAT
>SVEB01000087.1 GCA_015057635.1 Lachnospiraceae bacterium | reverse complement strand
TGACTTCTTGGAGCCTTTTGACTTCTCGGAGCCTTTTGACTTCTCGGAGCCTTTTGACTTCTCGGAGCCTTTTGACTTCTCGGAGCCTTTTGACTTCTCGGAGCCTTTTGACTTCTCGGAGTCTTTTGACTTCTCGGAGCCTTTTGACTTCTCGGAGCCTTTTGATTTATCGGAGCCTTTTGACTTCTCACACTCTTTTGATTTCTCGGAGCCTTTTGATTTTTCAGATCCCTTAGAATCTTCAGATCCTTTCCCAGATCCTTTCTCTTCTTTTTTATTTTCTGACTTTTTCATCATAAGGCAAACATCATCAATAAGAATTCCAATATGACGTGGTATATGTGGCTTCTTATGTGAATCGGTTGCTGTGAATTCTACTTTAATTGCTACGATATCCTCTGGCGTTACAGCAGTTGCTACTGAATAATAACAGTATTCCGTATTTAACTGTCCCGGTTCTATTGTAATATTCACTACTTCATATTTCATCTTCTTTGTTATGAACGTAAGCTTTGCCTCACATCCTATCATTTCTAAGAAATTATCTTTTTCCTTTGGAAGTCTCTTCTCTTCTTCTTCTGATCGATCGGATCCTACTTTAGCAAAAAAGCTAAATAGATAGTATTTAGAAGGTGCTATCTGGAAAACGGTCTGGCTTATATTTGCACCTGCATTCAGCATAGCAGCAAACTTTCCTTCTTTAACCAGTTTTTTTACGTTTGTATGTTTAACACCATCTGTTATATCCCAGCCATGATCATGAATCGGATGTTCCATTTGACCGTTTATGATGCAATTTGAACTATCGCCGCTTAAGTTATGATTATTTTTATTTTCGCTCATACCGTATCCACTCCTATATCATTGAATAATGTTTAATTTCTATCCACACTATATGATATGACATAATGAACTACATTGTTCCATTTTTCTACATAGATACACGATTGAATTACTCGTTATGTTCTTATCACGATTGAACAAATGTGGTAGCAAAATGTAATTTTATAGCATCTAATCAATTTTCGCGGCTATTATCATATACTATACTAGTGAGGTGGGAAGAACAATGAATGTCGGGGACATTGTAACACGAAAATCTTATAATAATGATATTTTCTTTATCATCGAAAGTATTTATGGCAATCATGCAGTATTATCCGGATTAGATTATCGATTAACAGCAGATACCAATATCGATGATTTAGAGCTCATCCATGATATAACTACAAGCAAATATATGTATCCTATTGATTTTGCTAAAGAAGAAGGCAATATTGTCAGCGCAAGCAACCGAGGCATTATAAATGATTTTTTTAAATGGCATAGCAGTTCAAATAAAAATAACCCTGAAAATGCTTTGTGCAAGGATGATCCTGCATGCAGACCGGACTACAGTGAATTTAAATCAAACTGCTTTGTAAAAATACTTCATATTGACGCAAATGAAGAATATCTGAAAGAATGCCTGAAGCAATATCGTAAATTTAATGTACAGGTTATCGGCATCAGCATAAAAGAAGAAAAACAGCCTATGAGCATTCTAGGATTACTGACAAAACACCGCCCTAACATTTTAGTCATCACAGGGCATGATTCTATCTGTAAAGATAAATCGCCATCTAATGATATCAACCACTATTTAAACTCCAAGTATTTCGTTGAATCCATCAAAATTGCAAGAAACTATAACAGTAACTATGATGAGCTTGTTATTATTGCCGGTGGCTGTAACTCCTGTTATGAAGCGCTGATTGAAGCAGGAGCGAATTTCGCAAGTTCACCAAGCAGAGTACTTATATCGATTACAGAACCGGTTAATATCGCCTGCATCATGGCCACTACTTCCATACAAAAAATTGTGAGCATGGATCATATTGCACCTGAACTTCCGTCTGGCACAGAAGGATTCGGCGGAGTTGAAACAAGGGGGCAATGCAGACTCATCACCCCCGGACTTTAAATCAAAAGGAGTGTTATTGCCTGATTCATGCAACACTCCTTTTTATTAACTTAAAACTGCAAGATAAATCACTAGATACGTACCACTTATTAATAACATTCCAATTGCGAACGGCACTGAAAAAACCAGATAACTGGTTAAATTGAATATCTTCTTTATCTCTTCTCGTTTTCTAGGGGAAGCTTCTACTGTATTCTCTTTTAATGAGATATCTAAAAAGCTCCTGGTACGACTAAATAAAATCGGTCCTCCTGTCGCTGACCACGGGAGCATACTGCTTCCACATAGAATTCCAAGTGCAAGTGCCGCATAGACAAGTCTGGATGGTACAAGCTCTGTAAGTGTATTACAAATTGGAAGCAGGGTAGCCGCTGCCGGTCCCGCCGAAAGCAAGGTTGATGTTAAAAATGCAATGAGCAGCACTGACAGCATAATCCAATAAGGATTATTGCCCGTCAGCCCAATAATATATTGCGATGCATTTGATAAAATACCACTTTCCTGCAATACACTTCCAATTAGAAAAAGCGTTATAATAAAAACAAGGGAATCCATGATTGGCAGCTCATTTAAGATCATCATCTCATCTTTTTTCCGCAGGCAAAGCAAAATCCCACCGAAAAACAGGGAAAAATATGCAATTGAGATATGAATGAACGGACCAACGCTGACCCCGATGATATATGCAACAAATAAAATCAGGAACTTATTAAGCCTCTTCCAATCCAGCTTTGGTTTCTCTGCAAATGGGCTCCCTCTTCTGGATGGAACCAGGCGTTTATACCAAAAGTAGGTATATAATGACAAACCAATGGCATAGATCAAACACGGAATAAATAGTTTTCCTAGAAAATCCATCAGATTGAAATCTGAATATAGGGTAAGCACTACAGCCGGTGTATCTGCCCAAGGCAGAGCTGCGCCGCCGATATTAGAACCAATCACAATGCTTACCAATAAAGGGATCACCGGCAGATCATATTCCACGATCATATAGAGTGCCATCGTCGCAAAGAAAAGAACAACCGTTAAGTTGTTCATAAACAGGGAAATCCCATACACAAACAATGACATGAAAATCATAATGCATACTTTCTTCTTATGAGTAAGCTGCAGAAACTGATATCCAATATAATTAATAAATCCTAATTGTTCAAAAGTACTTGTGAATAAGGTAAGCACAATGATCAAAATAATAATCTCACTTGGAAATTCACTAAAAGCAGCTGTAGCATTAAAAGAGTTGGTCACGGCTCCGTAAATCAGTAACAAACCAGCACCGATTAGTGTTATTCCGATTCGATGGCTCGTATAAACTATCATTCCGATATATACCAACGCCGTAATCAGCAGAATCAAAATCATATATTGCCCCCGCATATCATGATATACTATAGTGTATTATCCAGTAATTGAGAATATTACCATTTGTAAAAGCGAAATAAAAAAAGGAAGGGCCTGCACTCTTATAGCATAGCAGCCCTTCCTTCTGTTTATTAAAATTCCTTATCTCTATTCCGCCTGTTCCATTTTCCTTGATTCTGAACAATAATGGAAGATTAGAATTACCTGCACTCCCGGATAGCTTTTCTTACAGATAGGATGGAAGCTGGGGCTACGGACAACTCATCAATTCCCATCTCAATAAACCGCTCTGTTAACGTCACATCCGCCCCAAGTTCCCCGCAGATGCCGACCCAGATGCCTTCCTTATGAGCATTCTCTATCGTCATTTTAATCAGTCTTAAAACCGCTTCATGATGTGAATCATTAATCGCCTCTAGTTTTGCATTCTGTCTGTCAATTGCTAATGTATACTGCGTTAAATCATTCGTTCCGATACTAAAGAAGTCTACTTCCTTTGCAAGCAGATCACTGATCACAGCGGCTGCCGGAGTTTCAATCATGATGCCATGCTCCACCTGTCTGTAAGGGATTCCCTTCTCCTTTAGTTCCTTCTTCACCTCTTCATTTATTTCTTTGATCTTTCTTACTTCTTCCACGGAAATAATCATTGGATACATAATGGATAGTGTCCCATACACGCTGGCACGATAAAGAGCACGAAGCTGAGTCTTAAATACATCCGGGCGATCAAGACAGATACGAATTGCACGATATCCCATAGTCGGATTCTCCTCCTTATCGAGTTTAAAATAATCAACCTGCTTATCTGCTCCGATATCTAGCGTCCGGATGATAACGCGCTTGCCTGTCATAACCGAAAGCACCTGCTTGTAGACCGCCAACTGTTCCTCTTCCGTCGGATAGTGGTCCGATTCCAGATATAAGAATTCGCTTCTAAATAATCCGATTCCCCCTGCATCATTTTGTATCACGCTTGCAAGATCCTTCACATTTCCGATATTGGCATAGAGTCTGATCTGCCTGCCGCTTAGTGTCACATTCTCTTTCCCTTTTAGCTGTCTTAACAGTTCTCTCTGTTCGAGCTTTTTTTCGTACTTTTTGCGATACTCTGCAAGTACTTTCTCGGATGGATCGATAATCAACACTCCCTCTGTCGCATCTAAGATCGCCAGCTTTCCATTCCAGGCTGGATCTGATTTAATATGGATCAGTGCAGGAACATTCATCATTCTTGCTAAAATAGCCGTATGAGAATTGCTGGAACCAAGCTCCATTGCAAATCCTAGCAGCTTTTCTTTATCAAACTGCACCACCTCACTTGGTACAAGCTCTTTTGCCACAATGATTACCGGCTCGTCTCCGATCTGACTGCCTGCTATATGCCCCTGAAGGCATTTGATGATCCGCTCAGAAATATCTTTCACATCGATGGACCTGGCATTAAAGTACTCATCTTCCATCTGGGCAAACATTGCAAAGAAAGAATCTCCCGTTTTTGCCACTGCATACTCTGCATTCACCAGTTCTGACTGGATGCTATTAAGAATCGCTTTATTATAGTCATCATCTTCCAGCATCATAGCCTGAACATTAAAAATCTGAGCATTCTCCTCCCCGACTTCTTTACATGCCACCTCATACAGATGATGAAGTTCGGCTATGGCACGTTCTTTGGCAGACTCATAACGGATGCTTTCCTTTGACACATCCTCAACCTTCGTACATTTTACAACCTGTTCATCCTTTGCATAAACAAAGATCTTTCCTATTGCAATCCCATCTGACATGCTTTTGCCAGCAAACCGTTCCATAACCTTCTCCATATGATCACCACTTGCTTTCTTTACGGATTTTCTTTTAGAAAATGTTCCATTGCTAAAGCTGCCATATTCTCATCTGCTTCTTCTACGTTTACCTCGATTTCCAAGTCTTTCCCCGATGCCCACTAAATAAATTCAAATTCCGCAAACGCCTTAAGAAACTCTTTTGGGCCGTAAGGAGGGAAAAAGGCTTCTAAGATCTGGTCGTCCTCACGGGTAATTGTACCAATGCCGTACTTAGGGTGTCTAATCTGTCGGGTAGGCTTCGCCCCGCCTTCCTCTAAGCTCTTAACAGCCTCTTTTTTTTCTTCTTCCCTTTTCTCCTCTTTCGCCTGCTTTGTTTCCTCTTCTGCCTTATCCTCCATTACTCCCTGCTTTGCTTCCTCTCTAGCCTTCATCACCTGTCGTTTCAGTTCCTGCAGATTCACGCTCTTTTCTTCCTCATCCTCTGATTCTATCAAATCTTTCGGAATAATACTTAAATACCGGCTTGGCCCCGGCATCGTCCTTGGATAATCCGGATTCGTATAATAAGAAAGCTCCAGGAAATCCTTTGCTCTTGTCATGCCGACAAAAAATAAACGTCTCTCTTCCTCTTCTTCCTCCATATCCTTTGCCTGAAGCGGAATCAGCCCATAATTCACGCCCGTTAGAAACACATAGGTAAACTCCAGACCTTTTGATGCATGCAGCGTCATCAGCTTAACCGCATCCGTCTTTTGCTTGGTCTCCTTTGTTAAGACCTGAATGCCATAAAGAGCGGAAGAATTCAGGAATTCCTTTACAGCCTCCATAAGAGGCTTCTTACCTTCCCGTGAGACCTCAAAAATTTTCTTTAGTATAAATAAGATTGCTTCCCTATCCTCTTCATACGTAGAGGCTGTCGGCCGAATGCAGGTATCCAGATTAAAGTACTGATATACTTCTTCCTCTGAAGTAAAGTTCAACGCATATTTTGAAAATTCAATCATCCTCTTTAATAATCCGGACTTTTCAATATTCCTCTCCTTTACAAGCAGTGCCGCATCTTTGGACTTTCTTCTCTCTCCATATTCTTTATCCTTTAATACCAGTAACGCTGACGTTGTATCTTTCTCATTTACAGCAAAGCGAAGCACGCGGATAAAAAAGTTCAATACCGGTATATCACGTACCGTCTTCTTTAAGGATACTTCAAACGGGATTCCTTCTCTTTCAAATACATCCTCCATCACCTGCGACTGGTTCTGCAGTCGGTAAAAAACAGCAATCTCATGATACTCCACTCCCGCCTGATACAGTTCCTTAATCCGATCCGCTAGATAACAAGCCTCCTGAAATGCATTATAATGGCGTTTTACCATGATCTTATGCCCGGCTTCCCGCTCTCCCACAAGACGTTTACCATTCTGCTGAAATCTTCTCGCTGCCTCTATGATCAGTCCGGAAGAACGATAATTGATTGGAAGGGACATCTCCTTCGCTCCATACTGCTCCCGAATCCGATAGAATACATCCATTGGAAGGCCTCTAAAACTGTAAATCACTTGATTCGGATCCCCAACAGCAAACAGGCTTGTCTCCTCTCCTTTTAAACAGGAAATAAAATCAAGCTGCCTTTGGTCGCTGTCCTGCACCTCGTCGATAATGATCCATTTTGGCTTTTCCGGTAGTTTATCTACTAATAAGATCGCATTCTCTAACAAATCCGAAAATGACATCTTATTTTGCTTTACTTTTTCCTCTTTTAAGCGCTTTGCAAGGATTTCAATATCATCCTGTATCTTTCCTGTCATCCTTCCGCTCTGGGCCTGTTCGAGGCGCTTTTTCAAACGATTTTTATACTTAATTGTGAGCTTTTCTTCCTCGATCAGCTGAAGCGCCATATCCACTTCTTCATCCGCCTCCATAATGGTGAATTCCTTTGTATAGCCCAACTGCTCTATGGGAAGACGTTTCTTTAAGAGAGACAGAGCCACTCCATGAAATGTCCCAAACAGTTCGGTCTCTTCCTCCGAAAGCGCTTCTGCTCCCTCTTTCAGACGCCCTTTTATCTCAGCTGCTGCTTTATTGGTAAAGGTAAGCACTACCATGTCCTGGTACCGGATCTGTTTTTTTTCATGCAGATACTTAACCTTTGTCGTAAGAACGGTTGTCTTTCCGCTCCCCACATTGGCATTCACCAGTAAGGCATTGCTTTCATCCAACACTGCTTCCTTCTGATAGGGATTCAGTCGTTCTAATTCTTTCTCTAATTCCATTGCTCCCCCTACTCCGTCAGATTCTCATACCGCTTCTGCAGTTTTTCCCGAATATCACTTCTACTATCCTGAGGCCCGTCAATACCGATTTGAAGCGTTAAATCTGCCGGTGCTTCCGTATAAAATCTGAAAATATTCAAAAGACTCTTTTTATTTGACTCTTCCATGATCCACTGACGGTAAAACGGATGATTGGTTCTTAATATAATAGTATGATATTCCACGCTTACGGATGGAATCGTGCTTAAGAAAGAAGCGAATGCATCTCCTTTCTCCTTTAAATACTCACAGAATTCCGTCCATTTCTCTGTAAGCTCCTCAAAGCGAAATGGCTTCTCATAATAAGTAGATGGCGCGTATTCTGGCACACGGACTTCTTTTGGCGGCTCACTCTCTGTAAAGAAGTTTTTAAGCCCCCATAATACAACCGACTTATCCAGACGGAAATCACCGATACAGGCTGCACATCCATGCTCGCACTTACATCCGCCAACCATTTCTATCGCCTGATTTAAAATCTGCTCTGTCATTTCGAATGTCTTCTCGGAAAAGCCAAGTCCACCCATATATTTATCATAAATAAATACAAACACTTCTTCCTCAAGATCGCCCTGCACATCGGATGCATTGCCGGACATCGTCACGCCGATATCCTCCTGCTCGGTCATTGTTGCCATAAGCGCTGCATTCTTAATCGCATAGCAAAGTCCTTCAAAATGATTGTTCCGTTCCATCTCTCCGTTAGGACCTGGCTTTAGCAGCCTTCTAAATGTTTTTACCACATTGGTCGGAATTCGCATCCATGCGCTTTCCGTATCCATATTCTTAGAAAGCGGTGATTCAAGCGGTGTAAAACCAAGGTTTTGATGATTATGGAACTGCAGTTTCTTATACATATAAACCATTTCTTCCACGTTTACATCACCAAATGACACATTTCCACGGCCAAATGCCTGCTTCTTTTGTTCCTTGATCACACGGATATTCACGTTGCCCCCGGCCACGGTATAATAATTCCCCTGAAATGGCTTTGCATAAGCAGTCTTTAACTCGACATCCAGCTTTCGAATCAGATACTGAGAACCATCATGCAGATAAACTGCTCCGTCATGAAGCTCTCTGAATGCCTGCATCTCATCCATCTCGGTCACTTCCCGGTTATTCTCTTCGTTAATCAGCTTATATCGAGATTTATCAATATTACGGAGGCTGAAATCACCTGCCGGGAATGTGGAACCGGACCAGGCGAACTTTCCTCCCTGTCCGGTCAGCTCCTTCACTTTTAATAGGATGGGAATCGTCTCTCCTAAATCCTTAAACAGCGCGATATCATCCAAGGTAAGCGGAATCTCTGCTGCCGCTGCACGGATATGTGCAAGCTCAATGAGCAGGTTGTCCGGATCGATAACCGCATTCTCACATCCACCGCCGAATATCCAGTCCGGATTCACCGCGATATACTGATCAAATGGAAGCTGATCTAAAATCAGATAATTCGTACATTCTCTTCTGCTTCGTCCTGCCCTTCCGGTCTGCTGCCAGAAAGACGCTCTTGTTCCCGGATATCCGGCCAACAACGTGGTATCGATCTTTCCAATATCGATTCCAAGTTCCAGCGCATTCGTGGACACTAATCCAGACAATGCCCCGCTTATCATCTTCTGCTCGATTTCTTTTCGTTCAATCGGCGTATATCCGCTACGATATCCAGATATCTTTTCTGCCTCGGAAGCACCGAAGAAGCTCTCCGTCTCTAACTTATCCCTTGCCTCCTTTAAGATGACTTCCACGCTTCTTCTGGACTTTGCAAACGCGATAAAACTATGTCCTTCCTCCACAAGCTCCGGTATCATATCCGCCGCTACTGTCGTAACCTGTGTCTGTCCATAATATTTCTTATCATGTCCAACAATCTTAGGGGGCTGGATTAACTTATAGTTTCGCTCAGCCGCTGGAGAACCATCCCGTTCAATCTGCATAAATGGATGCCCACATATCTTCTCCGCTAGTTCCTTAGGATTGGAAATGGTCGCAGACGAGCATAGAAACTGCGGTGCCGAATGATAATACCGACATACACGCTTTAGGCGCCGGAACACATTTGCCAGATGAGATCCAAATGCGCCACGGTATGTATGCAGTTCATCGATCACTACGAATTTCAGATTCGAAAAGATAAAATCAAACCCATACTTGCTGTGATTTGGCAAAAATGCGGCATTTAGCATCTCGGGATTGGTAAGGATGATGTTCGCATTCTTACGGATGCGGCTTCGTTCATTTGCTGTTGTATCCCCATCATAAACGCCTGCCGAAATACGATTTTGCCCAAAGTACTCTAAATAGGGTTCGATCGCCCGGTACTGATCGCTTGCAAGTGCTTTTGTCGGATACACAAAAACAGCCCTTGCAAGCGGATTCTTTAAGATCTCCTCCATTACCGGTAAAAGAAAACTTAGTGTCTTGCCGCTTGCGGTAGAGGTCGTGATCACGATATTCTTTTTTTCCTTAGCCGCTTCAAACATCTCTGCCTGATGCGAATACAAAGAAGAGATGCCCTGTGTCTTTAAAAACTCCACAATCTCTGGTGAAAGGCTCTCCGGGAATGGAACATTTTCTGCACATCTTGCAGGGATTGTTTTCTGATATATGATAAATTCATCTGTTCTCATAGAAGACTCCTGTCCAAATACTAATAGTCTTATTATATATCAGATCGTTCACAATTACATCTCCATTTTCAAAAAAGAGACCATTTGTTCGATTTCCCTTATTACTTTTTTAAATTCATGCCAACAATCATCCCGATCAGCAGGCCAAATGAAACTCCATAGGAAATATTAAAATGAAAAGCAGAGCTTGCCGCAACGCCAAAGCACATTCCAAGGCACATTCCGCTTGTCATATAATTTTCTTCATCCTCGGAAGGAGAAGATGCTGATTTACTATCTTCTATTGTACTTGCTGTATCACTATCATTTCGTATACTATTCTTCTGCTGCAGGTTGTCTGATTTCTGTTTCTTTTTATCCGCATCTTTTCGAAGTGTAGTGCCCCATACTGCAATTGCAATTCCAAGCACTATCCAGGGAAGTGCTGCATTTATAAAGTCCATCATAAAAAGCCCTCCAATTACATAACAGGCCATTCCAAAGAACGCCTTGATTTTCCTATTTATCATTTACTGGTTACTGCTTATCATTCACTAATTACCATTCTCTAGTTACTAACATGTGATGTTATCCAACTCTTTCTCTAACTGAGCAAGATTGTCCCGGATATGCAGCTTCTGCGGACATGCCTGCTCACACTTTCCACACCGAATGCAGTTCTTCGCCTTTTCACT
Source organism: Lachnospiraceae bacterium (assembly GCA_015057635.1). GTDB lineage: Bacteria > Bacillota > Clostridia > Lachnospirales > Lachnospiraceae > Lachnoclostridium. The sequence continues at coordinate 22,349 of SVEB01000087.1, read as the reverse complement.
GTCTGTAATGATATTGCTCCATGCCCATTCAATCTCCGATACGTTGTGATACATGCCAAACCGATTCCAGATTGAGAAATTCTTCGGAATATTCACGCCCGCCGGACATGGCATACAGTAACGGCATGCCGTACATCCGTTATTCACTCTTTTTTTTATCGCCTGCTTTACATGTTCAATCGTCTGTTCTTCTTCCCTGGAAAGCGGTATAAACGGACTAAAGGTATGAATATTGTCCTTTACATGCTCTATAGCGGACATTCCGCTTAATACGACTTTCACATTATTAAGGCTTCCGATAAACCGGTATGCCCAGGATGATAAACTGAGCTCTTTATGTACCTCATAAAATAAATCCGCAATCTCATTCGGAAGGGTTGCTAAGGACCCGCCTTTTACCGGCTCCATCACAACCATTGGCACTCCCATTTCTTTTGCAAGCTCATACCCTTTTAGTCCGGCCTGTTCTTGCGTATCCATATAATTTAACTGTATCTGACAGAAATCCCAGTCCCGATCCATAAGGATTTTTTCAAATGCTTCGAAGCTATCATGAAATGAAAATCCAAAATACTTTATCTTTCCTTCTTTTTTCAGTCTCTCACAATATGCAACAATGCCCTGTTCTTTCGCCTTTTTATACCTGTCCCAGTTAAGAGCATGCAGCAAATAGAAATCAAACTGTTCCATCTGCATCTTCTCCTGCTGCTCTTTAAAAATCTGTTTTGCCTGCTCTAAGGAATCAATCATCATAACCGGAAGCTTGGTTGCTACGTATAAGCTTTTCCTGTCATGTTTCTTTACCCATTCCCCTAAAAACCGTTCACTTTCTCCATCATGATACATATAAGCAGTGTCATAATAATTGACCCCCGCCTCATATGCCAGATCCAGCATCTTTTCTGCCGTCTTCCGATCAATGCTTCCATCCTTTAAAACCGGAAAACGCATACATCCAAATCCGATCAGCGATGTGCTGATCCCTAACTTATCCCATGCCCTTTTCTCCACAAATGCCGCCTCCTATCTTTAGCCTGCATTCCTCATTTTCTTAATCGTTTCCTTTAGCTTTAAAATCCCTTCTGCCGGGTTCTCTATTTCCATGACTGTCTCTTCCAAGGGACAGATCCCGCTGCCGGTGCGGTTGCTTATAATCTCGACACATCTGCCATAGGTGACAGAAACATGATTTTTCTCAAGATACTGCTTTCCCGAAGCACTGATCACTTCTGCATAAGCCTGCTTTACTTCTCCAAGTACAAGAAACATCGCCGCGGCTTTTCCAATAATCTTGTCGACCGCAATTGCATCTTTTAATAAGTCTGTTTTTTCATCGTATACATCCACTAATGGCTGAATTCCTTTTCCGGATGCCTGATGCACAATCTTTCCGTCCTGAATCAGAACGCAGGTAGCACTTCCGCTGTGTATTAAAGAAAGTGCCTCTCTCATTGCCGCTGTTTCTCCTTCCTCCTTTCCTGCCTTTTTTTCTTCTTTATGTCCCATTTCTACGCTTTCCCTGAAGTCATCCGTCTTGTCTATTGCCATACGAATCCCTCCTATTTCCACCAGACTGTGTTCCACTGCACGCACAATAAGCGGAATGCATAGCAGCTGTATTATAATTCCCGGAAGTCCGGTAATAAATGCAGCGGACACAGAAAGCGCTTTTAATTCACCATGATTTAGAAGCAGCAGAATCTGAAACAGGACCGCATATACCCCTTTCCCACAGATCATGGATCCAATCAGTGAGACATACAGGTCCTGCCTGAATTTATGATGCAGAATTCCTGATACAGAGCCATACATACCAAGCTCTCCCACCATAATCGGAAGCATTGGATACACCGCAGGCATCCCGGTCAAAATGCAGGACATAACCGGGATTAAGATTCCACCAAGAAGACCAAACATCGGCCCGCATATCAGCCCCATTAAAAAGACCGGCATATGCATAGGAAGAAAGACCGTTCCTGGTATACCAAACATATGGCTGGTGACGAACGGCAGAATTAATCCAGTTGCAGTTAAAACACCTGCTATAACCAGTTTTTGAGTTTTATTTCTCGTAATAAAACACTCCCTTCTTCTATTTTTTTGTTTTATCCTGGGTGCTCGGAAAGAAGCTTCCGAAAAGATGAAATAAGAATTTTCTTGATACTATTATTTTATCACTTATCCCTTATTTTTGCCACAAAAAAAGGGGCTGAAACCAAGCAGTTGAACGCTTTGTCAGCCCCTTTTTTTAAGGCACTTTTCTACGGATACAGTCTCACAACGAAAGCATCCGGAATTTTGTCCCGTATGATTTTTCTTGTCATATTATAATAGCTTTTGCAGCGATTTAAGATAATAGCATCGCTTGTAATCACATTTTCCTTTGTCTCTAATACCCGGTCTACATCCGGTATCACAAACACTTCTATTGTAAATGGATACTCCTTGCCCATTTCCATGATCAGCTGCTTTAACCGTCCCGAATTGGATACCGGAGAGTCCAGATAGATTTCCGCTTTTGCAATTTCTTCTTCCTTTAGCTCATTTAAAAGAAGCGATACCGCTATCTCTGTCTTGTCAATAATCCGATATGTGCCTCGAAGACCTGCCATATCCCGAATCGTTCCATCCGCACAGTCTAATAAAAGTCCCAAAGAAAGAGCGACTTCCAGCGTAATGATCGTATTAAAACCATCCATGCATACTGTCTCTCCTTTCGGAAGTCTCGTCCGTTCTTTCTGCCTGCGAAGAAGAATATCTTCCTTTGATGAACAGGTACGGACAAGAGAAAGCCGCTGCCGCTCGGACAGCATATAGTGATTTCCGACAAACACAGAGGCGCCTTTGATCTTATAGCCTCGTTCCATCAGATAGCTTAAATCGGTACAGGCTTTTTGTAAAATCCCCACTGAATCCTTGCTAAACTCTTTTTGGTCGCTTTCTGCATATCCTCTGACTGCGGTTCTCATACAATCCCATTCCTTCTTTCTATGACAAATGTTTAAGACTTGCTACACTCTTCGTCCCTTCTGCAGCATGGTACCATTTTTATAAGCTGATAATAATTCTTCTAAGTCCGCGATATTCTCCTTTAACTCTTTTCCAATATCGGTATCCCCAACGCATCTTCTTCGGATAAAGATCTCCACATCTAATGCATCTGAGATAATATCCGTTTCGTCAATGATCGCCTTTCGTTTCGATTCAAACTTCTCATGAGATACGAGACGCATTCTCTGGGAATTCGATACAAGAGTATAGCCTGCAATTCCGGTAATCGACTGATATGCCTTTGAAAAACCCCCGTCGATAATTAAAAGTTTGCCGTTGCATTTTACCGGATTTTCGCCTTTTTTAAGCTCAACCGGAACATGCCCGTTAATGATATGTGAATTTCTCTTATTTAGGCCGAATTCCTCCATAATCATCTCAATCGTATCATCGTCATCAATTCGATGATAATACGCGTTTTTATGCTCCTTATGGGTTTCCTTCTCCTTCACCAAATACCGTTCAAATGTGGACATCTTGCTTCGGCCGAATGCCGGTGATACCGGGCCGCTCCACAGATACCATAAAAGATTTCTTCCTGCATCCTTCTCTTTCGTTCCCTCTTTGGCAAAATAAGCGAGACGCACATATTCCTCTAACTTATCATATAATTTCTTTCCTGCATATTTCTCACCATATACATCCACCTGTGTAAAGGTTCCATCCTCATTGATCGGCACACATCCATGATATAACAGGTTATTGTTATATACTTTGTAGAGATTTCCTTTTTCATATAAAAATGCAACATGTCTCTGTAGCTTGTCACTGTGTAAAAATGCCTGTCTTAAGCGTTCCACAACCTGCTCTTCTTCTTCTGTCAGGCGGTATGGGTCTTTACAGTCAATGGTAGGGAATTCGGTATCTAACAAGGTATAAGTTTCTCCCTCTATTTCCACAGTTCCTTTTTCAAGATCCATCTTATGAAGAAGGAGACGGTCTTCCATCTTAAATGTCGGATTCTCTTTGATTAACTTTGCCTCTAACTTAAACTGAAGGATGGTAATCGCCTTATGCATTTTGCTTTCCACATCATTTTCCTTCATATCGTAGTGGTCATTTGGCTTCACGCTGAATCGGTCACGGTTTACCTCTCCATATTCTTTTAAGGCAAAGGAAGCAAGGGGCATTAGATTAATCCCGTACCCTTCCTCTAATACGTCTAAATTACCGTATTTTGCGGAAATACGGATGACATTCGCAATACAGGCCTCATTCCCACTGGCAGCACCCATCCATAGTAAATCATGATTGCCCCACTGGATATCAACAGAATGATAGTTCTGAAGAGTATCAATGATATGATGCGGTCCGGACCCTCGATCGAAAATATCGCCAAGCACATGAAGATGATCCACAATCAGGCGCTGAATCAGCTGACACATTGCTTCGATAACCGCCTGTGATTCTCCGATCCTAACGATTGTCTGAATGATCTCATGATAATACAGATCCTTATCCGACACTTCCGCTTTTTCTGTGATCAATTCTTCTATTACATAGACGAAATCTTTTGGAATCGCTTTACGCACTTTGGAACGGGTATATTTGGACGTTACCTTCTTTACAACCTGTACCAGACGTTTTAATGTCTTGGCATACCATTCATCCATATCCTCTTCTGTCTCACTGATTAATTCCAATTTCTCTTTTGGATAATAAATGAGGGTTGCCAACGTTCTCTTCTCTTCTGGTTTTAACGTATCTCCAAATACATCTTCAATCTTTCTTCGTACTGCACCGGAACCATTTTTTAATACATGATTGAACTGTTCATGCTCCCCATGAATGTCCGTAATAAAATGTTCGGTTCCCTTCGGGAGACTTAAAATCGCCTGTAAGTTGATGATTTCTGTCGCTGCCTCTCGAATGGTCGGATATTGCTTTGCTAAAATCTTTAAGTATTTATTCTCCATATTACTAATTCCTATTCTTTATTGTCTTATTCTCGGCCTTCTATCCTTATTTCTATCGTATTTTTCCTGCCGTTCTAAGACTATGTACGCTTTCTAGCCAAATACCAGATTCCGTAGACTTATTATAAGCAGAATGCATGCATTCATACTCAAGCCGGTATTCGTAATCATCCTGCTTTATAAGCCTGTCATTCTGTCTAATTCCTTGCATTTGCCGCATCAATCGCGATTACAAGCATAAGAGCGAAAAATTCATCTTCTTCATTCTGAATATCCAGTTCATAGGTATCGCCCCATTCCAGTATTTTCTTTGTGATGCGAAAGATAAGAGTATCTCCTTTATAGACCTCATAATTCCAGCCAAATGTATCGCCTTCCACATACCATCCCTTGTAATCCATTTCATACTTTGGATGAATCATTGTAAATTTCTTTTTGATCGTTCCATACCTGATATCGCCTTTATATACATCAAACTGAGGCATCATCGTGAACAGCTTCTGCTGCACGCTTCCTAACTCTTCTCTTGTCCTTGTATCATATACAAAGATCTGACGATTCATGGAAAATACCTTGCCTTTAACAAAATACTTGGAATTCTGCTCTTCATCGTACACATCATATGTCTCAGACCATGAAAAAACACGCTGTTTTATTAATAATTTCATATTAGCCTCCCTGCCCTTACGAAATATATCTTATCGTTCTTTCTCTATTCTCACACTCCGTTACCTGGCATTCCACATTCTTATTCTTCATTTCCCTGTGAACGCACGCTGATTATTTTAACATATGAATCTGCTTATGTCATCTATGTTTCTAAGAAAATCAATGTCTTTTATCATTCCATCGTATCGCCTACAATTTGAAGGAGCTATTTTACATAGTGCAAATATAGAATCTGCTAAAATAGATTCCTCTAAAACTAAGAACACACATCTTTAAAAAGAAAAAGAGCCTTATTTTCTAAGGCACCTGTAAATGTCTTAAAAAATAAGGCTCTTATCAATTTATTTCGTAATAAACAGATAGGACAAAAACGATAACGTTAATACTCCCTGCTCAGGTTCTGCATCTATTCCTACTATTATTGCTTACGCAACAATAAGCAGATATACCAGTGTCATAAGAAGACCGATACAGAATAACAACAGACCAAAGGATACGCTTCGTGTGATCAGCGTAGAAGTACGACGTACTTCTGTTGTACTTACCGTGAAGAAGTTTACAAAAGAGAACTTTAACGGCTTCTTCTTGCATACAGTACGGTTTAAGAATGCCACAATACCATCTAACATATCACCTACGATATAAGTGAAACGGGAACAGTACTGAAGAGGACGTCTGTTTCTTGCAGGACGTAATACGGTGTTTGCAAGAAGAGCCGCACATCCGTCAGCTGTCTTATCCGCAATACGGCATACAACCGCTCCTACAAATGGAAGCGCCACACCAATCACCGGACGATAACTGGAGTTTTCTAAATCCATCCATGTCGGCCATACATACACATATTCTTTCACGCCATCCGCACGCTTTTTCATAAGTACCATACGGACAAGCACAACGTATACAATAGCACCGATTGATAAAGAAATTGCTGCTCCTTTTAAGTTTTCCAATGAGAAATAATGCACCGCATGGTGTAATTCATGACCATGCATAAAGCCTTGTGCAAAATCAGCCATTTTATCCATTACGATTCCAGGTGCCATTCCCATAACCGGGATGCAAACTGCTATCGAAATTAATGCAAATGTGGACTGCTTATTCATATATTTCTTATTATAAGCATCCATTGCTGCCTGATCATCATTTTTTTCAATGAATAAAGCGATAAAAATCTTTAGCATATAAGCAAATGTAAAACCACCGGAGATTAAGAAAATCCATTCGATTCCTGTAATAAAAGATGAAATCCCAAGTTCAGAAGCTACTTCACCATATTCTACAATGCTCTCATGTAACAATGTCTTACTCACATATCCATTAAAGAGTGGAATACCGGAAATACCGATTGCACCCATTAAGAATGCAAATAATAGTGCCGGCTTTTTACGTCCAAAACCACGAATCTTATTCAGATCAAGTTTATGAAGGTTCATCACAATGACACCGGCTCCCATAAAAAGAACTAACTTGATCACAGAGTGATTCACCATATGAAGATAGGTTCCTCGTACTGCTAACTGGTTATGCTCTCCTAACAGTCCCTGCATGCCGACACCAACTAAGATAAAGCCGATCTGAGACATGGAAGAACATGCGATGATGCTCTTTAAGTTCACCTGGAACACTGCTAAAATCGCACCGATTGCCATAGTCAAAGTACCACATATTAAAATTACCATTGCCCAGTTATAATCATAGGCAAAAATATTACATGTCATTACAAGGATTCCAAATACACCTGTTTTTAACAGAATACCGGAAAGCAGCGCAGACGCTGGTGCTGGCGCAACCGGATGAGATTTCGGAAGCCAGACATGCAATGGGAACATACCTGCTTTTGCGCCAAATCCCACAAGCATACATGCACCTGCAATATAGATAACTGCCTTGTTTTCTGCCATCTGTAACGCATGATAAAGCTCACCGAATGCAAGTGTTCCTGTCTGGGAATATAATAAGAATAATCCCATCAGCATAGCAAGACCACCAATAATCGCAATTGCAAGATAGGTCTCTGCAGCCTTAATTGCTTCTTTCTTCTCTTCCTGGATAACCCATACGAAGGAAGAAAGTGACATGATTTCAAAGAAGATAAATGTAGTAAATAAATCATCGGATGCAAATACACCGATTGTAGCGCCTAATGTAAGCAGTAAAAAGAAATAGAATCGATTTCGATTTCTCTCTTTCTTTAAATACTCTTTTGAAAAAATAGTTGCCATCATCCACATGAGTGCAGTGATAAGGGCATACGATACACGAAATCCATCCAGACGAAACCATAGTCCCCTTGCACAGAAATCATGCAGAACAAAATAGAGTTCTCCTCCATTCCATACCTTCGTAAAAAGGATAATAAACAGGACTAATTCAATTCCAGTCACAAAGACCGCAAGGTAATCTCGTAATTTTTTATCCATTCTTCCCGCGATGAAACAGGCAAGAGCACCAATCATTGGCCATAGAACGGCGAATAAGATACTAATATTTCCTTCCATACGACACCTTCCTTTCTAAATAAGTCCTGCTGCAATCTTTGCAAAAAAGTTCATAAGCGGAACGGCATAGATACCAAATCCGATCACTGCGATGCTTAAAACAAGTATTGGAAGCTTCATCAGCCAGTTTGGATCTTCTACATCCGCGATTTTTTCCATGTTAAAATCTCTGGATGGGAAGTATGCACGAACCACGATTGTCATTAAATAAATAGCTGTTAAAAGCGCGGATAATAATAAACATCCGATTCCAATAATGCTGAGCACAGTACCGTTTTCGGCTGCTGCACTCGCTAAGTTCCATTTGCTGATAAAGCCTGCTAATGGTGGAATACCGATAACTGCCAAGCTTGAGATTGTGAAACAAGCCATGATGACCGGCATCTTCTTTCCAAATCCTGTGATCTCACTTACATATTCTCTGTGTGTTTTGTACATAATAGCACCAACGCAGAAGAATAACGTAATCTTCATTACCGCATGGAATACCATATGAGTAAGACTTCCGATTAATCCGGCTGGTGTCATTAAAGCCGCACCGAAGATAATATAGGATAAATTACTGATCGTAGAATACGCCAGTCTCTTCTTTATATGCTGTTCCTTAACGGCTCTGGAAGAACCATAAACGATTGTGACCATTGCAAAAATCAAGATCACCTGCTGAGCCCATGTACCATATAAGAAATCAGTACCGAAGCTATAGTAAGTGATACGGATGATTGCAAATGCACCTGCCTTAACAACCGCAACCGCATGTAAAAGCGCAGTAACAGGAGTTGGAGCTACGGATGCACTTGGAAGCCATCCATGGAATGGGAAAATAGCTGCTTTTACACCGAAGCCTAATACTGCAAATACATACATCAGACGAAGAAGTTCTTCACGCTTTCCGATCAGATCCATATTTAAGCTGCCGCCGTAAACAAAGTCCATATTTCCGAAAATTAAGATGAAAATAAATCCAATAAAGGCAAAGGCTGCACCGCCAATGCTATAGAATACATACTTTCTTCCGGCGCGAACGGATTTTTTATCCATTGCATGCATAACAAGAGGAAGGGTTATTAACGTTAACATTTCATAAAACATATAAAGTGTCATTAAGTTAGCAGCAAATGCAATACCCATGGTAATACCATAAGTCATGGTATAGAAGGAGAAGAATTTTGTCTCCTTTCCTTCATGCTTCATATACTCGAATGCATATAAAGTAGCAAATGGCCATAAACCTGCAACAATCGCAGCGAATACGGTACCAAGCCCGTCCACATGAAGGGCTACCTCAAGGCGTCCCGCCATGTTTAGGATAACGATGCTTCCTTCCGGTCTCATGCAAAGCAGAAGGAAGGTAATGATTGTATTTAAAAGAACAACCGTTCCAATATAAAACTGTCTGTGTTTCCGTTCTGTAAAATGAAACAGAGGAAGCACAGCCCCGCCGATTAATGGCAGGAGGATTGGTATTAATAATACATATAAGTTCATAACTGCTCTCCTTTTTTCATTTTCCTACAGAATGGTTCCTGCAAGGCTGCTCATAAATGAGATCAGACTATTTGGGAACATGCCGCACACTACAGCGACTACGGTTAAAATTACAACCGGCACTACCATAACGGCCTTTGGTTCCTGTTTTGTTAAGCTGCTATAATCATAGTCCGCTCCAGGGAAGAAACCTTTGATAGAGATTGTGATTAAATATCCTGCTGTTAAAAGCGCAGATACTAAAAGCACAACCGGTCCTAACCAGGAAAATACAGAGATTCCGGTTTCAAGAGAACCTAGACCTAAATACCATTTGCTTATAAAAGCGGATGTAGGAGGGATACCAACTAATGTTACGGATACTAATGTAAAGCACCACATCATCACTGGCATTTCCTTACCGATTCCTGTAAGCTCGGATACTTTTGTCTTTCCTGTCTTGTAGATGATCGCACCGGCTGTTAAGAATAACGCATTCTTTACAACAGAGTGAAATACTACATGTAAAAGAGCACCTGTCATACCGGTCACATTTAATAAGGATAAACCGAATAATACATAAGAAACCTGACTTACCGTAGAGTAAGCAAGACGTTTCTTTAAGATCTGTTCTTTATAGGCAAGCATAGATCCCATGAATACAGTTGCAAGTGCAACTCCCATCCATGCATACTGTACCCATGTACCGCGGATAAAGTCTGCACCTACGATATAGTAAACAACACGGATGATCGCAAGAACACCCATCTTTGTAATGTTACCGGATAATACTGCGGAAGCCGGAGCCGGAGCAACCGGATGGGCTGTTGGAAGCCATCCATGAAGTGGTAACATACCTGCTTTGGAACCAAATCCTAAGATCATAAAAAATACGACTGCTAATAATAAACCTTCATGGCCTGCTACTTTTGTCATGTTAAGAACACCGCCTTCTGTGAAGGTCAAAGTGTCTGCATACTGACTTAAGAAGAAGAAACCGCCAAGACCTAAGAATGCACCAGTCATAGAGTAAAATAAATATTTTACACCGGCTGCGATGGATCCCTTGGTTAACTCATGTAAAACAAGAGGAAGGGTTAATAATGTCATAAATTCATAAAATACATACATGGTGATTAAGTTTCCGGAGAAACATAATCCGACCAACACACCAAGTGTGCTTACGAAGAATGCAAAATATCTGCTTTCATCGTGTTCATGTTTCATATATTCTTTGGAGAAGATTGCAGACATCAGCCACATTGCTGCGGTAAGGACTGCAAATAATCTTCCCATGCCATCAACTTTAAAATATATTTCTAAAGAATCGGTCATCTTCCATAAAGAAAGATGGATATCGCCAAGGCTTGCTACAAATACAGTAAAAATACCGGTTAATGCGATAATGCCGATGACATAATAATTTCGGGCATTACGGTTATTTAACGGTTTGATTACCGGAATTAAAAGTCCTGCTATAACTGGGAGCAAGACTGGCAGTAAAATCATATAATTACTATTCATCTTATCTCCTCCTTAACTAAACATCGCCAGACCTTTTTCAATGGCCTGTGCGATCGGATAAGAACCGATGCCAAGGAAAAAGTTCAGAATGATAAATAACACAAGCGCTACACGGAATGTGAAGGCAAGCTTAAAGTTTGGATCGTTGAAGTGCTCATTTCTTGGTGTATAGATAGAAATGGTCGCACGGATAAAGTAAACCGCATTTAAGATTGTACTGATTGCAAGAGCGATCATCGCGATAAACATCTTTTTCGGACTTGCTGTGATTGCAGCTTCTGCAAAGTAAACCTTAGAGGTGAAACCTGCAAATAACGGAATACCAACCATGGAGAAAGCACCAACCGCGAATGCGATACCAGCGATCTTATTACGGTATCCGGCACCTTTTAAATCCTTAAAGTCTTTGCTGTTGCCGGAAACTTCAGATAAGCCTCTTGCCGCAATGAATAACATGGACTTAGAAGCGGAATGGGACATAATATGGAATACAGCGGCTACCATTCCGGCTGTTGTTCCAAGACCGATACCCATGTAAATGTAACCGATCTGTGCTACGGACGAGTAAGCAATCAATCTTCTTACGTCATGCTGCTTCATCGCGCTTATGGAACCCATGATCATACCAACAATCGCAAATGCGAACAATGTATTTGTGATCTTATGGTCGATCATAACGTGAAGTCCGATGACACGGTAGAAAATCTTAATTAATAAGAAAATGTATGCTTTTGACACAAGACTTGATAAAATCGCGCTGGAAGATGCAGTGGAATTACCATATGCATCCGGCAACCAGGAATGGAATGGGAATAATGCACTCTTGATTGCAAGACCAACGCACATTAAGCCGATTACCACCGTAAGCGGAACGGTATATTCACCGTTTGCAGCGATTGTTGCAACACTTTCTTTGATGTTGGACATTAATAAATGACCTGTTAAGTCATATAACATCGAAATACCGATTAATAACATACCTGAGCCTAATGAACTCATAATCATGTATTTTGTTGCGGAAAGAATGGACTTTCCGTTGTTACGGATCATAATGAGTCCGCAGGCTGCAATCGTATTGATTTCAACAAATACATAGGCGTTAAATAAATCGTTTGTATATACTAATGCAAGCAGTGAGCTTAACATTAAGTTAATCATAACAAAGTAAAGGTTTAACTTGGATTCCTCAATATCCTGAGCGATGTATTTGGAACCGCCAAGCAGACATAAAAGCATAATGATGCAGAAGAAAAGAGCCATGCTCGCTTCTAATACACCAACACGGATTTCATTTCCCCATGGCGCCGGATGATGTCCCATCATATACGTATAGAATTCACCTGTCTTTAAGACATATCCTAAAACACAAGTGGACATAATGCCTACTACGGAGACTAATCCGATGCTTAATCTTCTGGCATTCTTTCCAGATAAGATGGATGCGATAACGCCAGATGCTAAACACATAACGATGTTAAAGAATGGAAAATTTTGTACCAGTTCCATTAGAAATCCTCCTTCTTTGAACGCATCGATATTTCATCGATATCTAATGTGTGATAGGTTCTGTATAAACGGATCGTAAGTGATAACATTAATGCGGTAACACTAACGGATACTACAATACCGGTTAAGACAAGACCACTTGGAATCGGGTTTACATAATTAACCGGATCCGTCACGCCATCGACGATGATTGGTGCTACTCTTCCACTAATATAACCTTTTGCCGCAAGGAAGAGATAAATTGCGGTATCCATAATATTTAACCCTAAAATCTTTTTGATCATATTTCTATGCAAAAGCAAGGTTGTAAATCCAATACCGAATAAAATAACGGCTACAGTTTCGTAAAAATTGGTAAATAAATTTCCAGCCACGACTTACATTCCTCCCTTTCTGAATAATGCATAGAAACCATACATGGTGCATGCAACAACAAGCCCAACTGCGATATTAAGCGGTAAGATAAGACCTGCACTTATGATATCGCCCGGTGTTCCAAGAGGAATATGGCTGTTTAAATGATTTGCCCCTGTAAAGAAGGAGTAGCTCTTTGCACATGCATAAAAAATAAGGGAGCCGAAAGAAACGGCAGAAAATGTCTTATAAGTAAAGAATTTTTCTGTCTTTTCAAATCCGAACGCATTCAGGTAAAGGATCAGACCTGCACCGATAATGGCACCGCCTGAGAAACCGCCACCTGGGGAAAGATGACCGTTTAAGATGACATAGATACCATAGATGATAATCGGAGGAACTAATAAAAATGAAACCTTCTGTAAAATCTTATCATTCTTTGGTTCATACTTGCTGTCACTATCTTGTTCATCCTGGTTAGCCTTTGACAGTTTGCCGCTCTTGCCCTTATCAATACGTAAAAGGATTAAGACACAACATGCTGCGATGAATAACACGTGGGATTCCCCTAATGTATCAAAAGCACGGTAATCTAAGATAACGCCAGTCACGATATTAACCGCACCGGTCGCTTCCATGCCTTCTTCAATATATGTTGTCACTACTTCATTGCTGTTTGCCGGATTATTCGGATTACCAAACTCAGGAAGATATACTACTGTATATAGCAATACTGAGATGATTGCCATGCAGAATACGACTGCCAAGATACGGTAGCCCCTCTGAAAGATCTTAAGACCTTTTGTCTCTGGCCAGTTCTGATATTTATGATATAAGGCTGCGATCTCTTTTCTATGACGCTCACTCTTAATATCTTCTGCATCCATTAAGACTTCTTCGATTTTTTCATTTCGCTCTCTGTCTTCTGTCGACGCGATTTCCATTTCTGTTTCGAGCTTATCACGCTCATCGATTTCATAGGAAGGCTCACCATTCACGAAACGTTCAAACTTGCGCCATGCTGTATTCTCATAATCTGGTCTAATTCTCATCGTCGTTCTCCTCCTTCATCGCATGAATCTTCTTTAAGGCAACGAAGAATAATACACTCGTTACACCGGCTCCGACAGCCGCTTCGGTAATTGCTAAATCCGGAGATTCTAAAATAATCCAGATAATTGACATAATTACGCTGTATGACATAAAAATAACGATTGAAGTCAACAGATTTTTATTTAGGGATGCTGCAACCGCACAGACTACTAAAAAGGTTAATAAAATAAGTTCAAAAAATCCCATTATTTTACCCCTCCACATTCTTCTTCCACTTTTTTATCAGTAGCGATTTCAAGATGCGCGATTAAGTGAGAAGATACTGGACTTGCGAACCAGAGGAATAAAATGATCAGAAGAAGTTTTAAAGAAGTAAAACTAAATCCACTGATTACAATAAGTCCTGCCAGCACGAATAAAATAGCCAGGGTATCACCCATGGCTGCTGCATGCATTCGATTTAATACAAACTTGAATTTGAAAACACCGAAAGTTGCAAAGCCTGCTACCACTAATCCTGCAATGATACATAGTGCAGCTACGATAAAACGAATCCATTCTAACATGTTACTTCGCCTCCTCTTCCTGATGTTTGTTTTCTAATTTCGCCTTTTCGGCTCTTTCCTTGTACACTCCCATATATACTTTGGTTAATACGACAACTGCAAGGAAACTAATCATTGCATAAATGATGGATACATCCACAAGATAGGATTCTTTCATTTCAATGGCAAGAATCGCTATGATCATGATAGTCATGGTTCCAATCATATTGATAGCAACAATTCGGTCTGCAATACTAGGTCCGATAATCGCACGGACTAAACAGCAGCAAATCATAATAGCTAGTACGATAATCGCACCAACAAATAACGCATGATAAGCCTGATCTAAAGTTCCCATCGCTTTCCTCCTTTAAACTTGTTCCATTTTTCGAAGCAGCTTTACGAAGGTGGAATCTTCCATGCCTTCAGCCAACTCTTTATCCAGACAGTGAACCTGGTATTCATCACCTTCTAATGTAACTGTGATAGTACCTGGTGTTAATGTGATGGAATTAGCTAATGCTACCTTTGCAGCCTCTGTTTTCAGATCTGTCTTGAAACGCACAATTGTCGGTTCCACTTCAACCTTAGCGGAAGCAATTAAACTCATAACCTGGAAGTTTGCCTTGATAATTTCCCATACAAGCACAAGGACATACCAGATTCCGCGGAAGAAGTTTTTCGCAATTTTTAATTCAGTCTTTGGACTATAGTCCATGTACTTGCATATAAACCAGTACATAACCGCTGCTATGCCGATACCTAACAACGTAATCTCAACTGTGATTTTCCCATTAAAGACAACCCATAACAAGAAGAATAAGATATACATTTTCTCTACCTACCCTTTCCGGAACCCCTACATATATTTTGACAAGTAAAATGACGGCTATTGCTAACCGTCGTCTGAAATACACCTGTTTCTTCTTATTATATATGTATGCAATCCAAAATCTCTGCCTATTAAGATAACACTATTATGAATTGTTGTCAATAATGGTATTTTTTTTAATTATTAATACGAATTTTCTTTTTTTATGTATTTTTTTATATTTCATTACATATTCTTACTTTTCATCACTTTATTACCCTTTTATCCCCTGAAATAGGATTAATTTGTACTATAATGGTAGTTTTTATGGTCATTTTATCTATCAAAACTGTATTGCTAACCCTTATTTCCCATATTTTTTTAGAATTAGAAAAAAGCTTTGGTTTCTCCTTATAAATGGAAAAGCCAAAGCTTTCTTTACACTGTCATCTTATCCTATCTTCATTGGCCACAGCCATGATCTTACTGACACATTTTAAAAATTTTAATAACATCCTCTTTATCAAGAGATACGTATGCACGGTGAAGTCCGCCGTTCTTTACTGCTTTCTCTGCCATAATATCAAACTTGGAATCATCAATGCCAAGTTCCGTAAGCGTCATCGGAATGCCGCATTCCTTAAAGAAGTTTTCGGTCAGATCAATTGCCTGATTAGCAAGAGCAAACTTATCCTCACTCGCTGGCAGATGCCATACATTTTCAGCATACATCACAAAACGATCTACCGTATTCTCACTTAAGATATAACGCATCCATCTCGGTGTCAGGATTGCAAGACCAACACCGTGTGTCACATCATAAAATGCACTTAATTCATGTTCAATCGGATGACAGCTCCATGCTGCACCATTTCCTGCTCCTACTAAACCATTTAACGCCATTGTACTTGCCCACATTAAATTTGCCCTTGCTTCGTAATCATCCGGTTTTTCCAATGCGATTTTTCCGTATTTGATACATGCCTCTAAAATTCCTTCGGCAAAACGATCGGGGATAAATGCGGAGGTCATAGTCTTGAAGTAATTTTCGAATACATGAGACATAATATCTGCTGTTCCCGCTGCTGTCTGAATAGCCGGAAGTGTGTATAAATATTCAGGGTCTAAAATAGATGCCTGAGGGATGAAATCAAGTGAGGATGTTCCTAACTTCTCATTCAGCTCCACATTACTGATAACCGCATTCTTGTTCATCTCAGAACCGGTAGCAGCAAGAGTCAGAATCGTAACGATCGGAAGTACCTTGCCTATTTTCTTGGAATCTAGTACCAGATCCCATGGATCTCCGTCATAATAAGCACCGCCGGCGATCACTTTACTACAGTCAATTGTACTGCCACCCCCTACCGGAAGCACCACATCAATCTTCTTTTCCTTGCATAATTCAACACCTTTTCGCACCGTTGTAATACGAGGATTTGGTTCCACTCCCGATAATTCTGTGATTTCAAAGCCTTTTAGTAATTCCTGTATCTGATCGTAGATACCGTTTCTTTTGATGCTCCCCCCACCGTAAACTAAAAGCACACGTTTTCCAAAACGATTTAAAATCTCCGGAAGATTCTGAATCTGTCCTTTTCCAAAAAAGATATCGGTGTAAGCATGAAATCTAAAGTTATTCATCTTTCTTCTCCTATTGGTATATTTTATGTATGTTTTTTTACTCCTTTTCTTTTTATTAATATGTACCTCTTACTTCATCCTGTACAGGCAGCTACAATAACTTTAACTGGTTTTATAATCCGTTTCTTTTATTGATCGCTGTTTTTATCAGCAACTGTTTTCATCTGCTTTTTATCAATTTCTATCGTTTCTTGATCAAGCAATTGATACACTTTTTCTTTTATGTTCCATATCGCTTATTGCCCCCGTCTAAAAGTGATATCTCCCGCCAGACTCCGTAATTAAAAATAGAGAGTATATTCCCATACACTCTCTATTTTATTATACACAGAACAGAATGTCTATCCCGTCCGGCTTCTTATTTTTATTTCCTAGCGTTCCACTAGGTAATTTCTCATATTTTTTAATGCATTTTTCTCAAGTCTGCTTACCTGTGCCTGAGATATATGAATTTCTTCCGCCACTTCCATCTGGGTCTTTCCCTGAAAGAAACGAAGATTGATAATATTATTTTCTCTTGCTGACAGCCGTGACATTGCTTCTTTTAAGGAAATCTCTTCAATCCAGTTTTCCTCTTTATTTTTCTTATCACTTACCTGATCCATGATATAAAGCGTGTCTCCGCCTTCTGAATAAACCGGCTCATAAAGGGATACCGGACTCTGAATAGCATCTAACGCCGCCACGATATCCTCCTGATTAATCCCCACTTCCGCAGCGATCTCACATACGGTAGGCTCTTTATCGTATTTCTTAAGCAGGGCCTCTTTCGCATAAATTGCTTTGTAAGCGGTATCTCTTAAAGACCTTGAGACACGGATGGAATTATTATCTCTTAAGTACCTTCTGATTTCCCCTATGATCATAGGGACGGCATAAGTAGAAAACTTAACTCCCTGCGTCACATCGAAATTATCAATTGCTTTCATCAATCCTATACAACCAATTTGGAATAAGTCATCTACATTTTCATTACTACTGGAAAATCGTTGAATAATGCTTAACACAAGCCTTAGATTGCCTTTAATATAAAGTTCCCTGGCATCTTTGTCTCCCTGTCGTATCCGCTCAAACAGAAGCTCTTTCTCCTCCGCCTTAAGCAGTGGCAACTTGGATGTGTTTACTCCGCAAATCTCAACCTTATAAAGAGCCATAATGAAACCTCCGAATCATTTTATACATGTTGTAATATGGTGCAATAACCTAATACTTCATCACACTGTCATGAATAAATGATTCTCTTTTTTCGTGCTCTTTATACCAAAAAAGACCTTGCAATTATTTCCACTTTTTTTATTAACGATCCCACTTATCGCATAGCGCATTAATCTGATCCGCAAACTTTGCTAAATCCTTATTCGCTCCGCCCTCATTATGACGGATCACCGTAGCAAGCCTCTGTCCCGCCGCAATCAGCCTTGCATATACTGCCTTTGGTGTTTTCTTTACTTCCGGAATCTGACTTATGATTTTCTTTCCTGATGCTTCGTTGATCACTTCACCGGTGATCAAGTCATAGGAGGTGCCACTATATGGCGCTGCTACTTTATATCCATAATCCTTCGTCAATAAATTCGCAAACACATTGCATACATTATCTTCTCCATGTACGATAAAGATACACTTCGGTTTTGGCTTAAATGCCTTCACCCACTCAATCAGCCCCTGCTGATCCGCATGCCCGCTTATTCCATCAAGCTTGCGAATGGATGCCTGAACCTCAATTGTCTCTCCAAACAGGTTCACATTCTCCGCACCGTCTAACAGCCTTCTTCCTAATGTTCCAACAGCCTGGTATCCCACAAATAAGACCGTGCATTCCTTTCTCCATAAATTATGTTTTAAATGATGTCTGATCCGTCCAGCCTCACACATTCCGGATGCAGACAGAATAACTTTTGACTCATAATTTGCATTGATATGCTTTGACTCATCCGAGCTTACTGCAATCTTTAAATTCGGGAAGCCAATTGGATTGATTCCCCTCCGTATTAATTCCATTCCCTCTTCATCCAGACAGTTTATCATATGCTTATGAAAGATATTCGTCGCTTCCACTGCGAGCGGACTGTCCACGTACACCGGGAAATCCAGATGCCTTCTCATTCGCCGTTCCTCTTTTATCTTGCGCATAAAATAAAGCATCTCCTGTGTCCTGCCCACTGCAAAACAAGGTATGACTACATTTCCACCCTGATTGAACGTCTCTTCAATAATATCAGCCAGCTCTCCTGCATAATCAATTCGTTTCTCATGTGTCCGATCTCCATAGGTACATTCCATCACCACATAATCCGCATTTGTCAGATACGTTGGATCTTTTACAAGAGGCTGATTAATATTCCCTACATCACCGGAGAATACAATCGTCCTCTTAACCCCTCCTTCCTCCAAAAACAGCTCAATGCAGGCAGAACCAAGCAAATGGCCAACATCTGAGAATCGAACCTCTATTCCTTCCTCTAATGTTAATATCTCATCATAATGACAGGGATGAAACAGTTTCATTACACCGATAACATCTGCAAGATCATAAAGTGGAACTATCTCATTCTGACCGGCACGTTTCGCTTTCCTGTTTCTCCACTCCGCCTCAAACATCTGAATATGCGCACTATCCCGCAGCATGATGTCACACAGATCGCGGGTAGCATCCGTTGTAATCACCGTTCCACGAAATCCTCTTGCATACATAAGTGGGAGAAGCCCTGTATGATCAATATGAGCGTGAGTCAGAAGCACATAATCGATATCCGAAGGATTAATTGGTATTTCATAATTTTCATATATGTCTTCTCCCTGCTCCATGCCACAGTCCACCAAGATATGCTTTCCATTTGCCTCCACATAGTGACAGCTCCCTGTAACCTCATGATCTGCGCCAATAAATAATATCTTCATGCCTTTCCCCTGTTCTTATATTCAAATCCTTTTATTAGATTATAGTAGCGCCCCTTGTGTTTCATGTTAAAAAACCTATAAAATGCAAAAAGAAAGACCATTCTTCCCTGCATCCTCCAAAGAGGAGCAAAATAAGAACAGTCTTTCTTAAATCCTACTCACATCTTAACATTTCTTTTTTTAGCCGCTTAATGATCTTCTTCTCCAGCCTTGAGATATACGACTGAGAGATGCCAAGCATATCTGCTACCTCTTTCTGTGTCCGTTCCGTTCCATCTTCACTGTTAAGACCAAATCGAAGCTCAACAATCACTTTCTCTCTGTCATTCAGCTTTTCAAGTGCCTTGCTTAAAAGCTTCTTATCCACTTCATCTTCTATATTCTTATATATCACATCTTCTTCCGTCCCAAGAATATCCGATAACAAAAGCTCATTGCCATCCCAGTCAACATTCAGCGGTTCGTCAATGGATACCTCCAGTTTCGTCTTGCTGTTTCTCCTTAGATACATCAGGATCTCGTTCTCGATACATCTCGATGCATACGTAGCAAGCTTGATATTCTTTGTCGGGTTAAATGTGTTAATTGCCTTAATCAGTCCAATTGTCCCGATTGATATTAAATCCTCCACTCCTACCCCAGTATTGTCGAATTTCTTAGCAATATACACAACAAGCCTTAAGTTATGTTCCACAAGTAAGGATTTTGCCTTAACATCATCATCTGTTCCAAGCCGTCCGATTGCGTCTGCCTCACGCTTTGCATCCAACGGTGCCGGAAGCACCTCTGCGCCACCGATATAATGAATCTCACCTCTTCTGTGCAGTATCAGATCCCTAAAGTTTGGTATCATACGAAATTGAAACTTATTCGGAATAGAAATTTTTAATAACATATGTAACTCCCTTCTATCTCACAGATGAATTGAAAAAAATTCAGCTATGTCTAGCCATGAAACAGTTCTGTATGCAGCAGAGCCTGATATCTTCTCTTCCCATCCAGGGAAACATCGCTTAATGCAGCGATAACAGACCTGTTCGATATCTTCTCCTCCCCATTCATAATAATCAGCTCATCTAACTTAAGTCCCATTAGAAGTCCCTCTGCCTTTCCTACCGAACGGTATGGGATGACTCTGATCAGCTCCGGCCTTTTCTCTTTGATTCTTTCATAAATATCGCCTAACAGGTTCTTTTCCACAAGAATAACCGGCGTCCCGAAAACCGGATCTCTTAACCCGTTCCCGGTATCCAAAAAAGCATTGCAGTTTACTGCTTCCTCGTTCACTTTCATCATAATCGGATATATGTTACTTTCGTCCTTCTTTTCTCTTCTCGTTTTCCGATACAGTAGCAGTCCAGACAAGATTATAGCAGCTGCCAGAATCAGAAGCGTGATGCCACGCATTGACGAGTCTCCGGCCAAAATCATACGTATGTAATATCCCGCTTTTGTGTAAGTATAAATGGAGGAGATTGCCCCTCCCAGCATGAATGTTATAAACAACAAGTAAATAACATTCAGTACCAGTGTCCCTTTCTTCTGCTTTCCAAATACAATGCGAATAATAAGGAATGCCGTCAGAACATAAGCAATAAAAAATGACAGGATCATTGGCAGGCGAACAACCGCCAAAACACAGGCGATAACCCCTCCGATCGCAGCCCCAAGCAACATTCTTTTTTTTGATGCCCCCTGCCTTCTCACTCTGTCCACTATCATAAGAATCAGGAAGTCCATCACCGTATTCACAAAGAAAAGAACATCAATGTAAACTTCGAGTTGCACGTTCACCTCACCTCTATTTGATAAACTCCATTATAGTCCAACCGCTATGAATATTTTGTAAAAACATAGTTTCCTTATTCCTATTTTGATAGCATCTTTTCTCCCTTTTATCTCTTTTTTTACTCTTTTTTCACCCAGTCCTCTACTATTTTCCCTTATTCCCTCTTTTTCATCCACTATCTGTCCCATAAAACGGACATGCCTCGCACATTTCCGCCCCTCCACCCTTCCTTCTGCTTTCCATCCCCCCTCTCTTCCATTTGCCCGTTCTACACATGTCTTCCTGTCGATCAACGTTCCATTCTACACCAGTCTTCTGCCGCTCTCTCTCCTCTATCCTCCCCCCTTATCCCTTCTTCCATCTCGTCCATCCATCCATCCCATCCTTCCCGTCCAATCTCCTCACACCCGTCCGCTCGTAAGGAAGCATTTTCATGCTCCCTTACGGCGCCCCAGCCGTCTGTTTGACCTCATAGGGAAGAGCCCCGTGGCAAAAGCGATCTGTGTTCCGGAATGTCCGGCTCATGACGAACAAAAAGCCTGGGAATCCTTGATTATCAGACAGTGAATTTAACTGTCTGATAATCAAGGATTCCCAAGCTTTTTGTCCGCTCATGCG
>SVEB01000086.1 GCA_015057635.1 Lachnospiraceae bacterium | reverse complement strand
GAAAAAGAGGCCGCCCCTTCTACCGGCAATCAGATCGAAGTCTGCTCCGTAAGCAGCTCTCTTGAAGACTCTCAGCCCCTTTTTCTCAAACTTACAGAAATCGTACCATACAAAGACTATAAAACCTATAAATGCGGACAGCTTATTGCCTACGAAGGCTCCACTTTCGTAGTAGTAGCTCCATCTACCTCTTTAAACCCTAGTGAATGCCCTTGTCATTACAAACCGGTTGCCTTCCGCGGAATCAACGGAAAGAATGGCAGAGACGGATTAAACGGTGCCGATGGGCTGGATGGTTTAAACGGTTCAGACGGATTAAATGGCCTGAATGGTCAGGACGGTATTGATGGGGAAGATGGAAAAGACGGCATCACCCTGGCATCCGTCACTCCTTATGTAGCTGGTTTCCCTTATCCACGTGATTCCGTGGTCTATTATAATGGCTCCACTTATTTAGTTACTGCAGCAAGTACAACCGGAAATCCGGATGAAGAACCTGGACAGTATGAACTTCTTGCCGAAGCCGGTGCAGACGGAACCGACGGCGTAGGACTTGATGGCATCCTAAACTATGTTCCAGGCACCACATACTATCAAAATCAGGTTGTTTACTATGAAGGCTCCTCTTATATCGTAACCGCTGCTATAACAACGGGTTCTCCTGATACAGTACCTTCCGACTATCAGCTCTTAGCTCTTGCCGGCTCTTCCGATATGAGTCTTACCGGAATTGTAGATTATCAGGATGGTGCGACCTATACTGCCGGGGATACCGTTTACTTTGAGGGCTCCAGCTATCTTGTTACCGCTCCTGCTACAACAGGAAGTCCTGCTGCAGTTCCCGGCCAGTATCAGATTCTTGCAAGTGTAGGAGATAATGGGCTCGGTTTAAATGGAATCGTGAATTATACTGCCGGCATACAGTATCCACAGTATACAGTTGTGTACTATACTGGTTCTTCCTATCTAGTGACTGCTCCCGTTACAACCGGAAGTCCCGACGAAGAACCGTTCCAATATCAGCCGATTGCGTTAGAAGGTGCGAATGGGGAAGGCCTTGATGGAGTTGTTAACTATGTAATCGGAACTTCCTATTCTTTAAATGATGTGGTGTACTTCAATGGTTCGACCTACCTTGTCACCGCCCCGACAACAACCGGAACTCCAGCTGAACAGCCGGATCAGTATCAGCCGATTGCCCTGCGTGGTGCTACCGGAGTCGGACTCAATGGAATCATGACCTATGTGCCTTTAGAGACTTATTATGAGAATCAGGTCGTATTCTATGACGGTTCCACCTATATCGTAACAGCAGTCTCAACAACGGCCACGCCAAGCCCTACTTCCCCTGACTATCAGCTGATTGCAGAAGCAGGGACCGGAAATGGTGCAATTATCACGTTCAGTTCCGCAGCAGAAACAAATATCACGATTCCTGCCTTAACTTCTGCGAGCAATCTGACCTTTATTGGCACCTACTCTGCCCTCCCTTCTTCCATCCCTTACACGACTTCCTTTACTCCTACTGTTGACATCCTTGCACAATGTTCCCGTATTATGCCAAGAGACGGTGTGCTTGCAAGCTATGCTATTTTTATCAATATCCCGTCTTCTGCAAACTATACTACCAATCCAACTCTTTACTCAGCACTTTACCATGCTCCATTCTCATCCAATGCATCGAGTCCATTTACACTTGTACCGAACAGCGTGATTCAGTTGGAAGAAGGATCACCTTTATTCCCTACGGATAATCTGGTGCTGACGCAGAGCAATATCAATGAAACGGTTGATACCGGAGATCTGCTGCTTCTTGCTGTTTATATCAGTTATGCCAATGCATCCGCGTCTGCCATCACACAGCCACTCTATGTCAACGCAAGCATTAACATAGAATAATCTGCTTTCCCATATTTTTTGGAGGTTATCATATGAAAGAACGATCCGCTCCTTTGGACAAATCTTCACACTCTTACTACAACATGGATGTGCTGTCCACACTCCGTAATATCAATGGAAAAAATGCTTCTAATGGGCATAATGGACGGAATGGATTTAATGGTACGAATGGAAGCAATGGCGCTAATGGCAGAAATGGAGTAAATGGTGCAAATGGATTAAACGGGACCAATGGGGCCGATGGCATCAGCCCTTCCTTCTTGCAACCCTATATTCCAGGTACTGTCTATCATGCTGGAGATGTCATATATTTTGAAGGCGGCACCTATGTGGTGACCGCCTTGGGAACTACTAAAAATCCCATCACTGCTCCAAATGAATATCAGCAAATCTCTGCGCCTGGGGAAGAAGGCATCGGTCTGCAGAATGTAAAAAATTATGTGAACGGGGCAACGTATGAAGAGAATGATCTTATTTATTTTAATGGAAGCCTGTATCTTGTCACCGCTTCTTTTACATCCGGCAATCCGGATACCGCTCCAAATGACTTTACACCCTTAATTAATCGCGGTGCTCCCGGCATATCGATTACCAATACGGTATCCTATCAGCCAGGGGTCACTTATGATCAGAACCAGTTTGTGTATTACAATGGTTCTAATTATCTTGTCAAAGCTTGGCAAACTTCTTCTTCACCAGATGAGGCGCCAGAAGATTATTCAAAAGTCATTCAAAAAGGTGCTACAAGAGCAGACCTTAGGACATTAGTCACCTATGATCCTGGGACCATTTATACGACAAATGATCTTGTTTGCTATAATGGTTCCACCTATTTAGTAACGGCTCAAAGCACAACCGGAAGTCCTGACACAAATCCGAATGAATACCTTCTTATTGCTCAAAAAGGAGCAGATGGAGCCAATCTTCCGGCATTACAGGTCTATACGGACGGGACCACCTATTTCCGTGGAGATCCCGTATATTATAACGGTTCCACCTACGTTGTTACCGCAAATAGCGTGACAGCAAGCCCCGATGTCTCACCATCCTCCTTTATCATTATTTCCAGAGCAGGTGCTAATGGTGCAGGACTCAATGGCGTTGTCAATTATACTGCCGGCACAACCTATCCGCAGAATACACTTATCTTCTATCAGGGCTCGACCTATATCGTGACGGCCTTCAGCACATCAAAAAGCCCGTCTGAAGCTCCCGGAGATTATCAGGTCCTTGCAGCCAAAGGAAATGATACATCCGGGATTGTAACCTTTACAACCGGAGGACCACTCACGCTTACATTTCCAGCCCAAGACTACTTTACAAACAGCGCTTATGTTGGTTCGGTATCCGGCATCGCAAGCACAACGAATATCACACAGCCGATTAATTTTACCAACACCCCACAGCTTACTACCGCCTATACCATCACCATCCCTCTATGCGGCACCCTCACAGAACTTGAGATCTGGTTTCACACGTATGCCCCGACACCGCAGTTAAATGGAGGCGGCTATATCCTTTCCAGTCTGTTATTAGCCGATGTCGGTTCCTTTGCCTTTCGTCGGCTTCCTACTTCCAGTGCTACCATCTACCAAGGTACCAGTATTCCTGCCGGACTGACCCTAAGAGCCTCTGCGTTAAACATTAATCAGAGTGTTTCCCGGGGACAAAAACTAATGCTCGTTTTCTACGCTTACTCCGCAGGACCTACCACTGTCCAGAGCACGCTTACGTTCTCTGCTATTGCAAGCGCTACCATTACAGGTTTTACATGCCCATAATCACAAAAAATATAAAAAGAGAGCCGGCAGGTATTAAATATCTTATTTAGTCACTGCCGACTCTCTTTATTCTTTATGCTTCTAAAAGACTCTTAATATTTAAAAGCCCCCAGCCTTGCTTGCTCTGGGAGGCTCCCAGATCTTGTGCACTCTCACGGAACTTAATCTTTACTTCTTTCGGTGTCAGCTCTGGCTTTGCCGATAATAGAAGCGCCACTGCACCGGATACAATCGGTGTGGACATGCTTGTTCCGCTCTTTTCCACATAATGTCCATTCACAGTATCCCTTGTGCTCTTTCCGTTTCCTCTTTTCCTTGGAAATCCCCGAAGCGGGTCATTTCCAAAACCTCTGATCAGGTTGCAACTCATAATATTGCTTGCAGGCGCCACAATATCGGGCTTCTTAATACATTCAAAGGTTGGTCCTCTTCCGGAGTAATTCTTCGCCTTGGATCCCATTAAGTTTACTTCCACATTATCATCGGACGCTCCTACTGTGATCACTTTCTTGCTGCTTCCCGGAACGGCAATCGTATTCGGATTCGGTCCACCATTTCCAGCGGCCACTACTACTACAATTCCGCTGTCCCATACTTTTTCTACCGCATGGATAAGCTTGACTCCTTCCTTATTTGGCTCTTTCGTGCCAGTTCCAAAGGAAAGATTCAAAATCCGAATATTATATTCCTCTTTGTGCTCTAAGATCCACTTTAAGGCCACAAGCACTTCTGAAATATTTCCATCTCCTTTATAGTTCAATGCCTTAATAGCAATAATATTACATTTAGGCGCAATCCCCATATACCGTCCGCCAGATGCATAGCCGTTTCCGCCTATGATGCCTGCTACATGTGTCCCGTGGCCGCAGTCATCATACATCGATGTCTTCAGGTTGATCAGATCCTTAAAACAAACTATCCGTTTTCCCCCCTGAATCAGGTCTGGATGAGAGTAAATCCCGGTATCCACGATCGCCACTCCGATCCCTTCTCCGAAATATCCCTTTTGGTATGCATAATCGGCATTCACGGTCTCCCTTGCCAGGTCCATACATTTCTCCAAATATGATGTATCACTATTATCATATTCGCACGAAATTGTTCTGTTACTGCTAGAACGGCACTCATTCAAAAGTTACCGTTGGGGACAGTTGCACTAAGAGAGTGTGGGGCCTGGCGCATTATATTTCCCAATGTTCGTTATGAGCCGGACATTCAGGAAATATAATGCGCCAGGCCCCACACTCTCTTAGTGCAACTGCCCCTTATAGCCCTTGAATCCTCTCTGCTAGTCACACTCTGACTTGAACGCATTCCAGATTTCAGAATGAAGCTGTTCTGCCTCTTCTGAAATATTCTGTACGATTTCGCCTTCTGTAACAGATTCCGGAACGACTAACACATCCTTTAAGTCATCGGAAATAAATTCTTCGGCTGCCTTATTGGTGCAGTAATACCCTAAAAACTCAAAACACTTTGCGGATACTTCGGGACGCAGGATATACTCTAAGAACTGATGGGCTGCGTCTGCATTCGGTGCCTTGGATGGAACAAATGCCGCCATAATGCCAAATCCAAGACCTTCTTTTGGATATGCCACCTTAAGGTCCGGCCTTGCCTGTAATGCCAGATTTACCTGAGAGGTATATAAAAAGGCCGCGCTTACTTCTCCGCTTATGATAAAGTCCTGTGTATTATTATCATTGATCACACGGATATTCGGTGCAAGCTCTTTTAATTTCTCGCCTGCTGCCCGAATGACATCTAAATCTTCTGTATTAAAGGATTCACCCATTGTCTTTAATGCGATTCCGTCAACCACGCGGTAGTTTCCGATAATGGCAACACTGTCCTTTAAGGACTCATTCCACAAATCTTCATAGCTTGTAATCTCAAATCCTACCACAGCCGGATCATATACGATTAATGGAATCCCTGCTCCGTATGGAACAGTATATTCGTTTGTCTCATCATAGAACTGTCCCTGATATAATGAGTTGATATTGCCAAAGTTTGAGATTTTTGTCTTATCTAACTTCTGGACAAGACCTTCCTTGATCGCTAACTCAATAATATAATCATCCGCGATGACTAAATCATAGTCTTCCCCTTTTGTCTCTTCTAATTTGGCTAACATATCTTCATCATAATCAAAGTTGGAATAATAAATCTTGACTCCGGTCTCATCCTCGAATCCATCCAACACTTCCTGTGGGAACATGCCATCCCATGTATAAAGGTTTAGTTCCTTTTTATCTTCACTCTTGTTGCATCCCCCGCATAAAGCTACCATGCATGTCATAATCAGAATAAGAGCCACAGCTCTTTTTTTAATTTCCTTTTTCATCTTCTTCCTCCTTGTTTTCCAGCCTTCCGGCTCTTCTTCCAATCCATCCGGATAAGAAGATCATGCAGACCGTAGCCGCTAATAATACCGTAGCAAGCGCATTAATCTCCGGCGTCACTCCGGTCTTAATCTTCGTATAGATCTTAACCGGCAGGATATTGACCCTCGGTCCTGTCACAAAAATGCTGATTACCACATCATCGAATGACATGGCAAATGATAATAACACTCCCGATAAGATAGCCGGTGAGATCAGGGGCAGCACGATATCGATAAACGCCCGGAATCTTGTCGCTCCCAAATCCCTTGCGGCTTCCTCTAAACTTTCATCCATTCCGGCAAGCCTTGCTTTTACATTTAAAAGCACATACGGGATGCAGAATGACGTATGCGCGATTACAAGCGTCGTCATGCCAAATGGTATTGATAACAGCGAGAATACCGCTAAAAATACCATTCCCAGTATGATCTCCGGAATCATGATCGGGATCGTCGCCAGATATTCAATCATATGATTGATCTTTGTCTTCCTCTTTGACATCCCGACTGCCCCAAGCGTGCCAATAATAGCGGACAGAGAACAGCAGAAAAAGGCAAGTACTAAGCTATTCTTCAGCGCCTCCCTTATATCCCGGTCGCGAAACAGCTCCTGATACCATTTTAACGATACGCCGGACCACACCGTGGAGATCTTTGA
Source organism: Lachnospiraceae bacterium (assembly GCA_015057635.1). GTDB lineage: Bacteria > Bacillota > Clostridia > Lachnospirales > Lachnospiraceae > Lachnoclostridium. The sequence continues at coordinate 108,530 of SVEB01000086.1, read as the reverse complement.
CTCATTGAACGAGTAGACAACCGTGATCACAATCGGGATATAAGTGATGATAATCATCAATGCTAAATAAAGATTGGCAAGTTTTGAATTCTTTCTCATACAAGTCCCTCCATTTCTCCCGATCCGGTCACTCGTTTATAAAGTGAGATCAGCATGGTCGTAAGGAGCATCAGCACAACTGACATGGACGCTGCAAATGGAAGGTTTCTTCCTTTCGTAAGCTGTTCCTGAATAACGGATCCGACTAAGACAATCTTGTTTCCGCCTAATAAATCCGATACAAAGAACATGCCCATAGAAGGGACAAAGGTTAAGATGACGCCTGACAATAAACCGGGCATCGTTTGCTTTAATGTAATTGTTAAAAATGCCTTAAACTTCGTGGCGCCAAGATCTCTTGCGGCCTCCACCAGCGTCCAGTCCATCTTCTCCGCACTCGAATAAACCGACAGCACCATAAATGGCATCAACGCGTAAATCATCCCGACTACGACTGCCTGGTACGAATATAAGAGTTTTAGCGGACTTCCTGTAATATGTAATCCCATCAGGACCTGATCGAGCGTCCCATTGCTTCTAAATACGATAATCCATCCATACAGCCGCATCAGGCCGCTGGTCCAGAACGGAATCATAATCAGTTCCATCATTCGCTTCTTCCACTTTTTTGAAAGCTTTGCCATAAAGTATCCAAACGGGTAGCCAAGCAGCGCCACAAATCCGGTAGAGATCGCCGCCAGCCTGATGGAATCTAAGAATGTCTTCACATAAAGCGGCTCTGCTATCTTCTTATAGTTATCAAGCGTCACTTCCTTTACCACGCCCCATACTTCAGCCTTTGATAAAAAGCTTAGAAGGATCATATAAAGAATGGGGAATAATACAAAAATAATCGTAAATGCATAAATTGGGATAAGCATCAGATAAATGCTTCTATTCTGTCTCTTCTTCATATCCGCCTCACATCTCTTCCTCAAGAATCACGGCATGATCCGGTTTAAAACTGATCGTTGTCTCTTCCCCTGGGACCAGGTCATAGTTGATTCCCTGTCTGCTTGCCACAATTTCCGTCTGATCCGACAATGTAAATACAATTCGTAACATTCCCCCTGCAAACGATTTCTCCTTTACGACTGCCCTTACCGGCTTTGCTTCCGGATTCCCTAATATATGACTTTCCGACTGGTGATTCCGAGGCTTGGAATTCTCTGATTCGCAATTCTCTGACCTCAAATCTCCCAATTCGAGATTCTCTAGGTCGGAATACTCTGACTTAGAATTCTCTAACTTGATATTCTCTCTTCTTACAGAGAATATCAGCTTCTTTCCTTCCGGATAATTCTTTCCCCTTGCCGCTGCTAAAATGATTCCATCTGCAAATGCCAACTTAACCTTATCGTCTTTGCATTCCAGAACCGTTCCTGTCAGAATATTGGAATCGCCCACAAAGGCTGCCACATAGCTCGTTTTCGGCTCATTATAAATCTCATCCGGAGTGCCGATCTGTTCAAACTGTCCTTCCTTCATAACCACGATACGGTCCGACATATTGATTGCCTCTTCCTGATCATGGGTGATGTAAAGAAATGTAATTCCAAGGCTTTTCTGCAGCTTCTTTAATTCTAACTGCATCTGATGGCGAAGTTTCGCATCCAATGCTCCAAGCGGTTCATCTAATAATAAGATCTTCGGATTATTCACCACCGCCCTTGCGATTGCCACTCTCTGCTTCTGCCCTCCGCTCAACTCCGTCGTCCTTCTTTTCTCATAACCGCTTAGCTGTACAAGTGCAAGTGCTTCCCTTACTCTCTTTCTGATTTCATCCTTTGGTACCTTTCTTAATTTCAGGCCGTACGCGATATTCTCTTCCACACTCATATGGGGGAATAGAGCGTAGTTTTGAAATACCGTATTCACATCTCTTTCATTCGGTTCCTTCTTTGTCACATCCTCGCCATTTAAAATAACCTGGCCTTCATCGGGTGTTTCAAGGCCGGCAATGATCCGAAGCGTTGTGGTCTTGCCGCAGCCACTGGCTCCGAGGAAAGTAAGGAACTCCCCTTCCTCCACCTTAAGATTCAGCCCTTTTAGAATCTCATTCTTTCCAAAGCTTTTTCGTATATCCTGCAAATCGAGTATGACTTCTCCCATCACTTTTCTTTCTCCTATATCTTTCAATATGCCTCTATGCTCATCCCTATGCCTTAAAATATCTGTCCCCGCATATCGTTCTTCCACAGCATCTTTATTTCTACTAAAACAATATGAATTAATATATTCCTTATCCTGGGTATTGTCAACATATATATGGAATTAAACCCATCATCTGTATGAAATATCATTATTTTAACATTTCTAAAATTGGATGTCCACACTGCTCTTGAAATCAAAAAAAGAGACCATGGCACGTTCTTCGTGCAACAGTCTCTTTGCATATGTCATTCGTTTTTCATTTCGGAATACCTCTGCTTTCCTATTCCCAAAAACATTGATGCTTCCTTATAAGTTCCGATAGATCATCCGCTCCGTCAGATCGATCATATCCTTCAGGCAGCAGAGCACTTCGTTAATAGAATCATAAATCCGGATCCAGGAAAAAAAGTCCTTTGTCACTTCCGCATGCCTCGTAACCTGCCTTAGAGAGTGATGATACGCTGCCACCCCTTCATCAATCCATTTACGACAGCAACATATATTCTTCCCTAACACCTTTGATTTCTTATAATTGGGCAGTTCCCGTATAATCTGTTCATTTACCTTCATCGCTTCTTCAATGGCCTGCACTGCATTTTTAATATCGCCTTTCAGATACGGAACCGGATACATCTCCATCATCGTGACTACCTTACTAAGAAGGATTCCTGCTTCTCCCAGCTTTTGCGTATATTCCACTAAATCTCCCCGATTCATTGGCGGAAGAAAATCCTGCCACAGTGACATGATAATCTGGTTTTTCCTTTCGTTTACCTTATTCTTCTGTTCATTCACCCTGCATTTACAGCGGTCAATACGAGTAATCGCATACTCCTCCGCTATATTCGTAAGTTCATGTGCCGCTATGCTCTCTGCCTGGCTTATTGCAGAGAACAATCTAAAGTAATCAAAATCCGCCTTTTTTTTCATAGTTCCCCCTGTGCACTATACTGCATATAAAAAAAAGTACGCAATCAGATATCCAAGCGCCCCACACCCCGGAAACGTCAGAAGCCAGGCCGCTACCATTTCTTTTACTACCTTCCAGTTCACATTTCGCATAGAACGTGCTGCACCAACTCCCATAATGGCGGTCGTCTTCGTATGGGTTGTGCTTACGGGCACTCCCCATAACGATGCGATCAAAAGGCTTATTGCTGCTGCCACATCAGCCGAAAATCCTTCATACCCGGACAGCTTTACCATAGAAATTCCTACTTTTTTAATAATCCTGCCTCCGCCAAGACAGGTTCCAAGAGCCATAAATACAGAACAAAGCATCATCAGCCAGATTGGAATCTCAAATTCGGTTATGGTTCCCTCTCCTCTTGCTAAAAAAGCGCCAAGCAGAAAAACCCCCATAAATTTCTGTCCATCCTGTGCTCCATGCATAAAGGACATCATCGCACTTCCTGCAATCTGTCCGCCTGTAAAGAAGCGCTCTGCCTTCTCTCTTTTGGTGTGCTGAAACACTACCTCTAACAGCTGGACAATCAGGTACCCCAAAGAAAAGCCTAAAAAGGAGGAAATAATAAGTCCGTATATTACCTTTCCCCATTCAGCTTTATTCACTCCATCAAAATTCTTATGAAGCGCTATCGCCGCACCGGTTAACCCTGCGACAAGCGCATGGCTCTCTGATGTTGGAATCCCATATAGGAATGCAATCACCGCCCATATCACAATGGCCGCCATTGCAGATGCCAGTGCCAGATAAGCCTGCTTCGCATCCCCCTTAAAATCCACGATATGATAAATCGTCTGGGCTACTTTAGCATTTACCATGGTCATAAAGAATACGCCTAAAAAATCGCATACTGCCGCCATCAGGATTGCCCGTTTCACCGTGATCGCCCGCGTAGCAACCGCCGTGGCGATTGCATTGGGCGCATCGGTCCATCCATTGACAAAGATCACGCCAAGCGTCAGAATCACAATAAACGCCAGCGTCCTGTTCTGTCCTGCCTTTATTACAAACTCTGAAAATGAATCAAACATGCCATTACCAAAACATTTTTACTCTTTTAATACATATGTAAGCCATGCATTCTTATTCCAAAAAAGCATAGCTAATCCCGGTATTTTCTGCTTCATGAATAGCATCCTGAGCTTCTTAGCTTTATAAAACATCCACCTGACAGCTTCTTAATGTTTCAAGCGCCGCCTCATGTCTTTCCTTCGTGACCCCGGCACAGCAAGCACTGTCCACTTCAATCGGTACTTCCGGAAGATAAGCCTTGATTAAAAGCGCATTGGACACAACACAGATATCCGTACATACCCCAATCAATGTAATCTTCTCTATCTTGTCTGCCTCATGCATCTGGCTTAGGTATTCCGCCAGCAAGACCGAGCCGAATGTGCCTTTTTCAAAAATACGGCTGTCCTCCCCATCCTGTTTCATTCCATCCGCTAACTGCCACCCTTCTGTCCCCTTAATGCAGTGTTTGACCGGAAGCTTCTTTCCTTCACTTGTCTCTAAATAATTTTCCTGGTGAGTATCCATTGTATAAATAACCGGTCCTCTATGCTCCTTTACCTTACAGATAGCCGCTGGCAGGATATCTTTTGCCTCTTTTGTCCCCAATGTTCCTGTAATAAAATCATTCTGCATGTCTACTACCACTAAAATATGACTCATAATCCAACCTCTCTTCCATTTTTATCCCTAGTATAAAACAAAAATATGGGAATTTCACGCAAAAAATAGTTCTTGTCCTAAAACAAAGGAAATTTTTTTTAAAGAAGTAGGAAATAAGGCAAGCCTATAGTCATAAGATACAATGTAAACATTTATTGGAGGTAACAACATGAGTGATTTAACAGCAACGAACTGTGGTGGCGGATGCGGATGTAATGACTCTTCAAATTGTAGCTGGATTATTATTATCATCCTTCTTTTATGCTGCTGTGGTGGAAACGGCGGATTTGGCGGATGCGGTAATGGATGTGGAAACGGTTCTGACTGGAGCTGCATCATCTGGATCATCATTATCCTTTGCCTCTGTGGCGGAAACGGATTCTGCTGCTAGCTAAAAATCTGATTCATATTAGTAAAAGGTGTCGGAAGTCCATATCTAATAAATCCGCCACCGACAAAAAAAGCTGCTTCGTGCAGCTTTTTTTGCGTTCACCGCATTCTCCGATTTCTTTTACATAAGCACTCATAGTCATACTCATAAATAGATGTCTCGTCTTCTTCATACGGCTTTTCCGTAATGACCAGTGCATCAACGGAATCCCCATTTCTAACATAGATTGTCATCTCTTTGCCTGTTCTATATTCATCTGGCTCTTCCACATAGCCATCATGTTTTCCATTTTTGCCCCCTTGTGCCATTGCTATCATCCTTTCGACTTCTATAGTATTAATATATGTTTTTCCCCCTATTTTGCCACATCATTTCGACTTTTATCTGACTCATTCTGTGAATTCCTTGTCTGGATACTAAATTACTTGAAACCAATTGAATATTTTTACCAGTTCCTGTATACTATGTTTAAAAATTAGCATTAGCGTAGAAATATTCTGCGCTTTTATGCCAGAACAATAATCATGAGGTGATACTATGTCAGGTTCAACATTTGGTACTCTTTTTAAAATCACAACATGGGGGGAATCTCATGGAACAGGAATCGGGGTTGTAATTGACGGCTGTCCTGCCGGTCTTCCTCTTACTGAAGAGAAAATCCAGGCTTACTTAAATCGCCGAAAGCCTGGCCAGACACGCTATTCCACTCCGCGAAAAGAAGATGACCTTGTTACAATTCAGTCAGGGGTATTTGACGGACGCACAACCGGATGTCCAATCTCCCTTGCCGTTATGAATACATCTCAGCGTTCCAAAGACTATTCTGCTATCTCACAGTACTATCGTCCGGGACATGCTGACTATACGTTTACGGAAAAATACGGTTTCCGCGACTACCGAGGCGGCGGACGTTCTTCCGGACGTGAAACAATCGGCCGCGTAGCCGGAGGTGCTGTTGCAGCTGAATTCTTAAAAGAGCTTGGAATCACGATCCGTGCCTACACAAAATCCATTGGCCCGATTTCCATTGACTATGCCGCTTGCAATACGGCAAATATTGAGAAAAGTCCTCTGTATATGCCGGACCTTGCCGCATCCGAAAAAGCCGAAGCCTATCTGCTTGAAACCATGCAGAAAGGCGATTCTGCCGGCGGCATGATTGAATGCATTGTAACCGGTCTTCCAGCCGGAATCGGAGAGCCTGTATTTGATAAATTAGATGCATGCCTTGCAAAAGCGATCATGTCCATTGGAGCCGTAAAAGGCTTTGAAATCGGATCCGGTTTCTCTTGTGCAACCATGACGGGCTCTGTCCATAACGATTCCTTTATCTCCAACCATGGAAAAATCACAAAAGCAACCAATCATGCCGGGGGAATCTTAGGCGGAATCAGCGATGGAAGCGAAGTCATCTTCCGCGCAGCCATCAAACCGACACCATCTATCTCTACTGTCCAGCAGACCGTAGATGCAGATGGCACTCCGCTTACTGTAAATATTACCGGCCGCCATGATCCGGTCATTGTCCCACGAGCCGTAGTCGTGGTAGAATCCATGGCCGCTATCACCATCGCTGACCTTTTACTCTCCCATATGACCTCCCAGCTCTCCCATATCAAACGTTTCTTCGGAGCAGATGGGAATACTTCTCTTTAACCATAAACAGAAGACCGATACCTCCTGCTAAGAGACTTTCAACCAACATAGAGTTGTCCCACTAAAAAAGTCGATGGAACCAAGCACGGTATCCTTTTTAAAAGAATACAGCTTCTAGTCCCATCGACTTTTACTGTGCCCCATGCCTGAAACTACATAACATACAAAGATATATCATGGAGGAAACGAACGATGAATAGTTCCGTATTATCTAGCTTATCCGCAAATACACGTACCACTAAAAGAAATGTGGCTCTTTGTAAACAGCATTGCACTCCAGAAACATATGAAAAAGTAATGAAATCCCTAAAAAAATTAAACAGATGCACTGCAACCATTGTGATCACCATACTTGCTATTTTGGGAGCATCTCTAATCCATTTTGCTATTAAATCAGATTCACAAGTAAATACAAATCAGATTTCTTACAGTACCGAAAAAGTAGGCCATCTTTCAGAAAACACGGTATGGTATATCAATAATATTAAATACGAAATCGACATTACACAGTTTGGATACAGCACCGGCGCCTATGCAGACGGAACAGACTTCAGAGTATACCTTGATGATAACGGCAATGTCATCGATCTCATCCCAATCATTAAAGGCGAACTCACGGCCTCCGATCAGATGGCACTATGCATGGTTATTGGTCTTTTTATGATGTGTTTCGTACCCATATCCTGGGCTATATGGGTACGAAAAAGTAAGAGCAAGCTAAACCCAGGCCGGGAATGGTTTTTATTTTTAACATGGTTACAAAAAAGAACCCCATTTGAATACTGCTTTACCCTTCCAGAAGAAACACGCCCTTCTCCAATCCAATAATTCTTTCTGTCCACAAAAAATCAGGAATTACAGACTTAATCTTTGGATGTTATAATAGTACGGACTTTGTGGATCAGAATATGACTTACTGTGCTTGTAGCCTCATATACGGGATTATGAGCACAGTCTGGGACTGGGATTAGTTCTTTATAGGGTGCTTGCAGATGATCATAGTATTCACTGCATGCCTGAAAAGACGTTGTGAAATCATGTTCGCCTTGAATGAAAAAGACAGGGACTTCAACAGATGGGATTTCTTCTAATAAATTTGCATTGAATAATTCCCACCTCGCATGATCACTTTTGGTGTTGGAATAGTATAAGTTCTCGCCTTGTATGTAATGAATAAGATCGAATACATTATACTCAGGGCGAAGGATCGCTTCTAAGGTAAAGCAGTTGCTATTTTTCTTCCCATATACCGATCCGCCATAATAAGTCGTCCATTTTCGAGATAAGGAAATCTTCTTTCCAAACTCTGTCTTATCATAAGGCAGTTCTCCTAGCGTATTCAGTTCTGTGATTGCTTTCTGATTATTCGTTTTTAGTGCCATTTCCGTTGCATATGTAATTAAATATCTTTCATTATTCTGCTGATTCCCGATCTGACCAATCCCAACATAGGCATAATAATCCTCAGGATTGCTCTGTATGCATCTCATTCCCACATAAGTGCCATAAGAATGAGCTACAAGATAAATTTTATCTACATCAAATGTCTCTTTTAGATACTCCGTTAATTCAATCGCATCCGAGCAGATCAGATCTGTCGTCAGCTGATCTGTATCTATATCGTCGCTATAAGACCTTCCCGCTCCTCTCTGATCCCAGTTCACAACCATAAAATATTTTTCCCATTCCTTCTGATACGGTACAACAAATGGTGTCTCCGGATTCCCCGGCCCCCCATGTATATAAAGCAGCACCGGATTCCCCTTATTTTCCCCTCGTATCAATATACTTTGCTCAATTCCCCCAAGTGTCACCGTCCTATATTCCGATATGGATTCCTCTTTCAAAATAGGTACAGAATGTCCCGAAATCCCCCCCTTATAAACTACAATCACCCCAAAAATAATTCCAAGCCCTATTAAACATCTTTTCATTATCTTCTTTCTCATAGTTTGCCCCCCTATAAAAATATGTACAATCTTTTTCCTGATTTTATCCTTTTCACTCTCTCCATAATAACATTCCATACATGTTTTTTCACCCTCCTTATTCACCTCCTCATAAAACTCTCTTTTCCTCTCCCCCATATCTTCTATCCTCGCTACGCCCCTCCGTCCGCGCAGCTTCCCCGGTGCCATAGCGTCCGGCACGGACAGGACTGTCTGGCAGGGTGGAAAGCAGACGCAGGGAAGCGGGGTGGGTATATTTTTCCGATTGTACGGCATCAAGGCGAACAAAAGGGAGTGTCGGTCTTCGAATAGCAGACAGTGCTTTCCTGTCTGATAGTCGAAGACCGACACTCCCTTTTGTCCGAGCTTGTGACGAACAATGGAAAATATATACCCGCCCCGCTTCCCTGCGTCTGCTTTCCGCCCTGCCAGACAGTTCTGCCCGCGCCGGGCGCTATGGCACCGGGGAAGCTGCGCGATACCCCCTAAACCTCTAAAGGCCCTGCTTGCTGAGGTTTTGGATAGTTTTGATGATGTGTTCGTGGGCAAGACGTTCTGCTAATTCACCATCGCGGGAACGAATTGCCTCTAAAATTGCGGTATGTTCTGCGTTCGAATCCGTAGCGCGTTCCGTCTTAGAAAGTGTAATCTTTCTAACCCTCTGCACATAATGATGAAAATCCGTCAAAACATGGCGTAAAATCTTGCTGTCGCTTGCCTGATAAATGAGTTCATGGAACTTATTATCCAATTCCACGATCTGTTCATGATGTTCCTTCTTTGTATGGAACTCAGAAAGATAAATCACCTCCTCAAGCGCTTCGATCTGATCCTTTGTAATCTTCTCACATGCCCATCTGGCGCAAAGACCTTCCAGGTAAGAACGGATCACATAAATATCGTGAATATCCTTTTCCGAAATACCCGTTACATATGCTCCCTTATTCGGAATAATCTTAACAAGACCTTCTAGCTCCAGCTGACGCAGCGCTTCTCTTACCGGAGTTCTGCTAACCCCCAGTTCCATTCCGATTGTATTTTCCTTTAATTCTTCATTCTCATTATACTTACCTGATAATATATCTTCACGGATCCGATTGAACACACGACCTCTTAAAGAATACTTATCAGTTACTTCTTTTTGCACTTCATTACCATCCACAAAAAAGTCCTCCTAACACAGCGCCTTTTTTAAGTGCGCCTGTATCTTCATATCTGCCTTATACTTTTGTGACTGTCTGAGTGCATCGCTTTGTTTATCTGTAATGCACACAAATAGTTACATCTCTTTTATCGTCTTCATAATGTAATCTGCAAAGTCTGCTCCCGTCGCACCGCCTTCTCTTCCGGTAACCTTAAGGGCTGCATCCGGACCTTGGCACACTGCAAGGGCACGATTTAACTGATCTGCTTCCTTCACATATCCAATATGATTTAATAACATTGCAGCTGCTCTAATCATGCTGCTAGGATCTGCATATTGAGCTCTTCCTTCCTTCACCATTCTTGGTGCAGAACCATGAATTGCCTCAAACATTGCATATCTCTTTCCTATATTCGCGCTTCCTGCTGTGCCGACGCCGCCCTGGAATTCTGCAGCTTCATCCGTAATAATGTCTCCATAAAGGTTTGGAAGCACCATAACCTGAAAATCTTTTCTGCGTTTTTCATCCACAAGCTTTGCTGTCATAATATCAATATACCAGTCATCCGCCGTAATATCCGGATATTCTTTTGCTATTTCACGGAAGGTATCTAAGAACATGCCATCTGTCGTCTTAATAATATTGGCCTTGGTAACTGCAGTCACACGTGTCTTATGATTTGCCTTTGCAAATTCAAATGCTGCACGAATGATACGTTCGCTTCCCTGCTTGGTCACAACTGTAAAGTCTACGCCAAGATCCTCGGTCACACTAACACCCTTGCTTCCTACCGCATACGCACCTTCTGTGTTCTCACGGTAAAATGTCCAGTCGATTCCCTGTTCCGGAATGCAGACCGGTCTTACATTTGCAAATAAATCCAAAGCCTTTCGCATTGCCACATTCGCACTTTCTACATTCGGCCATGGATCGCCTTTTCTAGGTGTCGTTGTTGGTCCTTTTAAAATAACATGACATGTTTTCAGTTCTTCAAGAACAGCCTTAGGAATTGCTGCAGATTCCGCAACTCGGTTCTCAATTGTCAGGCCGTTAATTGTCTTGATCAGAACTTTGCCTGATGCAATCTCATCTTTTAACAAATACATAAGAATTCGTTCCGCTTCATTTGTAATAGCCGGCCCGATTCCATCTCCGCCGCATACGCCGATTACAATCTGATCCAGTGCCTGATAATCTAAAAATCCGCCCTGAGCCTTCATCTCTTCCACGCGTGCTAACTGTTCCTCTAACAATCTTCCAAATGCTTCTTTTGCTGCTTCAATGTTCTTGGCTGTCATTTTTTATCCTCCCATATATATGAAATATCTGTTACTTACAACAATTCTATTCCACCACTAAATGTGGCAGCTTTACTTCATATTGCGCTTTTAACTGATTAATCATATCTACTAACTCAGCATCTGTCATAACAGTAATACGTCCATCTATGTATTCCTGATCCACAATTTCCTTAATACGCTCTACTAAAGGATGGGACTTATCAAGCGCTTCTTCCTTGTCTAACTTGTAATACGTATTAATCCAGTGTGCGATTCCTGCCAGCCCTGAAGTATTCGATACAGACACTAATACAGGTCGGTTTAAAAATTTCTCCGTATCAAATATATTATAAATTTCTTCATTTTTCAAGAGTCCATCGGCATGAATTCCTGCTCTTGTCACATTAAAATTCTTTCCAACGAATGGAGTCCTATGAGGAATCTTATAACCGATCTCCGTCTTAAAATAATCCGCAAGTTCGGTTATCACCGTTGTATCCATTCCATCCAGCGTTCCTTTTAACTGTGCATACTCAAATACCATCGCCTCAAGAGGCGTATTTCCCGTACGTTCGCCAATTCCAAACAGGGAACAATTCACGCCGCATGCACCATATAGCCATGCTGTGGTAGAATTCGTAACCGCCTTATAAAAGTCATTATGACCATGCCACTCTAACAATTCGGACGGCACCCCTGCATGTGTGATCAAACTATAAATGATGCCCTGTACACTTCTTGGAATAACCGCACCTGCGAAATTCACACCGTATCCCATCGTATCACACGCCCGAATCTTAACCGGTATCCCATACTCTGCTCCCAGTTTCATTAACTCAAAACAAAATGGAATCACAAATCCATGAATATCCGATCTCGTAATATCCTCCAAATGACATCTTGGTGCTACACCGGTTTCCAGGCACTCCCTAACAATACTTAAATAATGATTCATAGCCTGACTTCTTGTCATCTTCATCTTATAAAAAATATGATAATCCGAACAGCTTACTAAAATGCCGGTTTCCTTTAATCCGATCTCCTTTACCAACTCAAAATCCTTTTTGCTCGCTCTGATCCATGATGTAATCTCCGGGAACTCATAGCCCCTCTCCATGCACTTATAAACTGCATCCCGATCCTTTTTGCTATATAAAAAGAATTCACTCTGTCTAATAATCCCGTTTGGCCCGCCAAGACGATGAAGGTAATCATAAATATCTACAATCTGGTTTGTCGTATATGGTGCTCGTGACTGCTGTCCGTCACGAAATGTCGTATCCGTAATCCAGATTTCCTCCGGCATATTATGCGGCACGATTCGATCATTAAATGCAATTTTAGGAATCTCATTATATGGAAATAAATTGCGGAATACGTTCGGCTGCACAACATCAACAAGTTCGTAAATATGTTCTTCTAACGATAACAAATTATTATGCGGGTTCAAATAAACTTTACGATTCTCCATAACGACCTCTCCTTTTTGACCAAATTTTGGTTATGTGTACCATTGTATACAATTATACATATGATGTCAACCTGCTATTTCCACATTTTTACTATGTCATCATGCCATCTTTTTCATATCAGGCAAGCAATAAAGTGTCATCTTTTACTTTTTTTAATTTTTTCTTACATTTTTTTTACATTTTTTTAATTTTTTCGCTTATTCCGTGATTCTCTAGTGGTTTTATGATACTATAATGTATTGTATTTATATATTTAGTTATATATATAACCTATTACTTGCACATAAGAAGCGAATGATTAAGCTTTGATTGCTAGCACAGTCAAAGTGTAGTGTACAAAGGAGGACTTTAATGAAACTAAAATCTAAACTAATTTCTACAGTCAGCACTATCTTAGCGTTGACATTTCTTATCACAGGACTGATCATCACCATACAGGTTTCATCAGTCAATGCAAGTTCATATGGTAACATCTTAAAAAAAAATGCCGCTCTTGCCTATGAACTTTTGGATTCCATGTATCCAGGTGATTTCTCATTTGGTACGGATGGTCTTCTTTATAAAGGGGAACAGTGCCTGTCTGAGGATACTTCTTTTATTGATAAAGCCGGTAATGCCCTGGATTCTTATGTGGCATTGATTCACAATAATCAACTTATTACAACAAACTTAACAGATAAAAACGGAAACTCTCTTAAGGGTTCTGTGATCCCCTCATACATAATTGAGAACGTGACAAAGCAGGGGGAACCTATCATCTTAAAGGATGAGATCCCGGGGTTAAGTACCCGATCCTGTTATTATCCTTTAAAATCTGCAGATGGCACTATCATTGGTACACTCTACGTTGGAATCGACCGTTTCACTATCATTGCTCAATCTCGCTCCATCGTTAATACTTTCATTACTTTCGGCTTGATTATGGTTACAGTTGGCATTTTTATTTTTTATATATTTGGAAATTCTATTGTAAAGAATCTGCATTCGGTTAGTATATGCCTAAATTCTATGTCTCAGAACAACTTTCAAGCAGTCCTTTCTAAAAAGGCTCTGAATCGACGTGATGAAATCGGAGAAATGGCCCATGCAACACAACAGCTGCAGATTAATTTAGGTTCTGCCCTTGCATCCATCCAGGAGAGCTTCATTTCCCTTGATCATTCTCTGGTGAAAAATAATGCAAGCCTTTATTCCTTATCCGATACCATTACAGATGTGTCTGCGACTACCGAGGAAATCTCTGCAGGTATGCAGGAAACCAATGCTTCTATGGAGGAAATCCGAACATCCTCTCTAACATTAAAAGATTCTGCTTCTTCTATTGCGCTTCAGGCTGATTCCAGTGCAGCAGTAGCAAAAGAAATTAACTCTCGTGCAGTTGCGTTAAAGGAACAAGTTTTATCTTCTCAGGACGAAACAAGAATATTATTGCAAAACACCTCTAACAAATTGAAGGATGCTATTAGAAATGCGGAAAATATAAAAGAAATACAGGTTCTTGGAGATACCATCTTATCTCTTACTTCCCGTACAGGCCTGCTTTCACTAAATGCTTCCATTGAAGCAGCCAGAGCGGGAGAACATGGCATGGGATTTGCAGTCGTTGCCGGTGAGATTAAGAATTTATCCACTGCAAGTGCAGAAGCCGTGTCTCGAATCCAAGAAATAACAACCGATATCATGAGCGCTGTTGAGAATCTAACATCCAGCTCACTAGAACTCGTCTCCGTTATGAGTATGAAAATAACGGAAGCTCATGATACTCTTCTATCAACCGGTGAACATTATTACCAGGATTCCCTTAAGTTTGACTCTCTTTCCCAAGAGCTAAATCTTACTTCTAAGGATATCCTTTCTTCCATTACAACACTGACGACAGTACTTGAGCAGATTGGTGCGGCTACCGCTCAAACAGCAGCCGGAACCTTAGGCATTGCGGAATCGATGACGACTATCTCAAATAACTCCGCACTGCTTATGGAATCCAGCCAAAACACAGCCAATACTTCTACTGCTTTAAAAGAAATCGTATCGAAATTTGAATTTTAATCTCATATAATAATAAAAGGGATGTCGCACTTAGTGCGACATCCCTTTTTTGAAACCTTAAATTACTGTTTATCTTCCGCGAACTGTTTCACGCGGTCGGTCACGGTAGCGTGGAAATTTTCCACTTTGCGGTTATATTCTGTATTCATATAAGAAGATGCTAATAAAAAGTCTGCTGTTGCCAGATTATTTGCGATTGGAATATCATACACAACTGCAATACGAAGAAGAGCCTTAACATCCGGATCATGTGGCTGAGATTCCAATGGATCCCATAAAAATACACAGAAATCAACTTTACCTTCTACAATCTTAGCCCCAATCTGCTGATCCCCACCTAATGGACCACTGTTATATGCCTTTACCGGAAGACCAGTCTCTTCTGTAATGATTCTTGCTGTCGTACCAGTACCACATAGAACATGATGACTTAATTCTTCTTTATGTCTCTGAACCCATGCCACTAATTCTTTCTTCTTGCCGTCGTGAGCGATTAATGCAATATGTTTTGTCTTATCAATCTTAAAGTAAATATAATCATCCTTCAGCATTTCTTTTTCTCCTTTATCGCCTGTTTCACACCCTACTTTTTTAAGCTTGGGATTAATTTCATTCTAACAAACTCGATAATTCTTTGCAAGTAAATATAACTCCGTTTTCCGTCCGCCCCGCAAAATATTTGTCACTTTTATCAATATCCCATCTTGTGCGTGAATTTATTACACCATAGATTGAATTGTAAAAATATGGTGTAAAATTTACATTTTTTACTTTAAATTTTCATAAAAGAATGATATGATTATAATTATCCTAATTTTGAGAGAAAGAGGAAATTGTATGAAAAAGAAAACAATTGTAGTCGCACTCGGCCGAAGCGCTTTCGGTGAAACATTTCCAGAACAGAGAGCGAATGTAAAGAAAGCAGCTGATGCCATCGCTTCTTTAGCAGAAGCAGGATACAATATCGTCATCACACACAGCAATGGCCCTCAGGTGGGCATGGTACATACTGCAATGACAGAATTTGCAAGACTTGACTCCCGCTATACAGTGGCTCCGATGTCCATATGTGGCGCTATGAGTCAGGGCTATATCGGATACGACCTTCAGAACATAATCCGAACTGAATTATTAGATCGCGGTCTATATAAACCGGTTGCCACTATCATCACACAGGTAAAGGTAAATCCATTTGATAAGGCATTTTCTAATCCTAGCAAGATCATCGGCCGCTATATGTCAAAGGAAGAAGCCGATGCAGAAGTAAAGAAAGGCAACTATGTAGTGAAGGAAGAGAAAGGCTATCGCCGTATCATCGCAGCTCCAAAGCCACAGGATATCTACGAGATCGATACGATCAAGGCTCTTCTTGCAGCCGGACAGATTGTAATTGCTGGAGGCGGAGGCGGTATCCCAGTATTAGAGCAGGGAACTTCCCTAAAGGGGACCAGCGCAATTATTGAGAAAGACTTAACTGCAGCAAAACTGGCAGAACTTGTGGATGCGGACGAGCTCTTGTTCTTAACAGGAGTTGATAAGGTAGCCATTCATTTTAAGACTCCACAGCAGAAGTTCTTAGATTCTATGACTGTGAAAGAGGCAGAGGGATATATGCAGGACGGATACTTCGGAAAGGGATCGATGCTTCCTAAGATTGAAGCAAGCATTTCTTTCGTTTCCGGACACCCATCCCGCAAGTCCGTAATCACCAGCCTCCCTCACGCCCTCCCTGCCCTCTCCGGAAAGACGGGCACTACAATCCGTGAGTAAATGATTTTATTATATTTTGTTCTATTGTTAGTTCCTTCTATCGAACTCACGCTCTGCTAAAATCTCATTCGAATAATCACTTAGAAATTCTTGTCCTCTCATACAGGAAGGGCAGAAGACGCAGGACGACCGGGTGGCATGGGAGTCTGGCTGGCGGCTGTTCTTGCTTATCGTGCCTTGGACATGTTTTTTGGGGAGGTATTGTAAAACGTAAGGCGGTGGCCATACAGGGTGGAAAATAAAGGATTTTAGGGTATATTTTTTCAAGTGTACGGCTCAAGGCGAACAAAAAGGCTGGATTCTTTGAATAGCGGACAGTGTTTTCCTGTCCGATAGTCGAAGAATCCAGCCTTTTTGTCCGAGCTTGCGTCCGCACAATTGAAAAATATATATCCTCGGAGCCCTTATTTTTTACCCCGCGTGGCCACCGCCTTACGTTTTGCAATGCCCCCTCCAAAACGTGCTCCAGGCACGACAAGCAAGAACAGCCGCCTGATAGACTTCCGCGCCACCCGGTCGTCCTGCGCCTTCTGCCCGTCCGCTATGCGATCAAGAACAGCCCCAGATTTCTGAGGAGCCCACTTTTGAGGGTGTGAGTGCGGAGGAGGATGCGGCGGCGGGCGAACCAGTTGTGTTCATAGAGAGTAGAGAACTGATAAACCCGTCTGCGTTCCCGATCACTTAATTCAGGGCCGTAGATCTCATAAAAATCTTTTGCCTGCTCTACTGTTGCCTTAATAGCCTCTCTCTGAGCCTTTAAATTCTTAATACGACGCATGAAATAGTTTCCGTATGTCATAGTCCCTACCTCATTGGAACTGTGCTGACGGTAATACATAAGCGGCTGACCGATAAACGAAATTTTCCCAAACGCCGATGCGATAAGTGCCGCCCACCAGTCATGATATCTTGCATGCTCCGGAATCGTATTGAGCTTTTTTACCAGGCTTTCATTTACCATAATGGTACAGCCGATGCACTTATTTTCCATCATCATATGGCCTAAATCCATATGATAAAGGTTATAGCACTGAACAAAATAGAAGGAAGGGTGAAGCTGTTTTAAGCCTTCATCCACAACGGTCGTATCTGAAAATACAAGGAGCGGCTTGTCCTTTCCGTATTTTCGCTCCATCTTTTCCATTCTTGCAATCGTCATCTCAATCTTCTCCGGAAACCAGACATCATCCTGATCCGCGAACATGTAGTACTTTGCCACATTGCTCGAGATTTTGGAGAATCCTCCTTCTATCAGCTCGGACTCCTGCTTCAGCTTCTTTAAGTTGACAAGGAAGTTCTTTGTCACACCAAGATTGCGCTCATTCTTTATAATATGAATCCTCTCGGGATATTTTGCTTCATACTGAGCCGCAATTGCAAGCGTCTGATCCGTCGAACCATCGTCACACAAAAACAAACTCCAGTCCGTATACGTAGAGTTAAGAATGGATTCAATCTGCTCTGCTAAATATTTTTCCCCATTGTATGTGGCCATGACGATGTTGACTGTATTCATTACCAGTTCCTCCAAGTTCTAACTAAAATATGCCTTGTTCATCGAGCATTTTAACACCATGCTCTTCGGCAGTGTTTTATATCTCTTGCCTAAAAAGTACCCCATATATTTAAATCCACTCTGCAGAATAAGATCGATAATCAAGAAATACCGTTTTTTCTTTGCCAGATGGACAATTGTCTGCTTTACCAGTTTCATTCCTTCCGATTCAGAAGACACCTCTTCAAAGATATCCTTATGATCTGCCTGTGAGACCGCCAAATCAAAATTTCTGGTAAACTGCTGCCAATATGTGTAGGTATGAGAATGATATACCATCGCATCTGCCGCATAATACACGGCCATTCCAGCCTTAATAAAGCGAGATGCAATAATCATATCTTCATTGAAAATAGCTTTTGTGACAAATCCGCCGACTGCCTCATAGGAAGTCTTTCGATACGCAGCGCATACATCCGAACAGAAATATGTCTTGATTCCTAACTGCTCTAAATCTTTCTTTGTCTTCTTTCTGCTTGTTTCCGGATAGTTGAATACCCTTGTGTAGGATTCGATTTCCCCGGCATTCTCTCCTGCTAACTGTCTTCCGTAGGAAACCGCAACCTGCTCATCTTTAAAAGGCTTTAGTAATTCTTCAATTAAATATTTATCTTTTGGAATGGCATCCTGTGTCATGAAAATCATAAACTCAGCGTCACTTAGCCCTGCACCATATGCTCTTGTGCCTCCATGATCGAACTCTTCCTTCTTTATGGAATGCACTTCAATAGATACATCGGCCGCCTGACTGGCTGGCTGTTTTTTCATCACTTTTTTGATATGCGATGCTACACGTTCCGTCGCATATTCTGGAAATACTTCTGTATTTAAGATGAGGATCTTACTCGGTTTTACACTCTGTGCTACTAGCATTGCAAGCAGACGGTCAAACTTTGCATCCGGTTTATATACCGGGATGATGACATCAACGCTCATGTTTACTCCTAACCTTGTTATCGTTTGGTGTCTATTTTCTTATGTTCTTATTTTTACGTTTTCATTATAGCATATCATAAAAAAATAACTATCAAACATTCATAAATTATTGTTAAGACTTTCTAAAGTCTAAGCGTTCACTAATGCTTCTCTAAATGCTTCCACGCTCTCTAATGTGGTCGCCCAGGATGTGCATAAGCGAATGCAGGTATGTGTTTCATCCACTCTGTGCTGTTCTTCAAATAAGAAATTATCTTCTAATTTCTTGATTACTGCATCTGGAAGGATTACGAACTGCTGATTGGTGTAAGATTCCGCCAAGAAAGTGTAACCTGCTTCTATCACTGCATCACGAAGCTTTAGTGACATTTCATTTGCATGTTCTGCTAATTCAAAGAATAAATCATCTTTAAATAATTCTTCAAACTGAATTCCTAATAATCTTCCTTTTGCTAAAAGCGCACCTCTCTGCTTAATATAGAAACGGAAATCTTCCTTTAATTCTTCTCTTGTGATAACAAGCGCTTCCCCGAACAGGGCACCGTTTTTCGTTCCTCCGATATAGAATACATCCGTATAGTTTGGAAGATCCTCAATGCGGATATCGTTGCCTTTCGCGCAAAGAGCGGATCCTAATCTTGCTCCATCCATAAATAAGTAAAGGCCTAACTCTTTACAACATGCATACAGATCTTTTAACTCCTGTAATGTATAAAGCGTACCAATCTCAGTAGAATCGGATATATATACAAGCTTTGGAACTACCATATGCTCACTGCTGTGTTCTAAAACTGCTTTCTTCACCAGTTCCGGTGTCAGCTTGCCATCTTCGGAATACATTGCAACAACCTTATGGCCGGTGCTTTCAATGGCTCCAGTCTCATGTACATTGATATGACCTGTATGCGCTGCAATGACTGCCTGATATGGTCTTAATATGCTGGCAATCACAGTTGTATTACACTGTGTTCCTCCAACAAAGAAATGCACATCTGCTTCCTCGCATGCAATCCTACTTTTGATTTTTTCCCTTGCAGAAGCACAATATTCATCCATTCCATAACCAACTGTCTGAATTCGGTTGGTATCCATCATGGCCTCCAGAATTCTCTCATGAGCACCTTCGCTATAATCATTCTTAAAACTGTACATGAATGTCTCCTTTATCTAAATATAGTTGTATTTTCCTTTTTACTTTCCTATTATATTGGTTATTCTTAAGAATGCAACAAAAAAAATAAAAAAACTGCTCCTATACCCGAGTCTTCCAAATATACTCAGATACAGAAACAGTTTTTTTCTATCCCCGTTGAAACGCAATTGCTACCCCGCCATCTTATTATCTTTACACAAGTGCAACTCTTCCGGTCTCATCCTTGTTGATTACATAGTAAGCTGCATTATCTTCTGGCTTTATGTATACATCAAGTGTCTTAATCTCAGATTCTGCTCCGCCTTTGCTGATAAATGCCTTCTTTACTGCTTCGATTATGGCACTGGATTCAATTTCATTGCCTAAATATTGTACATATAAGGAAGTATGAACTTCTTCTTTTACTTTCTTTACCATTGGCTTAATCTCTGCTGCCTTTACTTCTTCTTTCTCTTCAGCTTTTGCTTCCGCTTTAACTTCAGCTTTTTCTTCTGCCTTAGCCTCTGCTTTTACTTCTGCTTCTTTTGCTTCGCTTTCTGCAGTTTCTTTCTTTGCTTTCTTAGCAGTTGATTTTTTCTCACTTGCCTTTGTGCTCTTGGATGTCTTTACCATATCATCTTCTGTAACAGTATCAACTAAAGCTGCTGCATTTTCTTCCACAGACAATTCTTTTCCTGATTTCTTTGCCTTTGTCTCGGACTTTGTACTCATAAAATACACCATTCCTTTCTTAGGAGCCACATTACTTATACTATAAAAAACTATACACTCCAAATAATCATAATATCTACTGTTACAATATTCTATACAACCAAAAATCCAATGAAGAATTTTAGTTATCATATAAATACATCATATGCAGTTATCTGTACTTTTCATGCAGTATAACCACTAATTACCTATGATGATATACCAAATTTTGTAAATGTACAATAGTTAGCTTTGATTTTCTTCGATATGGTGAAAAAATCACCAATCCAGGCTTTAATTTTGTACACATCTCACAATTCTATTTTCCCCTTAAGCGTCATATAATGGTCAAAAATAAGACGGCTAATTTTGGACCCGAATTCCGTAGCAGGATGCTCTCCATAGTAAACCGGATCATGAAAGTTCTTATTCATCAGCACAATAATATACTTCCCATAGGGGGTCGATACAATGCCTCCATCATTTCGGCAGGCATTCATGCTGCCACTCTTGCTCGCCACATATATCAACTCTTCATCATAGGTATCCTCATCAATCATTGCCTGCGGGAATCTCTTGGTAAGCATCGAATTATAGTGCTGCTTTTTAAAGATTGCAAGCATCTCCTCAGATGCCTTCTCACTTATTAATGTTCCTCTCGCAATTCGCTCGAATAAATGTCCGTAATCTTTAGGAGTGGTGGTTCCTAATACTTGGTATTTTTCAAAATCAAGCCGATTATGAAGCTTTGTATGGGTAAATCCTTCCCGCGTGATAAATGCATTAATGGTATCAATTCCGAGATAATCAATGATCATATTGGTAGCAATATTATCTGATACGATAATCATCAGTGTCGCCACATTCTTTACCGTCATCGTCACGCCGAAATCTAAAGCTCTTAACACCCCGCTTCCATCTACAAAATGTTCCCCACCATAGGTAAGCATATCCGCAAGAGATGCTCTCCCTGCTTGTGCTTCATCAAAAAGACATCCGAGTATGTATGCCTTAATCGTGCTGGCTGTCTCGAACTCTTCCTCACTATGTATCTCAATTTTGTTTCCCTTCAAATCATCCACATAAATCCCCATCAGACCATCGTAGCTTAAAAGCTCCGCCTGTATACGGTCCATTAGTGTGATCCCTCTCATCTTCTCCTCACTTATCCTTTCGTTTATTTTCTGTCTGCATATGCCTTTTGCATGCTTTACTTTCGCATGCGACCTTTACTTTCCTCTTTTCATGCCGTTTAGTAAACCTAAAACATATTTTTCTTCTTCATTCTGCCTACAGCACTTCCTTATATACCCGCAGCACATTCTTATAAAAGATAGCGGCGATCTCCTCACACCCAAATCCTGCCCGGTATAACGCATCCTCTAAGCACGGAAGATATGACCCGTCCTTTAACTCCTCATTCGTGGTAATCCCGTCAAAATCGGAACCAAGTCCTATACAATTTATGCCGCCCACATCCGCAATATGTCTGATATGATTTACGATGGCAGCAAGCTTTGCTTTGCCCTCTCCGATAAAAGAAGGCTCATAGTTGATTCCCATTACGCCTCCGTGCTCTGCTAAAACCCGGATCATATCATCGGTCAGATTCCTCGGATGAGGCCAGATGGATCTTGCGTTGGAATGGCTTGCGACAAATGGTTTCTTTGCAATCGCCGCCACATCATAAAATCCTGCATCGGATAAATGAGAGACATCGGGAATCATATGCAGACACTCCATTTCCTCCACAAACTCTTTTCCAAATGACGTCAGTCCATCCTTGGTATTTGGCATCCGTTCATCCAGCCAAGGATTTAATGCATCCCGATTTGGGAATCCGATCTCGTTCTTATAATTCCAGGTAAGCGTGATCATTCGTACTCCTAACCGATAAAAATTCCGAAGGTTGGCAAGCTCTCCTTTTGCAGTCCCTCCTTCTTCAATGGTAAGAAGCGCTGATATCTTTCCCTCTTCTTCATTGCGGCAGATATCCGAATAAGAAAAGATGGGAGCGATCAGATCTTTATTCTTTTCTAATTCCTGATAGTACGTATCAATCATATACTGACACCACTCTAACGGATTTTCATGATCCTTTAGGGATACGAACATTGCAAAATTCTGTAACAGATAATCTGCCTTCTTCATCTTCATAAGATCGAGATGCAGACTGTTCTCCCTAAGAGATATCAGCTCCTCTCCCGCTTTTCTTGCTTCTGCAATATGGCTGATGGTATCACAGTGCATATCCACAACTTTCATCTTTATTTCCTCCTAAAATACCGTTCCTGCTGTAATGAGCATCTTCCACAGATCTTCCCGGTACCCTTCTTCTTCTTTTTGAAATGTCCCCAGTACAACGCCATCATCTCCTGCGCGTCCGGTAGAATGCACAAACTTCCCATTTCCTAAATACATCGCGATATGTCCCGGGAAATAAAGCAGATCTCCTTTTTTTGCTTCTTCATAAGGAATGGCCCTTACCGGAAATCCTTCCATAATCTTAGCATCCCGATAGATCACAAGCCCCTCTATCATATAAGACATCGAGCATAATCCGGAGCAGTCAATGCCAAGACTTGATTTCCCGCCCCAACGATACTGGGTTCCAAGATAGGAAAGCGCAGTAGCCGTAACCTTAGCTCGAAATTCCTCTTCGTTCATCTTATACTGCTCTTTTAAGAACCTGCGGACATTATCCCCTTCATCCACTCCCGCTGCCCGGTAATACGGATAGGTATCCTCATACATCGACTGTGGACAAGGCTTGATCATACTGCTTCTAATATATCCCGTTCTCCCATCACACAGCATGACTTTCGTAAAACCGTTCTCGTTTTCCCCGCTATCCTTTCCCCTTTGCTCTGCAAGCGCTACGATTCCGCCCCTTGGTACACTCTCTAATATATATCCCTGAAACTTTGGAATCGAAAGAATATCCGCGTAGGATTTGATTACAACCTGCTTTTCTGCCTGATCCCATGCCTGGATCTTATCCTGATTAAACAGCAGTTCTTTTCCATTTACATATCCTGTATAGCGATAGTGGGTCATCACCTTATACCAGTTATCCTCCTGACCGATGATCATAACCTTCATTCCATACAGTGCTTCATCTTCCAAGGAACTTTCATAATCCGGTTCCTTTCTAAGAGATCCAATCCCCTGATTAATTAGTGCGTATCCCATCTTATACTCCTTTTTTAGTCTGCGTTGTTAAAAGTTCTTTCTCATATTCTTTTGCTTCCCTCTTATTCGCATAAATATAATGTTCCGGTTCAATCTCCATCCAGGAAGGAAGATCCTTTTCATAATCATGAACCGACGGATCATACACAAGCAGTTTCTTTTTCTTCTCTGCGACCGGATCCGGCTGCGGGATAGCAGACAGTAATGCCTTTGTATATGGATGAAGCGGATTTTTAAATAATTTCTCTGTCTGGGCTAATTCCACAATCTTCCCTTTATGGATAACCGCGATCCGGTCTGCAATAAAACGCATAACAGAAAGATCGTGGGCGATAAATAAGTAGGTAAGGCCTTTCTTCTTCTGCAGATCGGATAACAGATTCAGTACCTGTGCTCTTATGGATACATCAAGAGCTGAAATCGGTTCGTCCGCAATAATAAACTCAGGCTCCATAATCAATGCTCTTGCAATCCCGATACGCTGTCTCTGACCGCCTGAAAATTCATGTGGAAACCGGCTTGCGAATTCCGGCAGAAGCCCTACATCCTGCAGAGCCTTTTCAACCTTTAATTTTCTTTCTGCCTCGGATAACTTATGGCCCCGGTTATAAAGTCCTTCCGATACAATATAATCTACCTTCGCCCGTTCATTTAAAGATGCCATCGGGTCCTGAAAGATCATCTGGATCTTCCCAGTTAACTCCCGGTCTAATTCCTTTTCAATATTTCCGCTTATGGTCTGCCCATGAAACTTAATCGCGCCCGCACTCACCGGGTGGATCCTTATAATGGAACGTCCGATCGTGGTCTTTCCGGAACCGGATTCCCCGACTAAGCCGAATGTCTCACCTTTATAGATATCAAAACTTACATCATCCACCGCCACGAACTTATGCTTCCGTTCCCCAAAGGTAACGGATATATGATTCACTTCCACTAACTTCTCATTTGTGATCTTTTTCATCTCAGCCATTGTAATTTCCTCCATGCGCCCTTAACATTCTGATATGTTTTGGCGGCTCTACTTTTGGTGCCCTCTCATCTAACAGCCAGGTCCTTGCCTTATGAGTATCGGATACGGAAAAATACGGCGGCCGTTTGATAAAATCAATCTTAAGGGCGAGCGGATTTCTTGGTGCGAATGCATCTCCCTCAATTGGCTGAAATAGATTTGGAGGCGTGCCTTTAATTGAGTATAAATCCTGCCCCTTGATTCCAAGCTGCGGCAGGGAAGATAACAATGCCCAGGTATACGGGTGCTTCGAGTCATAGAAAATCTCCTCGCTTGTTCCGATTTCCACAATATCCCCGGCATACATGACCGCGATCCGGTCTGCTACATTTGCCACGACGCCAAGGTCATGGGTGATATAGATCGTAGTCAGGTCAAATTTCTTTTTCAGGTCTTTTAATAATTTTAGAATCTGTGCCTGAATGGTCACATCAAGAGCAGTTGTTGGCTCATCGCAGATTAAGATCTTTGGGCGGCAGGCTACCGCGATCGCGATGACCACTCTCTGCCTCATGCCGCCGGAAAACTCATGCGGATACTGTTTATACCTTCTCTCCGGTTCTGTGATCCCTACATCCTTTAAGATCTCAATGGTCGCTGCCTTTAAGGCATCCCCTCTTAATCCCTGGTGCATCCTTACCGCTTCCGCAATCTGAGAACCGATCGTCTTTAATGGATTTAGACTCGTCATTGGGTCCTGTAAGACCATCGCGATCTCCTTACCGCGGATTTTAATAAATTCTTTTTCATTTTTTATCTTTGCTAAATTCATTCCCTTGTAAATGATATCGCCGGATTCAATATATCCGTTGGCATCTAAAAGTCCCATAAATGTTTTGGTGAATACGGATTTTCCGGAGCCGGATTCTCCCACAATCGCTAAGCTTTCTCCCTCATAAACGGTAAGGGAGATATCACGTATCGCATGAAGGACTTTTCCACGCAGGTTGAATTTCACATTCAGGTTGTTCACTGTTAAGATTGGTTCTGCACTCATATTCCTTCCTCCTCGTTAATATGTAGTCCTTATACGTGATTTTTCGGATCGGCCGCATCCGCGAATGCATTGCCGATAATATAGAATGATATAGTGACGATAGAAAGAATGATGGTCGGGAATACAAGCTGATACCGTAAGGATGCCGTCATCATCTTCGCACGTCCGGTATTGATTAAGTTGCCAAGGCTTGGGATATCAACCGGAAGCCCAAGTCCGATATAAGATATGAATACTTCCGATCCGATTGCTCCCGGAATCGCAAGTGCCATTCGTAACATAATGACCGAAACGAGATATGGTAACAGGTTCTTGATCATAATTCTTGCGGTGCCCGTTCCAAGACAGCGGGATGCCAGATTATAATCCCGGTCTCTGATGATCACAATCTGATTTCTGATAAAACGCGCCATGCCGATCCAGCCGGTGATCGACATTGCGATTACCATGGAATGAATGCTTGGCTTCATAATGTAGGAAAATAAGATCAATACTATGGTGGTAGGAATATTATCCAAGACGTTATACACCTCGGTCAGGATAAAATCCAGCTTTCTTACATAGCCCCACAGCACGCCCACCGTGATTCCCACTGCTGCCTCGATGACTGCCACTAAAAATCCAATTAATAAAGAAGTTCTGGTTCCCGCCCAGGTACGGCTCCATAAATCCTGACCGATCTGATTGGTACCAAACCAGAAGGTAGAATCCGGCTTCTGATTTCGGATCTGCATGCCGGTCTCATCATTATTGACTAAGTTCGGGTCGATCTGTCCCGGTAGATAAGGCTGGATAAAGGTAAAGATTAAAATAGTCGCCATTATGATTAATAAAAAGACTGCTACTTTATTTTTAAAGAATGTCTGGAAGGTAGAACGCCAGTAAGAATAATTCGAGTAGCCGGTCCGTTCTGCAGCTGCCTCATCGTACCCTGCAAAAGAAAAAAGATCCTTCTGCTTATTTACAGCCCTTAATTTCTCATCTAACTCTTTTGTCTTTTTTTCTCGAAGAGATGCCATTATCTTGCACCTCCTTTTTTCATCAGGCTGATACGCGGATCAATCAGACACATTAAAATATCTCCGATCATCAGGCCTAAGATGCCGACCGATGCGAAGATAATCACAAGCGCCTGCACCATTGCATTATCCTGTTTTTGTACTACATTTACCAAAAGTCCCCCCATTCCCGGGATACTGTATAAGGACTCGATATAGATGGAACCGATCATCGTATTTAAGATTGAGTTCGGGATATACTGCACCATTGGTACAAAGGCATTCCGAAAGACATGGTGGACCATAATGCCGTTTGGTGTCAGGCCCTTTGCCTTCGCAAGCTTTACATAATCCTTATTGCTCTCATCCACCATATATCTTCTCAGCCACATCGCGTAATAGGCGATATTGCCGATTGCCATGCTGATGACCGGGAGGATCCAAGTCCTTTTGTCACCGGCATCATATAGCATTTTTAAATGAAACCATTCCGTACCGAATACCTGAATGAATAAAAAGTAAACGGCAGCCGGGACTGCCTCAACAAATACGATGAAACCAGTCCCCAGCTTGTCAAAAAAACCGTGTTTTGAGCGAGCCATTAAAATACCAAGCGGCAGCCCGAGAAGCATGGATATGCCAATTGACATAATGCCAAACTTCATGGATACCGGTATCTTATCTTTGATGATTGTAACGATCGGCACATTGGCGCGATAAGTCCTGGATATTCCAAAGTCTCCTTTTAACAGATTCTTAAAAAACACAAATAACTGTTCATATAGCGGCTTATCAAGCCCCATGTTCTCTATGCCTGCCTGTATCTGTGCCTCTGTCAGCTTATCAAAATTTTGAAAATAACCTTCAATCGGCATCATTCGCAGTAAGGAAAATACAATCACAATGATAATGCACAGAGTTACAAGCGATCTGGCAAGACGCTTTCCTAGGTATTTGATCATAGGCTCTCCTTCGCTTTCTTTTTTTTATTCTACATTTGCCTTCCATGCCTCGTAGTTGGCTTCAAATGCTTCCATGCTGATTGGGGTATCCTGTAACTTCATTCCTTTGTAACGATAGTTGGATACGCCAAATGGTGCGTACTGACCTTCAAATGTATTTAACTTTGTCACACAGTAATCCAATGTATCCACGCTGTATGGAACAACAAGCGCATGCTCAATCAAATATGCCTCTGCCTTTGCATAAGCTTCATATCTTGCATTCATGTCGGTTGTCTGTTCCTTTGCCGCAGCAACTAAATCATAGTATGTGGAAACGGTATCAGCAGATGCCGTTTTCTCGTCTATTGCAACGGACATAAAATTATAGCTGTTACCTTCTTTTCTAAATGGTTCTGTCCAGGTATCCGGATCCTGATAGTCAGCGCCCCAGTTACATTTCATAAATGCATATTTTCCGGAACGTCTTACTTCGGATAAGAAATTCTGGCTTGGACCTGCTTCTACGATAATATCGATAAAGTCAGTTCCTAATACCCCTTCCATCTGCTGCTCGATTACAACACACTCACTTGCCCAGTCAGTGGAGGTTGGGTTATAGCTCATCAATACTTTAATCGGGAACGTACACCCTTTCGCTGTCAGCTCTTTTATTGCCTTTGCCTTGTATTCCAGTGCCTGATTGGTATTAAAGCTGTCTCTTGCCATAATCGATGCCAGATCTCCAAATGCCGTGAAATCCTTTCCATCTAAGGAAACGAAGGTATTCGGTGTGATCGTGTTCTGCAGCAGCATATCCGGTGTTTCCGGTTCGGATACGCTGATTGCTTTCTTTCGGTCAAGTGCTGCCATCATAGCCTGGCGGAAGTTTTCATTATTAACAGCTACCTTCCAGTTCTCCGGTTCATATTCGGCATCAAACTGTGGATCAAAGTTAAAGCAGAAATAATACGAGTAGTCAACCTGCATTCTTCCCTTGCTGACCATCTGGGATTTCGCCGGATCATTTAACCATTCATCTAAGATATCTGAGGAAATGCTGGCATAATCTACTTCACCACGCTCTACCATCGTTGGAGAAAGCGTGGAAGCTTCTGCATTGTATGTCTGTTCGATCGTTGTGATATAGACATTGTCGGCATCCCAGTTATTTGTGTTCTTCGTATAAACTCGTTTTTCCTGTGGCCAGAACTCGCTTAAGATATAAGCACCGCAGTAAAGCATCGTGGATGCATCCGTTGCTGCCCCAAAGTTAGAACCTAACTCCTCAAGCTTTGGACCATATGCCGGCATATAGCAGACATAGGTAAGAGAAGATAAGAAATAAGGGACCGGATTCTCTAATGTGTACTCTACAGTATAAGTATCCAATGCCTTAACGCCTACTTCGCTAAAATCAATCGGCACGCCTTCCACTGCTTCTGTCTCCGGATCATCTGCGGACATCGTTCCGTTATAATACTCTTCTGCGTTTTTAATAATGCCAAACAAATTCTGTGCGGTGGAACTTTCATATTCGCTTGTCAGTATGTATTTCATGGAGCTTACGAAGTCTTCTGCCGTCACATCTGCAACTTCCGTTCCATTACAATCGTACCATTTCTGTCCTTCTCTTAATTTAAATGTATAAACGGTTCCGTCATCGCTTATTGTCCATGACTCTGCTAATGACGGCTGAATATTACCATACCTGTCATATTCCACTAATGTGTCGATTACATTCGCCCCGACTGCAAAATCATTTGTGGTAGATGTTACAAGATAATTTAAGGTCTGTACTTCAGAAGAATACAGAGTACGATAATTTACCTGCTCTTGTTTCTGCTCCCCGGCTGCTCCCCCCGCTGCTTCCGGTGTGCCTATTGTTCCTTCTGTTGACTTGCCTGTTTCTTCTGCATTTTTGCTGCATCCCGGAAGACTGGTGATAACCAGGACAAGACATACGATTAGTGATAGAAATCTTTTTTTCATGTAGTTTCCTCCTCTTTATGATTGCATGATTTAAGTGTCTGCGAGTTGGTTTCTAATCCGGAAGAGCGCTGATTCCAATACCTGGTGCATCTAAAAGGCGAATTATCTCTTCTTCAAACAGCGGCCCATCTTTATATGGATCCACGGCACACAGGGACGGTCCGTCTAAATCAGCCCGGGTGACGATATGTCTTGCCGCCGCTAAATGAGCCGCTGCGCTGACTGCTACCTTGCCTTCCAACATGCAGCCCATCATGCATTCCACGCCATAGGTCTGTGCAATGTCACAAATTTTCACTGCCTCATGGATTCCTCCGGTCTTCATCAGCTTAATATTGATTAAATCAGCAGCTCTTCCTTCTATAATACGGATGGCATCTTTAGCGGAGAATACGCTTTCATCAGCTAATATCTTTGTATTCACACGGCTTGTCACAAACTGCATACCGCTAAAATCATCTGCCTTTACCGGCTGTTCAACGAGTTCAGCATTCACATTCGCGTCCTCTAAAGCATGAATGATCCGGACTGCTTCTTTTGGCTCCCATCCCTGATTTGCATCCACTCGTATCTTAATATCCGGACCGACTGCATTCCGGATTTCCTTCATCCGTTTCACATCAGCAAGCCCTTCTTTTCCTACCTTTACCTTTAAGATCCGATAGCCTCTTCTTATTGCTTCTAAACTATCTGACACCATCTGTGGGATATCGTTGACGCTGATGGTAAGATCCGTCTCTATCTCATTCGCTGCGCCTCCTAACAGCTGATAAAGCGGCATTCCAAGCATCTTTGCATACGCATCGTAAATAGCCATGTCGACTGCGGCTTTTGCGGATGTATTATGTATCATGCAGCCGTCCATTTTGTGAAAAAGCGTATCTAACTCCATAAGGCTACATCCGGTAAGCGTAGGTGCGATAAAATAATGAATGGCGGCTTCAATCGATTCTAATGTCTCTCCTGTGATGACTGCGGTCGCCGGCGCCTCTCCGTATCCTAGTATTCCTTCATCTGTCTGTAAGCAGACCAGCACATCCTCTACCTGATAAACAGTACGAAGAGCGGTCTTGAAAGGTTTTCTGAGTGGGATTGTAACGCGTTTTGTCTGTATGCTTTTAATCTTCATCCTTTTTCCTTTCTTTTTATCAATTTATTTTTATCTTTTTAAAACATGCTATTTACTTAACGGCCTCAATTAGTTTCTTTGTCGTATCCTGTATGAATCGGTTGAACATCGGCTCATCCATCTCATTGGAGCAGAAACATGCGATAAATGGTTCCTTGGCATATACAATACCTACATCATGGGTGATGCCATCATCCTCTCCCGTCTTATGTGCGATCTTCGTTCCGTCTGTCACAAAAAACGGCATCTTTCCATTCAATCTCTGATTTTTCATAATCTCAAGCATTCGACTGGATGCCTCTTTACTGATTAACGTCTTATTCTCCATCTGCTCTAAAAGCATGCCGATTTCCTGTGGGACAATATAATTTTCAATTCCCGCTGCTGCTTTTTCGGCATCAAATAAAAGCCGGTTCACTGTCGTCCTCTTCACTCCAAGTTCCCGCATCGTCTGATTGATTCTCTCCATTCCAAGGAATCGGATTAAAAGGTTCGTTGCGGTATTATCGCTTAAAATAATCATCAGCACACAAAGATCCAAAAATGTCACTGAGATTCCGTCATGCAGATACGTTAATGCTCCACAGGATGGGAGCTTATCCTCCTTATGGATGATAAAGCCCTGATCCGTGCTCACCTTTCCTTCTTCCATCTGCCGGAATGCCTCAATCAATACCGGTATCTTAATCACGCTTGCCGCCTCAAAAGGAAGGTCTTCCTGATACCCGAAGCTCTCTTTGGTGACCAAGTTTTTATAAAAAAATCCGGGCTTTCCTTTCATACTTTTCAGTTTGGCCTGGATTTCTTTTCTAAGTTCTGTCTGCATTCGCCGTCATCCCCCTTTTATTTTTATTTGTTTTTATATGCTTACTCTGCATTATCAAACATAGACTATTCTAACCTTTGTTTCATGCCTTATTTTCTAAGCTTTCATTTCAAAAGAAGTGAACCTCCTGTTCATTAAAAAAGGGCATTAGTTCTCCAACCATGCCCCATTGTATATGCTTTTTCCAAAATTTGTTTTATCTGATTATACTCTTCTAATCATTTAATTGTCAACACTATTTATTCCAAAAATATACAATCGTACTATATAATATATCACCGCTTTGGTCTTGGTCTTTTCTCATTTTACTCAAAATCCCAAGTTTAAAAATGGAAAATAATGCTTGAAATGTAGCAAAAAGTGCTATACAGTTAAACCAAAATCATAAAAGGTGTGAAATCCCTCTTGTATAAGATTCCCTTTCCATCTTCTTTAAGATCGATTTTACCCTTCTGAAAGGAGCATATTACAATGACAGTTTCAGAAGCAAAAACACTCTTAACTAAACTTCCAAAGGCCGATCTCGGCTTTTTTCCGACTCCCTTACATAAACTAAAAAATCTGTCCGATGAATTTAATATTAATCTGTATATGAAGCGGGATGACTTCTCCGGCCGCAACTTATTCGGCGGCAATAAAATCCGAAAATTAGAGTATCTTCTTGGAGACGCCTTAGAAAGGCACTGTGACTATGTCTTCACTTACGGAGCCACCCAATCAAACCATGCCATGCAGACCGCTGCCGCTGCAAGAAGCCTTGGCATGACACCTGTTTTATATCTGGTAGCCATTGTGCCGCCCGATAAAAATGATATCCGCTCAAATCTTTTATTAGATCAGATCTTTGGAGCTGAAATCCATGTTGTTGAGATGAAGGATGGAGAATCCGAAGAAGATGCAGAGAACCGCTCCTTTGAAATGGCAAAAGAACGTATGAAAGAACTGAATTCCCTTGGTCACCTCTGTTACGATATCCCAATGGGAGGTGCCAATGAAATCGGCTCTGCCGCTTTTATCGAAGGCTATGCAGAGCTTTGTGAACAATTGGAAGCCCTTAATCTAACCCCGGACTATATCTTCCACGCTACCGGAACCGGCGGGACTATGGCAGGACTTGCAGCCGGCAATGTGCTGTTAGGCTCCCGTTCTAATATCGTTTCCGTAAATGTCAGCAAAAAGAACGAACAGTACCTGATTGATACGGCAGACCTTGCCACAAAATCACTTCGTCTGATTGGTTCCAACCAGTCGGTCTATTATGAAACTGACCTTCATATGGATTTAAATTATTATGCTCCCGGATACGAACAGCCTAACGAGGCTTCTACCGAGGCAATCCGCCATTTGGCCAGGACGGAAGGGATCTTAACGGACCCTGTCTACACCGGAAAAGCCCTCGCCGGCCTCTTCGACTACGCCCGCAGCGGCCGCCTTTCCCCAAATTCCACCGTCATCTTCTGGCACACCGGCGGCACCACAGCCCTTTTCGCAGAGTCCTCCATCCTGGGATCTTTGAGAATGCCTTTAGTTTAGGAGGGTGTCGGATGAGGAAGCTAAGAGGGCAGGGATGAGGCGCTAAAGGAGAATAAAAGAAAAGCGAAGGAACTGGGACTACATAATATTTCTTTTGTTTCGTATGACGGAATTAAGTTTCCTTTTGCCTCTGAAATATTTGACTGTATTACAACTCGCTATGCCCTTCATCATTTTCCGGCTATCGAAGGGACATTTGAAGAAATTGCACGATGTTTGAAAGTAGGCGGGCAACTCTTTCTTTCCGATCCTACTCCAAATGAAAATGATTTGGAACGGTTTGTAGAGGATTATATGAAGATGAAGAAAGATGGGCATATCAAATATTATACCCGGGAGGAATTTCTTAAACTGGCTGATTCAGCTGGTCTGTCTCCTATACATTCCTTTGATAGTCAGATCCGTTTCCCAAGGCTCAAGGAAACAGCATATGGTTTTGAAGAAATTCTCTCAAACCATAATCCAGACGTCATAAAAGGATATCAGGTCACCATTACAGATGACAATCGATTTCTCTATATTACTCAAAATGTATTAAATCTAACATTCCGAAAAAAATGAACCACACTTATATTCCTGTAGGATATATTTTCACAATTGCTTTCTCTTTATGCCCAACTCGAAATTTTTTATTTTTCATTTTTTCAAAAGCAATCAACCTCATACGTCCTATTTTTCTAGTAAAACCATCTTATCGCCATACATCTCTAGTTCTTTTACTCCCCCTATTTTATCGTATCCCAGTATTTACACCCCTTTCATCATGATATTTTTCCGTACCCGGTGTCTCCACCATGCGTTTGGTCTTATCAAACGCATGGTAAGCGCAAAGGGGGACCCGCAGGGCATGACAGGCGCGGACGGGCAGCGAGCTCCCCGGGCTTAAAATAGCCTGCGGCAAGCGCCAGGACTGCTGCGGATATTTTTCCGGATGTCCGGCCTCAAGGCGAACAAAAGGGCAGAAATTCTTTGAATAGCAGACAGTGCTTTCCTGTCTGATAGTCGAAGAATTTCTGCCCTTTTGTCCGAGCTTGGGACGAGACATCGGAAAAATATCCGCAGCGGTCCTGGCGCTTGCCGCAGGCTATTTTAAGTCCGCGGAGCTCGCTGCCCGTCCGCGCCTGTCATGCCCTGCGGGTCCCCCTTTGTGCTTCTCTCAATGATTATACTCCACTACTCAGCGTAGTTCTTAAAAGATATGTTGAGGTCGACTTCGGAGGAGATGCCTGGTACCGATCCCGTGTCGGAGTACTGGAGCATATCGAACTGGTATGGGAATGCTGCAACGTCATCACCATAATATGCATACCATAAATCATAGTCGCCAAGCTGCTCTAAATCAATCCCCATAACCATCCACTTCGTATTCGCGTAAATCATAGGGGTATAACCTGCGTCCTTCACCATTTTGCAGAACATAGATGCAAAATCTGTACGCTGCTGTCTGGTCAGGTTATTCGCACGTGCGGCATACGTAGTCACCATCTCGGTATCAAATACGACCGGATAGGAAACCTTGTACTCCTTCAGTGTCTCAATCACAAGTTCTGCTTCCTCTACCACTTCATCGGCGGTAATCGCCTGGGAGAA
The DNA here is from genome assembly GCA_015057635.1 of Lachnospiraceae bacterium. Taxonomy (GTDB): domain Bacteria; phylum Bacillota; class Clostridia; order Lachnospirales; family Lachnospiraceae; genus Lachnoclostridium. The sequence goes on along the minus strand of SVEB01000086.1, from coordinate 73,440 downwards.
GAAATAAACACCCACCGGAACACCTGCTTCATTCGCGGCCTCAATGTTCTGAATGAAATATGGATCTAACTCTAATGTACCTTCATTCATGCCACGGTAGCCGATTCTGATCATCGCATAATCAATGCCGGATTCCTTCACCTTAACCCAATCGATCTCACCCTGATATTTCGAAACATCAATACCGATCTGGCATGCTTTCTTGCCATTCTCATCATAATATACCTTGAATCCATCTTTCTCTTTGATGCTGTCGTTTGTCACCGTATTTTTATCCACAACCTTTGAAATCGGTACTAAGAAGCGTTCTCTCTTGCGTCCGTATAAGCTGATATAATCGGTTAAGATATCCTGTCTTGGAATAATGATGCCATCATCATCCCCGTCTTCCTGGTTTGCTTCCACATAAGCTGCAAACTGGAATCCTTTCATCACAAATGCCTGATTCTCAAGCATGATGCTTCCGGATATCTCTCCTAAATATTCTTTATCCGATACATACAGCACGCCTTTAAAGGTAATGCTGTCTTCATCAATCTCAAAGCTGAAATGATCTGTAAACTTTAAAATATTCTCTTCATAATATACCGCATTTACATAGGCATCTTTTGAAATAGAAAATAAGTATTCGGCGTTATTCACCTTCAACGTCATTCTGGTATCTGTAACGGTACCTACATCCGAAATCACTTCCGAATATGTAGTCGTCATAGTCTTTAAAATTTCTTCTGAAACATCAATGGAAGCGTACTCCCATAATTTTTCGGCATCCACTACACGCAGTTCTTTTGGAATTCTTACAGCTGATCCTGCATCCGCTGTTTCTGTGCTTTCTGCCTCTGCCATCTCATACACCGGGAAAACAAGCTGGCTTGTTCCATCTGCACTGTATGTTCCATAGTATGGGCAAAGATTCGTAAAGTCTGTAAAATCATAATCCCAATTGTATTCCACAAGACGTGCTCCATTATCGATCAGTACGTTCATACGCTTATCCGAACTGTCAGATGGGTACTCATTGCGATAGTAAACCTTCATATGGTCATCGGTGAAACATAAATACTGATAGCCGAACAATGTTTCCACAGAAGCCATGAAATCTCCTGTAATATTGTCTTTCTGCTCTTCAATCAGCTTCTCCAGATTTTCTGCCTTAAAGTAAGTTGGCGTCTCTGTCACTTCCGATGAATTGGTATCTACATATTGCTGCTCTTCCTGCTGGGGTATCTCGTCCGCAGCTCTGCTTTCCTTGACATACCATGTTCCTAACACCCCAAGCGCTGCCGCAAATACCAATAATTCAAAAATGGCAAAGCCCTTCCACTTATTCTTTTTCGGACGACTTAACAGATTTTCATAATAGGAAACCTGCTGCTTTGATTCATCTAACTCCCGCATCACAATTGCCAAATACGCTTTGGCATCGGCTAATTCCTTGCCTTCTACACTGACATCGTTATCCTTATACATTTCAATATCCTCTAATATTGAACGGGTATCTCTGTCCATTCCTTTCCTCCTTTTCGGCTTCTTAACTGACTCTTGTTTATCCTGATCTGCTTTATCTCTGTCTTAAACCTTACGGTTCCTATTTCGTCATTTTTAGTCTTTTTACTCAGTGATTTTCAAAAACTGTGCATAAATTACGTAATTTCTTAATTTTACGCATATACCCCTATCATATCAATAAATGTTCTTACAATCAATGAAGATTTTCTTAAGTTTCTTATACCCCCTTCTCTTTTCCTAAAATCTAGGTGTACTGTTTCCATTTAAGACGTAATAAATTTTATAGATATTAGTTTTTTTGTTTCTATATTCATTGGCTTCACTGCCAGACAGGAGGTTTATCAATGACACAAACCGTTATCATCATTATCGTGTTCCTTGCGTATCTATTCATTATGATAGGCATCGGAATATATTTCTTCAGACGAAACCGGTCGGTATCCGATTACATACTGGGCGGAAGAAAACTAAATCCGTGGGTAGCCGCTATGTCTACCCAGGCATCGGATATGTCCGGATGGCTTCTTCTTGGACTTCCGGGTACCGCCTACCTGCTTTATACCGGTACTTCCGAAGCTATCTGGACCGCCATCGGACTTTTCATCGGCACTTGGCTTAACTGGCTGATTGTTGCAAAGCGCCTTCGCAAATACACCATTCTATGCGGCAACTCCCTGACACTTCCTGACTTCTTCAGCAACCGTTTCGAAGACCATTCCGGCATCCTGCGTGGGATATCCGCTCTGTTCATTCTCATCTTCTTTCTATTTTATACGGCTTCCATGTTCTCTGCGGGGGCCAAACTGTTCGTGACCGTTTTTGATATCCCATACCGGACCGCTCTGATCATCGGCGGCCTGATCATCGTCTCCTATACCTTTTTAGGCGGTTTTCTCGCCGTATGCTGGACCGATACGATCCAGGGCCTTCTCATGTTTGCTGCGCTCATCATCACCCCGATTGTAGCTTATTTTAAGCTTGGCGGTGGAAATGGACTCGCAGATGCAGCAAGCCAGATTAAAGGAACCTTTTCTTTTCTCCCGATGGCAGATGGGAAAGTCAATGTGATGCTTTTAATCTCCTCCCTTGCCTGGGGTTTCGGTTACTTTGGGCAGCCTCATATCCTTCCTCGCTTTATGGCCATCCGTTCCGAAAAGGAAATCCGGCCGGCAAGAGTGATTGCAATGATCTGGGTATTGATTACCCTTGCCATGGCAGTAGTCGTTGGTATCTTCGGCGCCTACCTGTATCCATCACTTGCTGACCCCGAATCCGTGTTTATGGTAATGGTGACTGACCTGTTCCCGCCTGTTATCACCGGCATCCTGCTGACTGCAATCCTGGCCGCGATTATGAGTACTGCGGACAGCCAGCTTTTGGTTGCCTCTTCCGCTGTATCCTCTGATATCTACAGCGGACTGATCAACAAACACGCCTCACAGAAAAAACTTCTCTGGATCAGCCGGCTTACCGTAATTGCAATATCCATTATTGCAATCCTTCTCGTATCGGACCCAAATCCGAAAGAAGGAACGGTTATGTACCTGATCAATTCTTCCGTATTTAAACTGGTGGCCTTTGCCTGGGCTGGATTCGGTTCCGCTTTTGGACCGATCATCCTATTTTCTCTCTTCTGGAAACGCACGACAAAACCAGCTGCTCTGGCCGGCATCTTATCCGGAGGGATCTCCGCCTTTGTATGGTGGCTGAATTCCGGCGGCATCTTTGACATCTACGAGATTGTACCAGGATTCCTGATCTCCTCCCTCGTAATCATCCTGGTCAGCCTCTTCACCAAGCCGAACCCATCCTTCCTCACCACCTTCTCTGAAATGAAGAAAACCCATATCTAGTGTCTTCCTTTTAGGGGTCTTTTGGAAATAGGATTCCAAAATATCCGACACATGACAGATAAAAAGGATGCCGGCCCTTGAATAACAGACAGTGTTTTCCTGTCTGATAATCAAGGACCGGCATCCTTTTTATCCGCTCATGCGTCCGAACATTCGGAATCCTATTTCGGCGGGACACGCTGACTCTTACCCATTCGCCCTCGGGCCTTTCCGCCTAATATTCCGTAATTATTTACCTACCCAGATAACACTGGTAAGGGTCTTGGTGGTTCCGTCGGAGAACTCTACGGTAGCTGTGATTACAGCGCGGCCCGGAGCGTTGGCTGTGATCACACCGGTTCCGCTTACATATGCGATGTGGCGGTTGCTGGATTTGTAAGTTACCTTTACTTCCTGCATAGCTGGGTCAGAAACATTCTTTGTGAAGGTTCTTACTACCTGCATATTGTCTGCAAGATCAAGTGCGAAGGTTCTCTTAGACTTCTTCCAGCTTGCTGCTTTGCTGTCTACATAAATTGTCTTCAGTTTCGCAGAATTGGTCACCTGGTCTAAAATTGCTACGGTGTTTGCTTCTTTTACTTCGTTTGGAAGAAGAACATAGGTGCCGCCGCATGCTGCATCGATTGCAACATAACCGTTTTCATCTACTGTATACTCTTTGGTTGGAAGCTCTGCTAATGCTTTTGCTTCTTCATCATAGTGATATAAGTACACCTTGCTTCCGGCTGTGATTCCTGTTACGGATTTATTTCCGGCAACGTATACGTTCACGCTTGCAGTTGCTAAGAGTGCGCCTTCTTGTGCAAAGTCGATGACAACACCTTGTGCCTTGCCGCCGTTTACATTTGTCTGATCTGCCTTAACAGCGGATAAGATGCCTGCCAACTGACCGGTTACAGCATTTACTTCACTTACGCTAACGATTGCATTCACTGATGCGATCTGACGTTTGGAAGCTTTTAATAATGTCTTGTCAAATGTCCAGGAGTAAGATTTCTCACCTGTTTCTTTTACGGTAACTGTGATATCCTTTCCTGCTGATCTTGCAGTATCATACGCTGCAGCTGGAATTTCAATCTTACTTAAGGATACCTGGCTGCTTGATGCAAGGGAAGCCGGGATCTCTACCGTTACGGAAACATTGGTTACGCTCTTATCCTTTAACTGTTTCTTTACTGCATCGGCTGGAATCTCTAAAACAACTTCTGCTCCGTCCTTTGCGCTGGAAACTAATTTTGCTGCCAGTGCATCACTTACGGTTACGGTCATTTCTGCAACGCCGTCTGTTACAACGGTCGCTGTTACACCTGGTTTTGCAGATACTACCTTGCTTCCGTCTTCATTTTCAGATACTTCTACGGTAATGTTCTCTGTTACCGTGTTATCTGAGCTGCTATCAGATGTGCCACCAGATGTATTTCCGGAATCATCTCCGCCTGTTGTGCCAGATCCTGCTTCCGGATATACCGAAATCTCTTTGGATGGTGTTGCAACAAGTCTTGCGCCTGCATCCTGTGGTGCTACATCCTTTAAGGTCAACAACTGATTCATATTGATAGAACCATCATTGTCTCTTGTGATTGCGATGCTTGTATCTAAACTTTCAAACCAGTCCTCTGTTACAGCCACACCTTTTGTATTAGTGGAAGCGCCATTGCTCCAGAAGTAGTTTGTTGTCTTATATACTTTTGCAGTATCCTGTGTTCCTTTGAATTTGAACTGCTCATTTACTGTTAAGCTTGAGGTACGGAAGGAAATCACGCCGTCTGCCTCAAAATCAGTGTTAGCAGCATCATTTGTATAAAGTGCGATATTAAAGGACTCATTGTTGAAGGTAGTACAGTTTGTTACCTTGATATCCGGGCAGCTGTTGGAATCAATGCCTTTTGCTTTATTGTTAAATGCAACGCTGTTGATTAATTCATGATGTCCGGAGATGCTGGAACCACCCATCTTAAATCCATTACCATTACCTGCATTGGTACCGTCTTCTAAGTAGCCGTTGCCATATGCAATACAGTTCTCGATCACTACTTTTCCGATTGGGCCGCTTTCAATCTTAGCGAATAAATCCCAGCCGTCATCTGCATTGTTATATGCGATACAGCCTAAGAACTTATTGCCGTCACCGATTGTTAATTTTGCTGCGAAACCATCGGCATCTTCATAACCCTTGTCTGCATTTCCATAAGAAGTACAGTTTAAGATTAAGTTGTTTGCCGGCCAGTCTGCGTATTCATCCGTAGATAAATAACGGCTGACCTGAACACCGGTATTTCCATTGTGATATGTCATTAACTGATCTAATGTACAGTTGTCACCGGATACCTGGATACCCTTCTGACCATCCTGTGAATTTGTTACATCAAAGCCTTTGAAGTACCAGTAGTTTCCTGCGATCACCATGCCTGCACAGTTTCCGCCGAAATCAAATACCGGACGTTCGCTTGCATCCTGATCTGCAATCATATAGATCATCTGATCTGCAGTACCATCAATGCCTCTTTCAATCTTAACCGTTCTTGTCAGGTTATAAGTTCCGCCTGCTAATACGATCATCTGACCTGGCTGAACATATTTCACTGCTGTATAAATATCAAGTGGACTATTCTTAGCACCGGTTCCTTCTGCACTTCCATCAGGAGTTACATATAAGGACTGTCCTACTTCCCCGTATGTGCGGTATGTTACCGTATGAGTGAATTCTGCTGTTTCATAGGAAGATAATACTTCATATTCGCTTGGTTTGTAGTTCTTATCCGGTGTGAAGGTTACCTTAAATGTATTATTTCCCTTTGTTAAGGTTACATTTCTTGTAATGCTTGTGTTTGCTGAGACTGTTTCGCCATCTACGACTGCATTTCCTGCTGCATCTGTAATGGTTAATACACCATCTGCATTTCCTCTGAATACTAAATCATAGGATGCAATACCGGTTGCAGTTCCGGAAATAATGGAGTAGCTTGGAGTAACCGTTGTGGTTGGTCTGTCCTCAGCTGCATCATCATCTGCAGGATTGATTGTAGTAAGAACGATATCGCTTACGGTAATATCCGCATTTCTGGATGCATAGAAACCAACATAGATATGATCCTTATCGATCTGAGTTAAGATATCGCGGTCCAAATCGTAGAATGTCTCTGTATTTACATTTCCGTTAGCATCTTCATAGCTTACACGGTAGCCCGTATTGTCTCTTCTGATTGTTAATTTAAATTCTGTTGCAAGTGTTTCCTGTGTTCCGGTTGGTGCGGAAGCATTTGCGAAGTTGCCTACGATATTGTAGGTACCTGCACCGAATCCTGCACAGGATGTCTCTAATGTTCTCATTGTGGATGCAAATCCATCACTTACGGTTGTTCCTGCTGCGATATTCTCTGATGTAGCACCACTCTTTAACTGTGCGCCGACACCGATCTTCATAGAAATCTTATCGCCTGCATCGGATACTGCATTTTTAGAAGAATCCCAGAAGTATTCTACTTTTGTGACAGAAGCCATAACGGAGTTGTTCCAGAATACGGAGCTGTCACCGTTTGTGCCGACTGCATCGGCTGCCATAAGACCAAAGCCTTCCTGGCCGTTTGAGTAAGTCCAGCTGTTTACTTTTACATTTGCGCTTAATGTGAAGTTCTCTTCTTCCGGATTAATCTCGGTATAATAGAAAGCAAGACCATCGGTAGAAGCCGGTACTAATTTACCTTTACCGTTAATACTCTTAACGGTAACATTTCCTTCATTTGCGCTTCCTTCGAAGTAGTTGTTCTTTGTATCAACGCCCTGTCCAAATGCGGAGAAGGACCATAATCTCTGTGCTTCTGCTGTTGCTTTGATGGAGATTTCAGAAGATGCTCTTTCTTCTCCACGGAGTGCAGTTATGCGGATTGTATATGCAGTTCCCACTGTAAGGCCTTCGATTACAGCATTAAGGCCGGTCACAGTCTTAGCAACCGTATATTCAGCATCGCCATCTGCTTTGTAAGCAACTTCGTAAGCCTGCGCTTCTTTAACTTTCTGCCATACAACGGATACAGAACCATTTCCGGTATTGGTTGCAGAGCTGATTGTTGGATTTTCTAATACTAAAGAGAAGTGATAAGATACGGTATTGGATGTCTTAACATCATCTTCCGCATCGGTACGGAATGCAACAGCTGAGAATGTATATTCACCGCTTGCATTTCCTGTGATGGTTGCGCTTGTTGCTGCCTCGGATATTACGGTAGTGGTCGCTGCCACATTGCCATCTTTATCTTTCATCGTGATCACAAGCTTATCTGCACCATCATTTCCAAGTACCATTGTAAATGGAATTGTCATCTTGTTTCCATCCTGTGTTACTTCTCCTAATACAGGAGCTGCTACCTTCGCCCAGTCTTCTCTTACTACTGGAGCTGATCCGCCTTCCGGCTCAAAACTAATATAGTAAATGTTAAAGCCGTTCTCCTTAGAATATAAATAATGAGTGCCAGCTTCTGTAACAGTATACGTGTGTTTTGTGATGTTATTATCTACGGAAAATGTTTCCGTTGCACCGCTTGGGCTTTCTAACACAAGATATCTTGTTACATCTGTGCTTCCGGATAAACCATATACCGTAAGCTTACCTGCGCCGGTTGTCTTAAAGCTTAGATTATTCTCAGTCTTAGAACCGGTTCCGTTAAACTGGAATCTCTGTGTAAATGCAAAACCATCAATTTCTTTTGCATTTGCTGTAATCTTTGGCTTTGGTCCGGTTACCACATAGTAGCCGTAGCTTGTACCGGTTTCAATTGCATTTGTTGCGGCAACATCTGAGAAGTTTACAGTCCAGTTTTCATCTGGTTCCACTTCTTCTTCGCCATCTCCTGGAATAACCGGAAGAAGATTGTCATCGGTGATGCCATCATCTTCTGCATCCAGTGTGATTGGCTGCCAGTTATCGTTTCCTGCTAAGAATGCATCTACTGTGATTTTTGTTCCATCTGCTAATACTGGTTCTGTTAAAACATGAGACCAGGAAGCACGATTTTTAGAATTATCAACGTCTGCTACTTCCATTGTGCCATATTCATAACACTTATCGGACTCGCCGCTAAGGCTTGCATTCCATCCGATCGGCATAATATAGGAATCGCCTACATAACCGTCAGCGTTCGTGCGTTCGATAATTGTCTTATAGAATACAACTTCACTTGTCACACCCTTCCATGGTCTTCCGAAGTAACCTGGCTTGGAGTAAAGTTTGGATGCGGTATCCACTCCCGGTGTGGTAGAAGTGATCGTACAGTTATACATTAAGTAGCCTCTGCCTTCGGACTGCTGAGCTGCTGTGATATAAGATACATCGTTGGAATTCTCGCTTGTATTCATCATTAAATCACATTTATAGAATACGGCTGTCATTCCGCCGAAGATATAATCAGTACCACCCATGATCGTACATTTATCAAAAGCTGCTCTTACATTAACTCCGCCGTATAACGTATCCTGTCTTCCGACGATCTTACAATTATAAAATGCTGCTTTATCTACATTGTTTGCGATTGCAAGTGCTGCTGCACGTTCCACATAGGACTTATCCTGAACGGAAGTATCGCCAACTACCTTGCTTCTTTCGCCGCCCTTGTTATCGGTTGCTAAAACGATAACATCGTTTGCTTCTTTTTCAGAAACATACTGATTAAAGGAGTTTTCAAAAATGATGCCGTCTGCTTCAAATCCATCTGCGGTTACAACAACTGTCGCATTCCAGTAGCTTCCGTTTGTTGTGCCGGCACCAGGATTGTTGTAGGACTGGTATCCGTTCTCCTTATTTACTTCTAATACTTCCGCATCGTACTTGCAGTCATTGCCCATGCTGTAATAGTAGCAGCCATGACCATAATAGGAAGTGATACGTACTGCATTCTCTGCAATATCAACACCTTTATTGGTTAAGCTGGTGCTTGGTGTCTTGCTTGCATTCTTTAAGGTTACGTTTGGAATATCTACGACTAGCATTTCTTCGTAGTTTCCCGGCTGGATTAAAATAGTAACACGTTCTGCATTGCTTCTTACCATGCTTCTTACTGCATCTAATGCATCATTTACTGTTGCATAATCTGCGCCATCCTTTCCAACTGTGATGGTTTCTTTATATGCAACCACAGGAGTTGCGGAGATTTCTGTCAGATAAGAAGTTCCGTTAAATGTAACTGACACATATCCTGCAGCACCGGTGTAATGATAGGATGCTGTTTCAATTGTAGAGGTAGATTTCGTATCTGTTGCAAATGCCTGCACGCCATCGATCACGCCATCTGCCTGATAACAATAGGAAATATTGATAATCGCTTCTCCATTTACCGGAATCTGAATAGCACAACCGCTTGCGCCCAGTGCATACTTCGCATTATTGACTTTCACACCTTCTAATACTAAACCGTTAAATGTGTAAGCTCCTCCTGCTGCCTTAAAATCAGGATCGGAGAAATTCCAGCTTGTTGCCGCCTCAAATTTTACAGTCTTTTCCGTTGCTGCTCCATCTACTACTAAATTAGATGTCAGCTTCTGTACTAATGTAGATGCTACTTTTACGCTGTATACACCGTCACGAAGCATAACGGTTTCATCTGCGCTAAAGGTATACACATATCCCTCTTCTTTTAAATTTGTGAATGTCAGGGATTTTACTTCTTCCTTTGTCACGCCTACATAGTTCATTGTCACTTCATAAGTAGGTTTTGCTGTAAATGTAATATCTTTTGTAGTATTTTCTTCTGTCGTAAATGTGGCAAGATCCATTGTGTAATCATTTACACCATCTGCGATAACGGTATATTCCACACCGCTTTCCACTCTTACCGCATAAGTCATCGCACTCGTATCGATAGATACTTCCGGAACGAAGATCTTTCCTTCCGGCTGTGCAAATGTTAAAGAAAGTTTTGCAATTTCTTCGCCTGTAAGACCTTTGATCTGGCCTGTCACTTCTTTTAAATTAACGGCACCGATCACAATATCTTCTGTGGCTCCATTTACGTTGACTTCAACTGTGCCATTGCTTGTAATAATATATTCGTTTGTACCTGCTAAGGAAATTGCATATGTAACCCCTAAACTGCTTGTTGGAAGCGTGATCTCATACATGCCGTCTGAAACAACAGTACGATATTCTGTTCCGGTAACCGGATGTGTGAATACTAATTCATAAGCAGTATTCATTCCTTCCGGAACGGTAACGGTTCCTGCTACTGTAACGTTGGTTGCAGACTCTCTTAAGATACGTGCATAGCTTGGCTTTCCTGCCTTAGCGCCATGGATCTTGTAGGAACCTGCTTCCTTTGCAATAAAGGTAACTTTTTCTGCATATCCGTTTCCGGCACCCTTTGTCAGATAAGTAGCGGTGTAAGCATCACTTTCAAAGGAAAGAACGTCTGCAGAATTATCAAACCACATATAAATGGATACGGTATCATTCTTCTCACACTCGATTGTAAAATAACGATCCGGTGTAGCACCATTTACATACAGATAACCATTTAAATCCGATGCATCGTCAATGACAGGAGGCTGTTTATCATCCCATCTTGTCAAGTTTGTATTCATCGTTCTTAAACGGTCCGATTTGCTTGTTGTGCTTGTCCAGGTAAGTCCGCCGCCCATATTAACGGATTCCGGGATATTCACACTCTTTGTTCCAGGTTCAACCCCTTCATACCATGCATTGATGATATCCTCTGTTAACATGTTATGATACTTGGATTCGTCTAACTGCACAGCACCAAAATCCCATACATCGATCATATTGCTGCTTGCCGCGCTTACCTGCTGTGCCTTTACTGAAATCTCTTTTAATAAGATTGTTCCGGCAATTAAAAGAGAAACATTCGTCTCAGCATCGGAAAGTGTATAAGAATATACCACTTCCTGATCGGATTCTGTTTTCTCCATCCATCCCCCATTAGCGGTGATTGCTGCACCGGAAACTGCAGATCCGGATACCGCTTCTGTCTTTGCTGCCACTACAGAAACGGCAGCTCCTTTCATGGCCGGCACATTAAGTATCGTACCTTCTGTTACTACTGTATTCCCATCTGCTGCAGTACAGGAACCAGACGTGGCATCAATCGTAAGTCCGTTAAATGTGCCTGTTTCGCCTTCTACGGTTCCTGTATAAGCTCCCTCCTCGCCCCCGCGGAAGTTCCAAACAGATGAATCCTCATTCGCTATTACGTCAGCCTGCACAATCCCAGTTGGCATCATACCGATAACCATAGTGATTACCAACAAAACTGACAGCCATTTTCGCTTTAATCTGTTCATAGCCTATCTCCTTTTGTTTATTGTTAATAAAAAATACAATAATTTACCATTCAATTATAACATCCCACTAATTTACTGTAAATATTTACATTTCTTTCATGGTATTTTTCGTCATAATCATTATATTTATTATTAATTTTTTAGTAATATTTCACATTGGATAGGCAATTTTAAATCATTTTTTCTGAGAATTATCATGGTTTATTTGTAAGTTCTTACATTTTTTTCATGGTTTTCTTACATTTTTCCCTTTATTTTTACATAACATTCTACGTCTCGCTATTTTTTCTTATATTTTGCCTTCTTTCACTATGGCTGAACTATTAGATTTTGATAAATCTCAGGAGACTCTAATATAAACTCCGGACTTCCCATACTTCCCGGTCCTACCTCATAATCGTCAAATGGGATCACAAGTTTTCCTTCTTCATTAAAATAAAAATTATGGTCTTCCGCGATCAAATCAAATTCCTGAACAATATCCTTCTCACCATTCCAGTAAGAAATATTCGGATCCTCTTTCATATTTTCCCTCATCTGCTCCTTAATCTCATCTAAGATTACCTGCTTATAATCAAATCCTTCCCGGAACAAATCCGAAAGTTCCATAATCTCACCGGTTGGCACATAGATATGATAGAACTTTCTTATGTTGGTAGAGCTGGCCATCACAATCTCCGCCTCCACATCCAGCGTAAACCACTGATCGGTGCTGGTTATCACCTGATAGCCCACCTGCATTTGAAGATAACTGTTTGCATTTAAATCCGTATAGAATTCATCCATCAGTTTGGTAATGTACCCCTGAATCCGTGCATTCGTCTCTTTTATCCCCTCTGTCTCATCCTCTGTGACAATTTCCGGAATCTGAATGGAAATATCCTGATTCTCCTCATGTTTTTCATAACTTCTAAATGTCACCGCCTCAAAAAAGGGACCTAAAATCGGGATCTCAGACATCGCATAGGCCGTTTTCTCATTTAAATTCGGCAGCAGGATAAGAAATGCAACTGCCGCAGCCGCCAGTCCTGTTGTTCTAAAAAAAGGAACCGATTTTCTTCTTGTCCTGGGTAGCTCCTCAAGTACCTGATCGATTCTGCTTGAAAAAGATTCCGGCACATAATTTTTCTCCTGTTCTGCCATCTTTCGTAGCCTTTCTTCAAATCTATCACTCATTCCTCATCCTCCATCAATATTTCCTTTAACTGTTTCCTCGCCCGAAACATTCTTGTTTTCACATTGCTTTCTGATAATTTTAAAATGCCTGCGATTTCCTTTATGCTAAAACCTTCGTAATAGAATAAAACAACCACCGCCCTCATATCCTCATTTAACTTTCCGATTGCCTGTAAAAGCTGCCGGTCCGGCATTTCCCATGTTCCTGTGATCTTCTCATCCCAATCTTCGGTCACAATCACTTTCTTTTTTTCCCGCAGGATACGATAGCATTCATTTGCCAGAATCCGCATGATCCATGGTCGGAACCGTTCCTTATCCCGAAGCATGCCAATCTTTTGATAGGCGATGCACACTGCTTCCTGTGCCGCGTCCCTGGCATCCTCCTCATGATACAGGATGCTCATCGCAAGCCGGTACATTCCGGCCTCATATAACTTTACCTGCTGGACAAACCATTCTTTTGTCTCCAACTCATTTCCTCCCTAAATTGCATTCTCACACAGCCATTGTGCCCAACTTTGATAATAACTAACATTCGGATGCACGCCGTCTGTTGAGACTTCATCTTTTAAATATCCCTGTTCATCCACAAACTCATCAGATTCATTGATATCAATGTAATAAATATGCTTCTGATCCGCGAAGGACGCAATGATCTGATTCAGCGTATTGATGTTTTCGACTGCGAAGTTTTTGTTGGCTTTCTCTTTTTTCCTTGCTACATTCATATTGGCCTCCAATATAATTTCTGCATCCGGCTGAAGGGACTGAATCTCCTCTAGCACTTTCTTGTACTGTTTCTTAATTCCTTCCATCGGATATCCGATCTCATTGATTCCAAGCATCAGATAAATCCGTTCATACCTGTGGCTGCTAAGCAGTGTCCGAAGATCCGTCAGGCTAAAATTACGATCTGATACTTTCGCCTTAAATAAGCTGAATACCGTCATACCGGCATCGGAAAAGTAATCCGCTTTTCCTAATCTGGCAAACTGAGAAAGCCCTAATGTGCGGGAATCCCCAATAAAAAGGGTATTATCAAAATAACTTTCCTCTACTGTATGAAATGTGACCTTGTGGCTTTCCAGATAGGCAGCCAGATCCTTTCTGTACTGCTCCCAGCTTATTTTCTCCGCCATTTTCTTAAAGAGTTCATCCTCTTCCCTTACTGATAAAGCACGGCTTGCTTCTGTCTCCTGCCCGCCCTGCTTTCCCGCACTCACAGAAATTTTCTGCACCGTGCCAAATGCCATAGGCACTGCAATCGCAATTCCGGCGGCCATGGCTGTGACTGCGATCAGCCTCTTTCTTCTTCTCTTTTCTCTCCATGATGTTCTTTTTCCATATTTTCTTTTCTCATATTTTTTTCTTTCATATTTTCTTATGCCAAATGCTCTATTCTTCATTTCTTTGTTTTCTCCCCAAAAAAGATTGTTTCTATTGGAATAGATACATTCCTTCGACAAAAAGTTTCAAAAAAAATCACAAAGTTTATCGTTAATTTCTTACATTATTTCTTCTTTTATCCTTATAGGCAATTGCGATTATAAAAATAACAGATTTTCAAATACTATAATGATTCAATCATCTTACTTTGACAGGAGGACATTATGGAATTTAAAAATAATCGTGCAACACCAAAAAAAGATACTGGTGCTAAGAATGGCATTAATTTAGATTATGACTATAATACCGAATACGGCGATGGTGATATCCCGGAACCGGACAAAAATTGCTCTACAAATATGAATGGCACCCGAAATGACTCAAACACCAAAGTCACCACTTCCAATGGATGCAACTCCAAAAACTTCGTGGTACCGAATGAACTGGAGTAAGTAGGTAGGTAGAGACGGACAGAAGAAGAGCGGAGGGAAGAGACGGCGGGGGCCGCAGCGTGATGTGTTCCGAATGTTCGGACGCATGAGCGGATAAAAAGGGCTTCCTTCTTTGCCTATCAGACAGGAAATCACTGTCTGCTATTCAAAGAAGGAAGCCCTTTTGGTTCGTCATGAGCCGGACATTCCGGAACACATCACGCTGCGGCCCCCGCCATCTCTTCCCTCCGCTCTTCTTCTTGTTTTGGTTGTGCCTCATTGTTTCATCTTATTTCTTGATTCGAATGAAGCGAATGTACGTTAGAAAACAAATAGACTTCCAAATAGATATCTGTTGAATGAGTGAATTGCTGACATTTCGATTCATTTTGGGACTGGAATACGGTTTAAGAGTTTGTATAGGAGAGAACAGATTTCATTTGGCGGGAGGTTAACTTGTTGATTGCATGGTTAAGGAGGGAGGGATTATGATAACGATTAAAAAATATTTATTTACGTTTTACATTTTCCATGATGAAACCGCTGGACGGAAGGGTTGGGATTTGGGACAGGGAATAGGAAAGGTCCTGGTCAGGGATGGTGTAGGTGATTTTGTTAGCCAGGGCATTTAGGAATAGTTCCATTATTTTTACGGTAATCATGTCACCGGCACAGCGGTGGCCTTTTCGAATGTTGCCGCCTCCCTGAGGGATGAAATCATACAGGCCGCCCTCGCGCTTGTCAAAACGGGAAGGCCAGAATTCAAATGGGTTGCCCCAGATGGCAGGATCATGATCGGTTCCGTAAAGATCCAGAAGGACAATGGTGCCTTTTGGAAAACGGATTCCTTTCCAAATGAAATTCTTTTTGACTTTTGCTCCGATAAATGGACTGAATGGATAGTATCTGCGGACTTCCTGACAGAAATAGTGAAGGCTTACCGGATCCGATCCTTCTAAGGCTTCTTTGCATTCCGGATGCTCTTTTAAAGCAAGGGCGGTGAATACTACATAGGTGGCGATCGCAAAAATCGGACGAAGCAGATTGATTAGCTCGATTGCTGCCATATTGGCATCTAACAGGTTTCCGTTTGAATCCTGGTAGCTGCATACAAAGACAAGCGGAGATTCTTTATCTGCTTTGTAGTGACCTAAACGCACGGCCTCCACCACGTTTTGTACCCAGGCTTCTACACGTTTTCTGGCTTTCTTGCCTTCCCGATATACTTTCCCTACTCTTCCAAAGGAATAAATCATCAGCGTGAAATCCCGGATCAGCTGATTCTTTTCCTTCTCTTTCAGTGGAATTCCGGCCCACTCACAAACTGACTGCAATAGGATCGACCTGCTTTCACGAAACAGATTGATGGTCTCCCTTTTTTCAAAGCCAGTCAGCGCATTCTCCAGTTTTGTTGCAATAATGGCAAGAAGCCGGTCTTCATACTCGCCGGTAAGAAGGGTCATAAACAGTTCCTTCCTCCTCTTATGTTCCTCCCCGTCTAAGCCCTGGATTGCGGACTTGCCGAACAGTGTCTTCTGAACTCGCATCGGTGCAAC
This sequence comes from Lachnospiraceae bacterium, assembly GCA_015057635.1. GTDB lineage: Bacteria > Bacillota > Clostridia > Lachnospirales > Lachnospiraceae > Lachnoclostridium. The sequence goes on along the minus strand of SVEB01000086.1, from coordinate 57,240 downwards.
GCCCTGTCTTTTAAAATAATCTTCCCTGTAAAATAATGCTGCTGCCTCTTTTCCATTTAAGCAGATCATCTTCTTTCCCATCAGCCGGACGGTGAAATATTGGGAGTGAAGGCTCTCTCTTCGATTGGAAAGGAACAGATATCCTTCCCGTAACAAATCCATGGTATGGTCTAACCCCTTTTCATGTGGTAACCTGATTTCCTCTGCCATAATAACGCCTCTTTCTTCTTGATATAGAGGTATTATCTGACTTTTATTCAAAAAATAAACATGGCAGCATACAAAAGAAAGGGCCGCCCCGCATCTTCGCAGCGGGCTGCCCTTTCTTTTATATTCTATCCGAATAAAATCTCATTTTTTAATTTGCCGATTGCTATATAGTTATGTTCCACCGCATCAATATCCGTGCCTTCTTCCCAGTTCATCGCGCGGTTGCTTAACGGATACAGCTTCCATTCCCCAGCTCCTTGTTCTTCCATTCTGAAATCATCCTTATAAAAAGAAATCCTTGCCGGCTTACAGTCTTCCTTGATCCCCTTGCACTCAGACACTGCACAAGTTGGAAAATTCACATTCCACATCTCTCCCTGACCGATTTCTTTCTTAAGCAGTTTTTCTATGATTGGCTTGAGGAACTTGTGAACAATCTCATAGTTTCCGCCCACATCCATGGAAAATGCAATAGCCGGAATCTGATACACCAATGCTTCCATAGCCGCTCCCACGGTACCGGAATATAAGATATCAACCCCCACATTATAGCCAAAATTAATACCGGAAAATACAATATCCGGCTTTTCCTTTAACAGATGCTGCATCGCTACTTTCACACAGTCCGCCGGTGTACCGCTTACGCTGTACGCTTCTACCAAGTGAACCGGAAAGCTTTCTTTTTTTACCGTAAGATCTCCTCTTACCGTAATGCAGTGAGACATCGCACTGCATTGAGATGCCGGCGCCACCACTGTAACCTTTCCAAATGCAACTGCGGCAGCTGCCAGTTCCTTAATTCCTTCTGCAAAAATTCCATCATCATTTACAATTAAAATATTCATTCTTCTTCCAATCTTTCTTACTGATTTATTTCTAACCGTTTTGTTATTCTTTATTTTATTATCATATTGCTGATCCGTCAAACTCTACGGTTGCATTCACCTGCATCAATGTCTGGAATGCCCCAGATTCAAAAGCAGAATTTTTAATATGTTTTTAATTATTCTCTTATTGTAATTTTTTGAATTTCATCTTAAAATAAAGCAAATATCGGTTCTATTCAGAACTTAAAGAAATAGAATCTAAAACAATTATAAAACTATTACATAGCGAGGTAATTTTATGAATTCCACAACATCTGAATACAAACAGACCGCTCAGGCTGCCCTTTCCGGTCGCTGGCCGTTAGCCGTGCTTGTATCCCTCATCGCCACACTGCTGGGTGCCGGCTTGAACAATTCCAACTCCGGTAATGCCGCTTCCGGCAGCCGATGGGAGTTAAACGATGGCGGTTCTTCCTTTTCCGGTCTCGCCCATACATTTCCATGGTTAAATGGCTTATTTGCTTTCTTAAGCAGCATCTTTGTATTTTTGGTCATTGCTGCGATTATACTGTTCATTATTGGTGCAGCAGTTGAACTTGGACACAGTCTGTTTTATATTAATCTGTTAAACGGAAAAGATGTCAGCGTATCCACTCTGTTCTCTCGTTTTGACATTATTGGAAAAGCATTCGGTCTTCGTATTGTTATGATGATTTTTATTTTCCTATGGTCCCTGCTGCTTTTCATCCCCGGAATCATCGCCGGATACAGTTACAGCATGGCACCCTATCTGATGGCAGAAAATCCGGATATGGATATTATGGAAGCAATCAATGAATCCAGACAATTAATGAAAGGTCAGAAACTCAACCTGTTTATTCTTCATTTAAGCTTTATCGGATGGATGCTCGTCGGTGCCCTCACTCTTGGTATTGGCTTTTTATTCATAACACCATACTTTACTGCAACCGAGACTGCTTTCTATCTGGAGCTGACACGTCAGAATAATTTCCATGGAAATGGAAAAGATTCCTTTTACTATGACGGACATATCGTGAATGAAAGAGATTCCTTTTAATTATAATAATTTAAAAGAGGACAAGAAAGAACCATGGTTCTTCCTTGTCCTCTTTTCTTTCGTCCCTTTTGTAGTATATATTCTCACCTTTTATTTGTTTTTTCCTATTTTATTGTTTTAATTTGGTTTATATGGAATTATAATCTAACAATGCATATCAAAATGAGTTTGTAATTCCACTCTCATTTTTTTACTAAGGAGGAAATAGGAACAAATTACTTAATCTAAAAATTTCTGACCGACTGAAACATGCATTTCGTTACATGTCAAACATTATCATTTTTATGATGATCTTTTCGTTTATTGCATTTTTACTAATCGTAAATAATCTGACGACCTTTTATCGCGTTCAGTACCAGACCACAAAAAACCAGATGGAGATCCGTAGAGATATCCAGACCATTAACAAACGAATTCTATGGGCTGTAATAAGCAACGATGATACGGTCACCAAAATCCAGAGAGAGAACGTTGAAGAACGTTTTGTAAAAATAGAAGGCTACATCAATCTCATTTGCACTAATTTAAAGAATACAGACATCTTGAATACCTTGCCGGATGCATTCCAGAATTTTAAGGTCGATACAGCTACCCTGTTTGATCTGATTGAACGCTCCGAGATTCAGGAAGCGATCACCTATTTCGATTCTACTTTTAATGATACCTCGGAAATACTGGCCGATGCCCTTGACTTATCAGGCGCGGAGGCGGACTCTGATGCCAAAACGAAACTTATTAACAATATTATCATTCAGATTGTCGCAGAACTAATTCTGCTTACTATATCTATATCTGCTTTTGTCTTCTCCAGAAGAATGGGCAAAAATTTAGCGTCCAGTATTATAAATCCATTAAATGAAATGGAGTATGCCACAAAGCAGCTAGCACTTGGAAACCTTCATGTAACCATTGACTATACGAGTGGAGATGAACTTGGCGCAGTCGCTGACAGCCTTCGAGAATCCATTTCATCCTTAAGCCTTTATATCAAGGATATTGATACTGCTATGGCGACCATGGCCGATGGCGATTTCAATGTTCAGTTCCAGCATGAGTTTGTCGGCGATTTTAAAAATATTGAAACATCCCTTTCCGATTTCACAGCTAAGATTTCTGACAGCATGAAACAGATCAGACATGTAGGAGCTGAAGTATTAGAAGGCTCCTCTCAGATTGCAGCATCCAGCCAGCTGATTGCAGAAGGCGCAACCGACCAGGCCGCTGCTGTTGAAGAATTATCCGCAACAGTGAATGATGTAACAGACCGCATTTTCATGAATGCACAGGCCGCTGTTGAAATCAGCAAAGAAGTGACTGATGTAACAGAAGGCATTGTAAATGGGAACGAAAAGATGAAAGAAGTCCTGATTGCAATGGAAACAATTAATGAAACTTCTGAAAAGATTAAAACAATCATTGATACGATTAACAACATCGCTTCTCAGACCAACCTGCTTTCCCTGAATGCTTCCATCGAAGCAGCAAGAGCGGGAGAAGCCGGAAAAGGCTTTGCGATCGTTGCGAATGAAGTAAGCAACCTTGCCAGTCAATGTGCAGAAGCAGCCAAGACTACAAGCGAATATATCGAAGCGACTTTACACGCGGTAGAAGACGGAAAAACCGTTGCAAACCTTACTGCTGTAAACCTGGAAAGTGTAGTAGGAAATGCCAATACAATCGCAATCAAAATTGCAGAAGTTGCAAATGCAAGCAATGAACAGGCAGATGCTATGAAGCAGCTTGATTCCGGCATTGAACAGATCAGCCAGGTTGTTCAGACAAACGCCGCAGCCGCTCAACAGGCTTCCGCTTCCAGCGAGGAACTTACGAACGAAGCAAAATCCATGACGGACCTGATCGGGCAGTTCCATATTAAAAACTAATAGATATACGAAATAAACCCGTAATAACATCGAAGGTCTTCGATTAACGGACAGCATAACACTGTCTGATGATCGAAGACCTTCGTTTTTTTACTTTCATTCTTACTGAGGGTATCACATTTTGATTCCATTCAGCCATTTTACTGACGGACAGCATGATCTTTAGGATGAACCGCCTGTTTTATTTTCTGAGCTTTTTGATATCCGCTGTAATCTTTCTTAGTTCTTCCACTGACTTTTCAATCGTATCAGCAGAAATGGAATTTTCTATGATTCCTAATAATCGCTCATAGCACTGATCCGGCTTATTCTCAAATTTCTTTATGTACTGCTCGGTTCTTTTTCTGCTTGGAAAATACACCGAATTTGCTGCAAATAATGCTTGTAGTAAATGATCCAGAGCGCTTTCCAGCACACTATGATAAAACAGCACTTCTTTACGTAGGAGCACTCGTCCTAAATCTTCCTCATCCAATACATTGGAAATATGGAAATCAAACATTTTCTGAAATAAATCTTTCGGATGTTTCTTAACCTTTTGCTGAAATGATGTCCATGCCTGATCCTTTTCATATAAAATATGAATATTTTCGACCGTAGACAATCGCCCTACCGGATAGAATCCGCCTTCCCGGTTTAGATGCTTTCCCGCTAAAATCTCATCCAAATAGTCTTGCATCTCTTCCATTGTAAAATACATAAACATCACATCAATTCCGTCAATGATTAGTATATCACCGTATCCCCATATTCCACCGTTGCACACATTCATCTGACACTGGGAATATTCGTCTGCATGTTTTAAATAGACATTCTTTCTCTCCTCTTCAGTGGGGATGGCAGTACATAAAACAAACATATCAATATCACTGTTGCCAGGCACCAATGGGGAATTCAGATCTCCCGTCTGTCCAATTCCCTGAATCTTATCACTTTCGCACAATTCCTGTACCAGCTTATTTTTAATCTCTATAACATCCATATTTTCTTCTCCTATCCTGATCGTTTATTTTATTATACCATTTTCTTACAGGAGGTAAGGTTATTAGACTAAATCCAACATGCTTTTTCTTTTCATCTTTTCATCTTTATCTTTTCTCTTCATCGTATTCCTTTCAGCTCTTTTCTTTTTATTTTGCTACTGGTATTTTCCTCGCATATATATCTTTCTTAATCTTTCTCAATTCCAATCAACCGTCACTTCACATTTACCATCCACTATTGCTCCTACCGTTAAAGAAAATCCCGATTCTTCTGTCTCGGTCGCATCCTCCGCATACCAGGCAAACCCTGGCTCTCCGGATTCTATCACATCATTTGGATGATAAAATCCTGCTCCGTCATTTACAAGACGAATCACACGCTTTCCCTGATAACTTGTATCATAAAATTGGCTGAAACCTTCATAGGTAAAAAAGTTTCCTGCATATTTATCCTCACTCATATCTGCATCAATATGATACATTCGTATGCCGCCCTCTTCAAAGAAGCCCTCATAATTGCCTTCCGGCGTCACATAATCCACTAAAAAATATTCCGTCATAAGGAAAAAAAGAAACTAGATAATTTCTAGTTTCTTTTTTCTAATTAGGAAGCACGAGACGGGATTCGAAAAGAACTCGCCTCTCTAAAACCGCTTAGAAAGGAGAGTTCCAACACATCTATTTATTATGTACTCAAGTGGGTACTCATAAGATAACTAGCCAGCTTTATAGAGGAAAGATAAACTAGAATTTATCGAGTTCTTTACATTGATAAAATTTCAATTTTCATGTCTATTCATTCTTTGCCGTCACTTTAACTAATGCTTCATGCATAAGAACCATAATGATCATTATGATCAATAAATATATTGGCAGTAACGATACATTAAGCGCATTAGCTATCATTCCGAACAAAGGGGGCATGCACAGTGTTCCCATATATGCAAAGGCCATTTGGACTCCTATTACCGCCTGGGATTTATCTTCACCAAAATGTTCTGGTGTAGAATGAATAATACAAGGATATATTGGTGCACATCCAAGTCCTATCATAATAAGTCCAGCCAATGAAACATATGTATGTATTGGGATTAACATCATAACAATACCAAGCAGTATCAACCCCTGCCCAAGACGTATCATCTTTATATCTGAAAGTTTGATTGTTAAAAATCCACTGATTGCACGTCCAACTGTAATACCAATATAGAACATCGATGCGAAACTCGCAGCGGTTTCTACAGGTATTCCCTTATGGAGATTCAAATAGGAACTAGCCCATAAACCTGCTGTCTGTTCAATCGCACAGTAGCAGAAGAAACAAATAAGCACTTCCTTCGCACCTCGAATTCGTAATACATCTTTAAGTGCCATTGGTTTTCTAGTCTCAGCAGTTTCAATATTAGTTTCAGTATTTCTTGATTTCCAAAGCGGAAGACTCAAAAATAAAGCAATCGTTAATACAATCTGCATCATGGATACAATTCTATATCCGCTATTCCATCCCAGACCACCAGTAAGTGCATAGCCCATTATATATGGACCTGTAGCAGCTCCTACTCCCCACATACAGTGAAGCCAACTCATATGTCGGCTTTCATAATGAAGGGCAACATAATTATTAAGCGAGGCATCTACACTACCTCCACCTAATCCGTAAGGAATTGCCCATAGACATAGAATCCAGAAGTTATGAGTAGTCGAAAATCCAAACAATGCGATCGCTGTCATAGCGACACTGATTGCTGTTACCTTACCTGTTCCAAGTTTTAAAGTCAGCCTGTCACTCTGCAGACTAGATACGATTGTGCCAGCCGCAATTATTGCAGAAAGAATTCCCGCATAGGAAAAAGGAATTCCAAACTCCACATACATATCAGGCCAAGCAGCTCCAAGCATAGAGTCTGGTAAACCCAAGCTGATAAATGCTAGATATATTATTGCCAAAAGTAGTTGAAACATATTGATACCTCCATCATTAGTATATTATAATAATACCAGCATTTTTATATTAATAAATATGATATTTCTTTACTTTAGTATAATAAAACAGTCGTGTGAGGTCTTTATGGCAATTAGCATATGTGATGTTCATATAAATAATAATAAAAAAGATACCACTCCTTACGGTAGTGTGAATTTTCCAGTTGCATGCTACGAGGATGATATGCAATTAATGCATGTTCCGGTACACTGGCATGACGAATACGAATACATTCTAGCGACGAAAGGTATTGTCACAGTATTCGTTAACACTGAACGTATTGAACTAAAGGTCGGTGACTCTATTTTCATCAATTCCGGATGCCTCCACGGCGTTAAATCAGTCACTGACGAGGAAAGTGTATTACGCTCTCTTGTAATACTGCCTAAACTGATTGGTGGAAGCTCTGACAGTATTATGTTCCAACGACTCATCATACCCTTCAGCATTAATAATGCGTCCCCATATATTATATTGAATGACAAGACTGACTGGCAAAAAGCCATTTCTGATGCTATGCTTGCCGCCTGGAACGCAATAACAAGTGAATCCTACGATTTCGAAAACGAAGCTCGTTATCAGATATCCAAAGCCATGAGATTTCTTGTCGACCATTTATCAGAAACAAATGGTTTTAAAGCAAATGATACCCTGCTTAATCGTGTAAAACATTCTATTTCTTTTATGGAGAAACATTTTAGTGAAGATATTAGCAACCAGGATTTAATACAGCTGATTGGTTGTAGTGAAAGTGCTCTGCTAAGAAGCTTTAAGCAGGCGGTAGGTACTTCTCCAATGCAATACTTAATGAACTACAGAATACAAAAAGCCACTGAAATGCTTCTGACTACAGAATTAAAATCCTGTGATATCGCTACTTTCTGTGGCTTTCGTGATTTTAGTTATTTTACAAAAATATTTAAAAGAAATATGGGTATGACTCCTATTGAATACAGGAATGAAGCTTGCAATTGGCGAATCAAAAGCAGATGATAAAGCAATTGAAGTTTTACGCCTTAAAGAAAAAAAGAAATATAATCCCAATGCAACACTATCTTATGGAGAGCGCATTACAATACATAAAATCTATAGTTGGAAAACGTTCCGTGACTATCAACATAACTGTTGTACATTCGTGAAATGGTGCAAGGCTAACTATAATTGCAAAACTTTAGATGAATGCAGACTTCATGCTAACGAATGGATAGCTTCTTACTCAAACTATTCAGCCTATACACAAAAAGCATATTCTTGTGCAATAGCAAAACTATATAGCTACACATTGATGGATTTAGACCCTACCCCTATTCGTCATCGTGCAGATATTACTCGTAGTCGCATAGCAGCACAACATGATAAAAATTTTAATGATAAAACTCACAAAGAATTCATTGAATTTTGCAAAGGAACAGGACTAAGGAAATCAGAATTGGAGTGCCTTCGTGGAGACCAATTACTCTATAAAAATGGGCAATACTATATCGCAGTCACTCGTGGAACTAAAGGTGGACGATACCGAGAAGCACCTATTATTTCAAACGTTGAGGACATTATTACTCGTTTCAGAAACGCTGGAGACCTTATATCCTCAGTGGGTTGAAAACGTAAGAATATGAAGCTCAGTGACCGTACCATTCATCGTAATCGCAATGATTGGGAGAAGTACTACCGTAACAAAAAGATTGTGACCAAAGCAGTTGACCGCATAACAACAGAGGATATTGAAAGCTTCTTCTATGAATGTATTCGAGATTATGGTCTCACTAAGAAAGCACTTAATAACATGAAACTCATCTTCAAGGATTTGATGAAGCTTGCCAAGAAGAAAGGTTTGATTCTTGTAATTCCATTTGATGATATCGAGTTAAACTTAAATGGATGTGAACCTGACAATAATCCAAAAGATATCAGTCGTGTCTACTTGCCTGAGAAAAAAGAAAAGTCCTTACGGTAATCGTTTTCTTCCACTCAGTGATTATGAAATAACTTTATTAGAAAAAGTAAAATCAATCAATGAAGAATTCGGGTATTCAGATAATGATTTTATCTTCTGTGATAGCAATGGACGAACTAAGATTCGTGAGATTGATAACTGTATCCGCACACAATGTCTATGTGCAAATATTCCAGTAAAGTATGCTCATGACATTCGAAGAACGGTTGCATCTGAAATGTATAATCAAGGTCTGTCTCTTGAAATCATTCGTCAGTATCTAGGACATAGCAATATCCAAACCACAAGGGGGTACATCCTCAACAATCGTAGCAAGCAAGAAACCAATGAACTCATTGTAAATGCCCTTTCCGGTATGAATGGAATGCAGGTACTCATGGGTACTCAAACTGTAATCAACGAAAAAACCTCAGAACCCTTGATTTAATCAAGTATTCTGAGGTTATAAAAAAAGCACGAGACGGGATTCGAACCCGCGACCCTCGCCTTGGCAAGGCGATACTCCACCACTGAGCCACTCGTGCATATTAAGTTTGCTGATATATTTGTTATTATATTAAATAACTTTCTCTTTGTCAACATATTTTTTATTCTTTTTTCTATTATTTTATCGAATCGCTTCCCTCCCTGTTCTACTTTCTTTTTATGCCTTTTCCTTTATTCTCGTTTATTCTCCTCTCTGCTCTCATCCTTCCTTTCGCTTTTGTCCTTGCTTTTTATCTCTCCGTCTCCCGCCACTCGAACTTTGCAGTTGATTTTTAGATTTTGGGCCGAAAATTCCTCACAGCCAGCAAAAATCCAGAAATCAACTGCGAAGTTCCCTGTGTCTCGCAAATAAATTTCAGCCATCTGCAAATACTAGACAATGGATTAGAAAGGAGTGACTTCTTATGGAACTACTAGGTAACAATGAAATACCGATTGGCTTTAGCATGGCACTCGCCAAAGATACCAACGCTATGAATGCCTTCTCGACGATGCCACAGCCGGAACGTGAAGGCGTGATCGCCCACTCCAGAACCATTCATTCCAAGGACGAGATGGATCATTTTGTATCCAGTCTCTCTTCTAACTCTCATCAGCTGTGGTAGATCATAAGAATCCAGCAGAAAGAAGGTGACAGTATGTCTTATGTAGCGCCAGCTCTAAAAGAGAAATTCGATTCCTTATCCCCTGGATTACGAAATATGATTTTAGAACGAAACGTACAGCTTAATACGCTTCCTGATTTAATTAAAGTATTAGAACAGATCGTTTCAGAAGCAGAAGCAGAGGGTTAACCCTCTGCTCCTTTTTTGCCGATAACTAAAAGAAACAGTACTGCGGTCTATCCTCTCCAAAAAACCAGTAACGGATATAGTCATCCACAACGATCGCAAAAGCGGATATCCCGCACCAAAGGATGGAAAAAGGCAGGCATACCTGTCCCAAGAAGTTAAGGGAGTGGTTGGAATAATCCCATACGCCAAGTCCTAAAACAAGATTAATGATAATGCCAGATGCCAGCTCCACTAAAGTGACTAAAAGTCCACCTAAAAGCATCTGAAGCCAGAATGGGGTATCTGAACTGTAGACTTCATTAATCAGCCCGATCAGTACAAAGCAGATACCTCCTACAATGCCCATGGACCAGTGAGTATGCCCGTCTCTTGAAATAAATTCGATTAACAGATACATTACGCCACCAGTCAGAAATAATGTGAGATACTTATTAATCAGATTGTTCATATCATGCCTCCTGTTTTTAGTTTTTCCTCAGATGTTTTTTCAATGCTGTGAATGATTTCATCTTCTGGCCTATATTCACAGCCATCTGATTTGCCATGTTTTAAATTTATTTCCATTTTATTACATAAAGTGATATATTTCAACAAGAAATAGGTCTAACGGACGATTTTTTACTAAATATTCATATGTTACAATTTCACTATCATCAAAGTGTAATACACTGATGTATTTATACAATTGCTTTATGAAGCACCTTAACGCAGCTTTGATCAGGCTGAATATTTAATTTTAGAAATTTCCTGTAACTGTTTCATTATGAGATCTCTTAATTTCTTATATAGAAACTTTGTGTTTCCTGGCCTCAAACTTAACAGGATATACATAACAATAAGCAAAGCATGATATAAGATATTCAGGCCCTGCTTTTGATGCCCCCTCTGTTTTTATTACCGGCATTGAAAGCACTCCCCAGTAAAAATAATGTCGCTGGATAACCAAACGAAATACCTCTGGCAGGAAAATCATAGGATTTCCACACTAACTCCAGCCTGCAACGAAAAAGAAGCCACGAAGTTTTCTTTCAATCAAACCCTACTTTCAAATCTGATTGATTAAAAACCTCGCGGCTTCTTTTTTGTATGTTTCTATTTTTTTAAGATTGGAAATGCTTGTCCTTCCATATCTGGAAGGTCCACCTGTAAGAGTGCTGCTAAGGTCGGGCACTCATCTAACATATCCCCCGAATGAATCACGACGCCTTCTTTGATGTCCGGTCCAAACGCTAAGAATGGAGGCTTTCTTCCTTTGGAAGGATGGTGTCCGTGCATTCCATTGTAAATGGAGTTTCCGCTGACTTTCACTTCTTCCGTTATCGTTCCGGTCACCTTATTATCAAATATGATGCCATCAGCTGACTCGATTACAAATGACATCTCTCCGGCAAGCCCTTCCTCCCGTTCTGCCTCTTCCTTTGTAAAGATTCTTCCCATATAATCGCGATACTGCTGCTGCACTAAAAGAAGGATGAAATAAACTTTCTTCTTCATTTCCTCGTCATCCGGATTTTTTAAGATGATATGGGTGGAGAAACCGGCGGAGAAGCTGTAAGCATCATAATCTTTCACATGGCCGTCTTTTCCAACCCGAATCAGACCGTAAGAAGCAAGCACGATATTTAAGTTGAATACGCCGCGGATACGGATCTGTCCGTGATCACCTAAGATCACAACATTGGTATTCTGCTCACATCCTACTTCCTTTAATGCCTGCATCAGGCTTCCTACGATTGTATCCACACGGTCGAGGCACTCTTCGATCTTCGGCCCTTCCTCTCCATATTCATGACGGCAGTGATCCAAGCAGATGGAGTGGATCAGCATAAAGTCCGGCTGAAACCGTTTGATTATATCCACTGCGATCGGTATGGAATAACCATCCATATCGGTTCTATGAATCCAGTCAAACGGAACTAAATATCTTTCGTAATATAAGTCTAAGATATCCTTTGTGCAGGCACGTTCAAATGTGGTGCGGATCGATTCATGGCTATTCGGCCAGATCTCTGCCATGTTATGCTTTGGCTTCTGTCCGCCCATCACCGGCCATAAAACAGATGCGGTCTCAAGACCTGCTTCATTTGCAGCATCCATTAAAGACGGGACTTTCACCGTATCGCTGTACCAGTTCCAGTCACTGCCCATAATGCTCCAGTCCGGGTTCTCGAGATCAATCCCCGGTATCTGGTTGTGGGTGATCCCATGTTTATTCGGATGAACACCTGTGATGATGGTAGTATGGATTGGATAGGTAAGCGTCGGATAGATCTCTCTTACATTTTCAACTAAGGCGCATTTTTCTAAAATTTCTTTAAAGTTCTCTTTCTGTCTTAAATAGAGCAGATCGGTTGTCTGTAGTGAATCTACCGATAGTACCAATAATTTATTCCTCATGATGCCCTCCTTATAAAGGCCCGGATGCCGCCCCCTCATTCGCACATCCAGACTTTTTTATATTTATTCGTTTAATAATCCGTTTACTTTCTTCTCTAATTCTGCCAGTGTGCTGTCGATATCGGCATTGTTTACCCAGATCGCATCTAAGGTATCTTCAATAGCATCGCTTGCTTCTGCATAGCCTGGATTCATCGGACGTCCGGTTCCATAGGTAAGCTGATCTAACGCTACCTTAAACTGTGGTACTTGTTCATACAGACTTACCATTGCATCATTTTCAATCGCGCTGATACGGGATGGAAGATAGCCGGTGTTTGTGCTTGCTTTGATCGTCTGTTCGGTTTCTGTCATCCAGGAAATGAATTCCCATGCTGCCTGTTTTTCTTTATCGGAAATGCTGGATGTCATAATTAAGTTACAGCCTCCTGTCGGGACTCCATACTGCTTATCCATTGGAATAAAGGAAGTCGCTACCTCAAACCCGTTATCTGCTGCCACCTTCAGGCAGTTTGTAAGATCGCCTGTTGATCCAAACCAGATTGCACAGTTCTGATTCATAACATCCATCATTACTTTGTCTGTCTCAGCGGAGGAGATCATATGAACGGCGCCTGCATCTGCTAACTCTTTAAAGAAACGGATGATTTCCTTTCCTTCTGCTGAATTTAAATTAGTTGCCGTCTCGTCTGCATTTAATAAGCTGGATCCATGCTCTAGCATAAAGGCTTCTAATGTCCAGATGTATCCATACTGGGTCAGTCCGTATTTTCCTGTCTTATCATGTACAGTCGTTATGTATTCTTTTAATTCATCCCATGTCTTTGGACCGGTCTTATCAAGCCCTGCCTGTTCTAGCAGCGTGGTGTTCATATACATGATCGGTGTGCTTCTCAGATACGGAAGCCCGTAGCATCCCCCATTATAATAGGAGTTCTGCATCAGCCCCTGCTGAAAATCGCTCATATCTGTCCCGGTTGCTTCAATATATGGATCTAGCGGCTCCAGCACACCATTTGCAGCAAATGTCTCAATGGATGCGATCTCCATAACAGTCACGGCCGGAGTGGTTCCTGCTACATAAGCGGCCTGCAGTTTCTGATGAAGATCCACATAGCTTCCCTGATATTCTGCCGTTACATGGATGCCTTTTTCTTTTCCTACTGTTTCATTGAATTCTTCGGTCAGATCGATATTGTTCTGCTGAATCTGATCGGTCCAGGAATACCAGAAGGTAATCTCGGTCACGTTAGCATCTGTTATGTTTTCTGCGCCTAAGGCAGCTGTCGTATTCTGATCTGCTTTCCCATCTGCCTTAGTAGTCGGTGCTGTAGTCGCCGGTGTTTCTGTCCCGGCTGCCACTCCTGCATCGGTCGTTGTCTCTGCTTTGCTCTTGCTGCATCCTGTCATGCTAAATAGTAATGCCACTGCCATCATACATACGATAAATCTGTTTTTCTTTCCTGCCTTCATGTTGTTTGTCCTCTCTTTCTATTTTTCCCCCATATAGGTGAATGCCTTAATAATCTGTCCCTGTGCCAAGAAATACACAATCAGGATCGGTATGATCAAAATCACATTTCCGGCCATAACGGTATGATAGGAAATTCCGCTTTCCACCATACGAAGCGATGCGATGCCAACCGGAAGGGTACGGACCGTATCATTCGTCGTCATGACAAGCGGCCAGAAATAATCGTTCCATGTACCGATAAAGGTAAGAAGTCCTAATGTTACAACTGTGGGTCTTGCAATCGGCAGCATGATCTTAAAGATAATCTTCCATTCGCTTGTTCTATCTAATTTCGCCGCCTCAATTAACTCTTCCGGCACCTGCTTGAATGTCTGCCTTAACATAAAGATTCCGAAAGCACTTGTAGCCGATGGCAGGATCAGGGACCAGTAGCTGTTGATCATGCCCCATTTGCTGAATAAAAGGAAAATCGGAAGGAATACAAGCTGCCCCGGTATCATCATCGTGGCAAGGGTGATTCCAAAGAATAGTTTCTTTCCCGGGAATTCATATCTTGCAAATGCATACGCGGCCGGAATGATCGTGACGAACTGACATGCCATGGTACCGGCCGTCACAATCATACTGTTCTTTAGGAATTTTAAAAATGGGATTGCCTGATAGGCATTTATAAAGTTCTCCCACTTTGGGGATTTCACGAAAAAGCTTGGCGGAAACAGCATTGTCTCGCCGAGAGACTTGATCGCGGTAAGCACCATCCAGTAGAATGGCACAAAGAAAATAAGAAGAATCAGCATATTAACTAGTGTCTTTACGGAGAAGACAACCGCTTTCTTTGTTTTCATTCTTTCCTCCTATCGATAGTACACTTTTTTGCTTAGACATTTGAAATACAGGATCGTCAGAATACCGATCACTGCCATTAAGATCACACCCATTGCAGAGGCATAGCCGATCTTATAATAAGAAAATCCTTATTCATAGATATTAAATACAAGAGTATTGGTCTTATTGCCGCCTCCCGTCATAATACTGATTGTCTCAAATACCTTAAACCCAGAGATAATGCCGGTTAAGGTTACAAAGAATAAAGTCGGGGAGATCATCGGAAGGGTAATCTTAAAAAATGTCTTCATGCGACCGGTGCGGTCAAGCATTGCAGCCTCATATAGATACGGGGGTATGCTCTGAAGCGCGGATACAAAAATTAAAGTATAGTAGCCGACTCCCTTCCAGATGTTTACGAGCACCAGAGAGTAGATCGCAACCTTCGGGTCATCTAACCATCTTACCGGATCGATTCCAACGAAACTTAAGATATAATTTAACAGTCCCAGGTCCGAATCCATCATCCACATGAAGATAAATGCTACGGATACTAAGGATACGATATACGGCGCGAATACGACGCTCTGCAAAAAACGGTTGATCTTTGTATTCCTCTTTAAATAAAGCGCTAATAATAATGCCAGTATAATGGTGCCCGCTACTGTTCCTGCCATAAACTTAACCGTTGTTGTCAGTACCTCAAGAAATTCCGCATCGGTGAACAACTTCTTAAAATTGCCAAAGCCGATCCATACTTTCTCACTTAGCATGTTCCATTTAAAAAAACTTAAGTAGATCATATATGCGATCGGATAGATCATAAATACAGCAAAGACCACCATTGCCGGAGCAATCATTCCATAGGGAATGGCTTTTTTTGCAAGGCTTGCAGCTTTCTTTCTCCATACAGCCGCTGTGTTTTCTTTCTCCTTCTCTTTCTTAGGAAAAAGCGGCTCTATCAGTATCCCCTCATCCAAGAAGGGCTCTTCCATTACACTCTCGTCATACATATGCCTGCCTCCTGTTGGCTGCTCCTTGTTATCTTGCTGCTTCTTACCCCTGCCAGGCTTTTTTTCTCTTTTTCCTCGGCATAGGCGATCCTTTCTTCTTTGTCATTGAAATAATATAACTTCTCCTGCGGAATACATACGACCACATCGCCTTCAAACTGAGTCCCTAAGTCAAACGCTTTCACATTGATTCTTCCGTAATCTGTTTCTACTTTATATAATACTTCCGAACCTAACATCTCATGGGTAACGACTTTTCCTCTCAGGCTTAATTCCCCATCCATCCAAAAATCACTTTTCTGAAGGATGCCATGCTCCGGACGGAATCCTATATATGCAGCCTCTTTCGGAACCTTTAAAAGCTTTCCGTCATTTTTCAGAATGTTCATAGGCGGAGTGCCAATAAACTGGGCGGTAAATACATTCGCCGGATTATTGTAAATCTCAAGCGGACTACCTTTCTGCATGATCTTTCCTTCATTTAAAAGCACAATATCGGTTCCCATGGACATCGCTTCTACCTGATCATGGGTTACATAGATAAAGGTCGTTTTTAACCGGTGATGCAGCTCAATTAATTCCGTTCTTAACTGGCTTCTTAACTTGGCATCCAGATTGGATAACGGCTCATCCATTAAAAAGACGGATGGATTCTTTACCATTGCTCTTGCAAGCGCCACCCTCTGCCTCTGTCCGCCAGATAAAGACTGCGGACGTCTCTTCATATATTCGGTAAGGCCAACGACCTCCCCAATCTCTTTGATCTGCTTTCTTCTCTCCTCCTTCGGCACCCGGTTATTCTTTAAGCCAAACTCGATATTCTCCCGTACCGTCATGGTGGGATAGAGCGCATAGTTCTGAAATACCATCGCGATATCCCGTTCCCCGGGTTCCACGCCTTTCATGCTGTTTCCATCCATGATAATCTCTCCGCCGCTCTCCTTCTCAAGACCTGCAATCATTCGGAGTGTTGTGGACTTTCCGCATCCGGACGGTCCAAGAAGCACGGTAAAGCTTCCTTCTTCAATATTTAAATTCAGATTTTCAATCACCGTATTGTCTTTTTCATAAGACTTCTTTACATCCACTAATTTGATTTTATTCAATCTGGTATCTCCTTTCTTCATTTGCCTCTATCATACCAGGCAGTTGTAAAAAGCAAAGGAGCGGTTATGTTAAGCTCCTGAAAGAGATTGTTAAATATCAGGCTTAAAATGTTAAATCCAGGTATGGAATCTTATTTTCCTATTAGGTTCCGATTCATTATGTAAAATAATCCCATGCAACAAAAAAAGCTGCCGGTAATCTTCCTACCAGACAGCTCTTCTTCCTGTTTCATATAGTTTCAGATCCCAAAACCTAAATTTTTTTCCTTCCTAGTCTTGTTTCGTTTCCTTTATATGTTCCTCCAGCCATTTCACTGCATATTCGGTAGAACGCTTCACCGAACCTTCCTCATATGCCACACTAAGTCCCGCTAACTTTAGCAGTTCCGGATAATCCAGGCTTCCGCCTGCTGCACACAGTCTTTCATATGCCTCCCAGGTGCTCTTCTTATCCTCTTCCATCCTTACCTTAAACTGCATCGCACACATTTCCGATAAGGCATAGCTGATCACATATTTCGGGAACATATAGATGGCCATGTTGCGAAACAGCATACATCCTTCCTTGATATATTCTGCAAAATCGGAGTTATCAAGCCATGGACTATAAAGCCTTGCAATCCGTTCAAACTCTGCTGCTTTCTCCTCTATCCCTGCATCCGGGTTTCGGTACATCCAGGATTCAAACTCATTGATCTTACAGTATCCGCTGATATCCTCCAGCGCCTCCTGCATAAAGTAAGCCTGGAACTTATCCGCATCCTTTCCATAGAAATCTTTCGCATACGGCAGTGTGAACAGCTCCATCGTCTTAGAAGGCACTTCCACAATATCGTTGCATAATTCCATATATTCATTCAGCTTCTGTTCTTTCATCGTCAGATATCCCTGATAAGCATGTCCCACTTCATGTGTCAGCACTGTCACATCGAATGAAGTCCCATTACAGTTACCGAATACAAATGGCATCTTTATCTTAGAAAGCCCAACGGTAAATCCCATATTGGCAATCTTATTCGGAGTTCCCTTAATATCCAAAAGCCCATGTTCCAGCATTGAATCAAAAAATCGTCCCATATTCTCAGACAGATCATAATACATCCGGCTTGCCGCTTTCGTCAGATACCCATCATCTCCTGCCGGTTCCGGGTTTCCGTCCGCAAATCCTACCAGTTCATCGTAGCATTTCAGGCTTGTCACCCCTAGCCTCTTTGCCTGTTCCTTCTTTAGCTTTGCGATAAACGGTACCAGATCCCGTTTCACCTGATCACAGAATGCCTGCAACTCTTTTTCACCATATCCGCGTCGGCCCATATCCATATTGGCATATTCCAAATAATCCTCAAATCCATTTGCCTTTGCGATCGCAAGTCTCGTATGGATCAGTTCATTTAAGATTGATTCGTACTCCTCCTTATCTGCCAACAGTGCCTGATACAACGCCTCCGTCGCATTCTTTCTCGTCTCCCGGTCAAGGCTTTCCCGGTACTTATTCAGTTCTGCTTCACTTAGCATCTTCCCATCAAATGAAATCTTCATCGAAGCCTTTAACTGCTGATACTTCGCAATCAGTTCCTGTTCCTTTGCCATCAGCTCCTTGCCATTCGTATGTAACCGGTTATCCGTCCGGATCTTCTCCAAAAACTCGGCCCCATAAGTACGATCAATCTGTTCCCCATAGGAAGATCCAATCAGCGCATCATTAAATCCGCTCATATCAAGCATCACCATCTGCGGCATCACATCCTGTACTTCCTTCTGATAAAACTCATCCGTACAGTCCTGATAGCTTCTGATATACGCCATATAAACCATCAGCGTAAAATCATCCTCCAGCGCCTTCTTATCCTCCAGCACCTTCTGTACCTCATCAAACGCTTCCGCCTTCCTTAGCCTCTCGGTCAGCTCATTCACCTTCTCCTGAATCTCATCAAAATCCGGTTTCACATACGGGATCTCCCCAAACTTATAATCTGTTCCGATTTCCATAAAAAACTCCTTTCTTCCTTCACTCACATCACAAAATGCCTTCTCCCTTATGCTACCATAAATCCCTGCATGCTGTAACCATATTTATCCTTTTTCTGGACATTTTAATCTTTTCACATCCTTTTTCATTCCAATCTCAATCCCAGTTTCATTCTCCCTTCACCTTCTATCACCTCATCTTCCAGCTCACATCGGTCCCCTCTCCACTCTGCCATCTTTGCATTCCCTCTGTATTCTGCCTTCTCTTTATATCCTATCTCCTCACGAAATCCCTGACTCCGAACATCCTCCGACGCCCCAATCATCCGACAAGGGCCAGGTGAAGACGCACGAAGCGCCGTCCCAGAGCCGTCGGAAATCGATTTTTCCGGCTGTACGGCATCAAGGCGAACAAAAGGGGAGGAAGTCCTCGAATAGCAGACAGTGCTTTCCTGTCTGATAGTCGAGGACTTCCTCCCCTTTTGTCCGAGCTTGTGACGAACAGCGGAAAATATCGATTTCCGACGGCTCTGGGACGGCGCTTCGTGCGTCTTCACCTGGCCCTCGCACCAAACTCGCGACGCCCCCCTATTTCTCCGGATTCGAAAGCATCAGAATATCAGAGATTTCTTCTTCGGTGAGGCGGGTGTAGGAAGCGAGTTCTGCGATTGTGCATTCACGGCCCAATTCTTTTTCCAATGCCTTCTTCGCTTCGGTAATTAATGTAGTCTTTGCGATTACGGTGCTTGTCAGATCATCCTCCGTGCTGTTCTCGTCAATGAAATCCTCCATTGCCTTCTGAACAGACTCCTTTAAATACTCTGCAACATCTATCTTCTTTCTCATTCCGCAAAGAGCAGCAAGACCGCTTAATAAGCCGATATTGCCTTCCTGGATCAGATCTTCGATATTCACCGGATAAGCGGCATATCCTTTTGCAAGCTCCACAACCTTAGTAAGCCAGTGATCGGAAATCGCTGTCATCACATCCTTCTCGCCTTCAATCAGACGTATATAAGCTGCGCTTTCCTCGGATGGACTAAGAGTCGGAACCTGATTGATATCCTCTAAGTACATCTCTAAGAAGATAGAATTCTGTCCTTCCAACTTAGACTCTCCTTCTTCTTCCTGTGCATCTTCCTGCTTACTTTCTTCTTCCGCTGGAACCTCTTCCTCTTCCTGAGGCGGTGTTAAGATATACTGATATACCATCTCCTGCTGCTCTTCGGTTAATTCCATATCAAAATAATTTATAACTTCTTCTTTTGAAAGCGGGCTTGTGGAAACTCTTGCGATTTCTGCTACAGAACGCAGTGTTT
This sequence comes from Lachnospiraceae bacterium, assembly GCA_015057635.1. GTDB lineage: Bacteria > Bacillota > Clostridia > Lachnospirales > Lachnospiraceae > Lachnoclostridium. Next base: position 36,939 of record SVEB01000086.1, on the reverse strand, counting down.
CCATAAACTTCACCTGATCTAACATAAATTAAAATCCTCCGTAAATCGTACTTGTCCGAAAACATATTTTCATTATACCACATTTGCGCAAGTTGATACTACAACGAAATGCCCCGGCCTATATGATTGCCGCTATGATGATGGCTGCTTTTAGATAAAGAAATAAAAGAACTCCCCTATTTATGTGATGCCTCCCCTTCGCTAAGCTCATATACCTTATTAAGCGCTTCGTCCGCTTCTGTCTCATAATCCGGTATTAACGGTTGTCCGGATTTCGTTTCATCGATCCGGTTCTGCTCTCCCCCAGATACTACAAGCTTTAAGCCGGAATTCGGAAGCTGATACTTTAAGTTTATGGTATAGCTGTCCGGCATATTTCCCGGGATCTCACCAATAATCGTCCCCAAATCATTGTCCATGATGACCATCGCAAAGTCCATCGCGGAACTGAATGTCTTTGCGGATGTCAGCACATAGATATTTCCGGAAAATGCATCCGTTTTCTTTTCATTCTGAATCTGCTCTTTTTCCTTATACCAGAACATTCCCATCCTGGTTCGGAGGTTATTGCAGTATGTATAGGTATCGGTATCCACATATGTTAAGAATTCCTTTACGGCCGGAATCCAGCCGCCATTGTTCTCCCGAAGGTCTACGGCAATATTCGTAATTCCTTTTTCCTTTACTTCTGCAAAGAACTGCTGCAGCCTTTCGTCATACAGACTGCTTTCTTTACAGGAAGTCAGCGTAAAGATTCCCAGATTTTTAGCCTCATTAATCTGATAAGACACGAAATCCTTTGCTTCATCCTTCCAAATCTCTGCCTCATAATGTTTGGTCACTTCTTCCCCGTCAAGGCGATAGGTGATATCCACTCCATTTGTGGTATCCACTCCCGCTAACTCCATATACTCCTGATACACAATATATTTTTCAAACCGCACGATTCCATAGGATTCTAACTCATATGGCCATAAGGAAAGGAAACGTTTCTTGATCTCATCCATCGGTTCTTTGTTCACTGCTATCATATCAGATACCGTAATGCCATCCTCTGCAACCCTGTAACGATATTCCCCGTCTAAGCGGCTTGTGGAAACTCTTGTATGGGCATCGCTCATCTGATGAACGATCCGGGATGCTGCCTGCCATAATTCTAGCATGCTCATTGTATCGTCTAAGTTTGTAAGCTCCATCTGATACTGCTCTTCTACCTGTTTTGTCATATTCTTTGTATCATCACTCCAGGCCGGATGGAACTTTCTTAATTTATCCATCAGATAGTTTAAGTCTTCCTTCGCTTCTGCCTTTGTCATAGTATCCGTCAGGGAAATGGATTCTTTCATCGCACTAACCGCATCCCTTCTTGGATCTACAAACTTTTGGTATCCTGTGTAAAGTAACCCTGTCAATACTATAATCCCAGCCCCAATGTATAACATTCTTTTTCCTGCTTTTCTCATCCTGATACCTCCTATGTAATCCTATAAGTCTTATCCTGCTCATAAGGAATACCTTTATTATACAGAATAATGCTGTTATTGGAAATATACCATTCCTTACTATGAGCGGACAATTTTTATTATTCTGCCTTTTTAACACTTCTAAAGTTCATTCTTTATAAGGAATCAATACACCTTTTCATTGCTTTTCCCATTTAAAGGAATAATTTACTAGTATTTTATATAAGTTGTGCTATAATACTGCTCATAGGTTCAGCCTGATAAAATTTCATCAGGCCTAAAATCTGATTTTTTATACAGGAGGATTAAAGTATGAATAAGATTGAACGCGAAGACCTGCTTACTTATCGTTTTTTATCCAATCCGACAGAATCTCCGGACCAAAAGAAGCTCTGCTTTGTTGTCTCTCATTGTGACAAAGAAGAGAATCGCTACTGCTCCAACCTGTGGATTTATGATAAGGCATCAGGCAAGGCACCATTTCAGTTAACCGCTCAGGATAAGGAAGGATCTTTTTTATGGGATGACGATGATACGATCCTATTCCCTGCTATCCGTTTGGAAGCGGATAAAAAGAGAGTGGAAGCAAAAGAAATCTTCACAAGCTTTTACCGTATCTCCATCCATGGCGGAGAGGCAAAGAAAGCTTTTGAACTTCCGCTTTCTGTACAGAAGTTAGAAAAGATAAAGGATGGGCTCTATGTTGTGATGGCGGGAGTGGATATGCAGTATCCGGATTACCATCTGATGACAAAGGAAGAAAAAGAGGCTGTTTCCAAAGAGAAGAAAGAGAATGCAGATTACGAAGTTTTGGATGAGATTCCATTTTGGATAAATGGCGGAAGCTTTATTCAGAAAACAAGAACCGGCCTGTTCCTCTTTGATGAGAAAAATGGATCGGTAACCCGGATCACCTCTCCTTCTTTTAATACGGGGGTGTATGAGGCTGCCGGAGACCGTATTTATTTTTCCGGAGAGACATTTGAGACGGAACCAACTTATAAGGATAACCTGTATTATTATGACTTAAATGATGGAAAGATCGTGCCGGTTGACGAATCCCGTACATATAGCATTTCCAATCTTTTTTGGATCAAAGACCGTCTTATCCTGCTTGCTTCTGATAACAATTCTTACGGCATCAATGAGAATGCAAGGTTCTATGAACTAAAGGAAGATGGCAGCCTTATCTCCCTGTTCGCTCCTTATGATAATGCGATTTATTCTTCTATCGGAAGTGACTGCCGCTATGGTCATTCCATGCCACACAAGGTATATGGGGATACCCTTTACTTTGTTACGACCATCCGCAATGCTTCCCATCTATATGCACTTCATGCCGATGGACAGATCACGCCTGTGATTGAAAAAGAAGGATCCATCGATGGATTTGCAATTGCAGGAGATACCCTTTATGCGATCGGCATGTATGACGGAAGACTGGAAGAACTGTATGAGATGCCGGTTGCGGGGGGAAATCTTGCCGCTGTGACCTCTTTTAATACCGATGCATTGAAGGATAAGTATGTAGCGGAATTTGAGAAAATGACGATTCAAGGTGCAACTACGGATATTGATGGATGGGTATTAAAACCGATTGATTATGATCCTGCTAAAACCTATCCAGCCGTATTGGAAATTCACGGCGGACCGAAAACCGTGTATGGCGAGGTGTTCTACCATGAGATGCAGTGCCTTGCAAGCGAAGGCTACTTCGTATTCTTCTGCAATCCGGAAGGCAGTGACGGAAGAGGCGATGCATTTGCGGATATCCGCGGAAAATATGGTACGATTGATTATGACAGCATTATGCTGTTTACGGACGCTGTTCTTAAAAAGTATCCGCAGATCGATCCAAAACGCGTTGCTGTGACCGGCGGCTCTTACGGCGGCTTTATGACGAACTGGATTATCGGACATACGAACCGTTTCGCATGTGCAGCAACACAGCGCTCAATTTCAAACTGGATCTCCATGTACGGAATCAGCGATATCGGAACGATGTTTTCGATCGATCAACAGGGACAGGACCTTTTAGATGGAACGGATAAACTATGGTGGCATTCCCCATTAAAGTATATCGCAAATATGACGACACCGACTTTATTTATCCATTCGAATGAGGATTACCGATGCCCGATCTCGGAAGGGATACAGCTATACACTGCCCTTGTGCATAAGGGCGTGCCGGCGAGAATGTGCTACTTCAAAGGTGAGAACCACGAACTGAGCCGCTCCGGAAAGCCGCTCCACAGACTTCGCCGCCTACAAGAGATCACCGAGTGGATTTTAAAGTATACCAAGTAGGTAGGATGAGGTATACGAGAGCCATAAAACCGGGAGCTGGCGGCAGCTGGGATGATTTCAGTTCCAAATGTTCGTCATGAGCCGGACATTCCGGAACTAAAATCCCACCAGCCACCGCCTGCTCCCGGCTTTATGGCTCTCTTATTTACCAATGACTGATCGGATAGCTGTCATGCTGATAGACTAAGATGTGATAGGTTAGAGCACAGAAGTATACTTTATCGGATGGCTTAACGAGAAGTTAAAAAGATAAGGGTGGAGTTAGAGCTATGTATTGGGTTAATTGGATTTTATGAAAGTTAAAACTTTTTCCTGGTATTCCTGTGGGTGGTCGACATAGCCTTCGATATGGGCGGAATTGACGATCCAGAGCTGTTTTTTGGTGGCGCCGATGGCGGCGTAGATCTGTTCAACCTGTTCCGGGAGCGCTAAGATGTCTTTGGCGCTTTCGATTACGAGGGTACTGACTTTGTTTGATGGAGATTCCTTTACGATATCAACATCATGAAAGTCAAAGTGATAATTCCAGGACAGGTACCAGTTGGTGCACCAAGTCATGTAAGAGTCCGGAATGCTTTTGCTTTCTTCCATCTCATGCCATACGCTAAGGAAGAGTTCTTCCATGGAGGAATAAGCAGAGTCTAGGATTACAGCAGCGATGTTTTCATTTCCATGATCGGTAGAAGCATAAAGGGCTGCAGTTGCAGCTCCCATAGACTGGCCGTGGAGGATGATCTGACCGGATGTCTGGGTTTTCGCATATTCTACAACAGCTTTTAAGTCACGTTGTTCTAAATAGCCAAAGGTTACTAGTTCTTCTGTGGACTGGCCGGAATCTCTCTGATCGTAGGCAATGACCTGATAGCCATTGGTCAGATACATCTTGGCTAGCGGCTCCATACTAATGCGGTCTCCGCCTGCCCCGTGAATCAGAATGACTAAGTCAGAATCAGTGAGTGATTCCGGATTATAGTACGTCCCATATACTGTAACTCCATCTTCTGCAGTTACCATAAATTCGGTTCCGTGATAGGTGCTTTCAAATGTTTCCTTGGCATATTCCTTTACGTCATATCCCCATTCTGCAAGCTGATCGATGCTTGCTTGTGTTGTGTCTTTCCCATCATTCTGCATTACCATAGCAGCTGCTGCCTGACTTCCGAAAAAGTAACTTACTCCTAATCCTAAGCCTGCTAAAACAACCACCATCACTAACACGATGATCAGAGCTTTTTTCTTACGCTTGGGCGATTGATTCTGTTTCATTGTCCTTTCCTTCCTTTTTTATCCTTTTCTTTGAGTATAAAAAAGGAAAGGCCTGATTTCAAGTTAAAAAATTATTTTTCTTTGCTAAAAGTATGCCATGCCAGAACACGACCAAAAACTGCCGGAAAGACAATGCTAATTCTAATACATTGTCTTTCCGGCAGTTTTTTGTAAGGATCATTCTTTTCTTAAAATAATTTATAAGAATAATTCTCTTGGTTTGATGCGGCGGATTCTTGCGGATACGCCGGTTATGGTAAGGAGTGCCAAGACAATCAGAATGACTGCGACACCTGCTACAATTGCAGGAAAGATCAGAAGTTCACAGCTTTCCACTCCTGCTATGGAAAACATCATAACCGTTAACGGATCTACAAGGAAGACGGCCAGTACGGCTCCTGCTGCCACGCCCGCAAATACAACCGGTATGAAGCTTAAGATGTTATGAGCGATCAGCTGCTTTGTTGTAAAGCCAAGCGCCTTTTGAATTCCGATTGTGGTACGCTCTTTTAATAATTTTACTTTTACTAAGAAGAATAGAATCAGTACTACAACTGCTGCACAGATGACACCGAATAATCCGCAGATGGCAGTGACTGCCTGCACGATTGTTTGCAGTGTGGTTATAAATGTCTCCTCTAAATTCATCAGTTTCACATCTTCGGAAAGAAGGTCTGTGATCTGATCCATATAACGTTCCGTATCTTTTTCATTTTCCAGATAGACATACCAGTTGTTTGCCTGATAATCCGCCTCCGCACGCTTCATGCCGTCTACTGTGATAGATGCGGACTGTCCTAACTGATTGATATGCTCGGTCATACCGACTACGAGATAATCCGTTGTAGTTCCTTCTCCTTTTAAGCTGATCACATCTCCGATCTTGGCTCCTAATTTCTTTAAGATCACGTTGCTGACTGCAATCTCGTTATCATGAACCGGATATCTTCCCTGATAAATAGTCTGTATTTCTACCTGATCATAATCTGCGCAGACGATAAATCCGGTAGATGCTTCTTTTTCACCAAACTGCAGGGTTCTGTTATGCGTTGCATAAGGAAGGACTTTCTTCACCCCGTCTAATCCTGCAATCTGCTGTTTTGCTTCTTCCGGTTTTTCTCCTTCATAGGTCACTATGATCTGTCCTTTTTCCATGCCGATGATCCTTAGGAATGCCGATGGCTCCACCACGAAGTTATAGTAGATCGTCGCCGAGAAAATGCTGACGAACGCAAGCATCAGTGATATGATGCCGATAGCGATATTCTGTCTTTTATTCTGAAACATCCCTTTTAATCCGGTATGAAGGGTAAATGGAAGATTGACCGTATCGTACGGCAGATGGTTCTTCTTAAAATTATGGGTATGAATGCCGCTTCGAAGTGCAGCGATCGGTGTTATCTTCTTAACCTTTCTGGTTGCTTGAATGGTAATGGAAAGGATTAAAACTACGGTTACGATAAGCCCTAATCCTGCCACGAGAAGATCCGGGCTGCTAATCCATTTTAATCCGATAGCGGAAGAAATAATGCCGGCGATCCATCCGCTGTTACAAAGAGCAATCAGTAATCCGACCAAATACGATAATACGGTGATGCCAGCAAACTGAATAACAAAAGCCTGGCGGATCAGACCGTTTGTAAAGCCCATTGCCTCTAAGGAACCGATATTCCGTATATTCTCCTCAATATGCATCACGATCGTAAAACGGATCACGACCATAGCGATAACAAGAATGATAACCGAGAATACCACTAACAGCGCCATGATCACATTCAAGGTTGCGGCTGCCCCTGTTTTCATCGTTTCATAATTTAACCCAAGAAACATCCAGGAATCCTGTTTAAACCGGGTGGATGTCTCCTTTACAAAGGCATCATCAAAATCAGAGGAGGAAAAACCATCCTTAAGCTTTATCTTCATATAGGTGATTTTGTTTGTTTCCCGCTCTTCCTGCATTAAGTCATGAAACATGTCATCATACACAAAACATTTGTAATAACTTAAATTGCTTGGACTTGAGAATACGACATCTTCTGCGAATCCATAGACTTCATATATCTTTACTACTCCATCGGACCCAATCTCCACCAGATCTCCGGTCTCATATCCGGATCCGCTTTTCATCGCATACGGAAGAATGATCGAGTTTTCTTTTTTCTCGCTTCCTTCGTCGATGATTCGGAATGTTCCCTTTTCCCTGACCGTATCTGCATTGAAACACAAAAAGCCCATTATCTGTTTTTTTTCATTTTGGGTTATATTGCGGAATCCACAACCATCCTTTAAGATGGCATCCTCTGTTTCCATGCTTTCATATCCATCCATCTCTTCAATCAGTTCTGATACCGACTCTTTCTTTTCTAATGGAACGCCTGCGATAAAATCCGGTCCATTAAAGCTTTCATTCTTCTCATCTAAAAATCCGCCGAGATGAAATAACACGGAACTTCCGGTGTATAAAAGAAAGGATGCAATGCAGATCAGAATACATAATGTAATTGTTGCACTGACATTCTTTTTCATATTGCTTCTTGCAATCATAAACTGTTTCATGACTACCACCCCATTCTTAACAGAAAGTCACGCAGATCCTGGTGACGTTTCGGATCATCTTTTACATATGCCCCAAGCAGAAGTTCATCCACAATCACACCATCTTTCAGATACAGAATACGGTTTGCCCTTCTTGCGGTCTTCATATCATGAGTCACCATAACGATGCTCTGGCCGTCTTCATTTAATTTCGTCATAACATCCAGCACATGCACTGCATTGGTGGAGTTCAAGGCTCCGGTCGGCTCATCTGCAAAGATGATCTCCGGTTGGTTAATAAGCGCCCTTACGATTGCCACTCTCTGTGCTTCCCCGCCGGATAACTGGGTCGGGAATTTATGATAGCATTCTTCATTCAAGCCCACCTTCGCAAGCAGCTCTTTTGCATAACGGATTACTTCTCTCTTATTTTTCTGTACTAAAAGGCCACAGATCAGAATGTTGTCTAACACACTCATCGTATCATTCAGATACATCTGCTGGAATACAAATCCGCAGTGCTTTCTACGAAAAATAGCAAGCTGGTCATTGCTGTAGGATGTGATATTCTCCTTATGAAATCTTACCTCACCTAATGTTGGCGTATCCATTCCTGACAGCGCATATAATAATGTGGACTTTCCGGATCCGGAGCTTCCCATGATAACGGTGAAATCTCCTTCTTTTATCTGTATATTCAGGTTTTTCAGCACATGCTGCATCACTTTTCCATTGGAATAGGTCTTACATAAATCCTTTGCTTCTAATACCGTTTGTTCCATCTTCTTACTCCTCCATGATTTCTTATCGGGTCACCCCTTTCCTAAAAGAAAAAGGATGTGTTTCCCTTAACACACCCTTATTATAAACGCTGCCTTCTTAACAGGTCTTTTCCTATCCCTTATTAAATCCTTAACTGATTCTTAAATCTTGTATTTTAAATCTGTGAAATCGGAAAGTTTCTAAGAGATATATTCTCATTTCCTACCTATCTTCCTGCCTTTTTTAGAGACAAGGTTACTTTAAATCCGCTGTCCGCTTCACAAGTTATGGCGCCTTCCATCCCCTCCATAAATTGCTTTGCCAGGTAAAGTCCTAAGCCGGAACCTTCGATATGCGTGTTCGCAACATTCGATCCGCGGTAAAACTTTTCACATACAAGAGCGATATCCGTTTCCTCAATGTTATTGCCATAGTCCTTTATAATCAGATTTAAATAATCCTTCGTCTGTTCCGCATAAATATCAATCGGTGTCTTCGCATACTTATAGGAGTTTCCAAGTATATTGTCGATGACCTGACTTAGTCTAAGAGGATCCGCCATAATCAGACACCCTGGAATCTTCCCATGTATCCGCACTTTCTTTTCATAATCAGAATCCGCAATAATATCTCCTAAAATGGTGCTTGGATGCTCTTCTGCGTTTACTTTTAAGACGCTTAATTCCTGTAAGGTGACATGAAACATGTTGTTGATCAGCTGATCGATGACATCCGCTTTCTTTTCTATCGTAACAATTTTCTGATAGCAGAGATCCTGCTCTTTTTTGTGCTGCTCTGCCTGATCTTGTCTCCATTTTCCTTCTGACTCTAAATAATTCTGTGATTCCCGGCTTAGCTTTACTTCTAACACTTCACATAATGCCTTAATGGTAGCGACCGGCGTTTTGATATCATGAGACAGGGAAGCAACCAGCTCTTTCTTGCTCTTATTGGCTTTTTCCTCCCCGTCTCTTGCTTTCTTTAATTCGGCCCGCATAATATCAAAGCTTTCGGTAAATGCTCCAAAGTAATTTTGTTTTTCAATCCGTAGCGGTGCATCCAGATCACCCACTGCAATATTTTTCGCAAATCGTTCCAGCCGCTTAAACGGACGGATAATCTGACGATACAGCACATAACACAATAGATTCACGCCTGCCATCGAAATAGCTAATACTGCAATAAGGAGAACTATCATATTCCGCTTGCCTGTTAAAAAGCTGTCCTCTTCCCTTGAGAAAATGATCTTCCCAAGCAGATTCCCCTGATTTCCTTCTCCCTTATTTTCTGCAAAATAATCAAGAAGCAGGTCTCCATTTCGAATTGCATGATAATACTCCTGCATGTAATCTTTATCTTCCATCAGGATAATGTGACAGCCATAATCCGCTTCCAGATCAGACCGGTTTAAACCGGCGCTAAGACCATCCTTTGCCTGTTCAAAGCGGTCATTCACCTTCGTGATATCGCAGGCTTCGTAGGTAAGGGCGCTTATCTTCCCTGCTCCGTACAGCATGCATGCGAGGATAACTGCATTAAATAGTAAAATCCATCGTTTCATCTTCATATCTCCAGACGATACCCCGTTCCCCATATAGTCTTAATATACTTTGGCTCATTTGGATTTTCCTCAATCTTCTCCCGAATCTTCCGGATATGTACATTTAAAGTTCCGTCACTGAAGAATTCATCTCCCCACACATGGTCAAATAAATCTTTTTTGCTGACCACCTCATTCTTTCTCTGATACAGATAGGAAAGGAGACGGAATTCCTTTGTCTTTAACGTCACTTCTTTTCCATTTACATAAGCCTTCATTGCCTTTTCGTCCAGACTAAGGCCGCAGTCGGTCAGCGGTGCAGGGTTACTGCCCGACTCCATCCGTTTTAGGATGACCTTTACCTTCGCCAATAAAACACTTAGCGTATATGGCTTTTTGATGTAATCATCCCCGCCGATATTGAGTGCAATTAAAATATCATCATCGGTCTGTCTGGCACTGATAAACAGAATCGGCAGACTGTACCGTTTTCGTATCTCCTTGCATAGTGTAAAACCGCTTTCCTTTTCTAGGTTAATATCTAAAAGAAGCACCTTCACTTCATCCTTTTCTAACACCTCCATGCAGTCTGCTCCATTTAAGACATGCTTTGCGGTCACGCCGAACATCTCAAAATACTCACATGTAGCCTGTCCTAATTCCTTTTCATCATCTACAATCAAACACTGGTAACGCACAGTCTTCCACCTCTGTTTCCTTTACATTCTATAATCTTTTTTGAATCCACAGCAGTATTTCTCTTTATACTTTTTATTTCGTTTGTATTCTTTTAAACTCTTCTAGCAATGATTACCGTCTGACCCACTTAAAACATATTCTAACTGACAGTCGCAAGGTTCCATTTCCACATGCTCTGCCTGATATTCCTCTGCCTCCACACATCCCATCGCTTCATAAAACATCTGGGACTCGATTGCAGAGTGAGCGGATATATAAAGTTTCTTGCCGCCATGTTCTTTTGCCCAGGATGCCGCCAGCGAAAACAGTGTTCTGCCGATTCCCTTTCCTCTTGCATCTTCCGATACATGAATGCTTGTCAGGTCTAAATACTGCTTCTTCGATCCGATGAATTCTCCTTCTACTGAACAAAACCCTTTTAGGATGCCATCTGAAAATGCACCATATACCACACCACCCTGCTTGATCGTATTTCTTAAGCACTCTACTAAAAATGCATATTCCTCCTGATTCCATTCATCAATAAACTCATCCTTCACTAACTTCCACTCCCCGTCAATCTTACGGCGGCATGTTGTTACCTTCTGATGCCGTTTAAAAGAATCAAAAATACTTCTCTTCATCTCATCTAACTGAATTTTACGATATTCCATGATGTTTTCCTTCCTGTCATTTATTTTTTTGTCTATTTTTAGTATCAAAAGCTTCACGCACTCAGGGCATCCCCTTCTTTATTAAAAGCAACCATATGTACCACCTAAATAATACCATATATTTTTCATTTTAAAACCCTAAATTCACCTTTTCCGGTCCTATCTATGCTTGTCTTATTAAAAATAAAACCCTCTGCCTTTTTTCTATCCGACAATACCTCTTATCAGGATAGCAAAAGAGTCAGCGGGTTTTACGCGCTTATACGGCCAAACATTCCAGCCTGTTCTGGGCCTTGGCTTTTGTTCCGGCTTTTTATCTATTTTATTCCTCCATCTGAAAGCAGATCCTCTGTCTGAATGGCAATGTAAGAGATGCCGGACTCAATATCCTTGGACTTATGAGCCACTTCCTGAACCGCTTTCTGAATTTCCTTGATTTCCAAAACGTTCTGCTCATTCTTCTCTAACAGATTCTGAATGGACTGTTCCATATTGGCCGCCTCTTCAATAAACTTCTTCATCGTCTCATCCACTTCCAGAATCTTATTTGTCATATCATTCTGAACGGATAGGAAATATTCAAAGTTCTGATCTGTCTCCTGAATATTGCTTGCACTCTTTTCAATCTCCTGGGAGTTCTCCTGAATCGCTTCTACTGCCCTCTTTGTTACTATTTTTAGACAAACAGGCCCAAATGCCAACATGAATTTTCTCATTAGCATTTGAGCCTGTTCTAATTGTACATAATCTGCGGATTGGTTTACTTATCGTTGTACTTTTCAAGACTGTTGGAAACCTCAAGCAGTTTATCCGCAACTTCTTTTGTTTCTTCTACTTTTCTTAAGTTAAGTCTTGCCGCTTCCATCGCGCTTTCAATATTGCACATCGCATAGGTGCTTTCCTTTGATATGCTTTCTGTGCTTTCCATAATACGGTCGCTGGAAACTAAAATCTGTTCAACCTTTGCTGATACACTCGCTACCTTCTGATTTACATCATTCATGTTATGAATGCTCTGAGCAAAAATATCGTCAGTAGACTGGATCAATTCATTCTGACTATCATTGCGTTCCTGGAACTCATATAAGGATTCTGTCGCCTGATTCATCATATCCTGTAATTCCTCAATAATCTGAGCAATATGTACGATAGAATTGGTTGTCTGCGCTGCAAGATTTCCACTCTCACCAGCTACTACCGCAAACCCTCTGCCTGCTTCCCCTGCTCTCGCACTTTCAATAGAAGCATTTAAGGATAAGATATTGATATGTTTCGCAATGGATGTAATGGTTTCTGTAATATCATTGATTTCCAGTGTCTTTTCCTTCAGAGCTGCCATCGCTTTTCCCACTTCATTACCGCTCTGATTGATTGCTTCTGTATTCTTAGTAAGCTTATCTACAATCTTTACACCTTCATCCATTCTTTCAATTGTCTGACCGGAAATCTCATTCATTTCTTTTGCTTCTTTTGATGTCTCTGTAATAATACTCTGAATGCTCTTTGTAAGAACTGTCTGATTCTGAATGTCTTCCGATGTTTTATGCATGCTCGTTGTCATTGCATCCATCGTATTGCTCATCTGTTCACTTGACTGCTTTAAGTCCGTAACAATGGAATGGACTTCCTGTGACTGATTCTCCAGTGTGTTTCCGATTCCCAGCACTTCCGTTAAGATGGCCTGCTGTTTATCACTTGTTTCCATAATCTGATCGATGCTGTCCGTATTAAACTGTTTGGTTACCCTTGTTGTAAGAACACAGTTATTACAGATTACAATTACAGAGATGATCTGTACCACATATCCCATAACCGAATTGCTGTCTGTCATGCCAAGCACGAAATACATTCTTACCACCATTCCTACATTGGAAATGGCCATGACAATGGCGATCTGTTTCATCAGCTTTACATCATAATAAATTGTATAGAGATACATAATCGGAATAATATAGATAAATACGATATTACGGGTTGCAGTAAAAATCGTATATAAATACATAATAAGGAATCCAATAAATGCATGATATCGTATTTTCGTATCAATTGGATTTTTCTTATAAAGATGCAGCATATTTAAAACTGAGACCACACCGATTGTCAGTACGCACAGTGTAGTAAATACTGTTTTTTCCCCTTTAAATACTCCCACTGTATTTCCAGTAGTGGCTGCAATAATAATAAACATAATCGTATTGATTACCAGTTTATTTGTCTTTTGCATGTTTTTTTCTGTTAAGTTCATACTTTCCTCCTTATCCGTGTATAGTGTATAGTCTACCGACAAATATTGATCAATAATTAACCCACTTATAAATTATTTAATTTCTCTGACTGATTTTGTCCATATTTTGCAATACTCGTTTTAGGGCATACAAATTTGTAGCATTTACAATATTTATGTCGGATTTATCCTAAAATAAAACGGCTTTCTTCTAGTGTTAGGTTTATGAAATCTGTTACACTATGGATAGAAATAATGATACAAAAGGAGAGATAAAGCTATGTTATATCCAATCTTAACAGACTCAAGATGTTTAATCAGCCTGGACGGCATATGGAATTTCAAATTAGACGATGGAACCGGTTTTGAAAATAAATGGTTTGAAAAAACATTAGAATCCCCGATGACAATGCCAGTACCATCATCCTATAATGACTTAAAAGACGGCATTGATTTCCGAGATCATTATGGATGGGTATTTTATCAGAGAACCCTCTCCGTTCCGGCAATTATGAAAAAAGAACGACTTGTACTGCGTTTTGCAGCGGTCACACATATTGCAAAAGTATATTTAAACGGTGAATTAATCTGTGAACATAAAGGCGGCTTTCTTCCATTTGAGGTAGAAATCCAGAACCTATTAAAAGATGGCGACAACCTTCTTACGGTTGCCGTAGATAATAGAATCGACCACTCCACCCTTCCGGTCGGAAGCGAAGGGGAAGGCGGTATGGGAAGTGCACTTGGGGGCCTGATGCCATCCAAGGAATCCAAAAAACGCAACAATCCAAACTTCGATTTCTTCAACTACTGTGGTATTACAAGACCGGTTAAATTATATACAACACCGATCAATTACATTGCAGATGTTGCCTTAGTAAGCGATATCGATGGAACCGATGGCATCATCGACTATGATGTGACAACAATCGGTACCGGAAATGTAAAGGTAGAAGTATTTACAAGAGAAGGAGGCAAAGTTGGCGAAGCAGATGGCGCAAAAGGCCGTATCGTAATCCCATCTGCAACGCTGTGGCGTCCATTAAACGCTTACCTCTATGAAGTAAAAGTAACATTTGCAGAAGACACTTATATTCTTCCATTCGGTATCCGTACCGTAAAAGTGGATGGAGGAAAATTCTTAATTAATGGGGAACCATTTTATTTCAAAGGTTATGGCAAGCATGAGGATACCTATCCGGCAGGACGCGGCTTAAATATGCCGATGAACGTAAAAGACATCTCCCTTATGAAATGGCAGGGCGCGAACAGCTTCCGTACAAGCCATTATCCATACAGCGAAGAAATGATGCGCCTGTGTGATGAAGAAGGAATCGTCGTAATCGATGAGACACCAGCAGTCGGCGTTCATCTAAACTTTGGCGGCGGTGCAAACTTCAAGGGAAAAGACCGTATCCAGACATTCGATCCTATCGAAAAAGGCGGTATCCGCACCTTCGAACACCACAAAGAGGTCGTACACGACATGATTAAAAGGGATAAGAACCATGCCTGCGTTGTAATGTGGAGCATTGCAAATGAAGCAGACTCCGGCGGACCAGGTGCTTACGACTATTTCAAACCATTATACGATATCGCAAGAGCCGAAGATCCACAGCATCGTCCTTGTACCATCGTAAGCGTACAGATGCCAAATTATAAAGAAGACTGTACGATCAAACTTAGCGATGTCTTCTGTCTGAACCGCTACTATGGCTGGTATGCATGCGGCGGAGACTTAGATGCTGCCGAAGAACTGCTTCGTTCCGAGCTTACATTCTGGAACTCCCTTGGCAAGCCATTTATGTTCACCGAATACGGCGCCGATACCATAAGCGGCTTCCACGACACCGTTCCGGTTATGTATACCGAAGAATATCAGGTTGACTACTATAAGATGAACCACAAAGTGGTAGATGAAATGGAGAATTTCGTCGGAGAACAGGTTTGGAACTTCGCTGATTTCGCCACAAGCCAAAGCCTTCTCCGCGTTCAGGGCAACAAAAAGGGTATTTTCACCCGCGATCGCAAACCAAAACTCGTTGCCCACTACTTAAGAGACCGCTGGAAGTCTATCCCTGACTTTAACTATAAAAAATAGCAGCTAAGAAGCCCCCTTTTTAAGGGGGCTTTTTTTGTCCCCCTCTAAAGTTTCTCCCGATACTGCTTCGGTGCCATTCCAATATGTTTTTTAAAAAGTTTGTTGTAGTAGGAAGTGTCGTTGATACCGACCATATCGCCGATGGTCTGGATTGGGAGATTGGTTGTATTTAGGAGTTTGAGGGAGGCTTCAATTCGTTTTTTATTAATAAACGTAATAACCGATTCCCCAACCTCCTTCTTAAACAATCTTGTTAAGTAATCCGGGCATACATTTACTTCCTTTGCCACCTCTGCTACTGATAACGGTGTGCCAAGATTCAATGAAATATGTGTCACTGCCCTTCTCACAATTGGAGAATACTGCGCTAAAGAATGATTTCTGACTAACAAACAGTACGCCCGCAACAGCCGCGGCCATATGGCTACCAGCGCTTCCTCACTATTCGCCTGCTCAATCTTCACTGCCCATTTGGCTGAGATTTCATCTAAATAAACGGGATGTACTCCTCCTGACTGTGCCGCCTTGCGATACAGCGTATTTCCTACAATCAGAAGGTTTTTTGTGTTACGGATGGGATCCTTTGCACGTACCATTCCATCCGAATATGTTGCAAATTCTCTGGCAATCTCCTGCGCCTTTGGTAAATTCCCCTCTTCAATGGCCGCAAGCACCTTTGCCTCTACCTCATATCGCTTTTCCACTCTCTGGTAATCAATGTTCTTTTCCATTTCCAATTTAAAAGCGATGCCATCCTGCTCATCCTTTGGAGTCATACGGTAGTCTAAAAAGGCGTTTTTCGGATACTCCTCCTTGTTTAAAAGCTCATTCCGCATCACCTCACAAATTCCGCTGATATGTGACATATCATAAATCGGAATGGAGTCATAATATCCCTTTAATTTTCTGGCATATTCAATCGTCAGTCCATGCCCCTTTATCATATCATAAATGACAGAATCCGCTATGCTACAGTCCAAAAACGGTCCTAAAAACAGATATTCTTTCTTCTCCTTTGACAGACAGATTGCTGTGAAATACACATGATAGGATGTGATGATCGTCGTTATTCCATACGCCTCACACTCTGCCTGATAATTCTTTAGACACTCCATGAAATCATCCATCAAATAGGTACTTTGAAAAAAAGCATTCTGACACTGCATTATGTCTGGATGCGGTCCTAAAAAGTACATAAAGTTTGTAGTAATACATCTGGTAACAAGCTGTTTCATAAGATTGAGTTGTTTTGTCTTCATTCCATTCACCCTTTTATCACTTTTCTATAATTTCCACCCATTGTGTCCATTCATATCTTATCACTTTTTATACTTCCTATTGTCACATTTTGATATTATATGTCGGATTTATACTAATTATGTACTGTTTTGTTCTATCTGTAAAGCATTTTTCACAGTATAATATAGATATCACATACGGAACCCCTTTTACCTGGAACCGTAATCACTGGCCAGATAAAGTTTTATAATTACAAAAAACAGAAGAAATGTGAAATCTAGGATTCCGGTGCCGCAATAGCTGTTAAGAAAAACAGCTGTATCCGGCAAACGTATCCGCAACTACGGGAGGAATTAGTTTATGAACACAACCACGCAGCCAAAATACAATAGTGCCAAACTATGGCAGATCATGTGTTTCCCACTGAATAATACTGCAACCAATATGTTTATGTTCCTGATGATGTATGTCACTTACCTTGCGGTAGGAGGCTATGGAATCGCAGTTGTAGTAGCGTCTTCTATTATTACAGCAACCCGTCTTTTTGATGCAGTGACCGATCCAATCATTGGATTTGTGATTGATAAAACAAACTCAAAGTTCGGTAAATTCAGACCAATGATCATTCTAGGCTATGGAATTATGGTCATCTCCATTCTTCTGATGTACTTTGTGGGCATCGGCGGCGGAACCCTTACTTTCATTTTAATTTACCTCGTTTATATTATCGGATATACCTTCCAGACAGCATGTACAAAATCTGCACAGACCTGTATTACAAACGATCCAAAGCAGAGACCTCTTTTTACAAGATGCGATGCCATCTACATGCTACTTCAGATGACCATGCTTTCTATGTATGTATCTAACTACTTACAGCCAAAATACGGTGCATTAAATGTTGCCGCGATGCAGGAATTTGCCGTTACTGCAATCATCATTGCCGGTATCTGCACTACATTCGCAATCGCCGCCCTTTGGAAAAAAGATATTCCGGAAAACTGGGGCATCGGCCAAAAAGGAAGCAAAATTTCTGTAAAAGATTATGTTTCTGTATTAAAAGGAAACCGTGCAATGCAGATGCTTGTTATAGCAGCATCCACTGACAAGCTTGCTTTAACAGCAGCGGGCAACTCTTCTATCGTAATTTTAGTATTTGGCATTATCATGGGTAACTACGCATTCTACGGCAAGTTAAGCATGATCACCTTAATCCCAAGCATCTTAATTATTCTTCTTGGAACAAAGCTTGCGCAAAAGAAAGGCAGCAAGAAAGCACTTGTTCAGTACACATGGTTATCCATTGCATTTGCGGTACTATACCTTGGCGTATTTGTAATCTTTGATCCTACCGAAATCGGACGTGCTGCACTTCCTACTATTATTTTCTTAATCATCCACTGCATCTTTACCGGTGTGAAGTCCATCTCTTCTAACATCGTAATCCCAATGATCGCAGACTGTGCTGATTATGAGACATACCGTTCCGGACGTTACGTTCCTGGCATGATTGGAACTTTATTCTCCTTCGTTGACAAGATCATTTCCGCTTTCTCTACTACGATTGTTGGTTTCCTTCTTGCTATGGCTGGATACAAGACTACACTTCCACAGGTTGGAGATCCTTCTTCCGCCACAATCTTCTGGCTTGCGATGTTCGTATACCTCGGACTTCCAGTCATCGGCTGGACTGCTTCCATCATAGCCATGAAGTTCTACCCTCTCACCGACACCAAAATGGCCGAAATCCAAAAAGCACTCGCACAGCGGAAAAGTGAGAAATAGTTACGGGTTGAGAAAAGGAGAGAGGAGGAAGAAGAGGCGGTGAGGCGGCACGCGATATGAGTTCCAAAATGTCCGGCTCATGACGAACAAAAAGGAGGCCAGTTCTTCGACTATCAGACAGATGCTTTTCCTGTCTGATAGTCGAAGAACTGGCCCCCTTTTTGTCCACTCATGCGTCCGAACATTCAAAACCAAATGACTTAAGGCCCTGCCGAATCTTATCCTGACAACTTCTATACCGCCTTTCTCATCACAAAATTCCTGTCAAACTGCTCAAAGGAAGTGGTACGATGGGTAACCATAAGGACTATACGGTCGGCCATGAGGTGACGGATGGCCTGGTTGATCTTTTGTTCGCTTTCTACGTCAAGTGCAGAAGACGGCTCATCTAAAAGAAGAATTGGTGCATTCTTCAAGAAGGCTCTGGCAATGGCCACTCTCTGACGCTGTCCGCCTGATAGGTTCTTGCCTCCAGCGGTTAGAACCGTGTCATATCCATCCGGCATCTGGCTGATAAAATCATCGGCATAGGCAAGTTTAGCTGCATTTTCGATGGCTTCCTCGTCTGCCCCTTCTGATCCGTAAGCGATATTCTCACGGATTGTTCCGTGGAAGAGATAGCTTTCCTGTGGTACATAAGTGATCAACTTTCGAAGTTCCTCTAACGAGTAGTCTCTGATATCTCTTCCGAAGATTTCGATCGTGCCTTCGCTATGATCGTAAAAACGGAGCAGCATCTTTAACAAGGAGCTCTTTCCGCAGCCGGACTCCCCGGTAAGCATCACTCGTTCGCCTGGCTTTACATGAAAGTTTAAGTCGCGGATGATTGGCTCATTGCCTGGATAAGCGAAGGAGACCTGATTGAAATCGATTCCTCTGCTGCCGTCTAAGGCTTTTTTCGCTGCTTTTCCATTTGAGGATTGTTCCTCGCTCTCTTCTGTCTCGTCTAACTCTAAAAAATCGAATACTCTCTGTGCCTCAGCGATAGATGCAGTAAAGCTTGCAAGCGCGTTTCCTAAGTACTGAAACATATTGGATACGCTCATCTGGAGGGTAACGACACCCATTACGGTACCGTAATCCAGCTGATTCTTTGTTACTAAAAAAACACCGATTAAGATGGTTCCGAAGTTGCCGACCATACCAATTAAAAAGGATAGCATCTCCAATAGTGACATTACTCTTGTACGGCTTCGCATTCCTTCTTTCACTTCTTCATTGGCATCCTCATAGCGCTCTTTGATCATATCCGCGCCTTCATACATCTTTAGAATTAAAAATCCGGAAAAGATGTCGACCAGGCGCTCGGTAAGCTTTGCAACATTTTTCTGAATATCCTTGCTCATCTGCTTGATGACTTTATTGATCCAGACCGAAACAACTACGGATCCCAGAGAGAACAGAATGGAAATGCAGGCTAACAGAGGGCTGTATAAGATCATGGCAATGACGGCTGCCGCGCCACGAAAGATCAGCACAAGAAGCTGATATACCCGGCTGAAATACGTCTCTTTTAATCCGTTCGCATCCTGGTTCAGTCTCTTTAAGGTATCTCCGCTATGATGCTCCTCAAAATAATGCATGGTCATTCTAGTCAGCTTGTCGAACATGGAAAGCTTGATTGAAAATACAATCATACGAACCTGCTTCATCTCGAAGTAACGAAGATATGGCTGGAAGAGACGGAATAAGAGCACGGTCACACATAGGATCACGGCATGCCTAAACATCTCCTGATCCTGATATTCAATGGCGTTAAACACCATCTTATACATATAGGAATAAATTAATTCCATGCCCATCGCCACACAGAGTGTCACGATTAAAAGCGCAAAATACTTTCCTTTCCGATCTTTCATATATCGGATCAGACGTTTGATATCATGCATGTTACGCCACCCCCTCTTTCGTATATTCACGATACAGCTGTGCATAGATTCCGTTCTGCTCCATCAAATCATGATGTCTGCCGCTCTCCGCAATACGGCCCGCATCCACAACAAGGATCTGGTCTGAGTTCACGATTGTGGACATGCGGTGCGCGACTACAACAACGGTCTTTCCTTTTGTGATCCGATCAATCGCCTCATTTACCAAATGTTCCGATTCCGGATCTAATGCAGAAGTCGGCTCATCCAAAAGGATCACATCGCTATTCTTTAAAATCGCCCTTGCAATGGAAATTCGCTGTCTCTGACCGCCGGACAGACTGCTTCCCTTCTCTCCGGCAAGTGTCTGATAACCATCCGGAAGTTTTTTGATAAACTCATCACAGTTTGCAAGTTTTGCTGCCGCGATCACTTCTTCATCCGTTGCATCCGGCTTGCCGATTCGGATATTATCTGCAATGCTGATCGGAAACAGATACACATCCTGCGAAATAAGGGCGATCTGATGGCGCAGCACATCCGGATCCATTTTCTGATAGCTTACGCCCTTAAAGAAAATGTCGCCGTTTAAAATCTCATAGTGCTTATATAACAACTTTAGCAGCGTACTTTTTCCTCCGCCGCTTCTTCCTACAAATGCGGTCTTCTCTCCTTTTCGGATTACCAGACTGATGTCCTCCAAGGCATTTTTCTTTTCTAACATCCCATAATAGGCAAAGTCCACATGAGAGAGTTTAAAGATCTCCTGCTCACTATCTTCGAAGTCCTTTGCTTTGTTACTATTCCTTTCATCTGATAAGGCCAGTCCCGCGTTCCCTTTTGTCTCCATCTCGGGATTCCACTCCGGTTTTGTATCCAATATGTAAAACACACGCTTCACGGATACAAAGGCGAGCTTGCTTCGAACCACAAGCTGATAAGCACTTGTCATGGGCTCGATCAGATTCTTCATGACACTGATAAATGCCACAAGCACGCCTAACGTAACCTTCCCCTGGAATACAAAGGTTCCGCCCACACATAAGGCTGCCGCTACCGGCAGCTCTGCGATCAGAATCGAGATCGGAGCTGCATTATACTGTCTTAAATCATTTACCTTTGAAATAACAAGCGTCTTATGCAGATCCTCATAGTACTTTTTTGCTAAAACTTTCCGCAGGCCATATGACTTCACGACTGCGATCCCGTCGCATACCTCCTGTATGTTATTGTTGGTTGCTCCTAATTTCTGTACATACTCCATCTGGCTGCGCTTGATTGGCTCTAACAGTTTAATACTGATTGGAACAAGGATGCATAGCGGAATCAGGCATATGAAGGCTAATGCCACATTCACCGAGAAAAGATAAGAGGCATAGATTATAACCATAATCGGCATATACAAGCAATCCTTAAAATAGGTACTTAAATAGAATGCGATCCCTTCCACATCGGAGGACATTCTTGCAATCATATCCCCATAATCATTTTTCTCCATAAAATCTGGTGACAGCTTCACCACATGTTCCATCGTTGCCTTTCTTATATCCCGCAATACCCCTGCACTGAAATACCCGGTCATCTGTATTACCAGATAGCTTGCGACCATACCTAACGCGATCACGATGGCTCCTTTTCCAATCTGCGCCATCATCCCGTCCATTTTCCCGATCAGACTCTGGTTGATCAGATCTTTTAGGATATCAATGACCCACACACCTGCTGATGCGCTTATAATACTGCATATCGCAGCCGTCACCATATGTAAGATATATGGCTTGCAAAATTCCCATAAACGTTTCAAATATATTTCCCCTGTCTTTTGCTTTCTTATATGCCAAAACGAGACATAGTTTTAATTATATCATAGTCCGTTTTATTTTCCACTTGTTTCCTCATAAAAACAAAAAATTCCCGCTCTAAAAAGCAGCGGAAATTTAATTGTTTCACTCCATTTACTGGATTATCTTCTTATTTGAAACTTCTAAAATACACTCTTTTTCTTGACACCGGGTAAAATAATGCCACGCCTCTGGCCCTTGGCGTCAGGATATCTAACACGATATGACTTAAGACTCCGACTGCGACCGCAATGGCTAAATTCCGGTCAACCAGATCAAACAGTGCCGACATCCCGGCTAAAAACCAGATACTATGGGTAATGGTACGATGTCCGAATGTCTTATGAATCCATTTTGATACCGATTTCACACGGCTTCCGACAAAAGATCTCGGAATATCGATATCCGGAATGAGCCCTCCAAAGATAGAGCCGACCGCAATCACCATCGGATTGCAGTCCATTCCTGCCCTATTTTCCAGATAACATAATCCTGCCCCAAAGATAAGTGCTCCTGTAACATGTGCTTTATAGGTCATGCCCTTTCTCCATTTCAATTATCTCATAAAATAATAGTATGACGGAAAAAGATACATTTTGTTCTATGTAATATCTGGTAATTCTAAGCATGAGTATTGGATAGCACCTATCTTTTGTTCGAGTCCCCATCTTTGTTAAGAAAATAACAGGGGGGGGAATACTCATGAAAAACAAATTTTTAGTAATGCTTTTACTTGCTGCTATGTGCATGAACTTAACTGCATGTAAAAGTTCCGACAAAAAGTCTGATTCCAATCCTCAGACAAACACAGAATCCAGTACAGAAGCTGGTTCTACAACGGAAAACACATCCGGTACTCTTTCTTTCACAGCAGGTACATACACCGCAACTGCTACTGGTAATAACGGCCCAGTAACTGTTGAAGTTGTATTCTCTGAAACCGAAATCGTATCAGTTGAAGTAAAAGATAATAAAGAAACAGCTGGTATCTGTGATACTCCATTTACACGTATCCCAGAAGCAATCGTTTCTGGCCAGACATTAGCAGTTGATACTGTTACTGGTGCTACTAACTCAAGCAATGCTGTATTAACAGCAGTTGAAGACTGTGTAACACAGGCTGGTGGCGATGTAGAAGCATTAAAGACTGCAAGCGGTGAATCTGCTGAACTTGTTGTTGAAGAAATGACTTGTGACGTAGTTGTTGTCGGTGCTGGTGCTGCCGGAAGTGCTGCTGCTCTTTCTGCAAGCCGGGCTGGTGCAAACGTAATTATCATTGAAAAAACATCCACACCTTCTGGTGCTGGTACAATAGCAGGCGTTTTATTCGCAACTGAAAGTGATATGCAGATCGCAGAAAACAAAGTAGTTAGCACAGAATGGTTATACAATCAGTACATCCATGACAGCTCTTACTTTGCAAACGCTCGTCTTGTAACAACAATCATCCAGAACTCTTCTGAAACAGTTAACTGGTTAGTAGCTAATGGCGTTAACTTAAGATTATTAGATGCCGGACACGGTTCTCAGTATGCTCACGTTGGCATGCCTACAACTGCTCACGGTTATATAGATGGTGGTTCTGTTGCAATCAATACTTTACTTGATCAGGCAACAGCTCTTGGAAGTGAAGTATTATTCGAAACAGAAGGTAAAGAATTAATCTTCAATGAAGATGGTACAGTAGCAGGCGTTATCGCAACAACTACTGACGGTCGTGAATTACACATTCTGGCTGACTCTGTTGTACTTGCAACAGGTGGTTTCGGCGGTAATGCTGAAATGATGGCTGAAGTATTCGGCGAAAAAGCTGGTACAGCTCTTGTAACAAACAATACTGGTGACGGTATTCAGATGGCATGGAGCGCAGGTGCTGCAGAACTTGGTCTTGATGTTGCTCAGTGGTTCGGTATGAAATACGGCGCAGAAGCTAAACAGATGGAAAACTCCAGTGCATTAACAGAGTTAGTACGTAACCCACTTCTTTTCGTAAACAATGTTGGTCAGCGTTTTGGTAACGAAGAAGAAGCTTATGAAAGTGCTGCTCTTGGTACTATGATGTACAATCAGCCAGACGCTGAAATGTATATCATCGTAACTCAGGACTTAATCGATGAAGTTGCCAAAGTAGGTCTTGCTGAAGTATTCGTTGACCGTTGGGGTCACTTATACGGACAGGGTCTTGTTTATAACGAAGCTGGAAAAGATCATGATCTTGATGCTATGTGTGAAGCTTGGAGAGAACCAAAAGATTATACAGCAACTATCGAAGATGCTGTAAACTGTGGCGTTGCTTTCAAAGCAAACTCTGTTGCTGAATTAGCAGAAATCCTTGGAATGGAATACTTAGAAGAAGAAGTAGCTCGTTACAATGAATTCTGTGCAGCTGGCGAAGATCTTGATTTCCACAAAGATCCTCAGTTCTTAGACGCTGTTGAAGATGGAAACACAATCTACGCAGTTAAAGTAAAATTAAGATGCCTTACAACATTAGGCGGTGTTGCAATTAATGAAGATATTCAGGCTGTTGATGAATCTGGTGTTGCAATCCCTAACCTTTATGTAGCAGGTGCAGATGCCGGCGGTATGTACGGTAACAACTACGTTGTATTCGAAGGCGGTACACTTGGTTTCGCTTACACTTCCGGTCGTTTAGCTGGTGAAAATGCAGCTGCGAACGCAGAACTCTCTAAATAATCACTTTTTTCTATTATATACGCTCTCTTTATAAATAAATGTCCTCTCAGATTTTCTATATCAGGGCAGAAAATCTGAGGGGACAGTCATAAACTTAAAGACGACTCTTCGTTTTTATAAACAAAAAATCATCTTTCGCATAACCTCTCATCCCTATGCAAAAGATGATTTTTTATTTGTATACCTTTATCTGAATTCTTTTATCATATAAGCAAGCACATCAATCCATTTTTAAACAGTATTATGATGTTTAAAAAAACAAATAGTGCTATGATAGTGTTAGTCATTTTCTTGTAATATGGTACTGATCTATAAGAAAACATAAAACAAAATATTGATAAAGGAGCCCAAATGAAAAAAAGAAAACTATTATGTCTGCTATGCTGCATTCTATTCTGTCTGCCATCCTGCGAGAAAAGCAATCTTAAGGATATAGAACCGGAAGTCATTCAGACAGCTAATACCGGAAGCGAAACCAATATCAAAAAGGATCCTGTTTCTGAAACACCTGATTTAAACCTGGAAGAAAAGACGATGAAGTTTGAATTTTTGTATGATGAGGAATACTGGGAACAATATGATCTAAGCTATGCCCAGTTTCAGACAAAGGAGGAATATGAAAAAGCGGTTCTAAATGCTATGGATGCAATTGCAACGCTTTATCATAAAGAAGGCTGGTACAAACAATATGCGGACAACAAAGATACCATCTATATCCGTCTCACAATAGAAGACAGCATCTATGAAGGCGTAAGTATTCCTCCAACCGATTATACAATGAACTCTCTCATTATGAGATTACAGTTTACCCCCAATATGTTTACCCATCGCAGTTCACCGTTCGCACATGAACTAACACATATCATTACAAGGAATAAGAGCACCGGGAAATCTTCTTTTTCCCTCTCCCTGACAGAAGGAATCTGCGAGTATGCCAGCAACATGGTGGAAGGAAGCGAATGTACCAATCAGGGAATCGACATTCAGACATTCTACAAGTACTATTTTAAGACTGCCATTGAACATAACTTTCTCACACAGGAAAAAGTAAATACTATTCTTGCATGCGTAGGCACAGAGGGAAATGCCTATCCTGATTTTTTCCCGGACAACGGGGGCGGCGCCTGGATTTTAGCAAGTTACTCCTTTGTAGATTATCTGATTCAGACTTATGGCATGGATGCGATGATGACGATCTTTTCTGCTGATGATGAGACTATTTATTATGACTATAATCCAGATGGACTGGCAGGATTAAAAGCGGACTGGCAAGACTTCTTGGAAAATTATGTCCCAGTCATGAGCGATGAAGAAATCAATGATTATGTAACGGAACTGAACATACATAATGGCTATACCGCTGAAATGGAATCAGACTTATATACAGGCGAATATTCAGCTTATGATATAAATGAGCCTATGCTGGAAATTCAGAAAAATAATGACGGGACATATAAAATTCAAATAGGCATCTATCGGTTAATTCAGCTGGATGATTGCACAGGCTTAGCTACAGCAGAAGGCCTTAGCTTCTCTACAACAGAATTAGGAGACCGGAATATCAGCGGCATCATTACATTGGATGATGATATCGCCACAGTAACATTTACAGGTTCGGGGTGGAGTGACTATTCCAGTGTAATGAAATATAAATATTACAAAACCTCCGATACTCCCGATATAAAGTAAGAATCTAAATATTTTAAACTCCTTTTCAAATTTCATGAAATGATTAAAACGTACACATTATAAATAAAAAGAAGTCATTATACAAATTCTCCATTTGTGTAATGACTTCTTTTTTATATCTGCCTAAAAAGACATGTAGTATATCCCCACATATCTTCCCTAGTATTTAAGTTCCATAATCGTTCACGTTTCCTATTATCGCTACTAAGTAATATTTTAGTTTATTCGGAGAATGTCTTATTACATATGCTCATTATTATAAAACTAATAATAAAACAATCATATCCTTCTAAAACACCCACTGGTTCTTTCCCAAAAATCACATGTATAAGATTCACCACGCCTATAATAAGAGAATACAATCCTGCTATGTAAACAAACTTAGCTGTGATTCTTTCCCTCTTCTCTATACTCATTCTCAAGGGAAACCATTTTATCTCTCCTTTTTAATTTATGAGATAGTTTCAAAATCAAGCTCGGCAAATACACCATAGTGATCACTTGCACAATACCCAGTAACAGGTGAAACCTCTGTTCCGAATAAATGAAATTCTTTCAGTTTTGGTGTAGGAGATGGATATGTATATTTAAGAAGGATCCAGTCAATTCGGGTTCCTGCGCACTCTTTATAACCATGGTCTTTCCAACGAGGGTTGGAGGAAAGGTCTAATGTTGCCTTAGGTGTAACCCCTGTTATGTTCTGATAGACAATCGCTAAGTCCTCCCAATACGGCACTGCTTCTTCCCCGTATAAGCTTTGCTTTCCTAAAAGGAAGTTCTGCACGCTGCTTCCAACTTCACAATTAAAATCACCGCAGAAGATAGAATAATCTGCATTTGATTTTTTATTCTCACTGACTAATGCCATGACTTGCTTTTCACAGCTTAATACACTATCCCATGGCAAATGAACATTCATCACTTCAAGTGTATGGACTCCTATCTGAACCGTAACGATTAACGCCTCACTAAAGCTGCGTTTTGAGTCAAACGGAAGCTTACTTAAAACTGCTAATTCGCATGTCCTTTGCTTAACATAATAATAAAATTCATAACCGCACTTGTCTGCAATCAATTTGCAATGTTCCTCATCTGGCACATCCTGCAGACATACTAAATCTGCATCCTGAATTTTAATCTCCTTATATATCTGCTCTAATCGTTCAGGCCAGCCACGTCTATCATTCCATATGTTATATGTCACGATCTTCATCTGATTCATCCTTTCCGTTAATAACTATATTCTGAAATGGAATTCTTATTTTTCCGTCCAGTATACAGCGGTCTCATACTGCCCAACAACTCCAGTTTCGGCCCCCATAAGAAGCTTCCAACCGGTGTCCTGCATGCTCACTGAGAATGCTTCTTCATTAAAATTTTGTATAAACAGGAATGTTTTCGTATCATTCTCTCTTGAAGTAACCGATACTCCATCTGGTATCGTAAAAGGCACCTGAACCAGCTGTTTTTCCTCTGCAAGCTTCTTACACAGATCATCATAGAAACTCTGTTCAAAATCTGCACAGATATAGTAAGCGGTCCCCTTTTCATACGAATTCCGTACACATGCCGGCAAACCTTTATAAAAATCGGATTCATAAGTAAGAAGTATCTGGGCAGAATCTGTTTTGATCAGATCACAGAAATTTTTGCATTCATACTGCTTTTCCTCTTCAAAGAATATTCCGGTTGATTTACCACTGTTACGATCCTCATCATAAAGGGCATCCAGTTCCATGCTGCGAAGCCCAAAAACGTCCATCAGCTGATGCGGTGTTCCGCCTAAATGGCACAGATCCGTTTCATTTACGATTCCTGACCAGTAGGTCATGATAAACGTTCCGCCCGCCGTTACAAAATTACGAATTTTTGTTTCAATATCGCTGCGGAACATATAAAGCATTGGTGCAAATACCAGGTCATATCCCTTTAATTCTTCTTCCATATTCAAAAAATCTACATTGAGTCCCAGCTTTCGTAAACCATAATACATTTTTTTGAGCGTATCCTTATAGTGCAGCCCCTTATTTCTCGGTCCCTGGGCATCCTCCATCGCCCAGCGGCTTTCACAGTCATGCAGAATCGCAACTCTTGCTTTTGTTGTGCTTCCCGCGATTTCTGAAAGCCGGACCAGTTTACTTCCTACTTCTGTGACCTCTTTAAATACTCTGGTATCCATACCGCCATAGTGGTCAATCACAGCTCCGTGAAATTTTTCGCTGGCACCACGGCTCTGACGGATCTGAAAATACTGAACGCTGTCTGCTCCATGCGCAATCGCCTGTAAGGAAGCAGCACTTAACATTCCCGGACGTTTTAACTTGCTGACACTCTGCCAGTTCGTCGAAGTCGGGCAGGATTCCATCAGAAGGAATGGTTTTTTCAAAAGACTTCTGATAAAGTCATGCTGAAAGGCGGTATCAAGTGCCGTCACTTTTTCCTCCTGCTTATGCCAGGTCGGATAATTGTCCCAGGAGGCAATATCGATCAGCTCCTTGAACTTATAATAATTAAGCCCTCTAAAATCATACATCATATTGATTGTAACAGGGAGTTCAGAACCTCCATCCCGAATGGCTTTTTTCTCCCAGGACACAAAATCTGCTGTCTGGTCTGTTACAAATCTATTCCAATCCAGATTCAGTCCATGAAGCATCTTCTCTCCCTTTGGCGATGGGCTTTCCACCTGTTCAAAATTCTGATAAGTATGACTCCAGAAGGTTGTATTCCAAGCTTTATTCAAAGCCTCAATCGTTTTATACTTTCTTTCAAGCCATCCTCTAAACGCATTCTGGCATAATGGACAATGACAGTCTCCACCGAGTTCGTTCGAGATATGCCAGGTAGTCACAGCCGGATGATTTCCAAACTTCTCACTAAGTTTCTTATCAATCTTATACACTGCCTCACGGTATGCTAAGGAGGTATAGCAGTGATTATGTCTTCCTCCAAACAGATTTTTGGTACGGTCTGCATTTACCCGAAGTACCTCCGGATAAGCATCTGCCAGCCATTTTGGTCTTGCTCCGGATGGTGTTGATAAAATGATGGAGATCCCATTTTCATAAAGATTATCTATAATCTGCT
This sequence comes from Lachnospiraceae bacterium, assembly GCA_015057635.1. Taxonomy (GTDB): domain Bacteria; phylum Bacillota; class Clostridia; order Lachnospirales; family Lachnospiraceae; genus Lachnoclostridium. The sequence goes on along the minus strand of SVEB01000086.1, from coordinate 7,183 downwards.
TTAGCCAGTCAAATTGATAGTTTCCCTCCTGTGGCTCTAAGGTTGACCAGGAAAACACCCCAAGTGTTACTTCATTAATGTGAGCTGCCTTCATGTATTCAATATCCTGTTTTAAAATTTCCGGTGTATCCAGCCATTGTTCCGGATTATAATCTCCACCGTATATAAATCCTGTCTGTCTCATAGCATCATTACTCCATTTCAATTTGTGGATTTGCGGAATAGAATACCGTAATCAATCATCGCCCTGCTTTCATATTTTCCTCCTAACAGACATTGAATCAGCTGTTTGCCTGCCATATTTCCCATTTGGCTTGCTGCTACATAAACGGATGTGACTGCTGGGGAATAACACTCTAAATTCGGGCTGTTATAAAGGGAAGCGACTGCAATATCCATTGGAATCCGATAGCCATCTGCCTGAAGCCTTGACATAACCATGGTGCAAACTTCGTCATCTCCGCAAATGACGCATTCCACCTTTTGTGCGATCAGATTTCCAATGATGGAATCCAAAAATTCCATCTTTACAGAACCATTATAGAATACCTGGTTTTCCTTCGGGATTCCATTTTTAAATAGTGCCTTGCAGAATCCGTCGTGCCGTTTTCTATCTGCAATAAAGTTCATATCCTTTACTAAAAGGGCAAACTTTCGAAATCCTCTTCCGATCAGTATGGAAGTCATCTTTTCTGCTGCCTCTTCATTATCGGTATCGACCTGAATCACATTCTCATACTGACAAGTTCCCGTGATCGCCGTAGGAAAGTTGATATCGGTCAGATACTTAAGTGCCCGATCATCCACAAGGCTTCTGGTCAGAATAATCCCATCCACTCTTTTATTCTCCACAAGAAACTGCAGTTCTGAAATATCATGTTGCTGTCCCGTTGTAAGCAAAACATTATATCCGAACATGGATGCTGCTCCACAGATTCCAAGCAGGCAGTTTTGAAAATAGCTTCCGCCCCCATTATAAATATCCGCAGGTAGTACCACTCCAATATTATGGGTAATGCTTTTCGGTATTTCTTTTTCTTCTGTTGCATGCTCATGATCCCTTACAAAATTCTGAACTAGTTCCACGGTTTTCTTCCCGATTCTTCCTTTCCCGGATAACGCTCTTGAGACGGTACTTTTTGAAAGGCCTAATTCATGTGCGATTGCATCTAATGTCATCCCTGCTCCCTACCTTTTTTAATTCTTATGTCTAGACTGAATACTTTCTTTTTCAATATACGCCTAAGAATTAAAGAAGGGCTGCTACGATTGCTGTAGTAGCCCTTCCGCCCGCGTAGCTTTTGATTCGCTAAAATGATTGTAACTGTCTATTCCCTGACTTTATTTTTTAATTAGCCTGTTTCTGTGCTACATATTCAGCTGCCTGACTCTTCATTTCATCTAACACAGCCTGAATTCCCGCACTCTCTAATGCCGTTTTCATCTCTTCAATTGACTTATCCACATCATCTACAAGTCCGTTTACCAATGGATCATAGTAGTTCCCAAGTGCCGCTTCTACTGCCGCAAACTGTGTACTTACGTTCGTTGAGTCAAAGTTAAATCCATCATATGCATGATCTGCTTTGATATTGCTTTCAAATGCTGCCTTTAATGCATCGTATGTATCATCTAATGCTGTTCTGTTCTCAATATATTCGGTTCTCTGGATTTTTGCATTGTTCCAGCCCCAGTTACAGTTGTTGCTGACACCATAGCCACTCTCATCGATTACTTTATACTGGTCATCGCCTACTGCCTCCCAATGCTTTCCTTCGATTCCAAGCATCGCAAGATCATATACATCCGGGTTGGTATAGAACTCATTTAATACCATCATCGCTCTTTCTTTGTTCTTGCTGTTTACATTGATTGCAACACCATTATTGATATAGGAATTTACTTTTTTAGGCTGCGAAGCGATTGGATCTATGATCGTAACATTCCAGTCCGGATGATCTGCATTTGCCTGTTTAGCATATGTCATACAGCTTCCAAGGTTCCAGATCATTCCTGCTGTTCTTCCGGTAAGAAGACCTGTCTGTCTTTCATCGCTTGAATTCAATACATCGCTTGACCAGCATCCTGCATCAGCAAGTTCTTTCATCTTAAGACAGTAATCACGGAATCCATCCCACTCTGCAATATATGTGAACTCTAGATTATCTGGATTCTGTGTATTATAAAGAACAAGTTCTCCACCCTTTGGTGCTCCTCCGGTGGTCGTATAACCTTTTGTCTGGAAATACTGATACCAAGGACCGCCCTGGCTTGCGTAAATTCCATCTGCAGCACAGGCTTTATAGAAAGCAATTAACTCATCCCAGCTTGAAATCTTGTCAAAACCATATTTCTGCATTAAATCACCACGAACCGCCATAACATCCTGTCCAAATTCATTTGCATAGTTTGGAACCATGTAGATCTGTCCATCAATCTTTGCCTGATCCCATGCCATTTCGGGTACAACATCCCAGATATCCGGTGCATACGTCTGGATGAACTCTTCTGACAGAGGAGCAAATCCGCCTAACGCAACCGTCTGTTCATAATGACACCAGCTTGATGCTGTAAAGATTAAATCAAAATCTTCCTGTGAGGAAAACAACAGCGAATATTTGGTAGAATGCTCCCCCCATGATAGGAATTCTACATTCAAGGAGCAGTTTAATTTTTCTTCCAGAATCTCATTGATCTTTCTGTACACTTCGTCGAAATCTGCTGACCGGTCCCCAATCAGATACATCGTTAAGTCTACGTGTTTTGATGTATCAATAGTAGTTGTTCCTCCATCAGAAGAAGCCGTCGCGCTTTTCTGACCATCTGTTGATGCACTTGCAGAGCCAGAATCTTTGGCAGTGTTAGAAGCGCCGCATCCTGTAAGCATTCCCGCTGTCATCGCAGTCGTCAGTAAAACTGATAGTAACTTTTTCATTTCTTTTCTCATAAAACTCCTCCTTTAATAATAGATCCGTTAGTTAATCCGCATTTTTAAATGCAATTTATTCATTGGGAGATACCCCTAATGCATCCATTTAATCTGTCTTACCCCTTTACTGCACCAATTGTAATGCCCTGAATAAAGTATTTTTGAACAAGTGGATATGCTAAAACAATCGGTCCTGTTACAACGATGGTAAGCGCCATCTTTAAAGTCTGAGTAGGAAGTGATACTGCGCTGGCTACACTGCTGGCCGCTGCATTGGAAAGCAGCTTCTTATATGCCTCAATATTGTTTACCTGCTGATATAGGAAGTACTGTAACGGGTACTTGTCCTGATTCTTTATGTAAAGCATTGCATTGTACCAGTCATTCCAGTATGCAAGTGCAATGAAAAGTCCAACGGTTGCAAGTGCAGGTTTGATTAACGGAAAAACAACCTTGAATAAAGTACGAAACTCTCCACAGCCATCAATCTTTGCTGCCTCGATCAGAGAGTCCGGAATGCCCATAATGTAACTTTTCATGATCAACAGATTATAAACGCTGAAGATTAATGGAAGCAATAAAGCAAGATAACTGTCACGAAGATTTAACTTCTGTGTAATTAAGAGATAATAGGGAACAAGTCCGCCTGAGAATAAGGTGGTGAAGTAAAAGAAAAATGAAAATATATTTCTCCATTCAAAATCTTTTCTGGATAAAACATATGCTGTCATAGTCTGAAGCAACAGACCGCCAACCGTTCCTACAATTGTTAATCCGATTGTTGTTCCATAGGCTTTCACTACAACAGAACCTTTTTTAAATACGGTGTTGTATGCCTCAAGGCTGAAATCCTGCGGAAAAATACTGAAACCATTCTGGATAATGGCTTTTTCGGAAGAAAAAGATCCGGATAGAATCATGATAAAGGGAACCAGGCAGAATAGTGCAATCAGCCCCAATAGTACGTAGGCAATAATATTCAGTACAATAACGTCCGAACCTGTTTTTATTTTGTTTGAATGCTTGGTAGATTCCACTTTTCCCCCTCCTAAAATAATGTGTAGTCTTTATCGTATAAACCGACTAATTTATTTGCAATTAAAATGGTTATAAAGCATAGAACGGACTGATACAGACCAATTGCTGCTGACATGCCGAAGTTATTGCTGCTGATTAAGGCACGGAAGGTCAGCGTATCGATTACATCCGTATAGTTATATAGAAGACCATTATTTCCAACCAGGTTATAGAACATATCGAAGTTTCCTCTAAAAATACCGCCTACTGCTAATAACAATAAGATAATTGTGGTTGGCATAATCATTGGTATCGTTACTTTAAAGATTCTCTGGAATACATTTGCTCCGTCAATCTTGGCTGCCTCATATATGGAAGTATCAATTCCCATGATCGCCGCCAAATACATGACCGAACCGTACCCAATTCCTTTCCATACATTAAAGAACAGAAGAATGAATGGCCATACCTTCGGTGTTGTATAGAAAGAAATCTTTTCCCCGCCAAAGTAGGTAATAATACGATTTAAGAATCCATAATCCGAACTGAAAATATTAAATGCCATAACTCCTACAATAACCCATGAAATAAAATATGGTAGAAACATTAAGGACTGACTGATCTTACGATAATGTTTGTTGCGAATTTCGGTAAGAAGGACCGCCGTTGCAATCTGTATAATGGTATTCACTGCAATAAATAAAACGTTATATAATACGGTATTTCTGGTTACCATACCTGCCTGTCCCGACGTAAAAAAGAATTTGAAATTCTCAAGACCGTTCCAGGGACTTCCCCAGATTCCGCCTGCGTAATTGTACTTTTTAAATGCCATTACAATTCCCGTCATTGGATAGTACGCAAAAATAAGTGTATAGATCACTGCCGGAGCAAGCATGAGTAGGAATACTCGGTATTTATATAGTTTTTTAAAAAATCCTCTCCATCCACCTTTTTTCGTCATCATAGTCTTCCCTTCCTTAATGTGCAACATTTTTGTTGCCAAAATATGTTTTTTATTTATAAAAACATTATACTTTTTCGGCATTTTTTTGGCAATCTGCATAATTTCCATTTTTCTTTTGTATGTGTTGTGCAATATTTACAATTTATACCATATTTTTGCAACAAAATCTCTTACGTTGTTGCGCACCTTATTTTGGGCAACAAAAAAGAGCAAATCCAGATAAATTCTGAATTTGCTCTTCTTATTTAGTAAGCACGAGACGGGATTCGAATAGAACTCGCCTCTCTAAAATAGCTTAGAAAGGAGAGTTCCGACACATCAATATATTATGTACTCAACATAGTACTCATATCATAACTAATTAGCTTTATGAGATAAAAGTAAACTATTTATATTAGTTATTTATTCCAAAGATACTTCTGCATACGTGTAGAAGCTAATGAGTCAGAATTCATTTGTCTCAACTCTTCTTCAGTAACCCAACGATAAGCAATAGTTTCGCCCTTTTGAAGACTAATACTATCTTTATTACAATCCGTATAGCAAAGGAATTGAACATAATAAGTTTTTTGAATATCGTTAACAATTACACCTAACTCCATAATAGCTTCTGCTTTTATTCCAGTCTCTTCATACAATTCTCTTTTGGCACAATCAATAGAGCTCTCACCACATAAAGCAGCTCCTCCCGCTGAAGCTTCCCATTTTCCTCCTAAACGCTTGGTATAATCCCTTTGCATAAGAAGATAGGTTCCATCTTTGTGCTTGACAATAATCTCACTTACAAGATGATACAATCCATCTGGAATTATCTCACCTCGTACCAATGTAATGCCATCAACCTTATTCAGTTTTCTATCATAAGCATCCCATAGTTCCATTTTCTTCATCCTCCAATATTTATTAACATTCTTCACTTATACTCAATAAAATTGACTAAATAAGAGAAAAGTGAACTAAATAAACTGATATGTGTGTTATTTTAATATATCAATCCAGTTATCATGTTCTTTATAAAAAAAATACTCGCTTACATCATTATTTAGGAACACATCTAACATTTTATTCATTCCCTCCGCCAAATGCTTGCTTTTCATTTCATCTAATTTAATCCAATAAACTTCTCCCTCATCAGACGATATTAGTTCTCCTTCGTATTTATTAGTTTTATAAAGTAAAACCATATATCTCGAACCATCATCGTTTGTCCAATCTTTAATTCCACATAATTGTGGAGCTGATATTTTTAGACCAGTTTCTTCAAATACTTCTCGAATTACTGCATCTGTAAACGACTCACCCTTTTCAACATGTCCTCCAGGAAATGTTATTCCTTCATAATCATCATCTATCTTTGCCTGCACTAATACCTTAGAATCATCATATACCATACACATGTTTGTTAAAGTTACTTCTTCTGTTCTTGCCATTCTTCATCACACCAAACTCAAATTTATCTTTCCCTCAAAACACGCTATTCCAATAAAGCTTACTTCCGTTGTTTTTTTTCTCTCTTACTACTCTATATCCTAAGCATTTTTATAATACCATATTTTTCTATTTAGTCAATCATTGTATTATCCTATATTTAAAGCTACTGTATCTTAATAATTACATCGATATTTTTATACTCTTTTCTGTTCTTTAAATCCTTTTACAAAACAACACATCCCAAAAGTGTACACTTCATAAATCGAGCATAATTACGGTTAGACGAAAGATATTTTTCTATCTTCGTCTAAACGGTTAATTATGCTTATCTTTTGCTCAAAATTTCAGATATGAAGATATACAAACTATCATAATAAATTTGTAAAACGTGAATTGGAGACCTAAAAATCAGGGAACGAAGAAAAGAAATGCATGACCTGCTAATGCTTACTTATGGACAAAGTCCAAAGTTTTGTTTGTAACGTAAAAGAAATATGCCTCGTTTCAGGATCAACGATTATGCAAGACCAAGGCGGTCAACCATAATCCAAGGCTGTATAGTATGGCCTTTTCTATTACCTTCTTTATAATCACTAGGTGCCTGTGATTCGAATAAATTGGCACGTGCTCAGCTTTAACTATATACAAATATCAACTACACAGGAGAAACCACTATGGCAAGAAAACGAAAGAAAAAAGAATCCCTTGTCTATCAAGTACAGAAAACACTCGAAGCAAAGCTTGCAATTGGCGATTCAAAGGCGAATGATAAAGCAATCGAAGCCTTACGACTTAGAGAAAAAATGAAGTATAATCCGAAAGCAACACTATCTTATGAG
>SVEB01000085.1 GCA_015057635.1 Lachnospiraceae bacterium | reverse complement strand
TATTATATTTGTCATCTTGTTCCGTTACTGTTATTTAGGGTTGTAAGAATTTCTTCTTACAGTTCTATTTGTATTTGGATGCTAGTCCAAATTTTATTCTCAACGAATATCAAGGTTGTTTCACTGTTCAGTTATCAATGTACCACTTGTCATCCAAGCGTTTGCTTTTTAAGCTTGCTGTTCTGCACCGCAGTCAGCTTCATTAGTATATCATGTTGCTTTTTATCTGTCAAGAACTTTTTTTCAATTTATTATTTATTTTTAATTGTATGTTCAATTCCGACATTTCTGAAGCTCATTTATCTTATCACGATTTATTTCTTTTGTCAACACTCATTTTATACTTCTTATTTATTGTATGCTTTTATTCCTTCACTTCCCTTACTCCTGTGATCGGGAATGTTCCATATGTAGTGGATGCTTTTGCGAACAATTCATCCCCTTCTATATGCCCTTTAACTTTCACATTCATATGAACGATACCCGACTTCACCTTTTCTTGAAATTCAAATTCATTTCCAGATGCCTTGCCTTCAAACTTACTTTCAGTTCCCATAAGGTGCAGCTTTGCCTGCAGTCTCTCTCCTTCTGTTTTAAACTCCACATATCCCTGCTGCTTTCCAAATGGAGCTGCTACACTTATTTTATACCTTCCTTCGATCCCGCTCATCTATACTCTACCTTTCTATTTTGTCTGCCTTCTTTTTTTGTCTCCATTGAAATTCTATGAATACTGATCGGAATTATGCATCCCTGTCTCATATCATTTCTCGCTTCTAGAGTATTCCTTTATCTCCTTTTATTTGACAAAATTTTACTTAACTGCTATAGTATACTTTACTATTTGTCTTATAAGTGAAGTGCAATCCTGTTTTAAAGTTCGATAAGGCATTATGCTATTGGATTGGGCTGTCTATTACGAATAGGTCCAAACAGATTAACGATCGAAAGGTGGTTCTCTTATGCTTGAATATATTATACTCGGATATTTGTTTACCGCTCCTATGACCGAAAACGCAATACGTTCCCATATTTTAATCCAAATCAAACCTTTCTATATGGTCACACAAGGAAGTCTTTATCCTGCCCTTAAAAGAATGGTAACAAAGCAGTACATTGTCCTGCGCCCGATTGACAGTACTTCCAAACAGAAACAGTACTACATCACAGATAAAGGACGAGATCATTTTATGAAATGGATGGAACAGCCTGTTCGGATAAGCCAAGACTATACCGCTCAGCTGCTCCGGGTCTTTTTTGCTGGTAATTTAGCTCCCGATGCGCGGGAAAGAATGTTAACAGAATTTGAAATGAATACAATGATCGATCTTCAGAAATTGGAGGTAATGACAGATACCTCTCAAGGCATGTCTGATTTAAGTAGTAAAGAATTTTTTCAGAGAGCCACCTTATATTTCGGGATTTTTACCCTCCGCGGCTCTCTGAAATGGTGTCAGTCCCTCAAAAAAGGAATTGATTTAAAAGAATTTCTATAATATATCTATTGGGTACTTGCAATCATACCATTTTCATTTGCATACTTCTCAGCATAGGAACCGCTCGATGTAACAACTGAGATATGTTCCATGTTGCAGTCTTTAAATGCAGTTGGATAGATATTCACAACACTTGCCGGGATTGTTATTGTCTCTAATGAAGTACAGCCATAAAATGTACCAATATTGATTGCTGTAACTCGTTCAGGAATTTTTATCTCTTTTAGGCTGGAACAGTGCTGAAATGCCTGCTGCTCAATATCCTTAAGTGTTTCCGGAAGATTGATTGCTTCCAGACTGGTGCAGTTCGCAAATAAAAATTCTTCAATCTTTGTCACGCCTGCCGGAACTGTAATCTCTTTTAAGCTTTCGCAGCCTGAAAATGCACGACTCCCAATCTTTGTGATGCTATCCGGCAGCTTTAGACTCTCTAGCTTTATACAATTAGAGAATGCATATGTTCCAATCGAAGTAAGTGTACCAGGTAGCTTCACTTCCTCTAACTTCAGACAATACTCAAATACACGTTCTCCTATATAAGTCATTCCTTCCGGTAATTCTACATATTCTAATGCGGTGGATTCTGCAAATACGCTTCCTTCAATTCCGATCACTTTATGACCATCAAGGGATGCCGGAATCTTAATCTCTCTTAAATAAGAAGCAGTTATTCCTGTGATTACTGCATTATCCCCATCAACTCGATATAAAAACAGCTCACTTTCCGCTTCCGCTACAATCCGGTTTCCATTCTCATCTCTCTTCACTTCCTGTGTAATCGGCTCCTCTAAATTCAAATACTGCCCTGCTACCTCATGATTGGAGACCTCTCCTGTCTCAAGATCCAATCCATAGCGTTCCAGCATGGGAGTATCAATCAGCTTCTGATTAGCCGAACAGGCAGTCAGACTGCATAACAGCATACCGCTTAAACATACCGCACTTATTTTCCTTGGTTTCATTACTTTTTTCTCCTCTGTATCTTTCTTTTCATGTTTAATATAATACCATATTTATCTATATTTTCAACTAATTCCTACCATTCTGTTTTAATGTTTCCCATATATCAGGACGGTAATACTCACTCTTCTCGTAAGGCAGTATTACTTCTACTCTTCCCGCCACATAAGGTGCAATCTGATATGGATCAAGGAAAAATATCATTCCTTCTTCCCTCAGATAGAAATAATATTTGAACTGCAGCAAAGACAGCTTTTCAACCTCTTCCGGAAAGAACATGCCTGTCTCTGCTTTGGCTTTCTCCTGAAAGGCCTGCGCAATATACTGCTTAATCTGCTCCTCAGGAATGGATAGGATATCTCCTGCCTCAAGCTTTTTCCCGTTCCGAAGATCATATACAACCCCATTCCATTTTGTATCTGGATGCGCACCGCCAAAGTAATTGCTTTCTTCCCATAGAAAGGACACAAGCTCTGGGATATCCAATGTGGTCTCATATCGCAGATCCATTGTGAACGGAAGTAAAGAGGAACGGTTTGCGTTACCAGACCGATTTACATTCTTTAAAAATTCTTCTGTCAGCTGCGATGCGTCTTTCATATTACTCTCATATCGCTCCATCGCATATGCTTTTAGCTCCTTATTTACATTCTCAATTCCAACATCCTTCATCGGGTTTATAATCTGTGGATATTCATAATCCACCTTTAGGATGATCTCGCCCTGATCGCTCTTTATTTCTTCCCTCTTACTCTCTTTTCGTATATCCGGATGACTCCTGGCTGCTGCTGCCATTGCAGACGGTATCAATGCCAATGTAATAATCACCGCAAGTATTTGCTTATGCATTCTTTTCCTCACACTCTTTCGCTGCCTCCTTTATACTCAAATTCATTTATTACTCTCCCGCTTTTTCTTATTTCTATTCCTTTTCTTTTATACCAAAAAAGGGGCGGTTGCACTTTCTTAGTGCGACCGCCCACTGACTGCTTCTATCACTCTGTTCTTATCTTAATTTAAACTGTGACAGTAATTCATATAATGTTTTCGCCTGTTCACTCTGACGATCACTGATTGCTGCACTTTCCTCAGAAGATGCTGAATTGTTTTCCACAACTTCTGCAATTTTTTCCGCACCAGCCGCAATCTGGCTTACACTTTCCACTTCATTCTCGGATGACTGTGCAATTCTTGACATTGTCCCAACACTTTTCTTGGACAATTCAATTACCGCATGGAAAGATTCCGCCGTCTCGTCTGCCAGCTCTCGCCCTGCCGATACTGCCACAAGAGAAGCCTCTATTAATGAGGTTGTCTGGGCTGCCGCTTCCGCACATGCTCCTGCCAGACTCTTCACTTCGTCTGCTACTACAGCAAATCCTTTGCCCGCTTCCCCTGCGCGCGCCGCTTCAATCGCTGCATTTAAAGCAAGCAGATTTGTCTGATCCGCAATCTCGTTAATGGTCTGAATGATGGAACTGATCTTCTGTGATGTCTGATTGATTTCTTCCATGGAATCCTTCATCTGACTCATCTTGTTATCGCTCTCCAACAGTCTGCTTTCCACCTTGCCAACCTCTGTCGCAGCATTCTTAGCTGCTTTGGCATTCTTTTCAATCATTCCTGCCACTTCTTCGATATTCACACGAATCTGCTGAATTGCTGCTGCCTGATCCGATGCACCTGCTGCCAGTTCATCGGACGCATAATTAAGTTCCTCTGACCCTTGTGCCACATGTTTGGCCGCATCTTGGATTCCGGCAAAGGTTTCATTTAAACGTTCTAAAATACGTTCAAAGGAATCACGGATTGCACTAAAGTCACCAATGTATTCTTTATCAATCACGAAATCAAAAATACCTTCTTCCATGTTCTGAAGATTCTTTGAGATATCCTGAATCATTCCTCGTAATGTCTCTTTGGTTGAAATGATGGATGCTGTCAGCATTCCAATTTCGGATTCATTTGGCTCCAGCTCAAACTCTGCATCAAGATGTCCTTTTGCCACTTCTTCCATTTGCTGTTGCACCTTTAGTATTGGCACCAGCATATCATATCGTATAAACGAAATTAACCTTTTATGCTCTACAAAAACCAGGATTAACAATGCCAGAAGCACTGTGGAAGTCACTGCCACTAGCGTTCTTGACTGTGTGACCTTTTTAGCCAGACGTAACTGTACCACTGTTATCAGGCTATTTAGATCCGCTTGAATCTCTTCAAACTGAGCACCGTATTCTTCCCCAAATACAATATAATACGCCTCTGCCTGCTGACCATTCTCTAAAAGTTTTAATGCCTGTCGGTCTTGATCGGATAACTGCACTGATAATGTTACAATCCTATTGAGCAATTCTTCTTCTGCGCTAACCAATCCCAGTTCCTGCATCTTCGCAACTGCCTTTTCCCGATTTTTTCGACTTCCCCATTCTAAATAGTATTTCTTATAGTGGGTATTCTCCGCTGTTGCTGCATAAGATCTCGCTTCATTCGTCAGATAATATACTGCTGTGCGATAGCTGTCCGCCGCCTCTGCTGTTTGTATCTGCTGCTCCAAACAAGTCCTGCTGTAAATAATCGCATAAGAATTAAGCACGGTAATCATCATCGCCGCTAACATAGCGAGGATGCAGTGCAGTCCGTAACGTTTTGCTACTACTGACTGTTTTTCAATCACTGTACTCTTCTCTTTTCTTATTTTTTGCTTTCTCTTCATCTGTGCTTCCCCCTTAGCCTGATTTCCCTGCTACTCTACAATATAATTCTTTAAAAAGAAATATGCGTTATTGATTGCCTTTGCCACACCTTCGGATGTCCTTGTCGCTCCGGTCACTGCATCAAATGCTGTCCCTTCTATTACCGGAAGTGCCATATCCGCATCATCAGCATAAGCTTCATTTGCCTGGCTATAACAATCCTGTAGCAATTTAAATGCTTCGGAAACAGAGATGCTAACGCCTGCGATCGCATCTGTCTTTCCCGCATCGTCCGTTGAAATGGATACGGTTTGATTTTTAATCACGTACTCCTCAATCTTCTCAGCCTGTTCATGCCATAACAAACCGTCTTCTGTCATTACGTACTGTCCATTCTTGGAAATGTCGCTTTTTAGCACGCCTTCTTCATTTACCGCATCATAAGAAACATCTGTGATTTTTCCATTCTCAATTGTAAGTGCAGTCACCGCTTTATAACCGCTACTAAATTCACCGGCCTGTGACTCATACGTTCCGTCCTTGCCCTCTGTAAGTGCTTCCTGCTTTTTCTTTTCGATTTCTGCTAAAACTGCCGGGTCTACAATCTGCATATCGGATTCCGTCACCGTCACCGGAGCTGAAAAATCTGAGAAGATTGCTAAAAACTCCGGTTCTGTAATACGGCTACCTAAACCTTCGGTCTCCTCCTGGGATAAGATTTCAAGCTCTGTAATATGATCCCCTGTCCCATCAAAGTATACTTTTGCCTCAATTGCAGACTCAAAGCCGCTTCCTTGTACCGTTACGGCGTATCCGCCATCCGTAAGGTTTAAGACTTCTTTTACACGGTAAGTATCCGCATCCATCCCTGATAAACTGATTTGTGTTCCAGCTCTTTCTTGTGCTGTCTCGCCAGAATTCTTGCATCCTGTCAGAAGAAGCATAGCAAGCAGTAAGCCTATGCTAATCTTTCGCCAACTTGTTCCTTGTTTCATAATAAACACTCCTTTTCCTTTGTATTTTTTCTATGTATCGATTTCAATCTCTTCAATCAGCCTGCCGGCTGTCTCTAAGCTTCATAGACATCTCTTGCCTATACTATATGTGTAAAAAAACACATTAATTTTCCAAAGCAAAACCTCATTTAGTATATCGATTTTCACTTTTCCCCGCAAGTAAAGTATTCCACCACTTTTCCTCGCTTTCTAGTCATTTTATACAAATACACGCTTCGTGAACATTTTCCCTCCTTTCTTCACCCTAAATTGACTGACATTTTAACATCTATTAATATGCATTTAATCCGAATACGAATAGTTTTCAATACTTATTTTTTCCCTATTTTTGTCCTACTCATGACCGGATTTTACCACTATAAAAGCAAAAAAATAGCAGGCTTATGAATTTTTATACGTCCATTCATAAGTCTGCATCTTTATTTTCTATTAATTTTGAGGGGAATATTCTCCTGATTTTTTGCCATTATTGCCAGAACATTTGTTCAGAGGGGTTGGCGTTATGCAAAGTTCAGGATCTAACCTTTCAGGTATATGATATGTATTGGCATTCTCCATTCATAGACCACACTCAGGCGGAGCTTTCTCCGCCTTGAGGAGTGAGTGTGCGGTTCCATTTCGCTCAAAAAACCTGTCTATGCACATGCATACCTGTGCAATTATCGATAAGCAATTGTTCATCACATTATCTTATGCCATATTCATCAGTCAAACTCTAGTACGGGGAAGTACTTTGAGGTTTCGTTTTGTCTGATTACTCTGCTTCGGCTGCGTAAGCCGCTGCATTTTCGCCAGCTACTTTACCGGAAGTAAGCGCCCATCCCTGAGCAGCTCCGCCGTAAGTAACATATGCTTCTTTTGTTGTTAACATAGTACCCATGGAATCAAGACCAGTTGCATATAAGCCTTTGATCTGATTGCCTTCGGTATCTAAAACTGTTAAAGTTCCATCTACGTCTAAGCCGCCACATGTACCATAGATATAAGCAGCACCTTTTACTGCATATACTGGTTCGCCAGCATTGATTGCATGAATTAAGGATGTATCTTTTCCAAATGGATCTTCTGCACTGCCATCTGCATAAGAATTGTATTTTTCTACTTCTGCAGCAAGGTTATCCATGCCAAGAAGTTCTGCTAATGCTTCTACGGAATCTGCCTTGAAAATGATGCCGTTTGCTTCGCCAACTTCCACGATCTTATCCATAGTTGCTACCGGTGTTCCTGCTTCTACACTTCCGCCCTGTCCTAAGAAGAAAGGAGTGCTTACAACTGACAGACCTTCTTCTGCGAACTGCTTCATCTGTTCTTCAGAATATAATGTGTAGAAGAATGCACCACCATTCCATGAATTAAATTCGATATTACCCGCTTCACTCATAAAACGTGTACCATCTTCGCTTACAAGCATGGAATCTTTGCCTAATACAAGACTTGCTAATACTGCTTTTTCATCCGCTGTTAAGGAATCATCACGGATAATAGTTGCAGTCTGCGCATTATGCTGCATTGGAGGCACATCAATATTATACAGAGCCGCACCGATTTCCTGTGCCATTAAGATACCAGCACCATCATTCTGTGTCATCGCCTTTGTATTCCATGGCTGTTTGAAGTACTGTGTCATCATTTCTGCATTACCTGCAAAACCACCGGTCGCAAGAACAACAGATTTACCATAGATCTGGTATGTAGTACCGTCATAATACTCTGCTTCTACGCCTTTTACATTGCCATTTTCATCTGTTAACAGCTTTGTTCCGGTTAACTCTAACATATAATCATTTTTCTCATTTTTCGCTTTTGCAGTATTCATCGCATTTAAGTATTCTGCATTTACATCACCTGTATAAGATGCCCATACCTTCCACATCTTAGGATGGAAGAATGCGCTGATATCACCAAAGCTGAAACCATACTCATTGATTAACCAGTCCATTGTATCGCCAGACTGTTCTACCATTAAACGTACAATTTCTTCTTTTGCATCACCGTGACAGTATTCGAGCCAGTCCGCGATCAGTTCGTCTTCGTTTAAGAACGCTTCTCCGCCATTCTGAGCTTCCATCTTTGTCTGTGGATTGATTGCCATTGGACCGCTTGTTGTAGTTGAGGTTCCGCCTACTTTCGCTGCTGTATCAAAACCAAATACAGAAGCACCCTTTTCAGCTGCACTTACATAAGCGCTCATGCCGGCACCACCAAGACCAACTACAATTACATCATAGCCATCTAAAACAACTGTTTCAGAAGATTTCTCAACTGGTGTATACCATTCGGAAGAATCTCCGCCTGCCATATTGATTGCAGTCTCAACTGCAGCTTTTACAGCATTGCTGGAAACAGTCGCTCCTGAGATTGCATCTACTGCTAATGACTGGCTTTCGAGTAAACGAGGAATGAATCGTTCTTCAACACCTGCAAAGATCTGTGCTGTCTCGCTGTTCTCCAGTACATCTACAGCCGCAATTGCATTATCCTTAAATGTTACTGCAACTTTTAACTGAGAAGTCACGCTGTGTCCGGATACTGTTACTTCCTGCACTCCATCTGCAACAGCCTTCTTCTCTGTGCTTGTGATTCCCTGCGCTTCTTTTAATGCTGTCTTTAATGCATTCTTAACAGCAGTAGATGTAACAGTCGCTCCGGATACCGCATCAATAGAGTCTACGTCTACTGCATCCACTGCGCTTCCTGCTAATTGTGCAAAAGCACCTGCATTATAGTCCGCAATTGCTTTTCCTCCAAGTGCTTCTGTTTCAGAAGCGCCTTCTGCTACAACTGAAATTATTTTTCCATCAGCAGCTGTTACAGTAACCGTTACTTCTCCGCCAAAGCCTTCGCCTGTTGCTGTATAAACACTTTCCTGTGCCGCTGGTGTCTGTGTTTCTGCATTATCATTTGTACTTTCCTGCTTATTATTTTTCGAGCAGCCTGTTAATGATGCCAAAATTGCCATCATACAGATTGCGGTCATAAGCTTTTTCTTTGCTTTCACCTTGTCCATCAAAATCTCCTTTAGTACTTTATATGCCCCCATATATTTCTATATGCGTGTCATGCTTTTACATTATTCTACCAAATATACAAAAACATGGATACTATAAAATACTTTAGCATCATAAGAATTTCTTATGATGCTAAATCAAAAACTTATTTATTCTTTGGAAGTCTTTCCTTGATCAGACTGATAAAAGACTTTAAAGTAGGATTAGAAGCAGAACTATTCCACGCTATATTCATATCATATCGATGAGCAGAATTCTTAATTGGTAAAAGCTTAATCTTATCCATTCTGGTTGTTCTTAACAAATCCTGTACAAAGCCAACTCCTCTGTTTAACTCGATCATCAGCAGCTGTGCTGCTATACTCCCTACATAATCCGAGATCTGAAGTTCGTAACCATCCATCTTACAATGTTTGTGCATCTCGCTTATTCCCAGATTGGAGTTCTCTGCATTTAAGACAATGAATTTCTCATCTTTAAGCTCATCCGCATTAATGCTCTCCCTGTCTGCTTTTGGGTGATTCATCCCGACCGCTAAAAGCATCTCTCCATGGTGAATGCTATACTGCTCTAAATTCTTCATATCCAGGCAATCAAAGGAGCAGCTCATATTAATGCATAAATCGCAAAGTCCCAGATGCAGATCTTCTACCAGGTTCGAAAGATTTGCAGATTTGATGATAATTTCAGTATCCGGATTCGCCTCCTGAAATTCTATAATCAGATCTGAAATGAGTGATAATTCAGATGGATCCGCATATCCGATCGTAATCACTTTTTTTTCCTGCTGGTAGGATATCTGGGCTTTGTTCACCGCTACTTCATACTGACTTAATATATTTTTAACGTCATTATAAAAGATCTGGCCCGCATTCGTTAAGGCAACCCGGTTCTTATTTCGGATAAATAACTTTACTCCCAGTTCTTTTTCTAATCTTGCAACTTGCTGGCTGACAGCAGTCTGTGCTATGTAATGTTTCTGCGCGGCTTTCGTAAAATTCAGCAGCTCCGCGGCACTCACAAAATACTCTAATGTAGAAACGTTCATCTTAATTCCTCTCTTAGCTATTTCACTTTTTCCTATGGTATTTTGTTCTTATTCCTATGCTATATCATTATTTTAATTGTTACGAATTTCTTCTATTCTTTTTTCGCTTGTGAAGAATAGACGAAGTATTTCTTACTCTAATCTAACCTATATCTTATACTAGGAATAAGAGTTAAAAAAAAGACCACATCACTGTGATCCCCTAGACATTACCGCTTCACATTGAAAATGAAATCCGTACAAACTTCTTGGTTAAGCCCTCGACCTATTAGTAACAATCAGCTACACGTGTTACCACGCTTCCACCTTTGTCCTATCAACCTCGTCGTCTTCAAGGGGTCTTACTAGCTTACGCTATGGGATATCTTATCT
>SVEB01000084.1 GCA_015057635.1 Lachnospiraceae bacterium | reverse complement strand
GTGCATTTCTGAATTCGCTCCACATATTTTAATGGGTAGCAGTCCACTTCCTCTAAAATATCCGCACGGCATTCAATTCCGTCTTCAATTCCCAATACTAATAAAGTTTCCTTAAAGGCTCCATCTTTACAGAATCCTGCAAATGTAGTCGCTCCCATTGTTATGCTGTCCGGAAACTGACGTTTGATTTCTTCTGCATAGCTCTCAAACTCAGGAACACCGGAAAAGAATAAAATTAACTTGGGTGTTCTTAGCAAATTCGTTGCTTCTGTTACCGCTGTAACCGCATTTCGGCTCTTGCTTCTGCCTAATTTGTAGTTCATACTATTTTCCTCTCATGTACATAATCTTTCTTTTGTATACGTGTCCTTTTACGCACAGTATTGTATTTTACAAAAAATGTACTGGGAAAGCAACGACAATTTCTTTACAAAAAGCTGTCTTTTCTATTAAGAAAAGGCAGCCTAAAAAATCTATGATGAATATAACCGAAAAATCATCCTAAAATCTAAAATCTCTCTTCCCACCTGCAATATTATGTATATATTCACGTGCAGTTTGTTTTACTTTAGGATTGGTTATGTTCTCTAATTCCCGTTCAATTAACGCATTGCCGAGTTCTTTTGTTTCCTCGCTTGCATAATCTTCCAGATACTCTTTTAATGTCATCAGTGCATTTGGATGACAGCAGTTTAAGATCTGCATGCTCTTGCATAGTGCCATAAAACGGTCTCCTGTTCTTCCTTCCCGGTAACATGCGGTACAAAAGCTTGGAATATGCCCCATTTTCATCAGCCAGTTCACGACTTCATCCAATGTTCGATTATCGCTTACATCGAACTGTTCAGAGCTGTCTTCTTTCGCTTCCTTCTCTGCATAACCGCCAACGCTTGTGCGGGACGCACCAGAAATCTGGGATACGCCAAGTGGCAGCACCTTCTCACGAACTTCCTGGCTTTCACGGGTCGAAATAATCATACCGGTATAAGGAACGGAAATACGGATCAGCGCACATAATTTTGCGAAGATCTCATCTGAAATGCCGTTATCAAATGCAGTTGGATCAATATCATCCGCATGTTTTATTCTAGGAACGCTGATCGTATGTGGTCCCACTCCATGTACCGCCTCTAAATGTTCCGCATGCATTAATAGACCTGCGAATTCATATCGATACATCTCCAGGCCAAATAATACGCCAAGGCCTACATCATCGATTCCGCCTTCCATCGCACGGTCCATCGCTTCTGTATGGTAAGCATAATTATGCTTTGGGCCGGTTGGATGAAGCTGTTCATAACTTTCTTTATGATAGGTTTCCTGAAACAGAATATAAGTTCCGATTCCAGCTTCTTTTAACTTGCGATAATTTTCCACGGTAGTCGCTGCGATATTCACATTCACACGGCGGATAGCCCCGTTCTTATGTTTAATGCTGTAAATTGTATCAATACATTCTAAGATATATTCAATCGGGTTATTCACCGGATCTTCCCCTGCTTCAATCGCAAGGCGCTTATGCCCCATATCCTGTAATGCCGTTACCTCTCTCACGATATCTTCCTGTGTCAGTTTTTTACGTGAAATGTGCTTATTCTTTGCATGATATGGGCAATACACGCACCCATTTACACAATAGTTGGATAAATAAAGCGGGGCGAATAACACAATTCGATCACCATAATAATCATGCTTGATTTCCTTTGCCAGATTATAAACCTCTTCCATTTTTTCTTCGTTCTGACAGGCAAGCAGTACGGAAGCCTCTCGGTGAGTCAGACCTTTTCTCTGTCTGGCCTTTTCTATAATCGCATCAATTAATTCAATATTATCCTTATTGGCATCTGCATAAGCAAGCGTATCCAAAATCTCCTCATGGGAAATGAATTCTTCTGCTTTCCGTGAATTTATATCATACATACGTCTACCTCTTTCCTTTCTATCTGCTTTCAAACTTTTCTGCTGTTCTTTTGCTTTCTTACTTTTCTTTCACATCTGTGATATTCGAATAGATCGTCTTCGCGCTAATACCCTGAAGGCGGCCAATTTTACCGGAAAGCGCATTAATAGCATCCTGTGGTGCATCGATTGCTACGCTGATGATATTCACATCACAGTCCCGATACGGGATCCCCATGCGTCCAATAATATAATTTCTGTACTCATGCAAAAGACCATTTAATTCCTGGATTGAATCCGGGCTTTCCACAATAATTCCGATCAGTGCAATTCTAGTTTCCATTCTTTTTTCCTCTCTCTCCTGTCTTCCTGAACAAATCGCTCCTTTTGCCTTTATGCTCTATCGCTCTTTTTCACATAAAGTGACTTCACCACTCCATATTTAAGTTGCTTTCCTTTGATCAGAAGCCATTTCCACATTTCATCTCTGTCATACCTTTACTGTCAGGGCGATAGCACACTGCAAACTATAAAAAAGCCATATTCTCTGCAGAAGAATATGGCTGAACGTACAAAAACAGAAACTGTCCTTTTTGACACAGTTCCTCTTATTTTTTATATGCGATGCTCACTCTTCCACCTCAAATCATTTTGGTGTCAGGAATCATTTTTCTATGTATCAGACAGGCTTATAAGCAAGGACGAATCTCACAAACAAGTGTGCCTCTTTCTATACTACAGTATATTCTATATTTGTCAATGGATTACAGTGTTTTCATCATAATGATTCCGATTGCCAGTCCAAAAGCTTCTGGCACCAGCCAAATATACCATGCCTGTATCTATTTTACATTAAGCATTCGAAATTCCGGTGAAATCAAAGGTTTCCCTTCTCCAAGGGGCCCGAATGTCTCACTGCACCAGCGAACCATCCTGTTTGCAAACCATTCTTCATTTGCCCAGCTGTCACAGTGCAAGACAATGCCAAGCAATATGTTCAGCGCAAAACAGCAGTCAAGTGCATGAAAATCTATTGTTTTCCCGGCTTTTTGATATCCTTTCGCTATTGCGGCTCGGTTTTCCACTCCATTTATATTGCAATACAGCTCTCCGATATCCATCATCGGATGCCCATAGCCCAAAAGAGAAAAATCAATCGGCACAAGTCCGGATTCTGTAATGAGAATATTCGAAAGGGAAAGATCCGCATGAACCATAATTGCAGATCCTCTTGCTCTTTTCATTTCTTCTGCTATTGTGTCAAGCGCTGCTGTCATAACCCGGGTATGATTCTTATCTAAATCACCTCTGTCTACGGCCTGACTTAACTTGTATTTTAGCCGTTCACACAGTGCATCATCATATCGTAGCACATTTTCCGCATAAAAACCTTGGGAAGAGCAATGCAGTCTTCCAACCATTTCACCGATCTCATAACACAGCTTAGGTGTAACCTCGCTTTTTTCAATTGCATGACCCGGAATCCAGCTTAGCATTGTGGCCGGAACTGTGTCTGTCAGCATGGAAACCAATTCGCCCGCTTTGTTTCGTACCGGAACCTGAACTTCCATGCCACGATTTTTTAGATACGCAAGAAACGCTAACTCCTCCTTATATATTTGCAAGCGATCTAATCCTTCGTAGAGAGAATCTGTCTTTATTACATCGGCATGTTTATGTATTCGCAGCAGATAATCCTCGGCAACCTGAAATGTCATATTCTCATTATGACGAATCAGCTGTGCTTCTGCTCCCTGCATATCATACTGCACTAATGCTTTTTCCAGCCATTCCTGATACATATATCCTCCTTTATGAAATACTTAAGATAAGCGTTTGACCCATTGTTTATTCGCTACCGGTGCTCCATGTCCAAAATAGATCTTCCTACTTCCCATCTTGCTAATCCTTTTGGCACTTTGTATCATTTGCTCCCTGTCTTCATACAGCAGGGAAGCCGAAGCTGTAAACATATGCATCAAAGCATCTCCTACAATAAAATCATTCTTTCCCACAAGAATGCCGATTGACCCCGCTGTATGTCCCGGAAGGCCGATTACCGTCGCATCAATCCCGTATGGTTTTAAAGAATCCCCATCCTTTAAAAATACAGAAGGCTTGCTATCCTCAAGTTTAACTCCTTTTGCGCTCTGTTCCGAAAAAAAACGAACCAGATTTCCCGGGAATCCTTTCGACTTCATTGGCCGACACAGATTATCCTTTAAAAGAGGAATATCCAGCCTATGGATCGCTACCGGTGCATTAAGTTTCTTTGAAAGATAAGCCGCATTCTGTACATGGTCGATATGTCCATGAGTCAGGATGATCAGTGTCACATTCTTTCCCTCTAGCGCCTTTACTATGGCATTTCTTTTACCCTTCATACCTGTATCGATTAAAATCGATTTTCCATTCTCCGTGACTAAATAACAATTGGAGCCTCCGCCACTAATTTTTATTATCTCTGCCATAATTCTTTCCCTTCCTTTCTATTCCGGATAAAGCATCTTCCGATACTGCCCCGGCGTCATTCCATACTCCCGTTTAAAGCAGGTAATATAATGGGTTTCCGAACAAAAACCAAAATTGTAACTGATCGTTTCATAACTTATTCCTTGATAAAGAAGGAACTTTGATGCCTCTAACTTTTCATGCTGAATATAGGCATGCACACTCGTTCCTACTTGTTTCTTAAATAGCGTGGAAAAATAATCTCTTGATAGCCCCACCTTCTTAGCAAGCGTCATCACATCCAGCCGTTCATGAAGATGGATATTAATATAATGAAGGCTCTGTCTGATGGCTGGTGAATACCACTCTTTACCTTTTGCCTCATTTACAAAGTTCGTTAATTCGACTGCTTTCTCTTTTAAATAGTAAATGATCTCTTCCATTGCCGAAAGGCTGTCTACATGCCTGATATATTGATCACTCAGATTGAAGGCATCCGTTTCATCCATCCCTCCAAGAATACTGTAATGAATGGCGAGAGAAATACACGATACTGCCCAGTATTTAAGCTGTCTCATATTATCTTTCGAAAGCCTTCCGATTACAAGCCCGCTCTTTAAGTAGTTTTCAATCGCCTGCTTCACCCAGGTTACATTTCCGTTCTTTATAGCCTGATATAACACATATTCTAACTCAAAAGAGGTATGGGTGATTCCACTTTCTCTTTCCTCAAAAATCGTATTAGCTGACGGTGCAATAATCTCTACTTTGATTTTTTGTCCCTTGCTCATACTTGCTCACGCCTTCCGTGCCAGTTTCTATAAACTAGCATATCATATTTGTAAAATAATTCAAATCATTCTGATATTATTTTCCATAATATTCTGCTATTCTACTTATATAAAATTAAAAATGGAGGTGGAATCGTGAATTCTTTATCCCTGGAAGAAAAAGCAGCACTCTTAACCGGAAAAGGAACATGGCATACAAATGACTGTAACGGTAAGCTTCCTTCGATTCTGATGACAGATGGGCCGCACGGACTTAGAAAGCAGGATAATGAACAAACAGGAAGCAATAATAACAGCCGCCTTGCAACCTGCTTTCCATGCGAAAGTGCGATTGCATGCAGCTGGAGTACCGAAGCAGTAGCTAAAATGGCTTCTGCAATCGGTTCAGAAGCGCTTGCAGAACAAGTTTCCGTCGTCCTTGGATGTGGCGTCAATATCAAACGCTCCCCTCTATGCGGAAGAAATTTTGAATACTTTTCAGAAGATCCTTTCTTATCCGGAAAGCTTGCTGCATCTTACATAAAGGCAATGCAGGGGCTTGGCGTCGGAACATCTTTAAAGCATTTTGCAGGAAACAGCCAGGAAACACACCGTCAAACATCAAACAGCGAGATCGATGAACGGGCGCTGCGTGAAATCTACCTTACGGCATTTGAGATTGCGATCAAAGAAAGCTCCCCTGCTACTGTAATGGCTTCCTATAATCTTTTAAATGGTGAGTATGCCTGTGCAAACAAAGAATTACTGACGGATATATTGCGAAAAGAATGGGGCTATAAGGGAACCGTCATTTCTGACTGGAGTGCTGTTGTGGATCCTGTTCGATGCATAAAAGCCGGCCTTGACCTTGAGATGCCGGACAATCTTTCTATTCATGGCAAACAACTTCTTCGTGCTCTTGCTGATAAAACTCTTAGTAGGAAAGAATTGGACCGTGCCGTTTCAAATGTAATCAAGCTGGTGAACGATTATAAACCAAAGAAAGAACCTGTCTGGACTGATTATAAAAAGCAGCATGCGATCGCAAAGGAACTGGCATGCGAGTCCGCGGTGCTATTGAAAAATAATGATTTTCTTCCTCTAAAGCCTCCATCCAAAATACTTGTTGTCGGTGATATGGCCGTTCATATGCGCTATCAGGGTGGCGGAAGCAGTCATATTCATACTGCAAAAACTCCAAATGCAGTTCAAAGCCTGATAGAAAATGGCATGGAAGTTGTCTACGCCAAAGGTTACGACGAGAATACCGACTCCGTCAACCGTATTTTGGAGAATGCTGCGGTGGAACTCGCAAAAACAAAGATTCCGATTCTGTTCTTTGGAGGTCTTCCGGAACATTATGAAGGGGAAGGATATGACCGAAAAACACTATCTATTCCAAGGAACCAGCTCAGACTGTTTGATCGGTTATACGAGGTCAATCCCCAGATTGCTTTTATCTCTTTTAGCGGTTCTGCCATTGATCTTCCATTTGCATCCAAAGCGCAAGCAATCCTTCAGATGTATCTGTGCGGCCAGGCGGCAGGTGAAGCCTGTGCGGATCTAATTGTCGGAAAAAGCAATCCAAGCGGAAAATTAGCAGAAACCTTTCCACTCTCACTTTCTGATATTCCAAGTCATGAGTGGTTTGGAACAGGAAGTGACGATGTAGAATACCGCGAAAGCATTTTCGTAGGATACCGTTATTATGATACCTATCATAAGCCAGTCCGTTTTCCATTTGGCCACGGGCTTTCCTATACCACTTTCGAATATTCTGATCTTCAGACAGATACCGATACTTTTGTGGGCGGAACCTTTCCTGTATCCTTTACCATTACCAATACTGGAAATGTAAGCGGAATGGAGATCGCGCAGGTCTATGTTCAAAATCCTGACTGTAATTATCTGCGCGCTAAGAGAGAACTGCGAGGCTTTACGAAAGTATCTCTTGCTCCCGGTGAGCAAAAACGTGTTACGGTAACGCTCTCCGACAGAAGCTTCTCCGTATTTGATGAAAAAGAGAAAACATTTTTAATGCCTTCCGGAACTTATCAGATATTAGTCTCTGCTTCCTTAAATGACCCAAGACTAAAAAAGACAATTGCGGTAAAAGGAATTGATTATGCACGGGATGACCGCAAAAAAATTTCTGAATATCTTTCACAAAAAGGCACTGCTTTTTCTATCTCTAGGGAACAGTTCGAACGGCTCTACGGCCGCCCTCTCCGTCATCTCGATAACACCCAAAAAGGGGGATTTACAATTGCAAATTCCCTGGATAAACTCTCCAAGCACTCTCTTCTAGCGAGAATTACATTGCGTACAGCAGATAAGATGGTAACAAAGATGTTCAAGGGAAAGCGCCAGGATGATCCAGAAGTCATGATGCTTCGTCAGGGACTGCACGAAGGCACGCTTGACAGTGTGGTATGCCAAAGCGATGGCATGATTCCATACAAACTGGCAGAGGCCATTGTGCTTTCCGCCAATGGTCATCCGTTTCAATCCTTTTTTAAGCTAATTCATTAGCCTATACTCTGAACGTATCGCGCACATAAAATATAAGAAAAGGGAGGCCTCCAATATGAATTCGGAACAACTTGATTCCCGCACCAAATGGTCTTACTGCATTGGTGCGACCGGCCGTGATATGGCCTATGCACTGGTCAATATGTATCTGATTACATACATTCAGTACACAATGAAACTTACCGTAGCACAATTTGGCGTTATTTCCGTCTGTATTGTAATCTGCCTGATCTGGGATGCTATCAATGATCCGATGATGGGGATCATCATTGAAAACAGCCATTTGAAACACGGCAAATATCGTCCTTTCATCTTAACGGGCATGCTCTTAAATGCCGTGATTATCGTTCTTTTATTCACAATACGTCCAAAAGGCTGGCTATTTGTTATTTTCTTTGGAATCACGTATCTCTTATGGGGCATGACTTACACAATGAATGATATCGCTTACTGGGGTATGCTTCCAAGCTTAAGCAGTAATCCGAACGTACGCAATACACTTGTCACATTGATGAGTATCTTCATCTGCATCGGTCAGTTCGCAGTTGCCGGTGTCGTACCCGTCATTGTTGCCGGCAATGCAGTCAAAGCCTATCGCTACACTGCTCTAATCGTCACACTATGCTTTGTCGGCTTCCAGCTTCTCACCTTCTTTGGTGTAAAAGAAAAAGAACGAAAAGACAGCCCTGACAAGCTTTCACTAAAAGGCATGTTCCAGGTTATCTTACGAAATGATCAGCTGATTCCAGTCGGTATTGCCTTCCTTTTATTCAATATTGGAAGCGGACTTTTGATCGTATTTGCCGTAAACTTCTTCTATTTTGAATACGGCTATGCCGAAGGCGGAAATCTTGTCTTTCTCTTTACTGTTATGTACGGTCTTGGCACCCTGATCTCGCAGGCGGTATTTGCCTTCCTTTCAAGCCACTTTACAAGACTCAGCCTACTTCGGACATTTACGCTGATCCTGATTACCTCTTATGCGATGCTTATGATGTTTGGTTATGTGCTGCCGAAAAACATTGTTCTTCTAAACATCATTGGTTTTGTAATCTTCTTTAGCCAGGGCTTCTATAATCTTGTTCTTATCGTTATGCTGAATAACACAATCGAATATGATGAATACAAGTTTAATGAGCGCCATGACAGCGTCATATCCGCAGTCCGCTCATTTACTGCAAAATTAGGAGGGGCTATCAACCAGGGGATTTCTGCCCTCGTCCTGATCATCAGCGGAATCTATGCCATAAGTCAGAGAATTACAGACCTTGAAATTGAGTCCGGGAAAGGTGCAGTCTCCTCCGAACAGGTGCTGTCTCAGGCTAATTCCTATATTCATGAAGTACAGCCCTATCAAACCTTAGTGCTTCGAATTGGTATGGTTGCTATCCCGATTGTAACCATTCTCTCCTCCTACTTTCTTATAAAGAAAAAATACAAGATTGATGAGAAAGAATACGACCGGATCGTTCAAGCCATTGAAATGCGAAAAGCTGCTTCATAAGATGATTTCGCTTTCCAATCTTTCCTATCAATTAAAAAGAACCAGCTGGATACATGAATCCGGCTGGTTCTTTTTATATTGGAATGATAAACAATCTCTTTACTAACTTATCTTCCCTTTGTATTCGATTTATATTCTCTTAACTGTTTTACTTTTGCGGCAAGTTCTGCTTCCAGTCGTTCATGCTGTTTCTTTAACTGATCCTTTTCCTTGCTGACTTTTTCTCTGTCTTTGAAGTAACGATTACGTTCTAAGCTTAACGACTCATTTTCCTTTGTCAGCGTCACATTCTCGGCCTCTAACTGCTTTGCCTTCTGACTTAACTGCGTGATGATAGCAACCTGTTCCATCACCTTGCTGCGCTGTGCTTCCATAACAAGTTTTCCAGAAGATAAGATATGATCTTTTCTCTCCATTTCTTCAAGAAGAGATGACATCCGCTGTTTTTCCTCTGCAAACTGTTCCTGTAATTCCTTATTTTTTTGCTGCTCATTCTCATGCTCACGATGAGCTGCTTCTAATTCAAGAGTTTTCTGTACAAGCTCATCTTCTGCATTCTGACTCTTAGTTTCTTCTTCTTTGAGTCTGCTTTCATACTGCTGCATTTTTTCTTTGAATAAAGCTAACTGTTCTTCAAGATCGGATCTCTTTGCCTCTTCCTCTCTTAACTGTTCCTTTAGTGTGACACATCTGGCTGCTTCATCATTCAGAAGACCTTCCATTGTCTTGCATCTTATCTCCTGTCCAGCCGCATTTCTTTCAGCCAGTCTAAGTGCTTCTGCCTGCTCTTTAATTCTTGCTTCTGCTGCATGTTCACGCTTGGATGCCTCTGTTAGTTTTGCATTTGCTTCTTCTAACTTTTGGGATGTCTCATTAAACTTTCCTGTCATCTGATTCAATGTCACAGTTGTCTCATTCAGCTCTTTTGTTGTCTTGTTAAGCGTTTCAGTAGTCTCTTCCAGCTTCTCAGACGTTGCAGCTAATCTCTGATCCTTAGCTGACAGCTTCTCAGACACTTCTTTAAATTGCTGATCTTTTTCTGTCAATCTCTTTTCGGTATCTGTAAGTTTCTGATCCGACTCGGTCAGTTTCTTTGCGGTATCCGCAAGTTTTTGCTCTGACTCGGTCAATCTCTTTGTGGTATCCGCAAGTTTCTGCTCTGACTCGGTCAGTCTCTTTGTGGCATCGGCAAGTTTCTGTTCTAACTCGGTCAGTCTCTTTGTGGTATCGCCCAGTTTCTGATCTGACTCGCTTAGTCTTTTTGCGGTATCTACTAATTTCTGATCTGACTCGCTCAATCTCTTTGTGGTATCGCCAAGCTTCTGTTCTGACTCGGTCAGTCTCTTTGTACTATCCACTAGCTTCTGATCTGACTCGCTTAGTCTTCTTGCGGTATCCGCTAATTTCTGTTCTGACTCGCTCAATCTCTTTGTAGCATCAGCAAGTCTCTGATCTGACTCAGTCAGTTTCTTTGCACTATCCACTAGCTTCTGTTCTGACTCGGTCAGTTTCTTTGCACTATCCACTAGCTTCTGTTCTGACTCTGCCAGTTTCTTTGTGCTATCCGCAAATTTCTGTTCTGATTCGGTCAATCTCTTCGCTGTATCCGCAAGCTTCTGCTCAGCTGCCTGACTTTTTAATAACTCATTATTCAGTTTTGCCTGTACTGTCTGTACTTTTGTAGTCTGTTCCTTTAACTGCCCTTCCAGGTTCTGACGAGATTTTACTTCTTTTGCATGCTTGTTTTCTAGATCCTGACACTTTTTAGCCTCTAGCGTATACTTACTTTCCAGACTGTTATATCTCTTAGTCTCTTCTGCATACTTATTTTCCAGCATCTCGTTTTTAACGGTCTGTTCCTTAAGCTGATTTGTTAATCCTTGATTCTTTTTTAACTCCTCGCTTAACTTGCTTTCTACTACCAGACTGTTTTCAAGCGCCTCTTTTAACTTAGCCTCTAACGATTGGCTATTAACAGTCACACTCTGAAGCTTCGCTTCTAAAGACTGTATCTTATGCGAACATTCTGCAAGCTTAGCTGTTGCATCCACAGTTTTCTGCTTTTCCACCTCAAGTGTTTTTAGCATCTGTGCATATTCCTGTCTTTGCTGTTCCAGCACCGCTTTTTGTTCTTCAAATTTTACACTTTGTTTCTTATATTCTGTTTGCTGTTCTTCAAGTTTTGCTCGGTAACTTTCAGAATCCGCCTTCTGTTTCTCAAGCTCTGCTCTCTGTTTCTCAGCCTCAACTTTCTGTCTTTCAATCTCTGCTTTACGCTTTTCAGACTCCGCTTTCTGTCCTGCAAGTTCTGCTTTCTGTTCCTCAAGCTCTGCTTTGTGCTTCTCAGACTCGGCTTTCTGTCTTTCAAGCTCTGCTTTCTGCTTTTCTGACTGGGCCTTCCGTTCTTCAAGCTCTGCTTTCTGCTTTTCTGACCAAGCCTTCTGCTCTTCAAGCTCCGCTTTCTGCTTCTGTACTTCAGCCTTCTGTTCCATCAGTTCTGCTTCTTTAGCTGTAACTGCGTTTTTAAGACCTTCAATTTCTACTTCCTTGCTCTGAAAGAGTGCTTCTGATTCCTTAAGGATATCCTGGAACTGATCAAGCTGTGCTTCCTTCTGGGCGAGATCCTTCTTTAATGTCTTTACTTCATTTACATTTGCAGCAATTTTCCCACTCAGTTCATCCTTTTCCTTACGGAGTGCAGAAAGTTTCTCTTTTAAGCCTTCTTTATCATCTGTCAGTTTTGTGATTTCATCTTCACGTTTTTTTACATACTCTTCTACTTCAACTGTGATTTCATTATATTTTTCAATCTCATCTTTAAAGAACTGTACTCGTTCTTCTAACTCACGATTCTTAGCTTCCTTTTTATCTACAATGTCCTGTAACTTCTTTATATTTAAATTTAACTCATCTACGGAAGCCAGAGTTCTTTTATATTCCTCTTCAATTCCGGTTAATCTTTGAACTTCTTGTTTTGATATCAGCATATACTATATTCCTCTGTATTTATTTTTTATGCTTTTAATTGCATTTTTTATGTAGTAAAACAACTATACACATTATACTTGTTTTTCATAAGAATATCTATCTATTTTTCTATATTTCCTCAAAATGTTCTACAATTCAACTTTTTATTATCTTATGAGAAATTCTTTATATCAAAACTTCATGATACAACTACTTTTCCTCCCTGCCGAAATAAAGAAAAAAGGCTATTTCACTAAGAAAGTGTGAGCCATGACTTATGATCTTTCTAAAATATTGGCTCATAACGAACAAAAATCGTTTTGTTTTTATTTATCAAGCAGCATTCTCCTGCCTAATAAATAAAAAACAAAACGATTTCCGTCCACTTATATTTTACAATATTTACCTATATTTGAGAACATTCACAAGAAAGAAGATTAGTATTTGGCTTTTCCTGTTACTGCCTTCTTCTTTTTGCCGTAGGAGCTATCCTTTTTGAAATCTCTTCTGCCATCCTTCTTATCTCGTCTTGAATCCGTCTTATCCTTGCCGGATTCAGACTTAGAAGAAGGCTTAAATGGTGTATATTTCTTCTTTACAACCGGTTTTCCGCTTGGTGTAACATCCTTTACTTTTGTTATATCAATTGGATCTTTTTCCTTGCGGGCTGCTCTGTCTCTTCTTGGTGCATCTGTTGTTTTGCCCCATTCCGCTGACTTTCCGTTTCTTCCTGCCTGGCCTGATCCTCTTCTTCCCTGTGGCTTTTCTTTCTTCTCTAAGATTTTCATTGGCCATTCGGATTCCACTACAGTCATGCGCTTTCTGATATGACGTTCGATTGCCTTTAAGTTATCCACGTCATCAATATTACAGAAGTTGATTGCAGTTCCGGTTTCCCCTGCTCTTCCGGTTCTTCCGATTCTATGGATATAATTGTCCGGAGATTCTGGGATATCAAAATTAAATACGTGAGAAAGCTTCGCCACATCAATGCCTCGTGCTGCTACATCTGTTGCAACTAAAACTTTGATTTTTCCGTTCTTAAACTGTAAAAGAGCATCTTGTCTTGCACGCTGTGCCTTATCTCCATGGATTGCACGCACTCTTACCGCTGCCTGATGCAGATGTTTCATTACCTTATCTGCACTTCTCTTTGTATTGGTAAAGACAATCGCATTCTTTACATCCCCTGCTTTAATTAACTGAACCAGTAAAAGCAGCTTGTTTGGTTCATCAATATAATAAACAGACTGGCTGATTGTACTTACCGTATCGGTCACTCTTGCCTGCTTAATGGATACTGGGTCCTTAAGCATGGACATTGCAAAACGTTCGATCTCTTTTGGCATGGTTGCACTAAAAAGAAGATTCTGACGTTTTACCGGAAGCTGCTTTGCAATCAGTTTGATTGAATCTAAAAAGCCCATATCTAACATACGATCCGCTTCATCTAATACAAACATTTCGACCTTGCATAATGAAATCAGTTCCTGATCCCAAAGATCCACAAGACGTCCCGGTGTCGCCACTAAGATATCCACACCTTTCTTTAACATGTCTACCTGATATTTCTGATCAATACCGCCATAGACGGTTCCAATACGGAGTGACAGGTATTTTGCATAGCTTTCAATACTCTGTGTAATCTGTACAGCAAGTTCTCTGGTTGGTGTCAGGATAAGGGCACGGATATTCTTGCTCTTTTCCTTTGAAAGCTTTTCAAGAATTGGTAAGGAAAACGCAGCTGTCTTTCCGCTTCCTGTCTGAGCGCATCCTAATACGTCCTTTCCTTCTAACACTACAGGAATTGTCTTTTCCTGAATGACAGATGGTTTCTCAAATTTTAATTCCTCTAGTGCACGAAGAATTGGGTTGCTTAAATTCACTTCATTAAAATTCATCTACGATCCATTCTCAAAACGCCAGCACCTTATATCTGTATTTCCTGGCATCTTATTTCTTATTTATTATTTTAACCGTTCACGAAGCCATAGCAAAACGGATTCTCCCCACTTGCTTACAAATGATGTCGTTACAATTAAGAAACCCATTATATCACATAATCCGTCACTGTATGCAAGAATTTTCTGTCACCGCTGACTTTTTACATAATATTAACTCAAACATCGCACTTGATCTTTCCCTCGATCTCCTTGTGAATCAGGTATTCATGAGATAGGAGCTATCTTTATGGAATTGGAGTCATACTAATTTTTTAAACTTCCATTTTCCACTATAATATCGGATAACCGGGATGATACATCCGCATCCCCAGGATAACGGGGTCGCAATCCAGATGCCGGTCACCCCAATTAGGGAAGATAATAAGTACGCAAACACGATTCTCCCGCCCAGTTCTGTTAATCCCGCCACCATGCAGGTATTCACATCGCCTGCACCACGGATCACATTCTGATAGCTTTGCATGATGCCCGCAATGACATATGCGATTCCAATAATAGAGAGATAGGTTGCCCCAATCTGAATTGACTGCATGGACTCTGAGGCATCTAAGAAAACAGACATAAGTTCATTTCGAAAGATAAGTACACAGACCGCAATGAAAATACTTGCTCCCACCATGATAGAAAGCGTCTTCTTTAACCCTTCATGAATTCTTTTATAATTGCACTGTCCCATATTCTGCCCTGTGAAAACAGAAAGTGCCGTTCCAATGGATACAATGACCTGAATTGCCACACTGTCTACTTTGTTGGCCGCCACATAGGCTGCCATAACGGAAGAACCATAGGAATTTACCAGTCTTTGTACGCTCATTCCGCCTAATGCAATCATGCAGGATTGAAATGCTGCTGGAAATCCGGTCTTTATAATCAGAAATACGGTCTTTCGGTCTACTCTCCATTTCAAATCCGTAAGCCCTATCACAGCTCTTTTCTTTATGATATATCCTACGGTAATCACAGCGGATAAACATTGGGAACAGATTGTCGCATAGGCAACACCTCTTACCCCAAGATGGAATGCTAAGACAAACAAAAGATCCAGACATACATTTAATATCGATGCCGCAATCAAGGCATATAAGGGAGTCTTGGAATCTCCTGTACTTCTAAGGATTGCCGATGCTCCATTATAGATAACGCTTCCTAATGCAAAGGCATATATAATTCTTAGATACTGAACGGAGTATTCTATTACATTTTCCGGAACGCTTAGCAAATGAAGAAAGAACCGGGAGGCACAGATTCCAAGAATGGATATTACAACGGTTAATACGCCTGCCACCCAGACAAGAGCCACAACTGACTTTTTCATCTTTTCCCTGTCCTTCATCCCAAAACATTGGGCCACCACAAGTCCCGCACCATTGCACATCCCATACACCAGTGCAAGAAGAAAAAAAGTCAGGGTGCCCGTGCTCCCCACTCCTGCAAGCGCATCCTCTCCCAGATAACGGCCGACTATAACCGTATCTACCACGTTATACACCTGCTGAAATATATTTCCGATCAGCATCGGAATTGCAAAACCAATAATAAGTTTAACCGGACTTCCTTTTGTCATATCTTTCATACTAGTATGCCTGCCTTTTCTTAATTGATATGAATTATCATAGTACTATCAAAAATAGATACAATATATAAAAATGATTTCCTTTTGTATTCCAGCGACTTTTGTAATATAATGTAATAAAATAAGATTACCCGTTCAGCCAGTTTCACATCTTTTTTTCTTAATGGAATGTCGCGTTGTTACGCATTCCACTTTGATGCAAGCAAGGAATTCCAGCTACAATCCCAGACACGAGAGGAGCACTCTTATGACAGAACCCATCTATTTTAGTGCAATACAGAAGGAACTACCACAAGTCTCACTTGCAGACTTTGCAGATATTAAACCTCCATACATCCACTTTAGAAGAAAATATCACGAATATATTCTCTATTACATTCTATCCGGAGAACTCTATCTAACCGAAGGAGATACCGAATATACCTTGGGAGAAAACGACTTTATCCTCTTGGATCCTTCTAGAGAACACGTGGGACGAAAGACATCCACATGCCGTTTTCTCTATGTTCATTTCTCATTTCCATTCCAGGAAACAACAAAGGAGGATGCAAACACCCTCCTGGTACCAAAATATTATCATATCGAATCTGCTCAGACGATTTTCTCCTGTCGTGCTCTTTCTGAGAAACTCATCACTACCTATCACAATCGAAATATTTATTATGAAGAACAGGCAGGCTGCTATCTGTTTGAGCTTCTACTTATTATCGCTCGGGAACATATCACCGGAATCCATGTGGAAAAAGCAAAGATACACGGTGCTGCAAGGCACATCATTCCAGATCTGATCACATTTTTAAATGAATGCTATTCCAAGGATATTTCCAGTGAAGAGATTGAACAGAAATATAACTATAATTTTGATTATCTAAATCGTCAGTTTAAAAAATGGACAGGACAGACCATCTTCCATTACCTGAATGGAATTCGAATTGAGTCTGCCAAACAGCTTCTTTCAACCGGTTATTATACGATTAGCGATGTAGCACTTAAGACAGGCTTTCGTGATGTCTACTATTTTTCCAGGGTATTTAAAAAATCCACCGGGCTTACGCCAGGAAAATACCACTAGCACAGGATTTCTATTTGGCTAAGATTCTATCAATTTCTTTTAGCAGTAATCAGCCTCTATAAAAAATGGAACAGGAAACTGCTATTTCTTAGCCGTCCCTGTTCCATTCTTCTCTTAATTCAACGCATAGTATAACCCTTTCTTCGCCATCAGCTCCTCATGTGTTCCTTCTTCCGCGATTCCCTTGTTGGCGATATACAAAATCCGGTCTGCATTCCGAATCGTAGAAAGGCGGTGTGCCACCATAAAAGCTGTCTTTTCTTTTAATATCACATCTAATGCCTGTTTAATCAGATTTTCCGTTTCCGTATCAATCGAACTAGTCGCCTCATCTAAGATCACTACCGATGGATTCTTTAAGATGATTCTTGCAAAAGAAAGCAGCTGTCTCTCCCCTGCCGAAAGCCCTGCACCGCGCTCTTCTAACACATGCTGATATCCATCTTTTAGCTTTGAGATAAATCCGTCCGCAAAGATCGCCTTCGCTGCCGCAATACACTCCTCATCCGTTGCATCCACACGCCCGTAACGGATATTCTCCATAATCGTACCCTTGAAGATAAAAGGATCCTGCATTAAAACACCGACTTCTTTCCTTAGAGAATCCAGCGTCGCATCTCTTACGTCTACATCATCAATCGTCACGCTTCCGCTTGCCACATCATAAAAACGGGTGAGCATGTTGATGACGGTCGTCTTACCCGCTCCGGTAGGACCTACAAGGGCAATCTTCTCGCCCGGTCTGATGTGTAAATCGAAATCCTCTAATATGTTCACACCCTCATCATAGGCAAATGTGACATGATTGAAATCCACCTTCCCTTTGACATGCTCCAATACTACGTCTTCTTTTTTATTATCAATGGAAACCGGATAAGCAATGGTATCAAAAACCTGTTCTAAGTTAGAGCTTACCTGCGCTAACTGCTGAATGATCACTGCAATCTGGGTGATCGGTCCGCTAAACTGCGTCATATAATTGATAAATGCCACAACAACCCCTGCATCAATTGCGGAATTTCCCTTTAGGATCAGGGATAAGGATACTCCATACAGACATAACGTACCAAGGTTCCAGAATGTCTCTACAATCGGGGTATTTAATTGATTCCGGTATACGATCTTTAACCACTGACGCACACTGGCATCATGAACCGTTGCATAGATGTCCTCATTATAGCGGCCGCGATTGTAACTTTTTACGATTTTCTCGCCCATAATGGACTCCACGATAAATGCCGTACGATTCGACACTTTTGCCCGGTGGGCACCAAAAAGTTTTCGCACCGAGTAACGCAATATAAAGATGCAGATCATCATCGGAATGACAGCTGCATATACGACCATCGTCAGCTGTGGGCTGATGCACAGCATAAATACGGTAACCACAACCACTTTTACAAGATAGATCAAAAACTGCAACACATAGTTTGTAAAAAAATTCGCCAGGTCGTTTATATAATCCGTCACTCTCACTACAATCTTTCCACTCGGCTTTGAGTCAAAATAGTCAAACGGAAGCTTCTGCAGTTTATAAAATGCGTCCTTTCTAATCGTTGCGATAATCTTATGTCCAAGCGTTCCCATCAGCCGTTCATGAACAAACCCGATCCCGATTTCCAGTGCAGCTAGCGTCGTCATTCCTGCTATCAAAAACGCAAGTGTCCGATACTCTTTTGTCACAACCACCTGATTGATAATCTGCTTTAATAAAAGCGGTGGAATCATAGCCACCCCTGCTGACACAACCATTAAAAAGCCGATAAAGATAAAGACCTTCTTATAAGGCATAATATAGCGCAGGACTCTTCCAAACTGCTTGATATCAATCTTTCGCTCAATTACTTCATCCTGAAAATAGGTATTCCGCTTCGCCATTTATATCGCCTCCTTCTTCGCTAATGCATCAAAATCAATCACTGATTTCTTCTGCGCTTCCTGAATCCGGTACACGGCTGCAAAATGCCCATTCTGCCTCATTAACTCCTCAAACGTGCCTCGTTCCACAATCATGCCATCCTGCATATAAAGGATTTCGTCACAGTCCACCACAGACGACAGGCGGTGAGCTGAGATTAACACCGTCTTATTTGGATAATTCTTCTTAATATCGAATAGCAGCTCTTTTTCCGTCTCCACATCCAGTGCCGAAGTAGAATCATCCAGTATAAGCACCGGTGCATCCTTTAATAGCGCTCTTGCAATAGAGACCCTCTGCTTCTGTCCCCCTGAGATTCCAATTCCTCTCTCTCCTACGATCGTCTCATATCCATCTTCCAAATGCTCGATAAATCCATGCGCCTGTGCATGCTTTGCCGCCTGCACTACCTGTTCTTTCTCGATATGCGGCTCTGCATAGGCAATATTGGAATCAATTGTATTGGAGAATAAGAATACATCCTGAAATACATAAGAAAACTTATCCCGCAGTGAATTTAACTCATACTGTCTGATATCCGTTCCATCTAAATCAATCTCCCCTGCCGTCAGATCATGTACACGGATAAACGATTCTAGCAGCATGCTCTTGCCGCTTCCTGTGCCTCCTACAATACCGACCTTCTTTCCAAATGGAATCTCAATATTAATATCTTTTAGTACCTGCTTTCCATCCATAACAAGAGAGCCATGCTTTACTGAAAGGTCTGCCTTCTTTTTGTTATCTGCAATTTTTACGCCTGTTACCACTTTGGGCTTTAATTCCATAAAATGAAGCATCTTCTGTCCCGATACAAGCTGCTGCTGCATCTGAAATATCATGTTGTTGATTAACGCAATATAAGCCATAATCTGAAGGACATAGTTTGCTGATGCTACCAGATATCCAACCATAATATAGCCTTTCATGACCAAAACTGCACTTACCGCAATGCTTCCGATATAAGCGATCTGCCGGATGCTTCCGAACACCGCATCAAAGGTTGACGAAAGCCTGACCTGTTTCACATAGGAGTCCTTTAGTTCATCATTTGCAAGATCGAACTTCTTCTTTTCCACCTCTTCATTGGTAAATGAACGCACTAACCGTACTGCTTCAATATTCTCCTGTACCGTCAGGTTCATCTTGCTGTTGCATGCTCTGATTTTCTGAAAATTCATTTTCGCGATCTTTTTAAAACGAAGAAGGGATACTGCAAAAAACGGCATCAGAATAAGCGGGACAAATAAAAGATACCAGTTGATCGATCCAAGCATCATAACAGCAATCACTAAAACAAACACGCTGTCACAGATATTCGGGATTATATGACAGAACATTTCCTTAAACATAATGGTATCGGAATTTATCGTCGTTAAAAGTTCCCCTGTATTATATTCCGCTACTGTCTCGCTATCCAGTTCCATCAGCTTGTGAAAAGTCACCTTTCTTAATGTTGTCTCCAGCCGAAGTCCCATCTTTTGATTTACGATATTTCTAATATAGATCAAACTGATTTTGAGCAAAAGCAATCCAATAAATATCGCTGCCATATGCCAAAACAGCTTCATGGTATGTACCTGTCCATATTTGCCGGATAAAAGAAAGCCAAAGACCCCATTCTCATTTGGTTCCTCCGATAGAATAACATAGTTAATAAACATGGCAGTCAGCATCGGAAGCAGCAGATTCGCTGTCAGCGCAGTAAAACTCATAAGCTTTGCAAACAGTGACCATCCAATATTCTTCTTCCAGTACCGAAAGCCGAATTTGATAACATCCATTATACCTTCCTCCTATTTTTTCCTTTTTCTCTATCAATACTATCCACCTAAGTGCAATTGATGTCAATAGCATAAACGAGAACTATATATAAAAATAAGAATTTAACTATAATGGATGTCGTACTCTTTGGCTTTTTTATTCTAAAATAAGATATGATTGCTTTTTTGCATAGTAGCGGATAGTTTTATTCATTTATCCTTCTGTCACTTTACTATCCTATCCATTTATTCATCACCCTTTTTAAATCTTCCCCACTGACTGGCTTTGTCAGATAATCATCAAATCCGTACTTAAGATACTGCTTTTCTGCCCCTGGTATTGCATTGGCTGTCAATGCGATAATCGGGACTCCATCGGCCAATCCCTCTTTCCGGATGATGCGAAATGTCTCTATTCCATCAAGTCCTGACATCATGTGATCAAGCAAAATCAGATGAAACTTTGTTTTTCTTAACGCATCCATTGCCTCTGATCCGCTGCCTGCCGTCTCAACTGTCACCCCCATATGGCGTAACATTGTTGCCTCTACCAAAAGATTGATGTCATTGTCATCAACTAACAAGATCCGCTTGCCGGAAAAAGAAGCCTCAGTTATATCTTCCTTTCCCCCATTTTTCTGCTGTTCCATAGTTATCCCCTCTCCCCATTTTTCAGAAACAACCTGCTGCGGAAGCATAACGATAAAAAGACAACCTTTCCCATATGTACTTTCCAGACGAATTGTTCCTTGCATCATTTTCACATAATTCTGGCATATCGCAAGACCTAATCCATTTCCTTCTATCGAACGGTTACTCTTTAAATCCGCACGCTGAAATGCTTCGAATATGGTATCCTGATCCTCTTTTCGTATCCCACATCCTGTATCCTTCACCCGTATCTGCAATTCTATCTCCCCATTTTCCTGCATATTCCGGATACCGTCTTTTGCTTTTTTATTTTGTTTTGCTTTTTCGGCTTCTTTCTCTTTTCTTTGCTGGTTTTTTTCCTCTTTCAATACAAAGTCAATTTCTAACGAAACAAATCCTTCCTTGGTATACTTAATGGCATTCGAGAGAAGATTCGTGATAATCTGCCTGATTTTTCGTTCATCCCCATAAAGTCTATCCGGCATCTTCTCATTTATCTCTGCTGATAGTGACAACCCTTTT
This sequence comes from Lachnospiraceae bacterium, assembly GCA_015057635.1. Taxonomy (GTDB): domain Bacteria; phylum Bacillota; class Clostridia; order Lachnospirales; family Lachnospiraceae; genus Lachnoclostridium. The sequence goes on along the minus strand of SVEB01000084.1, from coordinate 99 downwards.
TTCTCTGCCGCCATTCTCATCATATCTGTCACATCATGGGTCACATTTCTGATCGAATACGCGTCTTTTACTACCTCCATTCTGCCGGATTCCATCTTT
>SVEB01000083.1 GCA_015057635.1 Lachnospiraceae bacterium | reverse complement strand
CTTACTTTGAGATGTTTAAACGAGACCGTTTGCGTCTCTTTGACATTGCAAAAAGGATGAACACCTGCCCGCTCGGAGCGGGGGCATTAGCAGGAACAACCTACCCGTTAGACCGTGAATACTCTGCATTCTTGCTTGATTTTGATGGTCCATCCTTAAACAGCATGGATGCCGTATCTGACCGTGACTACTTAATTGAGCTTCTATCCGCTCTTTCCACAATCATGATGCATTTAAGCCGTTTCTGTGAAGAGATTATTCTCTGGAACAGCAATGAATACCGATTTGTGGAATTAGATGATGCATATTCTACCGGCAGCTCCATTATGCCACAGAAAAAGAACCCGGATATCGCAGAACTGGTTCGCGGCAAGACCGGCCGTGTCTATGGAGCTCTTATGTCCATCCTAACCACAATGAAGGGCCTTCCTCTTGCCTATAATAAAGATATGCAGGAAGATAAAGAACTGACCTTCGATGCGATCGATACGGTAAAAGGATGCGTTTCATTATTTACCGGAATGATCTCCACAATGAAATTCAATCCTTCCGTTATGGAGGCGAGCGCAAAAGGCGGCTTTACCAATGCTACCGATGCAGCCGACTATTTAGTAAAAAATGACGTGAGTTTTCGAGATGCACATGGAATTATTGGGCAAATTGTATTATACTGTATTCAGAAGCAGATTTCCCTGGATGAATTAACCCTTCCGGAATGGCAACAGTTTTCGCCGGTCTTTAAAGAAGATATCTACGACGCAATCTCCTTAAAGACCTGTGTGGAAAAACGAAATACGATTGGTGCACCCGGAGAGGCTGCCATGAAACAGGTACTTGCATCCGCGGAATCCTACCTTCAGAGTCACACATTATAATACTTTTTTATGTAAAGGGGATTTACTATGGGTATTTATTATGAGGAACGAACGAACAGCTTTATTTTGCAGGCGAAAGCCTCCACTTACGTTATTAAAATTGTAAACAACAAGTATATATCACATGTATACTTTGGAAACAAGATTACAGACCCCAATGTGGATCTGATGTATCAGTTCTGCATGCGGCCTTCTTTTTGTGCAAGCCCGGATGGAACGGGATTTTCCAATGACACGCTTCCTTTGGAATACCCTTCTTACGGGAATGCGGATTTAAGAATCCCTGCCTTTCAGGTTCAGACTCCAGCCGGTGACCGGATTACGGATCTTGCTTATGACTCCTACTCCATTTTTAAAGGGAAACCGGATCTTACAGGCCTCCCTCATGTCTATGCAGAATCTCCATCCGAGGCTACTACTTTAAAAATCAGCTGTATCGACCCGCACTTAAAGTTACGGGTTGTTCTATCTTATACCGTAATGGAGGGATTTGATGCCATTATCCGTTCTGCAGAGCTCTTTAATGAAGGGGATCTGGAACTGCGGCTTCTTCGCGCTTTCAGCTTCTCCATGGACTTTTTAGATCATGGGTTTGATATGATTCATCTGTCCGGTGCCTGGGCAAGGGAACGCCATATTATCAAACGTAAAGTCACCCATGGATGCCTGTCCATTGAAAGCAGACGAGGAGCCAGCGGCCATTCGGAGAACCCATTCTTTGCCCTGGCAAGACCGAATGCTACCGAAAATGCAGGTGAAGTCTATGGATTCAGCCTTATTTACAGCGGTAATTTCTATGCCGGCGTGGATGTGGATTCGTATGATACCGCACGGATTAGTATGGGAATCAGCCCATTTGATTTCGGTTGGAAACTGTCACCTCATACTTCCTTTGTGACTCCGGAAGCAGTACTCGTATATTCTTCTGATGGACTCCATGGCATGTCAGAAACGTTCCACCGGCTATACCGTACCCGCCTTGCAAGAGGAAAATACCGGGATGCAGCACGTCCTGTATTGATCAATAATTGGGAAGCAACTTATTTTGACTTTACGGAAGAGAAACTGTTACATATTGCGAAAGAAGCGGCAAATCTTGGCATGGAGATGTTTGTGTTAGATGACGGGTGGTTCGGTAACCGCAACGACGACACTTCTTCTCTTGGTGACTGGCATGTGAATGAAGAAAAGATTCCTCACGGCCTTGCCTTGCTGGCAGAAAAAATTAATGATCTTGGAATGGGATTCGGCCTCTGGTTTGAACCGGAGATGATCTCCGAGAAATCCGATTTATATAAGGCCCACCCGGACTGGTGCATCCATGTGACCGGGCGGAACAAGTCATTAGCAAGAAACCAGTATATCTTAGATTACAGCAGAAAAGATGTCAGAGAAGCCATTATTCTCATGTTGAGTAATATATTAAAAAGTGCTAAAATATCGTATGTGAAATGGGATATGAATCGTAATATGACTGAGATTGGATCCGCACTTCTTCCCGCTGACCAGCAGATGGAAACCATGCACCGCTATATCCTAGGTGTATATGAAGTGATGGATGTCATTACCTCAAAATTCCCGGATGTGCTCTTTGAAAGCTGCTCCGGAGGAGGGGGACGTTTTGATCCCGGCATTCTTTATTATATGCCGCAGAACTGGACGAGCGATAATACCGATGGGGTAGAACGCTTAAAGATTCAGTATGGCACAAGCCTTGTTTATCCGGCAAGCGCCATGACCTGCCATGTCTCTGCGATTCCAAATCACCAGACAGGACGTATAACAAGCCTTGCCTTCCGTGGGGATGTAGCAATGGCAGGAAACTTCGGATATGAATTAGATGTGACTAAATTATCAGAAGAAGAAAAAGATCAGGTGAAAGCCCAGATCGCTACCTATAAAGAAATACGAAACACCATCCAGTATGGAGAGTTTTATCGGCTTTTAAGCCCATTTGAAGGAAACTTCACTTCCTTCTTATTTGTGAATGAGACGAAGACGGACGCAGTGCTCTTCTTCTATCAGGTACTGACTGTGCCAAACAGCCCATTTTCTACTTTACGACTAACCGGCTTAGATCCGTCAAAAGAATATGAACTGCTTGGACTTGGGAAGACAGCAAGCGGAGAGCAGCTAATGCACTTCGGTTTAAATCTCTTTGGCATCTTTAATAACTGGGGTGACTATAAGAGCATGATGATCCGCCTACATGCGACTGATACCTTGAATTAATTAGGAGAAAGATACATGAATATTTTATTTTTTTTGATACCGAAAAGTGATGTTGCCTATATTTATGACGACTATACCGTAGAAATGGCACTGAATAAGATGCAGAGCCATCGCTACTCTTCTATTCCGGTTATTGATAAGAACGGTAAATACGTTGGCACTATCACGGAAGGTGATATGCTCTGGACTCTAAAGGATAAACTGCAGGAAGGATATCCAGACATCGAGCATATGTCCGTAGCAAGGGTCGCTCGTAAGAGAGATAATCAGCCTGTGACGGCGAATGCACAGATGGTAGACCTAATCTCTAAGGCCATGAACCAGAATTTTGTCCCTGTAACCGACGACAATAATACTTTCATCGGCATCATAACCCGCAAGGATATCATCCAGTATTGCTATAATCATATGCAATAGAAGACGGAAGAATGGGGCGAAAACAATAAACGATATCATCTGATGAAGTCTATATATAAGAATATGTAACGCTATCAAACTAGACTGGATTTATTAAAGAAGGCTACTGACATTTTAGTGTCAGTAGCCTTTCTCTATTTCTAAAATAATTGTTTTAAATTCAATAGACGACAAAAAAGAAGTTCCTCTAAGTTATTATACGTAAAAAAACTTTTTAATAATTCTTATAACAAATAAATGGTGGCGATCCCAAACTTTGCAGTCGGTTTTGGGCTAGCCTTACTCTTTATCATTCCTAGTAAGCTTCTTGTACACTGCGTATGAGTAGTAGAAGTTAGCTCCGACTCCGGCAATTAGGAAAATCATCGTTAGGTAGTAGATAATCTGGGAGCGGAACAGGGCTCCTAATAAAAGAAGAACTCCGGTCAGGATGAAGACATAACCGCCGAAACGATTTGTCTTGCGCCAGCACTGATCATTGCTTAGGGCCCACGGGGTACGGACTCCTAAAAAATAGTTGCTTCTTACTGTTGGCAGATAATTGCCAACTACTAAAAATAGTAATCCTATAATAACCGGCATGATGGTTGCCATGTTCAATGTTTCATAAATGCCTCCGGCAATGGTACACCAGGTCATTACAATCATCGTTAGGACAAGCGCCACCTCCATAATGCGGTATGACTTAACATGTTTGTTGTAGTTCTTTCTCTTCGGGTCAATCTTTGGCAGTACCTCTAATAAAAGAAGCATCAGAAGCGGTGACGCTCCCATTAAAAATACATATTCTTTCCGTGCAAACCTTGCTGCCTTCCAAGATACATCCCACTGTATCGGAATTTGCTCATTTAAAAACCAGTAGCTGATGCAGCTTCCTATAAAAGACAGCGTCCCCAATATGATAAGCAGCAGTACTGTTTTATCTATCTTTTTCTTCGCCATGTTTTCCTATCCTCCATACACGAACCAATACTTTTATTCTAGAATAGTACCAGAATATTGTAAAGCTTATTTGCTCTCTTTCTGACTGAAATCAAAAAACCACTTTACAATATCCTGGAATACGGTTGTATTCAGTGAATAGACGATATTCTGACCTTGTCTTTCATCTGTTACTAATCCTGCATTCTTTAATATATTCAAATGATGGCTGATGGAAGGTTTGCTGATATTAAAATACTCTGCAATCTCACCGGCATTTTTATCCTCTTCTGACAATAACTCCAAGATCTTTCTTCTCGTAGGATCTGCCAGTGCCTTAAATGCATCATTCATATTGCGCCCTCCTAGCTATTCCATGTATCGTTATTATAGCATACTAATAAAATTCTGCAAGCAGACGTCTACAAGGATGCCAGGATTCGATCTCCGTTTTTATCTAAATAACGCTTCATCAGAATACAGCTTATCAGTACTACGATACAGGTTCCCGCTGCTACTATAAGTTCCGGTACCCCCACAATGATCATAAGAACGACTGGAACTGCCATAATTATCATCGGACAAGATACAGATAGCATGGAAGAAGCGCTCTGTTTTACGACTACTGCTTCATTTGTCCAGTCAAACATCGGGAATTTTAAGTTTATAATCAGGCCAAACAGTGCAGTAAACCAAGCAAATAAAGCCGGTATAACAAGTATCCAGATCATTTGTAAGAAATCAGCCTTGCATGTGATGCCAAACAGAATGCCTGTAACTAAGATGACCGGAAGCGTCATGATCAGGCTCACGCTCATTTTCGCATTGAATATAGTCTTTGCCGGAACTGGCGAGGATTTTAAGATCCATAAGTTCTTTCCCTCTAAGGAAATGGAACAGCCTGTGATTGCGGTCATTCCCGCCATTACGGCAATCCCATAAGGCACAATACTTCTAATCATATCAAGTAACTGAGGCTCATTAAATATCATCTGCACCTGAGCCGGTTTTATAATACAGAATACAACTGCTCCGATTAACAGCATGATCAGTCCCACGGCTGTATTCATGACATAGATGGTGGAAGCAAAATAACGTTTCCATTCCTTCTTTAACAGCGCCTGATATGCGGTCGATGCCTTCTGTTCTTTTAACGTATAGTTTGAAGATACATGTCTTGACATAATCGTTCCATTCAGATGTTTGAATAATCGTCCTGTAACTACAGAGAACAGAGCAAAGGAAATAACGGATATTGCAATAAAGATGAGATAGGATACCACATCTGCTTCCAGCACACCCTTTAAAAACATTGTGGAAAGCGGATATGTCTTCCGCATTGTGCTTTCAAGCATGGTACCAATCTCTGCAAGCTGCTCATCATTCTGAAGCATAAAAGAACCAGCTAAAAAAGCACCTAGCAGGACAATCATCAAAACAATATTTAACAGATTGGAGTGTTTATACCGTCCGGCAAAAAATGCGATTATCGTTCCGATCACACTCGCGATCACAAGCGGAACAAGCGGGATAAAGATCAGCGCGATAATGGACAGGATATAGAAGGATACCGCCGGCTTTGCAAGAATTCCATATGCGATAAAACATGGAATTAGAAAACCAGCTGCAATCACGATATCAATAATATACAAAAGCAGAAGTCTGCTTGCCACTACTTTTCCAGTCGATACCGGCAGAGACATTACAATATCATAATCCTTAAATCCAAATAAGGTCCCTTTTACTTTATAAATAGTCGTGACTAAAAGCAGCATACAGGTAAGCGCCATAAATAATCCCGGCAGCACATCGATCTGTCCTAACGAATCTAGCACAACTCCCATACTATAGCTGTAAGTCCCCGATATAAAAGCAAATAATGCAAATATCGCACCAATGACAGCCCACACACTCATCTGTTTCTTATGGCTCTTCTTCTTTCTGGATATCATTAAGAATTCCAGTGCAGAACCTAGCTGCATCTTTGTCAGCGTCATAATTTCTTTCATATTCTTCACCTCCTGCCGCTTACATCGCTGCCTGTGCGCTCTCATCGGTCAGCTCTAAGAATACTTCTTCTAAGCTCTGATTTCCTTTGACATCTTCTGTCAGGCCGCTTTCAATCAGCTTGCCGTCCTTAATGATCGCAATCTTGTTGCAAAGCTTCTCTGCCACCTCCAATACATGAGTGGAGAAAAAGATAGACGCGCCTTTGCTGCACATTTCCGCCATAACCTGTTTTAATAAGTGAGCTGCTTTTGGATCAAGTCCTACAAATGGCTCATCTAACACAAGTAACTTCGGCTCATGTACAAGAGCGGATATAATGGCTAGCTTCTGTTTCATGCCGTGTGAGTAAGAGCCGATCGAGTCTCCTAAATTCTTCGTCAGTTCAAACATATCCGCATATTTGCGAATTCTTGCTTCTCTATCCTGTTTGGATACACCATACAGGTCCCCAATAAAGTTCAGATACTGAATACCAGTCAGATGCTCATATAAATCCGGATTATCCGGAATATATGCGGTCACTTTCTTGCATGCTACCGGGTTCTTCTTAATCGACATATTATCAATTAAAATATCTCCTTCCGTAAAATCAAGCACGCCCACAACCGCACGAAGAGTCGTTGTCTTTCCTGCTCCGTTATGTCCGATAAATCCATAGATATCCCCCGGCTCTACTGTTAAAGACAGATTATCCACGGCTTTCTTGCCGCCTTTATATATCTTGGTAAAATTCTTAATCTGCAGCATAATAAAACTCCTTTCTTTTTAAAAAACTATGTAGTCCATATATCGTGTTTTCTCTTTACAAGTGATACATGAACAATTGCGATTGCATTTTGTTATAAGATTCTTACATTTAGATATTTAGAAGATTATCTAAATATCTAACGTCAATATACTATAACTTCTAGATTCTGTCAATAATAATTATATCTTTTTATTAGTATATATTCTTCTTTATCTTCCTAAAAAACGCAAAAAGGCCGCAGCCTAGCTGTTACCCAGCCGACTGCGGATCTTTCTGCGGATTCCAAGTCCTTTCTCTTCTCCCCTCATCAGTCTTCCGATATTGCTTCGATGAGAGATCACACCTAATACCAGATAAATAATCGCAAATATTGTTACCCACCAGCATCCACTTGGATGATAAAGACTGCTGTAAAGAGCCTCTATAAAAAAGAACGTAATTGCGCAGATGCTCATTCTATCCACCGCGATCAGCATAAAGATGCCAATCAGCAGCAGAATGGCCGTGAAGCCCGGATTTACTGCCATATAGATTCCGATCGCAGCAGCAAATCCTTTTCCTCCATGAAAATGAAGGAAGACAGAATAATTATGTCCTAAAATAACAAGCAGGCCACTTAGATAAGAAGCAAATAGTCCAATATCAGCTCCTCCGAAAGAAGTAAAGATCAGTTTTGATACAAGCGCACATAAAAAACCTTTTAAAAAGTCAAATAGAAATGTAATGACTCCGAACTTAAACCCAAACACCCTTGCCATGTTCGTTGTTCCCGGATTTCCGCTTCCAACCTGCCTGATATCCTGCTTTTTCACTTTTTTTGAAATAATGGTGGAAGCAGAAACGCTTCCTGCCATATAGCTGACTCCGATTAAAATGAGGAATTCCCACCAATATTTTAAGTAATTCATATTCGTTCCTTTCTGCATTCTGCCCTTTATTCTTCAGCTGCCTGTTATCCCATCTTTTTCTGTTACTATTATCTCCTCTTTCCCTATTACGGTTCTTTCTTATTACGTTTCTTCCTTATTACCTTTCTTCTCTACTCTTCTTCCTTCTGCCCCATCAAAACCAGTTCCTGTGCGTCCTGTTTTAATCCGATTGGACAGTTCACCATGCAAAGGCCGCATGCATTCTTCCGTCCGTGTATCTTAATGTAATGGCTTCTCTCCTGATTGCATCTCTTATAATCAATTAACTCAATCCGATTGACGCCCTCTCCCCACTCTCTTCCGGTGATTGCCTTACATGGACAGGCATCCACGCAAAGATGACAGTCTTTTGGACATCTGCTTTCCGTAACCATCTCAGATACCGGCCATTCATCATCCACTAAAACAGCTGCCAGTCTGACACGCGGCCCATACTTGCTTGTAATAAGCAGATCGTTTTTTCCGACCCATCCGATTCCCGCTTTTGTAGCTGCATATTTGAAGGAGAATGGTGCTGCCAAAGTGGCTTCTGTATTCTGCCCCACAGGCGGAATATAATACGTGATTCTGCTCCTTGTCAGGATTTCCTCCATCTCATCCAGGATATCATCAATCACCCTCCTTGCGTCGCAGATCAATTCTTCAAATTTCTCCTCGTCATACCCTGTAAGACTCATCATATTTGCATGTGGCACTGCCAGCACCAAAGCACGCTTGTAAGTTTTTCGATACTCGCAATACGTAAGATCCGTAACCCCGTACAATACATCCGGATACTTCTTTAAAAGCTTCATGACTTCTTTGTATAACAGACTCATTTCTTCTTTCCCCCTTAACGATATGGTGCAAGATTATTATCATCTGTCGTAATTTAAGAATTCTTATCTGTTATATCTTACTCTTATGCCTGTCCCAAGGTGCCAGACACGATTCATCTCCCGTCCTGATTTCTGACTATTATCCTATGAAAAATAAATGCTCTTATGAGTAGAAGAGTACCGCTTTTTCAGATATATGTCAATATTTAACAATGCGTTTTCGTATGGATTTTTCATAGTTGTGCTCAATCGACACAATTCACATTTCTTTCACCATTTGCGCAAATTCTCGTCACATTTTTCCTTTATCGTAACAGTATCCTAACAGAAAGAAATAAGCCTCCGCATATCTTATTTCTTTCTGTAGGAACAGTTATTGAATTTTTTTCATTAAAATCCCCCAAAAAGCGGGCAGTCCTCCTCCAAAGTTCTGCCCGCTTTCCTTTTCTATTGTTCTCTAAGAACACTATGCTATTTTTCTTCCTATTAAGCCAAAGCTGTTTTATTTTAAGAAACCATTTACAATCTGTGCTTCTGCCTCTGCTTCGGTAAGTCCAAGGGTCATCAGCTTGATCAGCTGGTCTCCTGCGATCTTTCCGATTGCGGCTTCATGAATCAGGCTTGCGTCCAAATGATTTGCTGTCAGTTCCGGAATGGCTGTCACACTGCCATGATCCATTAAGATGGCATCACATTCGGTATGTCCCATACACTTATTGTTACCGTTAATCTTTGATAAGAATTCCTGATGGGATTCTCCTTTTGCAACCGAACGTGAAATTACGTTAGCACCACAGTCCACACCGTCTAAGTTTACTTCAAAGTCTGTCTTCGCTCTCTGCTTTCCATGTGTCATGATCTTTTCATGAATGACAAGGGTCGCACGGTCTTTTAAATCCGCTTTTGTAGTACGTACTGTCGAATCCACGCCCTTGATCTGAACGGTATCCATCTCCATGTACGCACCCTCTTCTAAGTGTACGATTGTCTGCGGATTCAGAACTCGTTCTCCGCTTCCATCGCCCTCTCCATAATGCTTTTCTACATAACGCACCTTTGCATTCTTTCCAATGAAAAATGTATGAATGCCGTCATGCTCGGATTTCTCGCTTCCTCCGTTATGGATTCCGCATCCTGCCACGATTGTTACATCACAATCATCTCCGATATAAAAATCATTGTATACGGATTCGGTAAGTCCAGTCTGACTTAATACAACCGGGATATGAACGCTCTCGTTCTTTGTGCCCGGTTTGATGATAATATCGATTCCCGGCTTGTCCTTCTTTGTTACAATATCAATATGCTCTGTCGTTCTTCTTCCGGCACCTTCTCCATTTATACGGAAATTATAAGCGCCCTGTGGCACCCCGTGAAGATCAGCGATCTGCTCTAAAAGCTGTTTTTGAATCTCATCCATGATTTAAGCCTCCCCTTTGAAATACTTACATTCGCTAGACGCTGAAAGGAGTTCCGGTAAAATCTTGTCTTTATCATCTGCTTTTATAATCTTTCCGTCTGCAATTACAACAATCTGATCTGCGATATTTAAGATTCGTTCCTGATGGGAAATAATTACGATCGATCCTTCGATTTCCTGATGCATCTTTTCAAATACCTGAATGAGGTTCTGGAAGCTCCATAAATCGATTCCGGCTTCTGGCTCATCAAATACGGAAATCTTAGTCTTTCTTGCTAAAATAGTAGCAATTTCAATACGCTTTAATTCTCCGCCGGAAAGACTTGCATCCACTTCACGGTTGATGTAATCTCTTGCGCAAAGACCTACTTCAGACAGGTATTCACAGGCTTCTGAAACGGAAAGTTTTTCTCCGGAAGCAAGCGTGATCAGATCCTTTACCGTGATTCCTTTAAAACGAACCGGCTGCTGGAATGCAAATCCGATTCCAAGTCTCGCTCTGTCCGTAATGCTCATATCCGTGATGTCTTTTCCATCAAATAAGATCTGGCCGGAAGTTGGTTTCTCAATCCCTACAATAATTTTTGCAAGTGTTGATTTTCCGCCTCCATTCGGACCCGTGATCGCAATAAAGCTGTTTGTATCAATGGTCAGATTGATGTCTTTTAAAATCTCTTTCTCCTGCTGTCCGCTTACACCAAAGCAGATATTCTTAAGTTCTAGCATGACTTTCCTCCTAAACGGTTTACCCAGTCCGTTGCAAGTCGGATCCATCCGGCGCACTCAGGCTGAATGCCTTTTCCATCAAAGCTTCTTGTCTCTTCTGTTGCCAGCGCAAGGCCGTGCCCACCTATCGGATACATATGAAACTCCGTTACAATTTTATATTTTCTCAAAGCGTTTACAAACAATAAGGAATTTTCAACCGGAACTGCCTGGTCTGTAAATGTATGCCAGATAAATACCGGAGGCACATCCTCATTCACCTGTTTTTCTAACGATACTTCGTCTAATAATTCCTGCTTGCCGCCTAATAGGTTCTCAAAAGAACCTCTATGTGCGAATTCACCGGATGTGATAACCGGATAACATAATACACAGCCGTTAGGACGGATTAAATCGTTTGTAACACCTAATTCCTTCGCAAGCCATTCCTTATTCCAATTTACAGCTAAGGAACCTGCCACATGTCCGCCTGCAGAAAATCCTGATACAATAATGCAGTTCGGATCTACATGCCATTCATCTGCATGCTCTCTTACCGTCTTTACTGCCTGCGCCAGTTGCTTTAACTGACATGGATATTCGGTCGGAGCAAGGCTGTATTTTAATACAAACGCCTGAATGCCTGCCGCCATATACTGAAGGGCGATTGGCTCTGCTTCACGATCAGATAAATGCTGATACCCCCCGCCAGGACAGATGATAACCGCCGGACGAATTCGGCTACTGTCTGTCTGCGGCGTATTATCGATTACATACGTATATAATTTTGCCCCTTCTTTTTCATGCAGGGGCGTAATTGTTAGTTCTTGATAGATCATGATAGTCCTCCTTATCTCTACATTATGTATCTTTTATTATAGAATAAAACTTCTAAAATCTTTTTGGGCTTAGCGGTATTTCGATATTTTATGACACTTTTCTGTTTAAAATACCCTTTTATTCCATACGTTTCCACATAACAGGAATAGTATAACATAATTCTCTATAATTTTCTATATGCAAACAAAAAAGAGACGCATTTAATAAGTAGAACTGCTTCTTATTAACTGCGTCTTCGTTTTCATATAAAGTAAGGAGGATAATCCTCTCTGTTTAGGCCAGACAAAATTCTGGTGATTGGACCTTTAGCTCAAATAGCTGTAAAATTGCATCCATAATGCGGTGACAGACTGTTACGATATAATCGATATCTGTCTTAATCGCACTTACCGCTTTTAAGTATTCCTCATGCATCTCCTGGATGAACTGACAGATCTCATCTGCATTCTTGCAGATTAAACCATTATGACGAGGTCTAAGCGCCTCACTGCTTGTCACATATTCTTTTAATCTGTGTTTTAGCTCATTTTCATAAACACAATGATCCTTTAAATTTCCTTCAAACTTTTTATTATGAGGAAGGGTAAAATAATCTGCAACATAATGTGTTACAACACCTAAATGTCTAACATAATATCTTCCGATTCCTTCCATTGCATCGTATTCATCTGTAATCTTTTTTATCTCATTCCGTAAAATAGAGAACGTAGCATCAATCGTATGCTTTCTTGTCAAAAAGGATGGAATAATGTCCGGCAGAATGCTTCCAAACATAAATGTTTTCTTATACTTTACGATTTCCTCTTTCATCATGCTGTCCATGAGATAGCCAGCCAGTGCAATGTGCGATTTTTTTCTCATCTATCTTCCTCCGCCTTTTGGCTTACTGTCTGTCCGTATGTCATGTCTTGTGCGATAATTGCATCTGAAGTGTACGCTTATTTGCTGCATTTTTATAGACAGATTTATAGTTTCTATAGTACACGTTTTATGTATTCATTGCAACTGAAATTCAGAAATTTACAAATATATTTCACATTTTGTATATAATTTATCCGTTTCAGGGCATAATATCCATTTTGAATATATTTCTTGACAAAGGAATAGCGAATCCTTATAATAGAATCTGTATACGCATTGATTTGGTTTAAATTACCAATCAATACAACACTTTATTTTAATATTTAGGAGATGATAATTTGGCCCCCGGTGACGCCACACAGATTTTTATTTTAGTAATTTTATTAATGTTATCCTCATTTTTCTCATCAGCAGAGACTGCCCTTACAACGGTCAACAAGATGAAGATCCGTTCCATGGTCGATGAAAAAGTGAGAGGTGCAGCAACTGTAGTGAAACTGATTGATGATCCAGGCAAGATGCTAAGTGCGATCTTAATCGGTAATAATGTCGTAAACCTGTATGCTTCATCGCTTTCTACAACGCTTGCAGCAGATGCATTCGGCAATGAATACGTTGGTATTGCAACGGGTATCTTAACTCTTTTAATCTTGATTTTTGGTGAGATTACCCCTAAAACACTGGCGACGATTCATGCAGAAAGACTATCGCTTTTATATGCACCTATAATTTATTTCTTAACTCAGATTTTAACACCTGTTATTTTTATTATTAATAAGCTATCTCTGATCTTATTAACATTATTACGTGTCGATCCAACCAAGAAAGCCGCTGCTATGACAGAAAACGAGCTTCGTACTATTGTGGATGTCAGCCACGAAGAAGGTGTTATCGAGAGTGAAGAACGTAAAATGATAACGAATGTGGTTGATTTTGGAGACTCCCTCGCAAGAGATGTTATGGTCCCAAGAATCGATATGGCATTTGCCAGTGTCGATATGAATTATAATGAATTAATCGAGGCATTTCGTGTTGATAAATACTCTCGTATGCCTGTTTACTCAGAAACGAGAGACAATATAGTAGGTATTATAAACCTAAAAGACGTATTCTTCTTCCATGGTCCTGAATCTGAATTTTCCATTAAAGACTTTCTGAGAGAGCCTTACTTCACTTACGAGTTTAAGAAGACTTCCGAACTTTTAAATGAGATGCGGAAAGAATCTTTAAGCATTGCAATTGTTTTAGATGAGTATGGTGCTACAGCAGGCCTTATTACACTGGAAGATTTGTTAGAGGAAATCGTAGGTGAAATCCGAGACGAATATGACGAGGATGAAGAAGATACAATTCAATGTATTGGTGAAAATGAGTACTTGGCAGATGGTATCGCAAAGTTAGATGAAATTAATGAGGCACTTGGACTTCACTTAGAATCTGATGACTATGATTCCATTGCAGGTCACATTATTCACCTTCTCGATCACCTTCCTACTGAAGGCGAAGAGATTACCGATGATAACGTAACCTTCCGCGTCGACTCCGTCGACAAGAACCGCATCGACAAGGTACACATTATTGTACACCCTCACGAGGAGGAGGAACCGGAAGATTAGGAGGATGTCGCAGAAAGGCCCGAAGGGGCTGCAGGCATCGATATTCCAATGTTCGGACGCGAGAGCGGACAAAAGGGGCTGCAATTCTTGCCTATCAGACAGTAAAATACGCTGTCTGATAGGCAAGAATTGCAGCCCTTTTTATTCGTCTCGAGCGGGACATTGGGAACATCGATGTCTGCAGCCCCTTCGGGCCTTTCTGCGCCACGCACCAGCCGGGCGATCTGTCCACCTTCTAAGACAGGTGCATCACTTTCATTGCGATCTTGAAGTAGATCACGATGGAGCAGGTGTCAACGATGGTGGTGATTAGTGGAGCAGCCATAAGAGCTGGGTCTAATTTCAGGCGTTTTGCTACCATTGGAAGCGTACAGCCGAGCATCTTGGAAATCACAACGGTGCAGATCAAAGTCAATCCTACGACTAAGGCCATATTAAAATCTTTGTACTGAATCAGGATACGGGCACCATTTACTACTGCAAGCGCAGTACCAACCAATGCGGCTACTCTTACTTCTTTCCAGAGCACTCTTATATAATCTCTTGATTTGATTTCATCAATCGCAAGACCACGGATAACAAGAGTGGAAGTCTGGGAACCACAGTTTCCGCCGGTGTCCATTAACATCGGGATAAAGGCAACCAGTAATGGGATTGCTGCAAATGCGTTCTCATACTTGGTAATTAAAAGACCGGTAACCGTTGCCGATAACATTAATGCTAACAGCCATACGATACGGTTCTTTGCATGTTTGAAAACAGAAGTACGGAAGTACGTATCTTCGGATGGATTTAAAGCGGCCATTTTTTCAAAGTCCTCCGTATTCTCATCCTTCATAACATCCACAGCATCGTCGATTGTGATAATTCCAACCATACGGTTTTCCTGATCCACAACCGGAATGCTTAATAAGTCGTACTTATCGAATTTTTTTACTGCATCTTCCTTATCTTCCAATGTATTTACTACAACCGGATCCTTTTCCATAATATCGGAAATAAGAGTATTCTGATCATTTAACATCAAATCTTTTGCTGTCACTAAGCCCCGAATTCTTCTTCCTTCGTCAAGTGCATAGCACGTATAAATGGTTTCCTTGTTAACTCCGACCTGACGGATACGATCAAATGCCTGTGCTACGGTCATGTTCTCTCTTAAATCAACGAACTCGATTGTCATAACGCTTCCGGCGCTGTCTGACGGATAGTTTAATAATTCATTGATTAATTTACGTTTTGCAGGATCTGCCTGGCGTAAAATTCTCTTTACGATTCCTGCTGGCATCTCTCCGATCAAAGCGATGGTATCATCTAAAAACAGCTTGCTTGTTACATCCTGAAGTTCCTTATCGGTCATAGCAGAAATCAGTCTTTCCTGCAAGTCGGATTCCATAAATGCAAACGTCTCTGCTGCTGCATCTTTATTAAGAAGACGGTATACCACCGTCATATCCTCATCTTCTATTTCCCCTAAGATTGTTGCAATATCTGCACTGTTCATTGACTCAAGCAGACTTTTTAATTCATTATATTTCTTTTCTTCTAATAGTCCTAAAACTCTTTCTACCATTGTTTTACCCTCCTTTTTCTAACGTCTCACGACGTAAAATTCAGGCATAAAACAAAAAGTTTGGGCACTTGGCTCCTTATTCTCTGCGGCTTTTCTTATTAGCTCTGCCAGATGAACTCCATCCTTCTATTAAAAAAATGCAGATGAGAAGGGGGCGGGGGCGCACTTTCTACACATTCTATCTCATTTTTTGTATTCTGACTTTTTGGTTTTATGCCCATACTACTGGAACTGTCGTCCACACTTCTCACCTGCCTTTTATTCTTTGATTTCTTATCATCCTGTTATTTGATTAACAGTGATCCTTCTTTCATGATATCGGGGATATTCTCTTTCCTCCCCATTTATCATGGTGTGACTGCATCTGTATGCTTTTCTTTCATTCGGGTTTCTTATGCTTGTGCATTTTCCCACTTGCTCATACCGATCAGCCTTTTTGCTTTTTGGACAACAAAAAATCCTTGTCGCCATCCTGCTATTCGGCAGGACGACAACAAGGACAATCTATAATCTTATCCAAATTCAAACATACAACCGTCCAAGCTTTAGCATCGTAGGGCGGTGAAATTGCGTTAGATTATGCCTTAGTCGACATACTCTGCTAACCATCTAATAGTGTCTCCATTATTTCGCGGTAGCAATCCATATCCCTACGGTAGCCTCACCTACCGAAGTATATTCACTTTTAAGCAAAAGTAATTTACTTTTTGCCCTTAGCTATACTACTACTTAATACAGCGAGTGTCAATACTTTATCGGTTAATCGGTTAAATTAAATGTTTTATCCTTTTGATTTTAGTGACAGCATCCGCCGCATCCGCTTCCGCAGGAACTTCCGCAGGAATGACCTTCACCGTGTTCATGACCGTGGTCATGGTGATGATCACAGTTCGCTTCTGTTGAGGTTGCTAAAGAACCATCTAAGTAAGATGCTACTGCAACGTCAATATCGCCATCCATTCCTGGTACGACTAAAATGCCTGCCTGCATTAATAATTCCATTGCAGACTGACCGATACCGCCGCAGATTACAACATTAATGCCTTCGTTCATTAAGAGATTTGCAACATCTTCATGACCTTTTCCTTCACAAGCAAGTGCTCTCTTATCGGTTAACTGATTGTTTTCAATTTCATATACGGTGAAATTCTTACAGTGTCCGAAATGACTGAATACATTGTTGTTTTCATCAGTTGTTACCGCGATTTTCACTTTTTTATCGGCTGCTTTCTTTTCCACCGGAAGAGTCGCTTCGATAAAGTCTGCTGCTTCATCTAAGCAGTTTGTCATAAGGCCTTCTACATTACCTGCATCAATTGCTTCTGCTACCTTTGGATCGATTGGAAGCTTTGCAAGAACAGGAAGGTTGAACTTCTTAGAAGTCTCGTCAATATGGCTCTTACCAAATACGCTTACCTTTTCTCCACAGTTTCCACATGTGATATAGCTGTAGTTTTCAATTAAGCCTAAGATTGGCACCTGCATTGCATTTGCCATATTCACTGCTTTTGCAACGATCATGGATACTAATTCCTGAGGTGTTGTTACAATGATGATTCCATCAAGTGGAAGGGACTGGAATACAGTTAATGGCACATCGCCTGTTCCTGGAGGCATATCTACGAACATGTAGTCTACATCCCCCCATACAACATCTGACCAGAACTGCTTTACAGTACCAGCGATAACAGGACCTCTCCATACAACCGGTGTTTCGATATCGTCTAATAATAAATTAACAGACATTACTTCTGTTCCGTTCTTGCTGACACATGGAAGAATGCCTAGTTCATTTCCAACGGCTTTGGTTTCTTTCATGCCAAATGCGGTTGGGATAGATGGACCTGTTACGTCTGCATCTAATACGGCTGTCTTATAGCCCTTTCTATTCATTAAAGTAGTCATATAGGATGTAACAAAAGACTTTCCAACGCCGCCTTTACCACTTACAATACCGATTACTTTCTTTACACGGCTGTACTGATTCATTGGTGCTAATAGCTCTTCTTTAGAAGGCTGTCTTGATCCGCATGATGATCCACAACTAGAGCAGTCATGAGAACAATTACTTGTCTGTTCGTATACTTCTTCACTCATATCCTATTCTCCTTTATTACATTTCTTATTCAATCTGCATTTCTTACAGACCGTCTCGCAGTCACAGGGTGTCGTGGCAACCACATAATTGCCGCCTTCGATCACAATCCCTTTTCCTTCACAAAGCGCTTCTGCAGATTTGCTTCTGGCAGCATATAAAATTCGTTGAAATGTCCCGCGGGACACCTCCATCCGCTTTGCTGCATCTTCCTGATCCATGCCTTCAAAATCACATAGACGAAGAGCTTCTAATTCATCTACACTGATTGTCACATACTCCGCTACACCATCTTTGGGAGCAAATACGGTTCGTTCGAATTCTCCACAAACTCTTCTGCATTTTGCATTCCTTGGCATGCCTGCGCCTCCTCTGATTTCATTAAACAGTAGAAACCTGCATGTATTTGATGAATTATTATGTGCATATGCACGTTTCTCATTATACTCTCTCTCGATTGTTTGTCAACTAGTAAGGGATGCTCTCTTTTCTTTTTGTGCCCGATGTTCCCGTAGAATCTTTCCGAATATGACAAAATACGAAATTCCAAGCACAATTGCCGCCGCTGCCCATGCAATCGGATCTGCTAAACATACACCAAAGAAGCCAAGTCTTTTCGGCAGCGTAACTGCAACTCCAACGCGCATTGCCAGTTCAAAAACACCGCCCATTAACGGCATAAAACTCTTTCCGATTCCCTGCAGTACATTTCGATATACGAAGATTACAAATAAGAATGGAAAGAACATGGAGGATATCTTTAAATATTCCATTGCCGCTGACAGCACCTGCTCCCGATTTCCGTCATTGGTAATAAACAGACTGCATAACGGACGTCCGAATAAGAATAGAATCCCCATTGCCGTAACTGCAAAACAAAGCGTGACGATCGTACATTTTCGCACACCATCCTTAATACGATCCAGTTCATCCGCACCCAGATTCTGTCCTGCATAGTTTGCCATCGTAACCCCCATCGTATTCGCCGGCTGTGTCACAAGCTGAGCTACCTTGCTTGCCGCCGTATACGCCGCGATCTTAACCGTACCGAACACATTTAACGCTCCCTGCACGATTACCACGCCGATTGCCGTAATCGTGAACTGGAATGCCATCGGAAGTCCAATCTGCAGATGTTTCGCTGCAATCTTGCCATTCCATTTAAAATCTTCTTTTGTCAAATGAAGCATCGGATACTTCTTCTTCGTATAAAAGAAACAAAGCACACCGGAAACTCCCTGTGAAATCACCGTCGCCCATGCTGCGCCTGCCACTCCCATGCGGAATGCGAGAATGAACAGCAAATCCAGGCCAATATTCAAAATAGAAGAAATGATCAAAAAATAAAGCGGCGTCCTGCTGTCTCCCAGCGCCCTTAATACGCATGCCAGCATATTATAGAGCATCGTAGCCGCAATCCCTATGTAAATCACCACAATATACCGGTAAGAATCCCGAATAATATCATCTGGGGTATTAATCAGCCGTAACAGAGGCATTGCCGTCCCCACCGCAAGAGCTGTGATCAAAACCGTAATAATCATGCACAGAACCGCGGCCATTCCAGCCGCCTTACGAAGCCCGTCCTCATCCTTCGCCCCAAATCTCTGAGCCACCAAAACGCCAAATCCGCTTGTAATCCCCATAATAAACCCAATTACCAGGAAATTAAGCGGCCCCGTCGTCCCTACCGCAGCTAAAGCTGCCGTATCAATACATCTGCCCACAATGATCGTATCCACCATATTATAAAGCTGCTGAAACACATTTCCAATCAATAATGGAATCGAAAACACCAAAATCAGCCTAAGCGAACTCCCCTTCGTCATATCCTTTGCCGCACCACTTTGTCTCTTCCTCTCATCCATTCTTTTCACCAAGCCTCCCTATCCGTCTCCTCAACTCGGAGCCCATTCTTTTTTATCCTTTGATACGATACCACACAAATTCCCATTTCACAATAATGGATTTTCTTGCAACAATGTACTATCTTATAAACTTCCGTCCCTCATCTCCCCAGCCACTCCATCATTCCGTCCTTCCCCCAAACTTCGCGGCCGCCTTTCCCTCTGTGCCATCTCAAGCAAATCAATATAATAAAGACCTTATCTCCGTAATCTTATATGCACACCCTATTCCTTCTATTTCGCACACCTTATTTTTGTCTCCCACACATATTTCTCCTCCATCCGTCCCCTCTTCCATCTGAGCAGACCATAAAGTAAGGCTTTGTGGCTAGGATCCGCATAGTGCGTAAGAGGGCCGGAAGGGATCTGTGTTCCGGAATGTCCGGCTCATGACGAACAAAAAACCAGGTAGTCTTTGCCTATCAGACAGAGTATTTTCTGTCTGATAGGCAAAGACTACCTGGTTTTTTGTCCGCTCATGCGTCCGAACATTCGGAACACAGATTTCTTCCGGCCCTCTTACGCACTATGCGGATGCAGCCACAAAGCCGTATCTAGGATTCCTAATTCTCAATCAATTTCGATTTCTTAGTCCAGCTCATAAGGCCGCGAAGTTCCTCGCCTACTTTTTCGAGCTGGTGATCGGCTTCCATTCTTCTCTTTGCATTGAAGTTTGTGCAGCCAATCTGGTTCTCTAATAACCAGTTGCGTGCGAATACGCCTTCCTGGATATCCTTTAATACCTGACGCATTGCATTCTTTGTATCCTCTGTAATAATCTTAGGACCTGTTATGTAATCACCATATTCAGCCGTATTGGAAATAGAATATCTCATTCCCTTAAATCCGCTTTCATTGATCAAGTCAACGATCAGCTTCATCTCATGGATACATTCAAAATAAGCGCTTTCCGGTTCATATCCTGCTTCTACCAATACTTCAAATCCAGCCTTCATAAGAGCAGTAACACCGCCGCATAATACAGCCTGTTCTCCAAATAAATCGGTTTCTGTCTCTTCACGGAATGTTGTCTGTAATACGCCTGCTCTTGCTCCACCGATTGCAAGTGCATACGCAAGACCAAGATCATGTGCCTTTCCGGTAGCATCCTGATGAACTGCGATCAGACAAGGAACGCCCTGACCTTCCTGATACTGGCTTCTTACAGTATGTCCTGGCCCCTTAGGAGCGATCATTAGAACATCTACATCCTTAGGAGGAATGATCTGGCCAAAGTGAATAGCAAAACCATGTGCGAACATTAAGGCGTTGCCTGGCTCTAAGTTTGGCTCGATGGATTCTTTATACATCTTCGCCTGTTTCTCATCATTGATCAGAATCATGATGATATCAGCTCTTTTTGCTGCTTCTGCTGCAGTATACACTTCAAATCCGGCTGCCTCTGCCTTAGCCCATGACTTGCTGCCTTCATAAAGACCAACGATAACATGTACACCGGAATCTTTCATATTCAGTGCATGTGCATGACCCTGACTTCCATAGCCAATGACAGCTACTGTTTTTCCTTCTAATAAAGAAAGATTACAATCTTCCTGATAATAAATCTTTGCCATAATCCATTTCCTCCTAATATCATCCTATAATGTATGTACTTTAGTACCTGATATATGAATATGCAGCCCTATCCTGTATATTCTATTGAAAAAACAAAATAGCTTCGTCACTCTAGGCCCTATATCTCCTTTTCTCAAGGCAATGCCACTTTGTTGCGCTCAAGCGCAGGATTCAAAGAATAAATGCTATTCTTCAATAAAATCTGCAATATCTCCGGATCCTCTTGTAAGGCCGGTAATTCCGGTACGCACAATCTCTAAAATCCTGAAACCCTCCAGCAGTTTGATAAAGGCATCTATCTTCGCCTGGTTGCCTGTTAGTTCGATCATAAGGGATTCCTTCGCCACATCCACGATTTTCGCGCGAAAAATATCAGCGACCGCGATAACGGACTGTCTCTCCGATTCATTGGCATGAACCTTCACAAGGATCAGTTCCCTGCATACGGATTCGTCCGCCTTAAGCTCCTTAATCTCCACCACATCTTCCAGCTTATCCAACTGCTTTCGAATCTGTTCCAATATCTGATCATCGCCACTTACGACAACCGTCATTCTTGAAAATTCCTTGTTCTCGGTAACACCAACCGTAAGACTGTCGATGTTATACCCTCTTCTGCTAAACAGGCCTGATACTCTGCTTAATACACCTGCAGTATTCTCAACCAGTATTGATAAAACCATCTTACTCATAAGAAGACTCCTTTATACTCTTTTTCACTTTACTGCTTTAATGTTATTCAGTATTGTACCAATATCCCCCATATTTGTCAATACATGTATAATGAAGAAAAAACGCACGTTACAAACTTTTCCTTGCTGAAAAATAAAAAAGTCCGAAACATAAGCATAATCAAATGCTTTATTTCGGACTTTTCCTGAAACATCTAACAGATAACAGATGGAGACTCCATCCTTCATCTTGCCGTTTCCTTCTATATCAATTATAGAAAAGATTGAATTGCTATCTTATTTGATAACAGCTTTTAATAAGTAGTCGCGTGCATTTTCAATACCAGCGATTACTGCTTTAGAAGACATAGTCGCACCAGAGATGCCATCAACCTGAGTACCTTCTGCAGATGCAGCGGTATCTTCTGTTGTTTCTTCTGTTGTTTCTTCTACTGCTACTTCTTCACCAGCAGCTTCCGCGATTAACTGATCTACTAATTTAACATAACCACCAACTTTGATACTTACGGATGCGATTGCATCTGTCTTTGTATCAGCGTCCATTGTGATTGCATCTGTTCCCTGATTTTCTACAATGAAATCAGCGATTGCCTGAGCCTGAGCGCCCCATGTAGGACCGTTTTCTGTCATTACATATACGCCTTCTTCAGATAATGCGCTCTTTGAGTTGCCGTCAGCATCTTTTGCATCGATAGATACTGCTGTAATCTTGCCGCCTTCTACTGTAAGGGAAACAACTGGTGTGTAACCGTTTTCTTCTTCGCCTTCTACAGAGTAAGTTCCATCTGCTAATTCCTTAGCAGATGCAGTTTCTTTGCCTGCTGCACGATCTAAAGCTTCATTTGCTAATTTTACGTAACCGCCAACTTTAATACTTACGGATGCGATTGCATCTGTCTTTGTATTTTCATCCATTGTGATTGCGCTAGTTCCCTGATTTTCTACGATGAAGTCAGCAATTGCCTGAGCCTGAGCGCCCCATGTAGGACCGTTTTCTGTCATTACGTATACACCTTCTTCAGATAATACGCTCTTTAAGTTTCCGTCAGCATCTTTCGCTTCAACTGTTACTTCTGCGATTTTGCCATCAGCGATTGTTACAGTTACTTCTGGTGTGTAGCCGTTTTCTTCTTCACCAACTGCTGTGTAAACTCCGTCTGTATAAACAACATCTTCTGCTGTTTCTTCTACTGCTGGAGTCTCTTCTTCTGCTGCTTCTGTTGTTTCTTCTGCCGCTGGAGCCATGCCTTCTAAGTATACAGGAAGCTTAACACCTGCAAACTGTGCTAAGAATGCTTCTTCTGTAATTTTTGCGCCTAAACCATCTGTTTCAGACTGAGAAACTACTTCTAGAGATGTCACTTCATCTGCTGCTGCATTGAATGTGATAGCTAAAACGATTGGATCTGCAGAGTTGAAACCAACTGTTTCTACTTTTACATTGTATCCAGTTACGTTTCCAGCTTCATCTGTTAATGTAGTAACTTCCTGAATGCCGGCATTTGTTCCATCTTCTGTGATTGCGATTGCATTATCAGGTGCTGCATTCATATTCTTTTTGATCATTGTTCCTGCAATGATAGCAACTGCTGTAACACCTGCAAGTGCGGTAACGCCGATCCATCTTTTCTGCTTTGTCATAATACTCTCTTCCCTTCACTCAAATCATAATTTTTTGTGAGTAACCATAGCCATTTTTGTTATTAAATAAACAATTTTGTCGATTTATGACTAAGGTGCATTAAAAATAATATCATGTTTTAGTCAATTCGTAAAGGTATTTATTGTAGGAATAATACATCACGCAAGCTGAACCGTTTATACATTATGTAAATTTATTACATGTTTTGTGGAAATATTCTTGACACTACTCGGTAATTCTCATACAATAGGCATAGATTTTATAAGGAGAATAATAATGAAAAAACTATCCCATAGAAGAAGAATTACTTATAGTCTGATTCTTGTCTTCTGCATGACTTTTCTATTTTCTGGTTGTAGTAAAAATAACGAATCGGGATCAAATGGGAACTCTGATACTGCCGAAGTTCAAACTACCCCGATTTCCAAATCTGCTTTCAAATTAAATACCATTGTTTTCATCGCTCTGTATGACAGTACGGATGAATCTATCATCGATGAAGCATTAGAGCTTTGTGATTATTATGAGAATCTGTTAAGCCGAACCATTGCTACAAGCGAGATCAGCAAGATTAATGAAAGCGCGCTGATCCCTGTCACTGTTTCAGAAGACACGTATGGACTTTTAGAAAAAGGCCTTTATTACAGCCGCTTAAGCAATGGCGCTTTCGACATCACAGTCGAACCGCTCACAAGTCTTTGGAACTTCAGTTCCTCTTCTCCAAAAGTTCCGCCAGCATCCGATATCGAG
Source organism: Lachnospiraceae bacterium (assembly GCA_015057635.1). Classification (GTDB taxonomy): domain Bacteria; phylum Bacillota; class Clostridia; order Lachnospirales; family Lachnospiraceae; genus Lachnoclostridium. The sequence goes on along the minus strand of SVEB01000083.1, from coordinate 36,380 downwards.
CTTGCGGTAAGTGAAATAGATTATGAAAAGGTTCTATTAGAAAATAGAACCGTTACATTAGAAAAAGAAGGAATGGGCATTGATTTAGGCGCCATCGCAAAAGGCTATGTAGCCGATAAGATCAAAGAATTTCTTTTAAGCAAGGGTGTAAACAGTGCCATGATCAATCTCGGCGGCAATGTGCTCTGTGTGGGCGAGAAACCGGACGGTTCGGCATTCAAAGTCGGCATTCAGAAACCATTTGAAAACCGTAACGAAACAATCGCAGTTATGGAATTAACCGATAAATCCGTTGTTTCTTCCGGTATCTACGAGCGCTACTTTGTAGAAGACGGTATAAGCTATCACCATATCTTAAATCCATCCACCGGCTATCCGTATAACACAGATTTAGTATCCGTGACAATTATTTCTGATCATTCCACAGATGGAGATGGACTTAGCACCGTATGTTTTGCACTGGGTCTCGAAAAAGGTCTGGAACTCATTAATTCTTTAGAAGATACCTATGCGGTATTCATCACTTCTGATTACGAGTTACATTACTCGGAAGGTTTTAAGGAAAACATTCCGACAATCGAACAATAAAAAGTCTTTTATAAATTTTTCACCACGAGAGGCAGATTCCTTTCGTGGTTTTTTTTATACGGAATTTAATTGCAATTTTTTGAAGATTTTTTCTTTTTTGTTTATTATTTTACTCTATCATCCGATATGTATAGTGTATCTTATTTGGCATGGTATCGTTACCATATGAATTGCTGACAAAAGCATTTCATACTGATTCATATCGGATACCAGACTAAAATGCGCAAAAGAAGGAGTTTTATATAAACCAAGAAAACACTAACACATTACGAAATGAAGAATATGCGTCCAATCTCTTCATTTCTAAAATCATGCGTAATACTTTTCTCGTTATGGTTGTAGTATTCATCCTAAATCTGACCGGAGTATTTATCATTGACCCGAACGCCATGCTCATTTCCTTTTTGACGAATTTTGTTCTGCTATTGTCACCAACTCTGCTGGTAGACATATTGAAACTGAAACATCCAAGTTTAAAATACATATTTATCGTGTTTTCCATCATAGTGGTCAGCATGATGATCATTACCATGAACTGGCATGCCATGATCGTGTTTTTATATCCAATGTGTCTAGCCAGCATTTATTTTTCAGAGAAGCTAAACTACATAGCGATGATCTTATCAACCGTTGTTTTCTCTGTTTCTCAGATCATTGCAAATAAACTAAATTATACACCGGATTTAAATCTCTATGAACCACACCGCCTTTATCTGTTTGGTATCCTGCCAAGAGCACTTGGACTGCTTGCGATGTCCACCGCATTTATGAGTCTGAATAAACGTACTTCTGCTCTTCAGAAGAATCTCATCAATGCTGACGAACAGGTAAGCCTCCTTGAGCATATGAAAAAAATGAAGGAAAAGTCACTGGACGTTTCCGATTATCTGCTTCATGCCGTAGACAAGCTGTCTGACGTGTCTCGGACAAACTCTGCTCTCAATACCAATATTGCGGTCAATACTGCTGCTGTTACAGATGGAGCAAAAACAACCGTGGAACAGCTGTCTGAAGTAAGCGCCCATATGCAGCATATCTCCAAGAGCATGGAATCCTTAGTGAACGGAACCGTTGAGATTTCCGAAAAATCCAATATGGTTGAAAATCTGACAAAGACCAACCAGGATAATATCAGCGTAGTGATTCAGGAAATGAAGCAGATTCAGAAGAGTTCCGATGAAAGCAAAGATAGGATCAAACGCCTTACTGAAAAATCCAATCAGATCAGTCAGATTGTAGATGTCATTACCGGAATCTCCTCCCAAACCAATCTTCTTGCCCTCAACGCGGCAATTGAAGCTGCCCGCGCAGGCGAACACGGAAAAGGATTTTCCGTAGTAGCAGAAGAAATACGAGGACTTTCCGAACAGACACGCCTTGCTGTAGAAGATATCAAGCTTATCATCGATGAAGTCCTTCACAACAGTGCCATGGCCGAGGCCTCAATGGATCAGAGCAGCCATTTTGTAAGCAATGGTCTTAGCCTTATCGAACATACTGCTGCCTCTACCGCTCAGACAAAAGAAGCAGCCACTACTATGCATGATGAGGTATTCGATATCACCAATGCAACCAAAGAAGTATCCGTCGCATCCGAACAGATCATCCATATCATCCATAAAGTAGGAAACATCAGTTCCGAAAATGAAAAAGCACTCGAACTTGTAAAAGCCGACACAACAAAAGAACTGGCAGAAATGAATACACTGATCGATCTCGTCTCAAAGATCCAGCAGATATCCGATGAGCTAAATCAGCTTGTCAACCAGTAATCCTGTCACATAATAAACACAATGCACGAAAAAGCAAAGATAAGCAAAAATAAAACCATCCTCTGATTTTATTCTTCCTTATCTTTGCTTTCTTTTTGCCCTCTTATGTCTACCATCTCTCAAGCTTATCTATGTAAATTTTTCGGACTATTTTCTTATCAAGAATTATCGCCCATTCTTTTCGCTTATCCCTTTATTTAATTATTCCTCTAATTATGTGGAAATAATTTTGCCATATAGTATTCATCATAATACTGACCATCTATGTACATGGAATGCTCTCTCGTTCCTTCAATTTTAAAGCCGGATTTCTCATAAAGATGAATAGCAGGCGCATTATCCCCCACAACGGTCAATTCCAACCGAACAATCTGATTCTCCAATGCCCACTGATCCAATTCCTTAAAAAACCGGCTCCCAATTCCCTGTCCACGATATTTCTCCCGGATTCCTGTCACGATATATGCCGTATGATGAACCCTTCTAAACTCGCCTCGTTCAGCCGTTATCATGCCCGCGATTTCATCTCCGTCCTCCGCGATAAAAAAGAAATCCCCATTCTCCCGTTTTCTTTTAATCATCTTTCTCACACTCTCTACATCATTCGTCCGCTCATCCGGCTCCAGCATCATACGCTTCGTCTCCCGATCAAGCCCATGCATCATCTCTAAAAATGCTTCCGCATCCTGCTCCTCAATATAACGATACTCCATTTTCCTTTTCTCCTTTCGTCTGTCCCGATACTTATCCTGCTCCCTACACTTTGTTTCCCACCCTCTACATCTTATCTTATCTTATCTTATCTTATCTTATCTTATTTGTTATGTAAATATTCCCATTCCCCTCTTTATACCTCCTTAATAGGAAGTTTCCATGCTTATCATTTTCCGAATACCAGCGCACTTGCAGCTACCCTTCTCCTTAGTAATCGCCCTCCTAAAAAAATTCTATAGAATACCACCCAAATACCTGGAATTATCATCTAGAGTCATCACTCAGAATTATTATCTAGAATTGTTATCTAAAATTATCATCTAAAATCATTATCTACAATCATCATTTGTAACCCTATTTCTCTATCAGCAGGGAGAGGTTAGGAGGCGGCTGTGGATGAGGTCGGGTGACTTCTGACGTGCGCGGGCCGGATAGTTCTTCCGGGAAGAGCCGGTAAAAAAATAGACCGGCTGTACGAGAAAATGGTGGCGCGTGAAAGATTCTTCCAAGTGTCCGGCTCATGACGAACAAAAGGCTTGCAGTTCTTTGAATAGCAGACAATTTATTGTCTGATAGGCAAAGAACGGCAAGCCTTTTGTCCGCTCATGCGTCCGAACACATGGAACAATCTTTCCCGTGCCGCCGTTTTCTCGTGCAGCCGGTTTATTTTTTCACCGGGTCTTTCTGGAAAGGCTATCCGACCCGCGCACGTCAGAAGTCACCCGACCTCATCCGCAGCCGCCTCCTGGCCTCTCCTCCCCTAGTGAGGCACTCCCATCTGGTGAGACACTAGCCTATTTATTACGATAGATGATTTCATCACGTCCTGGGCCGTTGGAGATCATGGTAACAGGAACTTCTAATTCCTTTTCAATGAACTCGATGTAGGCACGGCAGTTTTCCGGAAGATCTTCGTACTTCTTAATTCCGCGGATGTCACATTTCCAGCCTGGAAGATTTACATACACTGGTTTTGCTTTTGCAAGCTTTGCTGTTGTTGGGAAATCTTTTGTCACAACGCCATCGATTTCATAACCAACACAAACTGGAACCTCATCTAAATATCCAAGTACATCAAGAACAGTTAATGCCACTTCTGTCGCACCCTGCATTTTGCATCCATAACGGCTTGCTACTGCATCAAACCATCCCATACGTCTTGGACGGCCTGTTGTTGCACCGTATTCGCCGCCGTCACCGCCACGTCTTCTTAATTCGTCTGCTTCTTCTCCGAAGATCTCACTTACGAATTCACCTGCGCCTACTGCGGAGGAATATGCTTTAACAACGCTTACGATATCCTTGATTTCATATGGAGGGATACCTGCTCCGATTGCGCCGTATGCAGCTAAGGTAGAAGAGGAAGTAACCATTGGGTAGATACCGAAATCAGGATCCTTTAAGGCTCCTAACTGGCCTTCTAATAAAATGTTCTTTCCTTCTTTGATTGCTTCATGTAAGAATGCGGATACGTCAGCTACATATGGAGCTACCATATCTCTGTACTCTAATAATGTTGCAAATAATTCATCTTTATCGATTAATGGCTTATGATACATATGCTCTAGCAGAATATTCTTCATTTCGCATACGCGGTCCACTTTTTCTCTTAATAACTCTTCGTCAAATAATTCAGATACCTGGAAACCGATCTTCGCATATTTATCAGAATAAAATGGTGCGATACCGGATTTGGTAGAACCAAAGGATTTACCGCCAAGTCTTTCTTCTTCGTACTGATCGAATAAGATATGATATGGCATCATGATCTGTGCACGATCGGATACTAAAATCTTAGGCATTGGAACGCCACGGTCCACAATGGATTTGATTTCTTTGAATAAATAAGGAATGTTTAATGCTACACCATTTCCAATTACGCTGGTGGTATGCTTATAAAATACACCGGATGGTAATAAATGAAGTGCGAATTTACCGTATTCATTGATGATTGTATGACCAGCATTGCTTCCGCCCTGATAACGAACGATAATATCCGCTTCCTGACCTAACATATCTGTAATCTTACCTTTTCCTTCATCGCCCCAGTTTGCACCTACAATTGCTTTTACCATAAACATTTTCCTCCTTTTATCGGAACTGTGCTTTTTTTGCACATTCTTTTTCTAGAAAGCAGCCTCTGCCTCTATTTTCTCTTACGGATTTCCTTTTAAAAAAACAAAAAGGACACTGTAACAGTCCTTGCTACAATGCCCTATTACTTCTGTATTATACATGAGATAATAACATAAGTAAAATCAATATTAATTATATTATATATAATTATAGATTATGTTTATACTAGATTTCAAAGAACTGAATGCTCTCCTCCATCTTATTTCCATGCTCTGTGATTTCTTCCACATGTTCTAAATTTTCTACTAACATATTAGACAGATTCTTGGAAATCTCTCCTGTTTCCATTGTCTTGTTCTGAATATCCTGCGCATCTACACTGATCTGATCCACTGCTTTCACGATTTGTTCTGTGCTTGCCATCTGATCATTCATACGATTTCGTAAGTTTGCGATGCATTCTGCACTTAATACAGTAGAATCATTCATATTCTGAATAACTGCTGAGAACTGTTCTGTGATCTTATGTGTTTCCTGCACATGAGCGATTACCTGCTCATTCGCTTTCTGTACCTGTCTGATCTTTGTATTGATGCTGTTGATAATTTCACTAATCTTCTGTGTCTCATTTGTTGTTTCACCGGACAGTTTCTTAACTTCATTTGCAACAACTGCAAATCCGCGTCCTTCTTCTCCGGCACGGCTTGCTTCAATGGATGCATTTAAGGACAGAAGATTTGTCTGACTTGCCAGATTTTCAATTGCCTCTAATACCTGTTCGATCTTCTTAGAATCATCGATCAGTTCCATAATCTCTTCGGATGCCTGTTCAACGCTCTTTGCGATCCCATCCATTTTATCTGTTAATACTACAACTTCGGCTGCGCCTTCCTGCACCAGTTTTAATGAATTTTCAGATACTTCAGTTGTTTCATTGATTTCTTCCACTGCATGTCTGCTCGCCTCTAAGATCTCATACAGACTTGCAAGTGATTCTTCTGTGCTAGCGCTCTGGTTAGCAACGCTGCTTCCGATTTCCTCAAACATCCGCTGTAGCTGAAGGATACCTTTCTGCTGTTCGTCTGATTCCAGATGATCCGATCCCTGTACCACTAATTTAATAGCATCGGAAATCTCATTATTCTTTACATTCAGCTCTTTTGATACTTTCTGAACAGCACCTAATGTACCGGATAGCTGTTCTAAGAAATGATTTAAAATACTGCCAAACTTCGCGAATTCATCCTGGCCTTTATCTTCTGCACGAACCTTTAGATTGCCTTCTCCTACCTGCTGTAAAATATCAGAGAAATTATTCATATTCTTTTTAATTCCTAATATAATCCAAGCACCTAACCCGGTAATAATCGCAACTGCTACAAGGCTGAATACGGATACTATTACAATGCTTCTAGTTGCCGATTTATTTACATCGTCCATAATAGAGGCTTCCAGCTCAGCTAACGAAGTCTTTATGCCTGTCTTAAGCTGTTCGTTTTCATAATTCATAGAAACGCTCTGATCGTTTTTGGTTTTTAATTCTGTAAGAAGTTCCTGATACTGCTGCATCAGCTGTTTTCCGGCTGTCTGTGGTTCATTTTTACTTACGTATATGCCTGTGTTTTCTAAAAAGACTGCGATATCACTTAAAATCACATCATACATATTAGCCGCCTCTTCTTCATTTCCGTAAGCTACATATGCATTGTATGACTGTGTATTAGACAGAATAGTAGAATATGCTCCGTAGAAATCGTACTTTCCATCTAAAGATGCCCCCATAGCGATCCACTGAACCTGATCCCAGTTTTCAAAGTAAACCGTATAACTTACGCTATCGTAATCTTCCACATTGAACTGTGAAGTTGGAATAGCGATTGCAACTTCGTCCCATGACTGAGTTGCGGCTGCAAAATTACAGTTTGCTGCAATTGCGTTTTTTCCTGCAAATTCTACTTCTGTAACCCCTACTAATCGATTTCCGTAAGAATAGTCGAAAATGCCCTGCATATTATCTTTAAAGTTGATGATTTCTGTTACGTCACCTTTAGAAAAAGCCACTTCCGTTAAATACACGTTAGCCGCATAATCTACTCCAACCGCTCCAACACGCACTAAAAATCTGTCACGTCTTCCGCAGTCTGGCATGGTTCCATGGTAAACTGCCTTAATATACTCTTTTCCATCAACCACTTCCACGCTGTGTTCCATCACACTCACAGAATCCATTCCCAAATCAGCCCAGGATGCAACACTATTCATGTTCGAAACTTCCCCTTCTAACTGCGCTGAAACATCATTCAACTGTTTTCGAACGCCTGAACCTTCTGCACTCAGTTCTGCGTTATTGGAAATGATCTGCTTCATATTGTCACTGTACTGATTGATATTCTGGATGATTGCATCAACATCGTTCTTATACGCGCCGCTTACCTTTACATTCTCCAGGCTCTCCCTAGCAACAATCATATTCTCTCTCATTTCTTCTAGCAATCCTGTATCAAATGAGTCAAGGTACTGAAGATTTAGAAAATAATCCTGATCCATGCTTTCATTGGCTTCCATGATTCCCAGTGTAAGACTAAAATTCCTCTTTGTGCTCTTCTGTATGGCAATTACCATAATACTCATAGCAATAATGAGTATTAAACTGATTGTTCCCATATATGCCACTTTTCTTACCATTGAACGTGGAACCAGTCGATTTACCCGCACTGTCGCAAGCTTCTTTTTCCATTCCTGCTTTTTCATTTGTATCTCCTCTTCTTTTGTCATTTGAAATAGCACCAAATTCATTCTTCTATTTTCAAACTAGTAATGGTACTGCCCCCATTACTATATCGAATCAATTTCCTATTTTGTTTATAATATTTTTTTAATTATATGTACTTCACATCTTTTTTCAGTTGCAATCCACATCTTATTTTCCATTTCAATAAAATTATTTTGTACTTATATATAAAAATAGCGAAAACAGTTCTATCCTATAAGAACTATTTTCGCTATCTTCTTTTTATTCTCTTGGTAACCTTCTTTCCTTATCTGACTTCATCTTAAAGTCCCTTATAGAAAATACAGGCTACTGGATTGCAATCGTGTCTAAATCATCCGGAACGAATACAGCTCCATCAAAGTTCTGTTTCGCCTCTAATGTATATCGTTCCTTTCTGACTGCCAGATTTTTATCCTCTGTATGGTATAGAATAAGATTCTTGACTCCAAGCTCGTTTGCAAGCTTTCCGGCATCCATTGCGGTACTATGATGCTTTTCATATGGCTTAAATACGTCACGGTCCTCATATAGACAGAATGCCTCACATAACAGCCAGTCTGTTCCTGTCACATAAGAACTGCATCTTTCATTGTATGGCTCATCTCCGATACAGGTAAGCGTTCTGCCATCCTCCATCTTCATCTGATATCCAAACTGTTTGATCTTTGTGGACCCAATATCAAAAGCCGTAAAGGAAAGACCAAGTGCTTTAAATTCAGTTCCATCTTCTACAACATGAATCTGAATCTCTTTTCCAATATGCTTCACTAACTTTGCTACCAGCATCATTTCACAGAAAGTCATAAGCATATGTTTTACTTCATCATGGCAGTAAATATGGAAGTCTCCATCATACTTGCCGCCTTCCATAAGGGTTGCAATCTTACGGATCACCCACACAGCACCCATCACATGGTCTGTATGTCCATGCGTGATAAACATGGTATGAATATCCTGATAAGAAACTCTAGCCTTTTCAAGCTGCACCATAATCCCATTGCCGCCACCGGCATCCGTTAACATATACTCACCATTACATTTTAACAGGAAACAGGTATTATAACACTTTGTCACCATCGCATTCCCTGTCCCAAGCATCGTCAATTCCATCGCCTGCATACTCTCTATTCCTCTTTATCCTAATGTTGCTTTTAAATTTTTAGTTCTTGCCTGTGCTTCCGATTCCGCCACGGTCCTTGTTACCAAGATCATCTGTCTCTTCAAACATGATCTTTGGCTGATGTTTCTGAATACGGAACTGACAGATACGATCATTCACCTGAATTTCAGTATCTCTCATCGCTAACGCTGGCATCATCCATACATCATTATTTCCGCAGTAAGTCTCATCCACAACGCCCATATGATTTGTCTGAATAATTCCGAAGTTTTTGAAAGTAGAGCTTCTTGGCACGATCACTGCTTCATAACCTTCTGGAAGTTCCATAGAGATCCCAAGCTTGATCAGTCTAAATTCGCCCTGTTTCATCTCCACATGTTCCGCACTTCTTAAATCAATCCAGTCGCTCTTTCCATCAATATAAGTCAGCTTATCGATTTCATTTGAATGATACTTAATTCTAATAGTCTTTGTTTCCATATTCCGATTCCTCTACTTCTTATCTAATCTCTCTGTCTTTTTCTTTATCTTTCGTTCCTATCCTGCCTTGCATTACCTTGCTATCTTTTCTTCTTTGCGTAATTTTTTACCTTCTTAATCTTCCTATTTCTCTAACACTCTATAACTCGCCTTTATCCGTAATCGCCCCTATGCCATCTATCACTATTTTCATAGCATAACGATCTGATTCTCTATAGTCCATACCAATCCTAGATTGTTTTCAATTATCTCGAAGGCTATTCCGTTTCGGCATTCCAAAGCATAAAAAAAGCATGTAGCAAAATAAAATAAACCTCTATACTTTGCCTCCATGCAAATCTCTTACTCATTCTATCTAATAACAACTAAAAAAGCAAATTTCAATTCAAACGAAGCTAAAAACACAAAAAAACTTTGCAGCTGATTTTGGGCTTACCGCCTGAATTAGGGCTTTTTCACAAGTTATGCAGCTTTGCGCCTATGAGGATGTGCTAATTTTTCTTATCGAAATCCTATTGACGTTAAGCGGAAAAAGGGCACTGTCTGACGAGGAACGAGGAGTTTGCCCTTTTTCCGCTTGTTTAACGTCAAGAGGATTACGATTAGAAAAATAGTACATCCGAATCGAAGCAAAGCTGCATGACTTGTCAGAAAGCCCGGACTCACCAGTCTTCCCGCCCAAAATCAGCTGCAAAGTTCGTGTCTATCTCTTACAGCTGCTTTAAGAATGCCACATAGCCTTCTTTTGCTTCGTAGATATCGGCTTTGCTTGTGATTTCCCATGGAGCATGCATGTTAAGAACTGCAACACCGCTATCGATCACTTCCATGTTATACTGAGCCATGATGTAAGCGATTGTTCCGCCGCCGCCCTGGTCAACCTTGCCAAGTTCTGCTGTCTGATAGTTTACACCGTGTGCTTCCATAGCTGCACGAAGTTTTGCGATATATTCTGGGTTAGCATCATTACAGCCGCCCTTTCCTCTGGAACCTGTGTATTTGTTGAATACGATACCACGTCCGAAGTAAGCGGAGTTCTTCTTTTCCATTACTGCTGGATAGTTTGGATCAAATGCTGCAGAAACGTCAGAAGATAACATATGGGAGTTCTGGAATGCTCTTCTTAGCTTGATTTCAGAGTACTGTCCTAACTTATCCATTAATTCTGCTACTGCATTTTCAAAGAATTTGGAATGCATACCAGTTGCACCGATACTTCCTACTTCTTCTTTATCTACTAAGATGCATACTGCAGTACGGTCAATGCTTTCTAATTCAAATAAAGCTTTCATAGATGTATAAGAGCAAACTCTATCATCCTGGCCATAGCCCATAACCATAGATCTGTCGATACCGAAGTCTCTTGCTTTTCCGGCTGGAACTACTTCTAATTCAGCAGAAAGGAAGTCTGCTTCCTCGAAATCATATTTTTCTTTTAATAATTTTAAGATGTTTGCTTTAACTGCTTCTTTTTCTTTTCCTTTTAAAGGCTGGCTTCCGATTAATACATTTAAATCTTCACCTTCGATTACTTTAGCCGCTTTTTTATCCATCTGATCTGCGGATAAATGTACTAAAAGATCCGTGATGCCTACAACTGGATCCGAATCATCTTCACCGATTACAACATTTACAGTTGTGCCGTCTTTTTTGCAAACAACGCCGTGAATTGCAAGTGGAAGTGTTACCCACTGATATTTCTTGATTCCGCCGTAGTAATGAGTGTCGAATAAAGCCATTTCAGTATCTTCATATAAAGGAACCTGCTTTAAGTCGATTCTTGGGGAGTCAATATGAGCACCTAATAACTTCATACCTTTTTCTAAAGGTTCAGAACCTACTAAGAAAAGAGCAACTGCCTTGTCCATATTGTTATAGTATACTTTATCACCTGGCTTTACGGAATCTACCTTCATTAAATCTTTGTAGCCTTCTGCTTCAGCCTGACGGATTACTTCAAGAGCGCATTCTCTTTCTGTCTTGCAGTCGGAGATGAACTTCTTATAGCCTTCGCTTAATTCAAATACGGATGCTAACTGAGCATCTGTATACTTGTTCCAAGCGTTTTTGTTTGATTCGTGGTTCTCTAAATCTGTGCCTTTTTTGTCTGTGTTTGGTTTTGTCTTATCTGTCACCATTCTTTGATACCAACCTTTCTTCGCATTGTAAATCCAAAACTATAAGTGATACTAGTTTATGTCCCCTATTATAAATATTTTTCGCAACTATTACAATAACTACTATGAAAATTACTGGTATGTATTACCTATTTTTTTTGTAATAATTTCTACTTTTCTGAAAATAGTTTCTGCTTCTCTATACCTATTTTCCATTTTTTCAACGGAACTTCAAACCTTTTTAATGTCACCCTTCGGTATACGTGCTTTGCTCCATCATCGCTAACAGCTTTCCTGCTGCATTGGAAAGGCCGTCTTTTTTATTCGTCACGATGCAGAAATTACGTTTTGGAATCTGCTCCTTGAAGGAAAGCGTGAACAATTCCCCGCTTTCCAGATATGGTTTTGCAAAATCCTTTACTACAAGCCCGATTCCTAAATTTCTAAGTGCAAACTGCACGATCATATCACTTGTTGCCAATTCAAATTCAGGAACGATCTTGACTTCATTTTTCTTTAAGAACAAGTCAATGAACTTACGGGTACTTGTATTCTTTTCAAGCGAGATTAATGGCAGGGACGTGATATCCGAGAAGGAAAGCTCCTGCCCTTTTAAGCTTTCAAAACGGCTGCCTGCCACAAATACATCTTCAATTTCCCGTACCGGTTTCATCTCTAACTCTTCGGATTTTTCAAGTGGTCCACTGACGATTCCAAAGTCAATTGTTCCTTCTTTTAAATAGCGTATTGTCTCAGGCGTCGGTCCGTTTGTTACACGGACCTTAATATCCGGATACTGCATATGGAATTTCTCCAAAAATGGCAGCAGATAAAACTGCAGGGTCATATCACTTGCTCCGATTTGAATTTCCCCGCATTCTAAATTAAGCATCTTCTTAAGACGGTGTTCCCCCTCTAAAATCTGCTCATATCCCGCCTTCACATAGGAATAAAGCACATCTCCTTCCTTGGTCAGGCGGACTCCTTTCGGGTTTCGCACAAATAGTGCCGCCCCTATATTCTTCTCCAACAGTCTTACGGCCTGACTGACTGCGGGCTGTGAGATACAAAGCTCATTCGCTGCTCCGGTGATGCTTCCAAACTTTGCTACATAGTAAAAGATTCTATAGTATTCCAGATTTAAATTCATATTACTGCCTTTCCGAGTACATAACTACTTTAAAAACTTACGGACTAAGTTATATTTCTGCTTTGTATATGGATGATAACGCATTGGAATGTCCAGGAAATTGGCTTTCTTCACGATGCTTTTCTTATGGCTGAACGTCTCAAAACTTAGCTTTCCGTGATATGCCCCCATTCCACTGTTTCCAACACCGCCGAATCCCATATAAGGACTTGCTACATGAATAATCGTATCATTGATGCATCCGCCGCCAAAGGATACCTGCCCTAACACTTTTTCCTCTAGCTTCTTATTCGTTGTAAACAGATACAACGCCAATGGTTTTTCATTCTTCCGGATATAGCGGATCACTTCCTGGATACTGGTATAGCTGATAACCGGAAGAATTGGCCCAAAGATCTCTTCCTTCATAACCGGCGCGCTCGGACTGCTCTGATTTAAGAGGGTCGGTGCAATTTTTAATGTCTTAGCATCATACTCTCCGCCAGCAAGGATTTCCTCTCCCGTAAGATACCCGATAATGCGGTTAAAATGACGGGCATTGATAATCTTCGGATAGTTTTCATTTTTAAGAGGATCCTCTCCTAAAAATTCAGCGATCGTTTTTTTCATTTCCTGTACAAATGCATCCCTCACTGCTTCATGAACAAATATATAGTCCGGCGCCACACAGGTCTGACCGGCATTTACGATCTTACCGAACATCAGTCTTCTTGCAGCCACTTTTAAATCTGCGGTGCGATCAATGATACAAGGGCTCTTGCCGCCAAGCTCTAAGGAGACCGGTGTCAGATGTTTTGCCGCTGCCTGCATCACAATCCGGCCAATGGAAACGCCACCGGTAAAGAAGATATAGTCAAAACGCTCTTCTAAGATTCGTTTGCTGACATCAGCATCGCCTTCTACAACCGCCACATATTCTTCCTCAAAACAGTTCTTAATCAGTTTCGCGATAATCTCGCTTGTAGCCGGTGCTAATTCGGAAGGCTTTAAAACAGCCGTATTTCCTGCTGCCAATGCCCCAATCAGCGGAGAAAGACATAACTGGAACGGATAATTCCAGGGAGCCATAATCAGTGTCACGCCATATGGCTCACTCATGACGAAGCTGACGGATGGGAACTGGGAAATCGGTGTCCATACATACTTTTTCTTTGCCCAGGACTCCATATGATTTAATGCAAAACGGATTTCGTCGAGTACCATTCCGATTTCTGTCATATAACTTTCAAACTCTGCTTTGCATAAATCTTTCTTTAACGCCTCTAAAATCTCCGATTCATGTTTTTTAATTCCGGTCCGCAGCTTTAATAAAGCAAGTCTGCGAAAATTAATGTCCTTTGTCTGGTCCGTTTCAAAAAATGCTCTCTGCTTTTCGACTAAAGTGTGTATCATCCTTGCACCTCATTTTCCTTTATAAACTCATTTCTTTACACGTTGCCTCTGCCATTCGCACTCTTTCCCTTGTGACTGACATGCAAATGACCGGCAATCAGATTAATATCAAGTATTATACAATAGAAGAAGAAAAATCTCCAATAATTCTTCTAATCATGTCTAAATGCTGTTATAGTACTCATATACTATAGTAACTCTTCCCGTACAAGCATCACCATACATGACCGGCTTGCCGGGAGACAATATTTCATTATATAAGGAGGTTGTTTTATTGAATATATTAGTAGACGCGGATGCCTGTCCCGTTAAGGGAATTATTGAGAAAATAGCGAAAGAATATGCATTATCTGTTTATATGTTCACGGACACAAGCCATGAACTTTATTCTGAATACAGTAAAGTCATTACCGTCAGCAAAGCACCGGATGCCGTAGATTTTGCACTGATGAATCATGCCACGAAAGGTGACATCATCGTCACTCAGGACTATGGAGTAGCTGCCATGGCACTTGGAAAGGGAGCCTATGCTATCCATCAGAGCGGTCTTTGCTATACCAACGACAATATCGATCGGATGTTATTTGAACGCCATCTGGCCAAAGAAGGCCGCCGTCGGAAAGGGCATGCCTTCCACGGAAAAGGACCTAAAAAACGCACATCTGAGGATGATGTGCGTTTTGAAGATTCCTTCCGGAATTTGATTCTTACTATAATGAAAGGAAGATAACTTTCCCCATTCCTAAAATGATCCTATCAGTTCAGTTTCTCGACTCTGTAACTCGTCCTCAAAAATCTCCATATACTGCTTCCAGATAGGATAATTCTTATGAGCTGGATAACGCTCCATAAATTGTTCAAGCATATCCATGCATCTCTCTATGTAAGGAGTTCCCACCATAGAGATATCGACATAATCCCCGTTAAAAGTCTCCCAACGTGTGAAGTCCAGCTCTTCTTCTTTAAGCAATTCATTTGTGAAAATTTTCATCATCATATTTATCACCACCTAATCGCAATTATATGCGTTTTTTTTAAAAATAGAACCCCCAAAAATTATTTTTTACATATTTTGTAAATATATCTATTTTTGTGGTTTTGCTTTGTACATATTGCACATTAGGTTTTTGTCGTACTTTGCGATACAAAAATTGCTCGACCAATTCATTCCATTTTTCCTAATTCTGAATAAAAAAGTGCACAATCAAAAACATATTTTTTTTTACACTCTTTCTTAAAATTTTTTTCTGATTTCAGATATAATACCTCCCATTTTCATCATTTTAAAGCAAATAGGACATATTTCGTGCATATGCACAATATTTTGTAAAAGAGGTAATTATTATGTGGTTTTGGGTTGCGCTGGCTGCTCTCCTATGCTGGAGCGGTTCAGATTTATTCAGCAGGAGCATCATCGCGCTTTTATTCCCAATCCTTTATTGCTTCATCGATGCTGCCGGCGCTGTAGCCGACACAATTGTATTAGAGACATTAAATGAGAACACAGCAAATGTAGCGTATGAACTTACTTTCCTTCTAATGGCGATCCTGTGTTTCCTCTATGTTGTCGTGATCAAGAAAGAGCGTCTTACATAAGACAGACTCTCCAAAATTCATTGGTGCCATCTTTGAAACTCCCATTTCGATATGGATTGTCTGGACACATCTAACAGCTCTTCCATTTTTCCATAACATTTTTTTCTTCTATATCTGTTTTCTCATTGAAAGCAACGTATAAACCTTTCCATCTATATTGCGCTCTGAAGTTCGAATCACTTCAAAACCATTCTTTGACCAGAATGCAAATCCAATTTCATTTGTCTTGTGACAAGCCAGTTCTATGTACTCAAATCCCTTTTCTTTTGCGCTTGTCGTAATTACATCAAGGATCTTCTTTCCTATACCGAGTCCATGCTTTGGGACCGCTAATATAAGCAGACCAAGATATTCTGTTTTCTCGTCAGGATATCCGGCAATTAAATCAACAGCAGCAATCAACTCACTTCCTTCATAAATCCCTACATATGTCTTATCTTCCAGTCCTTTCCCCGGAGGTAGTGCTGTAATATCATCCACACATTCCTTCCGTGTCACCTCATGGTCCTGCGTTCTTGAATAAAAATATTCATTCCCTTTCATCATTTCCCAAACATCACATACATTCTTCTTTGAAATCGGTACTACCTCAAACTCCGGAAGTTTATCCTGTAGCAATTCTATCATCTTATCCATCACTCCTTATCTCCCTTATATTTCTTGTTAAATTCCACAGCTTTCTCATTCCGCATCATTCTCTTACTGCTCATTCCATTACTATAAATCCAATTTTTTAAACCTCTCTATCTTCTCCAAAATAACTTAAGTTCACATTCCTTGCCTTCCTGTTACCTTCAAATCACTATTCTTAGCCCTCATAGCCGCTCTAAAGCCGCCTTAAAGTAGCTAACGCATCTCACCCCAAGCCCCTTCAAAGCCTCTCTAAAGCATCTCTGAATTTCTTTTGAAGAGTCCTTTCCGCCGCGCCACCTCAGTGAGTAGCTGCATCCAAGACGTTTCGAAGAAACGTCTTGGGATGTCGTTCGGGTACCAGACAGCGCATGACGAGGCAAGGTGTTAGCGAATGTCCGGCTCGAGACGAACAAAAAAGGGGGCGGCGTCTTTCGCTAGCAGACAGTGCATTCCTGTCTGCTAGAGAAAGACGCCGCCCCCTTTTTTGTCCGCTCTCGCGTCCGAACATTGCTAACACCTTGCCTCGTCATGCGCTGTCTGGTACCCGAACGACATCAATTCAACATCAAACTTTGATATCGGCCTTCAGTCCGAGGACGTCTTGGTTGGCGGTGAGGATTGGGGTGATCACGTCGCGGATGAACTCTTCGGTCTGCTCTGGAGCGCGGCCTACATATTTGGATGGGTCCATCGTCTTATTCAGTTCCTCGATTGTCATATTAAAAGCAGGATCTGCTGCGATCAGTTCAAGAAGGTTATTCTCAAGACCAAGCTCCTTCACATTTCTGCCTGCTTCCATAGAAAGCGTACGGATTCTCTCATGAAGTTCCTGTCTGTCTCCGCCTGCCTTTACCGCATCCATCATAATATTCTCAGTCGCCATAAAAGGAAGTTCAGAGCGAAGACGTTTCTCGATTACCTTAGGATAAACCACAAGGCCGTCTACCACATTTAAATAAAGATCTAAAATGCCATCCACTGCAAGGAATGCTTCCGGAATGCTGATACGCTTATTCGCGGAATCATCGAGTGTTCTCTCAAACCACTGGGTAGCGGACGTGATCGCAGGATTTAGGGCGTCTACCATCACGTAACGTGCTAAAGAAGCAATACGTTCGCTTCTCATCGGGTTGCGCTTATATGCCATAGCGGAAGAACCGATCTGATTCTTTTCAAATGGCTCTTCGATTTCTTTTAAATGCTGTAATAAACGGATATCATTCGAGAACTTATGTGCACTTGCTGCAATGCCAGCCAACACATTCAACACTCTTGTATCCATCTTTCTGGAATAAGTCTGTCCGGAAACCGGGAAGGATTCTGCAAATCCCATCTTCTCGGCGATCATCTGATCTAATCTCTTGATCTTCTCATGATCTCCGTCAAATAACTCAAGGAAGCTTGCCTGCGTTCCGGTTGTTCCCTTAGATCCTAATAACTTCATGGAATCGATCATATGATCTAAATCTTCTAAATCTAACTTTAATTCCATTAACCAGAGGCTTGCACGCTTTCCAACAGTTGTTGGCTGTGCAGGCTGAAAATGAGTGAATGCCAATGTTGGAAGATCCTTATATTCCATCGCAAACTTGGAAAGCTCGTTCATCACGTTGATCAACTTTTTCTTTACAACCTTTAGAGCTTCTGTCATTACGATAATATCGGTATTATCGCCAACATAGCAGGAAGTTGCTCCAAGATGGATGATTCCTTTTGCATTTGGACACTGTACGCCATACGCATACACATGGGACATAACATCGTGACGCACTAAACGTTCTCTTTCCTGTGCCACTTCATAGTTAATATCATCCTGATGCGCTTTTAATTCCTCAATCTGCTCTTTGGTTACCGGAAGTCCTAATTCATGCTCTGCTTCCGCTAACGCGATCCATAGCTTTCTCCAGGTGCGGAATTTCATATCCGGTGAAAAGATATACTGCATTTCCTTGCTTGCATAACGTTCGGATAATGGGCTTACATATTTGTCTTGACTCATGTCGTTATCCTCCAATTCACTTTACGTGCTCTTTTCTGGAGTTAGCTTCCGCTAAAGCTTTGGCTACTCCTTATTTCGTATCTATCCTACCATAACGCCCTCCATTGTCAACAGAAGGCGTTATTATTATATTTCATAAACTCATAACCAATTCTTATATAGCGCTATTTATCAAATTCTCCACGAATGTCTTCTTTTGGAGGTTCTACCGGATAGTTTCCAGTAAAGCATGCATCGCAGATACCGCAGTCGCCTTCCACTAACTCTGTTAAGCGGTCCGCTGACAGATAGCCTAAAGAATCGGCTCCGATCAATTCCCGGATCTGTTCCACTGTATTATTATGAGCAATCAGCTGGTCATCGCTTGGAACATCGGTTCCAAAATAACATGGATATAAGAAAGGAGGAGAAGAAATACGAACATGCACTTCGCTTGCTCCTGCTGCCTTTAACATGCCCACGATTCTTGCACAGGTGGTTCCTCTTACAATCGAATCATCGATCATGACAACACGCTTTCCTTTTACCGATTCCTTTAATACATTTAACTTAATGCGAACAGAGGATTCTCTCATGGACTGTTTTGGCTTGATGAAGGTTCTTCCTACATAGCTGTTCTTTACAAATGCCATGCCGTAAGGAATGCCGGATTCTAACGCAAATCCCATGGCTGCTGCATTTCCGGAATCCGGAACGCCTACTACTAAGTCTGCTTCCACCGGATGTTCCTGTGCTAAGATTCTTCCTGCCATGATTCTGGAGTTATATACGTTCACGCCGTCAAGATAGCTGTCCGGTCTTGCAAAATAGATATATTCGAAAATACATTTTGCAATCTTCTTCTGGCATAATGTCTTATCCGATACTATGCCGTCACGAGTGATGCTTACGACTTCGCCCGGTTCGACATCACGAATGAAAGTCGCACCTACTGCATCTAACGCACATGTCTCACTTGCGAGTACATACGCATTGTCGCGCTTTCCGATACAAAGAGGATGGAATCCAAATGGATCTCTTGCGCCGATTAATTTTCTTGGACTCATTACGATCAAGGAGTATGCGCCCTTGATCTTCTTCATCGCATTCTTTACCGCATCTTCTACATTGGCTGTGTTCAAACGTTCTCTTGCGATATGGTACGCAATTACTTCGGAATCGATTGTGGTCTGGAAAATGGCACCGGTATATTCTAGCTCTTTCCGTAACTCGATTGCATTGACAAGGTTGCCGTTATGGGCAAGGGCTAAGGTTCCCTTTACATAATTAAGTACCAGAGGCTGGGTGTTGGCGATATTGCTTGCGCCTGCGGTAGAATACCGTACATGGCCAACCCCGATATCACCATGAAGTTCCTCTAAGCTTTCTGGGGTAAATACTTCATTTACAAGCCCCATTCCTTTTACGGAACGAACTCTTCCCTTCGGTCCCTGTGTATCACTAACTGCAATACCGCAGCTTTCCTGCCCTCTGTGCTGCAGTGCAAATAATCCATAATAAATGGATGACGCCACATCATTGCCGTCTAAATCATAAATACCAAAAACGCCGCATTCTTCATGCAGTTCATCCGGTATAAAATCAGCTACTTTGTTTTCCATGGTTGTGTCCTTTCTTACTTGACCGCCTGCCGGCGTGATGCATAATATGCCTATCCGCAAAGATGAGAAAAGGCCCCCGAAGAGGCAGCCAATCGTATGTAACCTGCCTCTTTGGTGGTCTCCCTCGCATTTAAGTTACTTGCGTTTATTCAGTCGCAATTCCAAGACGCTTAAATACTTCTTTGTATGCATCTTCCACATTTCCAAGATCTCTTCTGAAACGGTCTTTATCTAACTTCTCATGTGTGTTGATGTCCCATAATCTGCATGTATCAGGGGAAATCTCATCTGCTAAGATGATCTGATCTTTATATCTTCCGAACTCAATTTTAAAATCAATTAATTCAATGCCGATTCCTTCGAAGTATTTCTTTAATACTTCATTTACTTTAAATGCGTACTTTGTGATGGTATCGATCTCTTCCTTTGTTGCAGCGCCGATTGCTAACGCATAATAGGAATTGATCATTGGATCACCAAGTGCATCGTCTTTATAGGAGAATTCTAAGGTTGGACATAATAATTTTTTGCCCTCTTCAATGCCAAGTTTCTTCGCAAAACTTCCGGCAGATACGTTTCTTACGATTACCTCAAGCGGTACGATCTGAACCTTCTTCACTGCAGTCTCTCTGTCGCTTAACTCCTCTACATAGTGAGTTGGAACGCCTTCTTTCTCTAATAACTGCATAACGTGGTTAGACATCTTGTTGTTAATAACACCTTTTCCAACAATAGTACCTTTCTTAAGGCCGTTAAATGCTGTCGCGTCATCTTTATAATCTACGATCAATACATCTTCCACATCTGTCTTATATACTTTCTTGGCCTTACCTTCATAGAGCTGTTCTAACTTTTTCATTGTCCATATCCTCCTTGTGTAATGCCCTGACTCATCGCTTTTTCTAGCACGAATCAGAAGCCTTGTATATACTTTCTAGCCTGTTATCCGCGCTCCTTATGAATGCCATAAATAGCGCTTATTAATTGATTTTACTGGCTTTTTGGCCTGTTGACTTAATTATAGCGAATCCCCAAAAAAGCACAAGAGATTTTTCCCACTTTCTTTTTATGCGGTTTCAATTTCGGTAATTCCTACAAAAAAAAATCAATCGCCTCTTTCCTTTTTGTGTAAGACGTATCCCACATTTTTTCCATTCATAAGCATGATTAATTTCACTTATAAACTGGCCTAACCAATCCTTTTTCCGTCATTTTTTCATTATTCTGAGCAGCAAAGCAGACGTCAGAAATTTTCCAAAATCTTTCTAATATGACACTATGTCGTCACAAATCTATGATATTCTAGTACTAACTGAAAAGCAAACTATCGTATCCCGTTAAAACAATCTCCCCCCCAGTTTTTGAACCGCATGGTGGCAAAATTGGTTATCCTTTTGTGAAATACGTATATCTTTTCAGCAATATCTACTTCTCATAAATAAACATTTGAAAGGAGTCTACCATGCATAAAGTAATGGCAAAAGGCATTCTGTCCGCTACAAACGGAATGAATCTCTATCGCGGCTGTACACACGGCTGTATCTACTGTGATTCCCGCAGTGCATGCTATCAGATGACTCATGACTTCGAGGATATCGAGATCAAGATCAATGCCCCGGAACTGCTAGAACAGGCGCTAATGCGTAAACGAAATAAATGCATGATCACAACCGGTTTTATGTCCGATTCCTATAACCCGTTAGAAGAAAAACTTGAAATCACAAGAAAATGCCTTTCCTTAATCGACAAGTATGAATTCGGAGTTGCCATCCAGACGAAATCCTCCCGTATCTTAAGGGACTTAGACCTGTTATGCTCTATTAACAAAAAAACAAAATGTGTGGTTGCAATCACCCTGACAACCTTCGATGATGACCTTTGCAAGATTCTGGAGCCTAACGTTTCCACCACAAAAGAGCGTATCGAAGTGCTGAAGGTTCTCAGGGATCACCACATTCCTACTGTTGTCTGGCTATCCCCGATTCTGCCCTTTATCAATGATACAAAAGAAAATCTGTCTGCCCTGTTAGATGCCTGTATTGAGGCAAAGGTTTATGGCATTATCTGTTTTAACATGGGCCTTACCTTGCGGGAAGGGAACCGGGAATATTTCTATCAGAAATTAGACGAGTATTTTCCGGGAATGAAAGAGCGATATATCAAAACTTTCGGAAATGCCTATCAGGTCAACAGCCCGCATAATGAAGCACTGATGAAGCAGTTTCGGGATACTTGCAAGGCAAATCACATTCTCTATCACCCGGACGACATTTTTGCATATCTTCACGAGTACCACTGTAACAGCTATGAACAAATCTCATTTGACTTTTTCTAAGGAGGAATTATTATGAGCACCAAAACCGAAAGACTACAGGCATCCATTGCCAAGTCCTGCGATCCAGAACTCACCGCTAAAACATCCGAGATTTTATTATCCGTTCCAAAGGCTACACCGAAAAAACAGGCAAAGCAAATCGGGGAATGTCTGAACCTGTTAATATCAAACCATGAGGACATTGCTCCGATCATGCGTCGCTGTAACTGTCTGTCAGACTCTGTGCTAAAAAAGGCATCCGCCCTATATGAGGAAGCTGGAGGTGATTTGGATCTTTTTCTTTCCCTTTTAAATGAACAGGGCATTGGAGGCGGACATCTTACCCGAGAGGAGGATGGCATCCACGCAGTCTATACCCGCTGTTACTGTGGTATTGCTAAAAATGCCAAAGATATGCCAGAATCCTACTGCGAATGTTCAGCCGGATGGTTTCAACACTTATTTTCGTCTGTCCTTAACCGGGATGTGAACGTAACCATCCTACATACCATTCTGTCAGGACAGCAAGACTGTACTTTCCTAATCTCCTAAAAACAAATGGTTCCGAAAAAAATATGGCTTCATTCCTGCCATACTCCTTTCGGAACCATTTTTCTCTTCTTTTAGCGCAAGCGGCGAGTCTCAAAACGAGCCATCGTCTGGAGGGAATACTTTACGGCACTGATTCGATCATCAATGCTTCCTTCTCCTACCGGAAGATCCATCGAAATCTCAATATGTGTCATCATCTGATCATCCACTTTATTGCGAATCGCATATAAAATCTCTAACTTTTCTGCATAATCTCTGGCATCTAAAAATGACATCAGATCCGCATCAATCTGAATTTCTTTTTGTTCTTCCGCCTGTTTTTCCATAACCTGAGACGTCTCTGTTTTTGTATCTTGTATTCTTGCCCCTTGTTTTTCCTCTGCTTTTGTTTCTTCTGCTTTTGTTTCTTCTGGCTTTTTCTCTCTATCCTCCGGGCGAACCTGTTCCACTTTAAGAGGAGGACATAAACCTCCGGCTTCATCCCGTTCCACCTTAGTAAAACGATAGGTCACCGACACATCGGGATACTTTTCCCGATCCACTTCACTTAAAAACATTGCAAGTGGTCTTGCAAAAACCTTATAATCCCCATAAAGCGCCTGATAGATCACCAGTTCCTCTCTGGTCTCAGAATGAATCGCAACTGCCATCACCTGATAAAGCATTCCTTTAAAGTGCTGATAAATCTCTCCTGCCTGTGGTCTTCTCATCTATCTTCCCCCCCTGTTCTTATTTTCGTTTCAAACGGTACTCCATATAGTAATCCGCGTACTCTTCTGTTATCATTCTTCCCTTTACAAGCTGTTCCATATTCTTATGGAATTCTTCCAGTGAAATATTTGCATCTGCAAGGGACTCCAATACCTCTTTTACCTTCTGTTTATACTCATTGATCTGAATCACACCGTCACGCAGCAAAATATTCAGCTTATATGCAGATTTAAAGTATGGAGAATACAGATCCGAATCCATTACACGATCCTCTACCACGAATTCCGGCTGTAACAAATCAAACACTGCCTTTGCCGATGTATTGGTCACCTTAATATCCGGTGCGATTGTATAGAGGTTCTTCCTAAAAATGCTTCTTCCATTGATGCTGTCTTCATACAAGGTCGGCAGAAATGCGCCAAATGCCATCCCTAAAAAAGAAGGACTGGTAAATGCCTCATAATCCGATTTTGGATATGCGACCACACCCTTCTCATAAAATACCTTCGTCGCCTTCGCATCCGGAATCACCGTTTTTCTTGGAATTCTCTCCATAATCAAAAGGTTTAATCCATGCTTATCCGTCCATATATAAGCCGGACACTGTCTCACCTTCTCACTCTGGCAAAGATCCACCATAATAGGGCGATGATCCTTATTCACCTTATACTTAACAAACAGCTTCTTCACGCTGTCCTTCGTATACTGATTGAGATAATTCTCTCTCTCATCCTCTTGTTCTATCTCTTTATCGGTCTCTTCCTCTTCTGCATTCCTAACTTTTTTCTCCCTATTCCCTTGATCACGGTTCGATCTTTCCTTATCAGGCTTTTCCTTTCCTGCCACTTCCCCTGTCTTTTGAAACCTAAGTGACTGTACAATAACAACCACTGCCAGTCCCAAAAACACTGCTGACATCCCCCACAACGGAGACTTCTTAATCACTGCCATAACCGCACAGCCAGAAGCACCTGCTAATAAAAGAAACGTAATAATAATATAACTCTTCGTCTTTCTATTTCCATATCGTAACCCATTTATGATTTTATCCACGCAAACTCTCCAATACTTTATCCTTTGTTATTTCTCATCCCACAGCACAACTGTGCCTGCCTCTAACGATTCCTTCACCCGAATCGTTCTCTGATTCTCCGATCCCTTAAACCGAAGGTTCAGATTCTTCTTCTCTATCATAAACTCTCCATCCACCAGCACATCGATGTAAGAAAGCATTTCCTCTGTCTCATCCCATTCTTTGCACATCCGTCCCACAATATCCCGATCGAATAAATATCCGCTAAAGCACCAGATGCTCTTATTCGGAAACTGTTCCTTAATCCGACGAAGCAGTGGCAAAAGCCCGATCTGATTCACATGTTCAAATGGCTCTCCCCCTAAAATCGTGATTCCAGATATATAATCCGGTTTCAGATACTCTAAAATCATATCTTCCGTATCCTTTGTAAACTCTGTCCCATAATGAAAGTCCCATGTCACCTCATTAAAACATCCTTTACAGTGATGGGTGCATCCGCTTACAAACAAAGACACTCTCACCCCAGGTCCATTCGCCACATCCACACGCTTTATATCTGCATAATTCATCAATTTTGCCTTTCTTTCTCCAAAAAGTCTCTTTTTACTCCTATTATACCACATCCAAAAAAAATTGATAATAGTTTCATCGCACCATAATTTCACCCTCTCTATCGTTTTTCGTACCCTTCACTCCCTACGCTCTTTCTCTCTTTCTTCCTTCATCCATTCTCGCCCAAACCATCCTTCCATCCACGTCACCATTCTCCCCAGACAGGGCTAATGCATGAAGCAAGGCCCGGACCAGGACCACGATGTTTCAAAATGTCCGGCTCATGACAAACAAAACTCCGTTTATTCTTTGGATAGCAGACAGTGTATCATCTGTCTGATAGCCGAAGAATAAACGGAGTTTTGTCCGCTCATGCGTCCAAACATTCGAAACATCGCGGTCCTGATCCGGGTCTCGCTTCATGCACTAGCCCGTCCGCCCCTACTTTGCGAAACTCTGACACTCAGTCTCCGTGTAGATGGTAGCATCTTTGGAGCCTCCGATCTGGATCTCATCTTTAGAGCATACATAATTTCCGTTATACTTACAATTGGTTACGCTGCAGGCCACCTTATCATTTCTTCTGCGGTCAGAAGAATTTCCTGCTATGTTACTATAATGCTGTTCGCTTAAGAAACTTCCGCAGCAAGTCATCTCATTCTCTGCCGCTCCCGTTCCTGCTACCTTAATCTCATGTGCATAGCATCCGCCTTCTTTGTTATAAGAACAGGATGCAACACTGCATCTTACCTCTGCCATTGTGATACCTCCTATTTAAAATAACGATCTAGTAATCCCTTAAATGCACATCCATGTCTTGCTTCGTCTTTCGCCATTTCATGAACGGTATCATGGATCGCGTCTAAATTATTCTGTTTTGCTAAGGTAGCCAGTCTCTTCTTGCCTTCACAAGCGCCATATTCGGCTTCTACTCTTGCCTCTAAGTTCTTCTTTGTGCTTGTCCAGATCACTTCGCCTAGTAGTTCTGCAAAACGGGAAGCATGGTCTGCCTCTTCATATGCAATTCTCTTATAAGCTTCTGCCACCTCCGGATATCCTTCGCGGTCAGCCTGTCTGCCCATTGCGATGTACATGCCGACTTCCGTGCACTCACCCATAAAGTTTGCACGAAGATCTTCTAAGATCTGAGAAGAAACTTCTGCAGGGACTTCTTTTGCAATACCGACCCTATGCTCATCCGCCCATATCATCGTGCCTTTCATTTCCTCAAACTTACCGGAATCCGCATTACAGACTGGACATTTTTCAGGTGGTTTCTCACCCTCATACACGTAACCACATACAATACATACATATTTCTTCATATCAGAATCTCCTTTCCCTTCGTATCCAAACGACACTAGTTAGGTTTTCCCGATTTTTCATTCTTCATTCTTCATTCTTCATTCTTATATTTTATATCCTGCTTTGCTCATATGCTCCTGATCTATTCTATAAATATTTACCCTTTTATCAGTCTGCCTCCCTCTGTTTTCTATCCTTAAGAATTTTCTTCATCGCATCCTTTCCTTCTTTTAACTGTATCAGCCGGTTTCCATTTGCCCCTGACGGATGCGGGAACCCATACAGGATCTGATCTTCTTTTACAATTCCTTTCTGTACCAGAACACCAAGTGCTTCTTCTACTGCCTTTCCAAGAGGCACAATCAGCACATCCGGATTATGAAGCTTTCCTAACTCCGTCACGAAGTTCTCATATACATATTTCATTAAAAACTCGGACTTTAACAACTTTGGCGTATGGCCGGTATAATTGCCGCCTTTTACAAATACCGAATACGGGATCAACGATACGGTATGAAGCAGATCATCCCGATTTTCAAACAGCTCCGTACAGCTTTTTAGATCCAGATATTCATTCACGCCCACTTCATCGAGCATCTGAATCATATTGCGGCGCATGCTGCCGCTGAAACGTGCTGCCCGTTTGCATTCATACTGAATCTCGGCAATCGGATGCCCCTCCTCCATTCCTTTTCTGGCGGCCGCGATCGCATCATTCATCTGCTGAAATCCCGGCGTGATTCCTACAATAAAAATTCTGGCATCGGGATTTATATACTCATTATGAGGTGCATAAAAAATTTCAATATTTCCTTCCCTCTCCAATAAAAAAGCATCCTTTAAAAGCTCTGCTTTCTCATATTTTGCTTTTAACGGAAGACTTAAAATCTCTTTCTTAAAATCCATCAGTGTTTTTTTCATTATGATTCATTTCCTTTTTCTTTTATTATCTATGCTAATCTCATATTTTGTCACCTTTTTAATTCTACTATCCTCACCTTTTCTATTCTACCATTCCTGTTTTTATTCTTTCTACTCCACTGCTCTTATTTTTTCATCCTTCCATCCTTATTTTTCCATACCGCTGTTGCAATACAAAAATACCCATACTTCCAGAATTCAATATTTTTCCATATTTTACATTTACCTATTGACTCTTAACTGTTTATGGTGTATATATAACATATAAACAGTTAGTAAGAACAGCTTCCTGCTGTTCACTGCTACTTTATTTTCAACCATCAAATATGCATGCAATAGATATGGAGAATAGGAATGAAAATTTTACAAAGCTCAGGAGTACCAATTTATCAGCAGATTGCAGATCAGCTTCAGGCTGATATCCTATCCGGGAAAATGAAACAGGGAGAATATCTTCCTTCCATTCGCGGATTAGCAAAAGATCTTAAGATCAGTGTCATCACCACGATGAAAGCTTATGAACAATTAGAGAGTACGGGGCTTGTAACTGCCGTACAGGGAAAAGGCTTTTATGTCAATGCCCAGGACAGTGAGATGATGAAGGAGCAGCATTTAAGGAAAGTCGAGACTGCCCTCTTAGAGGCAATTCAGGCTGCGGATATTGCAGGAATGCCCGACTCTGAATTAGTAGCTACACTAAATACGCTTCTTTCCATGAAAGAAAACTAACCGAAACCATTTCAGAAAGGATTAAAAAATGAATGTAAATAATGTGATCAATGGACAGGATATGAAGAAAAAGTTCCACGGATTTGATTTGAATATCCCTTCTTTACAGGTTCCAAAGGGATTTGCAACCGCACTGATTGGAGAAAATGGCGCTGGCAAAACAACGCTTTTGAATATTTTAGCCGGCATTCGCCTGGATTATAAAGGCAAACTTACTTATTTCGATGAAAGTCATACTCTGGAAGACGAAACCGTCAAAGACCTCATTGGCTACACCGGTCCTGGAAATTACTATCTCCCGAACTGGACCGTTTCTCAGGTTAAAACAATCTCAGAACTATTATTTGAGAATTTTTCGCCAAAGAGGTTCGATGCTCTCTGTGAAGAGCTTGGAATTTCCATCCATGATCGTAACATGCAGAATAAAAAAGTAACTGCACTCTCAGATGGTATGCGTATGAAGCTGATGCTTGCAGGTGTTCTTGCCAGAGATACCAAACTTCTGATCTTAGATGAACCAGCTTCTCCACTCGACCCACTGATGCGTGACAAACTCTGTGAATTAATTCGTGACTATTTAGAACGTGGAAATGGAGAGACCAGCGTTTTCTTTTCCACTCATAACATCAGCGACATGGAGAATGTGACAGACTACGCTATCATCATGGAGCACGGAACGATTGTAGAACAGGGATTTGTAGAAGATTTAAAAGAAAAATATATTCTCGTAAAGGGTGAAAAAGAAGATATCGCTGCTGCCAAAAAGATTTTATACAGCTGTTCTGTAAATCAGTACGGATTTGAAGGTATCTGCCTTGCTTCCAATATGGATCAGCTTGCCGGAATGGATGTCAGCTTCGAAACGCCTTCCCTTTCCCAGATCAGCATCGCGGTCATGAAAGCTAATACCAAACTGCAAATGAAATTCGCGTAAAAGGAGTCATTATGAGAAAAATAAAAAGTTATCTGGTTTTTACTTCTTTTTTATATCGTCTTATGATGTTTGGGCTGATCCATCTGATTTTGTTGGGACTCATGATCGTATTTCCTTTTAGGCCATATACACAGGCAGTTTTTGTTGTATTTTTTGAGATTATGTCTGATAACTGGCTGTTTGGCGGAATCTGTTCAAAGGATGCCCAGTCTATGAACTATTTAAAATCCTCAAAGAAAGGGATGCAGGTTCTAAAAGATGGTCTCGTTGTTAATCTGGCTCGTTGTCTTCTAAATTCAAGCCTATGGATATGCATTGGTTTCTTTTATACCAAATCCCAAAACCCAGAGGCATTTACCCTTACAACCTGGCAGACCGTATGTTTTCTCGGGGCATCCATTCTGTTTACTTACAGTCTGTGCGTGGCCGGCATAACGATTAGCCGTTTCTTTAGCAACTACTGGATCAACATGCTCATATCTTATGCTGCAATGATTCTGCTCGTACTTGCAATGCTATTTTCACTGGATGCTACATATCTGGTATTCATTGCCCTGGTCCTTGCCATCCTTGTCAGCATTTTATCCTTACGGATTGTTTTAAAGAAAATGAAGGAGAGTTATTATGATAAATGATCTTAAATTAGGAATTAAATTATTAAAATATTCCTCACAACGAACACTGTCCATTATATTGGCTATTGTATTTTTCATAGCCGGCGTGGCTTGTGCTGTATTTTTTAATGACAATATCGGCTATGCAGGACTTTTTATCCTGAGTAATGCCATGTGGCCGGTACAGCTGCTGTATTCTATCAATGCTTCTAACCAGGTTCAGTCTTCCTCCAGTAAAAAGAAGCTTCAGACCACAGTTCCAGCTATTATGTATACAGGGTGTGAACTGATATTATATACCTTCTATATCATCCTTCAGCTTGTAGTGGTTCATCTGCATCCGGAATACCGGGAAATGCTGACTCTTAATATTTTATTTACAGGAATTTCGGTGTTCTTCCTGGCGATTTACACAGGAACAGCATATAAATACTTTTTTGTATCCTTTGTTCTTTTCCTCACCACATACCTGGCCTTTAGCATGTTCGGGAATTATATGAGATTTCATACAGTTACACTTCCATTGTCATTGCCTGTGACAATTATACTAGGATATGTCCTTGTAATCGCAGGGGGAGCACTACAGTATATGCTTTATGTGTTATTCTATAAACGGGATCTGTCCAAATACGCACAGGGCGCTGCTATGCGAAAATGTATGTAAGCAGTACACTTGCTGTTTAAAAAAGAAAACATGTAAGCAAGACTTTCTGCTATCAAATGAAGCAGGCAATGAAAAGAAAAAAACAGGGCTGTCGGATTAAAAATCCACAGCCCTATTTTTTTATCAATTAGATATGAAGCACTCTTGAGTTAATTTCTTTGGTCTTTCCGACATTCCAGAAATTCTCTCCAAGGTAACCGCAAGTTCTTCTTGTTACGTTCATCTTGGAGTGATCATGATTTCCACACTGTGGGCATTCCCACTGAAGGTCATCATTGATCTTGATTTC
The DNA here is from genome assembly GCA_015057635.1 of Lachnospiraceae bacterium. Lineage (GTDB taxonomy): Bacteria > Bacillota > Clostridia > Lachnospirales > Lachnospiraceae > Lachnoclostridium. The sequence continues at coordinate 5,748 of SVEB01000083.1, read as the reverse complement.
GCCGTCAAATCCGCACACATGGCAGAAGTCAGACTTTGTATTAAATTCCGCGTACTGAATATTATCGTAGATAAACTTCACGATTTCTTCTAATGCTTCTAAGTTATTCTTCATGTTTGGAATCTCTACATAAGAAATCGCACCGCCAGAAGAGATTACCTGGAACTGGCTTTCAAATGTAAATTTAGAGAATGCATCAATCTTCTCACGAACATCCACATGGTAAGAGTTTGTATAGTATCCCTTATCTGTGATATCTGCGATCTCACCGAAACGTTCCTTATCAATTCTTGCGAAACGATAGCATAAAGATTCTGCTGGTGTACCGTATAAACCAAAGCCGATCCCGGTTTCCTTCTTCCATGTCTCGCAAGCTTCTCTCATGCGGTTCATAACCTTTAATGCGAATTCTGTTCCGACTGGGTCCGTATGGCTAACCCCTTTCATTAACTTTGTTACTTCGTATAAACCGATGTAACCAAGAGAAATGGTGGAGTAACCGCCGTGTAATAACTTATCAATTGTCTCGCCTTTCTTTAAGCGGGCAATTGCACCGTACTGCCAGTGAATTGGACTTGTATCGGAAATAGTTCCTTCTAATGCATGATGTCTGCACATTAACGCTTCGTAGCAAAGTGCAAGACGTTCCTCGAAGATCTGCCAGAACAGCTCTTCGTCACCATTTGCAAGAATACCGATCTGTGGAAGGTTAAGGCTTACTACACCCTGATTGAATCTTCCTTCAAACTTATAGTTGCCGTTTTCATCTTTCCATGGGCTTAAGAAGCTTCGGCATCCCATACAGCTGAATACATTTCCTTCATAATTCTCACGCATCTTCTTTGCGGAAATGTAGTCTGGATACAGACGTTTTGCAGAACACTGTACCGCAAGTTTTGTAATATAATCGTATTTACCGCCCTTTAAACAGTTATGCTCATCTAATACATAAATTAATTTAGGGAATGCTGGTGTCACATAAACACCTTTTTCATTTTTAATGCCCTGTAAACGCTGACGAAGAATTTCTTCGATGATCATCGCATTTTCTTCGATATATTCATCATCCTTATCCAGATTTAAGAACAAGGTAACGAATGGAGACTGTCCATTTGTTGTCATTAATGTGTTGATCTGGTACTGGATTGTCTGAACACCGGATCTTAATTCATCTTTTAAACGTTCATCGATGAACTGCTCTAACACTTCCTCGGAAATAGAATCGCCGAACTTTTCTACATAACGTTTTTTATATTTCTCGCGGCTGATGCGAAGATATTTTCCTAAATGTCTGATATCAACAGACTGGCCGCCGTACTGGGAGCTTGCTACTGCAGAGATGATCTGTGTCATAACGGTACATGCTACCTGGAAGCTCTTAGGGCTTTCAATCAGCTTTGCATTCATGACAGTGCCATTGTCTAACATGTCTTTAATATTGATTAAGCAGCAGTTGAAAATGGATTGTAAGAAGTAATCGGAATCATGGAAATGAAGGATACCTTCATCATGAGCCTTGCTGATCTTCTCCGGAAGAAGAAGTCTTCTTGTTAAATCCTTGGAAACCTCGCCCGCGATCAGATCTCGCTGGGTAGATGCGATCACTGCATTCTTGTTTGAGTTTTCTTCCATTACATCTTTATTACTATGTTTAATCAGACCCATAATTGATTCGTCTGTTGTATTTGCTTTACGTACTAATTCCCTTGTATAACGGTAGATGATATAAGTCTTTGCTAAAACAAACTTTCTGTCTGCCATTAACTTCTGCTCAATGATGTCCTGAATTTCTTCAACATGCATTGTCTCTTTGTGCAAGCACTCAATCCCTGCTATGATTGCTTCAATCTGAGCTTCTGTCACCTGCTCTCTGCTCTCAACTTCGTCATTCGCCTTGCGTATAGCGACTAAAATCTTATTTCTGTCATAATCAGTAACTCTGCCATCACGCTTAATAACTTTCATGCTTTTACTTCCTCTCTCCGTCATTGTCTTCTTGTGTAAGTACTGACAAGTTTTCCTTGCTTTATTCTTAACTTTATTCCCACAAAAATTTCCCTGGTCTATTGTACATCCAACATCCCCCTATATATGAATGCCGAATAGATTCTATCCGGCCTCTCTCACATAACATATTTGCACTACCGAAAGAGTATAGCATAGATGAATGCATTCGTCTACTATATATTGAATTTTATTTTTATTTTTTAAATTTTTCTACTATATATAGTGGTGTGTTGAAATTCGAAAAATTATGTGAAACTATACAAATTCTTTAGATTTCAAGAAAAGATGTGAGAAAATAGATGTTTTGAGAATGGTTTGGGTATACTACCTTACCATCTTTTTTTGACAGCACATTTACATTGCGTTTGTCATCGCTTATAATAATAGCGCAACTTATCAAAAGAGAAAAGGAGCATTTTTATGGCAAATCAGGGAACCGTTTTACTATATCATATAGAGGATAAAGAAAAAGAAAGAAAGTTAAAAGTCGTTTTGATCCGCATGGGAATGAAGATTAAGATGATCGCAAAAGAGGATTATATGCATCCGATCGGATATCTTCTTAACCTGGATGGATTTGAACCGGGGGCCCCTTATGAAGGAAAGGATTTTGAGGATGAAATGATGGTGATGTACGGCTTTGACGGCAGACGCTTAAATATGCTGTTAGCGGAAATGCGCAAAGCGAAGATCTCTAAGATCAACTTAAAGGCTATGGTTACCGAACATAACCGTGCCTGGACATCTATCGCCCTCCACGAGGAACTTACCCGCGAACACACCGCTATGACCAACGGACAGAACGTGGAGCATTAAAAAATTTAGAGGGCGCTCGCAGGAAGTCCCCAAAGGGGCTGACGGCGGGACGCGCGGAGCCGAAACGGCGTGCGGCGTGGGATAATTTCCAAGTGTTCGGACGCAGGAGCGGACAAAATCGGTCCGGCTATTTTTGCCTATCAGACAGGAATGCACTGTCTGCTATTCAAAAACAGCCGGACCGATTTTGTTCGTCCTGAGCCGGACACTTCGGAAATTATCCCACGCCACACACCGTTTCGGCTCCGCACATCCCGTCGTCAGCCCCTTCGGAGACTTCCTGCGAGGCAACAATGCGTTTTAAGAAGCAAACGCATTGTTGCAAATGCGGGGTGGTGAGGGATGGAGGTGGAATGAGAGGGGAGGTTACATTTATTTAATGGAGAATGCGTATAATACTTCTCCTCTACCTTCATATTGCGCTATGACAGAATATATGTAATTGGGCTTTACGATTAGAGAATATGTGTTTTGATCGATTATGGTTGGTTCCGCTTTCTCAGTTAGATTGCTATTGATTGCTTCTGCTACTATTGATATGGTATCTACTTTCATGGCAAAATCCAAGATAATTTCACATTCGGCTGAATTAATGTCAAATGAGGCTAAACTACCACTTTTCTCTATGTCTGCAGGGCTTTCACCACAGGCATTTATGTGATAAAAGAACGTTTTCCAGCTATAAGTTCCAATGGTTGCGTTTTGCTTTAGGTACTTTTTATCTTCCTCATAGGTTAATTGAAGCGCTGGCGGCTATTTTATTCTAAAAATGTGACTAGACGCTACTATGACTACTATGGCTATTGCCGCTACAATTCCACAATGTAATATACTTTTTTTCATCTTTTTTCTTCCTCTGGCTACGGTATACGCTCCTAGTGACATCATAATTGCTATCAGTATTTCGTGATCCACTTCAAATACCTCCATCTCTCAATTTCCGTGTACTGCTGTGATCGTTTCAGTCGTTTCTTATATTTCTTACTATCACGTTAGTTTTTTTGAGCTTTGAGTATTGAAAGCTCATCTTTATTTCTATTTGTACCTTGGCTTATATCTTCTATTTTATTGCTGGGCAATTACTTCAGCTAGTTCCATGGCTAATAATGCGATCCGGTCCTTTTCTAAGAGATTCGCAGAGTTGGAGAGGCTTCTTGCATCCCACGCTTCTGAGTCTAAGTTATCGGCGGCATAGAAGAAATGAAAGATTTCTTTTTCTCTAAACTGAGCGAATGCGGCTACTGCGGAACATTCCATTTCAACACAGATACAGCCGTTTTCTTTTCGGCGTTTTACTTTTTCACGGGTTTCCCGATAACAGCCGTCCGTAGTCCATGCTTTTCCGACCGTATAGGTGCAGTTATGGGCTTTTAGTATTTCAATGAACTCATCCTGATATTTTGGATTGACTGCGATCTCGTCGGATGGAGGGGCATAATGAAAACTGGTTCCCTCGTCTCTGATGGCACGGTTCGGAATGATGATGGAACAGTCTTTTATGTCTGAACTTAGTACCCCACAGGTGCCAAAGAGAACGAGTTTTTCTACGCCCATGGCGAATACATCCTCCAGCACAGCTACACATCCGGCGGCTCCGACACAAGACAAGAATAAGGCAGCTTCTATATTATGATACTTTACCTTGTAGATGGGAATGGATATATTGGCCGTCCCGGTTTTAGCGATTGGAACTCCGTTTAATTCTTTTACAAGTCTTTCAAATGTGGTATGTGAGAAACAGGATATCGCCACCTTAGGACAGTTTTCTAGGGGCCTTATTATATCAAATGGATTAAGTACTGCATTTTTACTCGAATCAAATTCTTCCAATATCATACTTTTTTCCTCCTCGAAAATCAGACTTATTTCTTATTATAAAGTTGGTTATGATATGTTCATTATTCTTGCTATGTTATTAGCGCTATTCTGCGGAGTGTCTTTTGTACGATTTCTGATGCTTTCACGGCTGCCTTCTGTTCAAATCCACTATAATCCTCTGTGGCATCCCCATCTGCCAGATCCGAGATACATCGAATCACGCCAAATGGAATCCCGTTTACATATGCCGCATGGGCAACTGCACATCCTTCCATCTCGACACATAATGCCGGATACCGTTTCTTTAATTCTGCTTTTCTTTCCGCACTGGATATAAAGTCATCCCCTGTAAGGATCAGACCACATCTTGCGTCCGCTCCTGCACATTCTTTTAAAATATTTCTTAGAGTCTGATCGGTCTGAAATACTTCCTGATTTGGAAACCAGTTCTTTAACTGTTCCTTCCGCACATCATAATAGGTCAGCCCATCCGCCACTACAACAGACAAGTGCTTTACATTCTCATCCATGCTCCCGGCGATTCCCGTATGAATGATAGCATCCACATTAAAATGATCGATCATAACCTGTGTGTAAATAGCGGCATTTACCTTTCCGATACTGCAGGTCGATAACACTACATCCACATTCTCAAGCTTCCCTTTATAATACTTCATCCCTGCATGCTTTACTTCCTCAACATCCGTCATCTTTGAATGAAGAAGTTCCACTTCAATCCACATCGCCGAAATAATTCCAATCCGCCGCATACTCTCACTCCTTATGTTCTGTATTTCACTTCCATTTTATTGTAATTTTTCTCAATTCTATAGTATCTTGGTGTTTCTGTCAAACACTTTTCCTTTTTGTCTCCTCCTCTTCTTCATTTCCTTTTCCTTTTCCTTTTCCTTTTATTTTTGTTTTGCTTTTTTCTCTCCTGTTCCCTTCCCTCCTTCTGTTTCGCATCACAAGGCGTTTCGCTTTTTGAAACGCCTTGTGATCTCGGTCGCCAGAATGGCGCCGGGAGGAGGACCAAGCTCGGCACAGCCGGCGGACGGATGCATGACCCTGTGAGCGGCTGGGGACTGGGAGACTATATATTTTCCG
>SVEB01000082.1 GCA_015057635.1 Lachnospiraceae bacterium | reverse complement strand
TCATCTGCTGCAAATGTTTCTTCTTCCATGGCATCGAACTTTCTTCTTTCCTGCACAATCTTACAGTGAAAATAAAAAATGCAGGCAACCGTAACGATACAGGTTGCAGTACAAGCTCCCAGTATCGCTGCCACATTTCGATACGGATGCTCAAAAAATCCGGCTGCAATCCAGCAAAGACTATTTCCGTATGCCGCTAATACCATAGACTTGGTCATATTATGGCAATATGTATGGTTAAGAGCCAGATTCACATCCTGTCTGCTGCTATACACTCTTGTACGTACTCTGGAATACAGCACATAAATCAGAAAGAGTGCTGCATTGGTAACCACAATACATCCGGCAAGTACATATGCCACATAAAATCCGTCCTCCACCGGTCTCCAGAGATAACATGCGAACGCTGTTAATTCAAGATTTACGATCCAGTGCCATTTCGGATATACAAACTGTGCCTTTAATCTGGTCACCTCCGTATCGATGGAAATTGTCTGCGTTTCTCCAACTGTCCATCCATTTTTACATTTGAATGCAAAAGCCTCATCAAATGCCTGATTCAGTAAGATCTGATATCCGATCAGTAGGACTGCGATCCAAAGGAAGCAATACAGACATCCGCTCATTGGATAATTCCGAAGCAGATATCCCGGTAGAATGAATAAAGACACCAGTAATAAAAATCTTTTCTTCTTCGTCTGAAAACCCGCTACCATATCTTTTAGTTCCTGACATCCCATCTCTTCTTTTGGAAATGAAACACCTAACAGCAAATATCCATTTGGTTTCGCCGCCGTATTTAATGTATACCAGAATGCGCCTAACACGATGAGGTAACATGGCAGCATAATAAAGAACATCATACCATTACCTCCGAATACGTCTGAATATTAAGTTCTTCATACAACGCATTGCACATTTCTAAAAAATGCTCTTTCGACACACCTTTTAACGTGGACTCTGTAATCAAAAGCTTTAGTTCTTCCTCCATCTTTGCTTTAAACTCGCCGTTTAAATCTACTGCTGGATTCACTTTCGCACCATGTCTTCTGTCAATCTCAATATATCCCTCATTTTTTAAAATATTATACGCTTTGTTTACCGTCATCACATTGATTCCGGTATCCTGCGCCATCTGACGGACCGTCGGAAGGGGCTGTCCAAGCGATAACTGACCGGTTCCGATACCGATTACGATCTGGTTCCTGAGCTGCACATAAAGCGGTTCATCGCCTGACATCTTTAACTGGATGATCATATCTTAACCTCCTTAAAAGTAAGTATTATTTGTATTACATAGTATAATACAAATAATACTTACTTTCAAGAGGTTTTTCCATTATTTTAAAGTTGATGCCGTGTTTTGTATGCTTTGCTATTATTTCTTTAATGGCTGGCAATCCGGACAATAATAAATTGTTCCGCCCAGATAACTCTCTTTCTGAATCTTTCCGCCGCAGATCGGACAGCTTCCCTCCGTATAAGTCTTCTTCGACATGCACGTCCGATATCCTCCTGCTTTGTTAAAAAGGTCCCGTTCGGTATCACGTCCGCCCTGTTCCTCCATCTTTTTTAGGCGTTCTATTATCATATGCAGCAGTATATTCTTTTCCTCCTGGGTTAAAGAATCAATCTTTCGTTTCGGATGGATATGGGAATATAGCAATATATCCTGTATCACCCCATTTCCAATGCCGGGGAATCTCTGATCTGTGGCTAAGAATGCTTTTGCGCTTAAAGTCTTCTTGCTCTCTTGAAACATTTTTTGATAGTATTCAGGAAATGCCTTATCTAATGGAGATAATGCTGCCTGGCTCTTTCCATAATACTCATTCTCATAATCCCCTTTATGAAGAATGATCCCGCCATACATTGCTACCGTAAAGATAAGACTTGCACCATCTGTAAATCGGATCTTCAGCTGGTAGTTTTCTTCCTTGCATTCCCCTTCACACAGATACACATGCACTCCATCATTTATGCATAAATAATACCCATTATCAAAGCCGATTTCTACATACAATCCAAAGCCTTTTGCCGAAATGATGTCAGCTCCTTGTATCTTTGCTTCGTATTCTTCCGGTGCCCCATTAAACCAGCAGAATTTATGCGGCTTAACGGGTGGGAATACGTTTTCCACCGTACGTCCTACAACATACTTTTGTAACTGTCTTGCTAATGAAACTACTTCTGGAAATTCTAACATTGCCCTTACGCTGTATCAAAATACCGATACATACTCCTTTCCTGACATATGAATAATGGAACCAGTTCTTTTATTTAATTTCATAATGCGGATTATCAAATTCTGAATAGGCTTTCCTTATTTCAAAAATTCAATAATCCGCTAAGCGAAGCGTTAAAACAGCTGTTTCATTGCCTCTAACGCCTTTTCATCCTGCTCCTTCGCCCGTTCAATCAGCTGACAGATTTTCTTTCGCACTTCGCCATCCTTAAAGCACTTCAGTGCCGCTGTGCTATGGCTGTAACCGCCAAGGATTTCTTCGATCTCCTTTACGATATGGAATGTCTCATTAAATGACTTGGCCACCGCATACATTTTCTCAATACATCCATCATACTCATTCGCATGATGGTAAAAGTAGCTTGCCGCATTGCTGCGTCCATCTAACAGGCAGCACATCGCATCATGCTGACACATCAGCCTTTCATGAATCAGTCCTTCACTGATCTGATCTGAGAAATTATCGTCATTTGCAATTGCCTCTTTCCATCCGTCATAAGCGAAGATCCCTTTCTTATAGTCTCCTTCCACACGGCCGGTCAGAGCACGAATCCCGTTCTGCACCATTTTCTCTAATGTGATCTTCTCACCGATCACATCTCCCATGCTCATCACCGCCTGTGTCTCCGGATTCTCCCACCAGTTATCGCAGATATAATATCCATTGTCTGCAAAATGAATCCTCCCGCTAAAATCCTCATCATTCTGGAAGAAACTCCATCCTAACAGCTCTTCTCCGTCTTTTTGATAACCAGTCACGATGCCAGCTTCCGGCGGTCCCACAATCCCAAGTGCAATACATGGAAAGCCTTCGTCAATATGTTTCTTAATAAACTGTACGAACTCCTCTTTTGTTGTCTCCTTATTCCGCACCAGGATCTCAAACTTTCTTCCTAGCGCGTTCGCCCCAAGACCATAGACATCATTCGTTTCCTCAAATGTATGATAGATATCCACATTGCTTAAATCCCACTCCTTTGTATTCCAGCAGAACCGGAATGCTGCCGCACTGGACACCATCGAATAATCGTATTCAATATCTTCACCAAGGTAATTCGAACAAGCCTTTAAACATACTGGAAATGGAGTATAGCCATATACACCGTATCCTACACGTGGCACTCCATACAAAATAGTGCTCTCATTTCCTTTTTCCATTCTCTTCTCATCCATAAAATAAAATCCCTCCAGGCTTTTGCCATGCACATTGATGCCATATACTCCAGGAGCTATCTGACTTTTCGCCGTCAATGGACGGACCTTGCGATATTTTATTGGCGTCATGCCGATTATCCGTTTAAAAGCCCTGCAATAGCTCTCATGACTTGCGAACCCGTAATCCAGTGCAATATCCAAAATCCTTTTATCCGAATAAAGAAGATCAAATGTCGAATTTACTAGCTTGCGCTGCAGAATATAGCGCTGTAAGGGGATACCAGTCTTTTGCTGAAAGATTTCTCGTAAATGAGCCATGGAAAACCCGACTGCCTTCTCTAATTCTTTTCCATCGATATGGGCTTGTCTGACCCGATTCTCTACATATATGATGATCGTTCTGACCTCCGTAAAATATGGCATCTTAAAGTCACCTTTCTTTTATTTTTCCTTCATGAAGTACCTCTAATATAGCAGACTGTATCACTGATTTCTTGACAATTTTGAGGAAAATATAGTTTTGAGCAGACGTACAGGGATAGTCGGACGCGGAGCGGGCGGGGGATGGAGTACTTGCTTTTCAAATGTTCGGACGCATGAGCGGACAAAAGACACCTTCGTCTTTGCCTATCAGACAGGAAAACGCTGTCTGCTATTCAAAGACGAAGCTATCTTTTGTTCGTCATGAGCCGGACATTTCGAAAAGCAAGTACTCCATCCCCCGCCCGCTCCGCGTCCGAATATCCCTTGTTTTCTGCAAATTTAATTACAATTTCACTCACAATTGTAATGTTTATTCTCGTGTGATATGTACATATAAATTGTTATGCTATTCTTTCTATGTAAAGAGTATTATGTCTTTTCTGTATATGTAGATAAAATCAAAATTCTGAACTTTAGATTTGAACTTTTCCGCCTTTCCTTTTATTAATCCTTGTATATTGCAAGAAATGAGGTGATTTTTCCATGCGGATATTCTCCCTCAATCAAGCCAAATTCCGGATCATAATACTTGCCATCATAAAGCAGAGTCCAGTGTGTATAACCGCCTTCTGTATGAACTGTCAGTATGGTATAGGATTTTTCTTTGATATACGAATATTTTTTTCAGCATGCCTGATACCGTAAAAATCAAGAATCTCAATCAGCTGACCAATGCTTGTGGAACCAACTGTTTTCATATCCTTTATTACTTCATTTATGTCCCGATCCGAAATCATAGCAATACATGCCTGTCCACATGTTTCAAATGTGGGCTGGTTCATAAGTTTCATATTCTGATCTCCTTTCAGATACGTAGTCTGCGTGAGAAAAAGGATCTGCCAATCAAAGCAAATCCTCCTTTCTTTCTGAAACTCCCATTTCACCGGTTATTATCCAAATATTCACCACAAAATCTTATCTTGTGTCTTGAGTGCATCTACCGTTCCTTAGTTAAAAATCGCCGCTTTTGCAAGTTCATCGGCAAGGTCATTGTATTTGTCGCTGGAGTGGCCTTTTACTTTTACAAACTCAACATCCAGTTTGTCTTCAATTGACTGATAGTAAGCACGGTATGCCTGTGTTCCTTCCTTGTTTGCCTTCCATTCTCCGGTACACCATTTTGCAATGCCTTCATAATCATGATAAATGACAACGCTCTTGCATCCATGTTCCACTGCAAAACGCATTGCAGCTTCCGAGCCTTTGATTTCACCGGCAACATTTCGCATCTCTGCTAAGGACTTATCATCTACTTTCTGAGATACATGGATTTCTTCTCCACGGTAGAATAATACCATTCCATAAGAGAATTCCTTTGTCGCTACGTTATAGCTTCCATCTACATAAGCAACGGCTGTGTCTTCATCCGTTACAGGAGGCATTCCTGCTTCGCTTGGTGAGATCAGGCCGCTTGCTGTCTTTGCTTTTGATACAGACTTTCCAGCCTGAGCACCTGCGCCTGCCACCGCTGTGCTTCCTTCTGTCATGCTCTTTGCTGCTCTTTTCGGAGCGCCTAAGCCCATAAAGGCTTCTGCTTCTTCTCTTGTCTTAAAACTTTTATAAGATGCACAGGAAAACCCGTCTACCTGCTTCTTGCATTCATCCCATGTTAAATAGATTCCCGGTTTCTTTCCCGCTTTTACTGCATAAAATTTTCCTGCCATTTTTCTACCTCTTCGTCCAATTATGTCGATGAAGTATGTTACCATAAATCCCGGATTTTTTCAAGCCAAGGGTATCCTTCTACTCTTATTCCACCACCTGCACTTTCAACAGGTTTGTCGTGCCTGCAATCCCGATTGGCACACCGGATGTCACAACCGCGATATCTCCGCTATCCACATAGCCCAAGTCTTTTAATACTGAAAATGTATGGGAAAACAGCTCGAATACATCTTCCTTTTCTTCTAATAACACCGGCCTTACTCCCCAGGACATATTCAGCTGTCTGCATACCTTTTGTTTTGTACTGCAGCCGATAATGTCGCATTCGGGCCGATACCTGGATATTAGCCTTGCTGACCTCCCGGTCTTGGTAACCGTCACGATCACCTTTGCATTGAGATCAAGTGCCGTTGTGCATGTCGCATGGGAAATGGCATCTGCAATGTCAGGGTTTGCCTTCCTTTCTCTTTCAAAGAACCGCTTCCGGTAATCAATATCCCGTTCGGTGCGGTCTGCGATCTTGCCCATCGTCTTTACTGCCTCTATCGGATATAAGCCGACTGCCGTCTCACCGGACAGCATGATCGCGCTTGTTCCATCATAGATTGCATTGGCCACATCGGTCGTCTCCGCTCTTGTCGGACGCGGATGCTTAATCATTGACTCCAGCATCTGCGTAGCCGTAATCACCTGTTTCCCGGCCTCATACACCTTTCGAATGATCATTTTCTGGATAATCGGCACCTCTTCTAATGGGATCTCCACCCCCATATCCCCTCTGGCGATCATAATTCCATCTGCGGCTTTAATAATCGCATCAATATTATCAACCCCCTGACGGTTCTCAATCTTTGCAATAATATTGATATCCGATCCGCCATTCTCATATAAAAGTTTCCGAATTGCCTCCACATCCGCCGGCTCCCGTACAAAGGATGCTGCAACAAAATCCATGCCCTGACGGATTCCAAATACAATATCCTCTTTGTCCTTCATGCTAAGGTATGGCATGCTAAGACACACGTTCGGCACATTAATCCCTTTCCGATCAGAAATGACTCCTCCGTTGATCACCGTACAGCTAATATTCTTATCCTCTATATAATCCACCCGCAGCTCGACTAACCCATCATCAATCAGAATCCGGGTTCCCGGCTGAACATCCTTATAGAGACTCTTGTATGTAATCGAGACAGCATCCTTTGTCCCTAAGACCTCCTTTGCCAGTAACGTAAACTTCTGCCCTTCTTCCAGCGTAACCTCTCCTTTTTCAAACTTCTGAATGCGGATTTCAGGCCCCTTCGTATCCAACAGTGCCGCCACCGGAAGTCCTGCCTTTTCTCTAGCAGCCTTTAGTGCCTCCATCCTGGCCGCATGCTCTTCATATGTACCATGGGAAAAATTAAATCTCGCTACATCCATCCCTTTTTGAATCATTTCTTCCATTACGCCTTCTTTATCGGTTGCAGGTCCTAACGTACAGACAATCTTGGTCTTTCTCATACTATGCTTCCTTTCACCAAATCAAATAAACTTTATTTTATAGTGCATGAATCAACAATGCAATCAATCCAAGTACTATGATTCCCCAACTTATTCTTTGCGTAAATAGATCATCTGGATTTTTCTAGCCCAATCATTTCTATCTTTTGATACTTAAATTATTTTATTAAACTATATCTTCTTCAATTCTAGATTTTACCACATGGCTATACGTATATCAAATACAATCAACTCCGTTTTTATCTCAATTTTACTTTCTTTTCTCTTTTGCTCCCATGCTTTTCGATGTAAGTTTATGCTGAACAAAAAACGGATGAATTCCCTCGCAGGCAGACAGCATATTTTCTGTCCACACACAAAAGAATCCATCCGTTCTCAATCACTCATAAGATAAGGCCTAACATCAGGAAACACAAATCTCTAATCCGCCCACTCTTTTCCTGCATGATCTCACATCTGCGTTATCTGTACTGTTTTAACACCCATATTCCTGCTATAATTTCTTCTTTAATTCCTTGAGCAGTGCCAAAGCCTTATCATCTTCTTTTTTAGCCTGTTCAATAAGATCTGTCATCATTCCTCTAGTTTCAGGATCTGCTAACATCCGGATCTGCTTTTCATCTCTGGCAGCACCGCCTAATGTCGCATACATCCGCTCTCCGATCTCTTCTACCTTATGAAACTGTGTTGCAATCTGAAGCAGTTCCCTACTATATTCCTCTGTCTGCTCCGCCATTTTCTTAAAATAGCGTGCTGCACTCTGTCTTCCATCTGTGATACAGTCCATAGCGTCGCCCTGGCACATCATCTGCTCCACCATAATCGGAAGAACCGTCTGAGATTTCTTTGGAATATCCTCTTCCTTTAGAAGCGCTGCCTTCCATGCATCAAATCCCATGCCGCCCTTAGCAAAACCTTCTACAACTCTAGGGCTCATCACTTCAATTGCATTTTCAATCACCTCTTTAAACGATATCCTCTTCTCTGCCAAAGCGCTCGTCCCAAAAACAGCCACCGTGCATTCATTTTCCCACCATGCATCCGTCTTAAAATAACCAGATACATCAATCTTCACCTTAGTCCTGAATTCCGGCCCGTCTTGGAAACAGTTCCATCCCATTAACGTCTTCCCATCATTCTGATATCCGGTGATCACACATGCTTCCGGCGGTCCGATAATCCCTAATGCAATACATGGATATCCGGCATCAATCTCCTTTTTAATAAACTCCACAAACGCTTCCTTCTTCGTATCCGGTGTCCGGCCAATTATCCGAAACTCGCGTCCAATCGCCTTCATCCCCATACGATACACCTTGTCCGGATCATCAAATGTGAAAATCACATCTACATTTCCACCATCCCACTCCTTCGTATTCCATACCATTCGAAACGCAGCCCCGGACTCCACAATTGCATCATCGTAGCTAATCTCTGTCCCCAGATAATTTGCGCATGCCTTCATGCAGATTGGAAATGGAGTATATCCCTGATAAGCTCCATAACACACCTTCGGCACATCATATAAAATCATGCTACCTTCTCTTCCGGCCTTCTGATCTGACATCATAAAAACAACCTCCCTATCATCCGAATCATAGAATATGTCTTCATCACTCTGATCATAAAAATCATCCGCACTCTGTTTCCTAACATTCATTTCGCCACACTCTTCTGGCCTTATAAGTGCCATCCCATAAACACCTGCACATAGCTTAACCCGTTCAAGCATCTTAGGTTTCTCCTTCCGAAAACACTGCGGAGTCATTCCGGTCTCCCGTTTAAACGCCCTGGTAAACACATCATGACTAGAAAATCCATACTTCATAGCCAATTCCACAACCGGAACATCCGTATGTACAAGATCGAACGCCGCATTCGCCATCTTTCTTGAATTCACATATCTAGCCAGCGGCATCCCCGTACACCGAGCAAACACATCCCGAATATGAGCTAGTGAAAATCCTGTCTCCCTCATCAAATCCTCATACTCTAACTTTCCCTGCAACCGGTTCTCCACATAAATCACCACTGTCCAAATAAAAATAGAATAGTCCATATGCGCCACCTCAATCCTCATCTTCCCTTATCTCTATGTAACATTCATCAGCTGATTTATTTTAATTATACCATGTCATTTCCAGAGCGCTCGATGTTTTTAAGGATGCTTTCCCTTCCTCCTTAACAAAATCTTTCGTTCACTTCCTTTCTCCTCCATTCTCTTTTTCTTTTCTCCATCTTCCTCTCCTCCCACTTCAAATCCCTTACACAGCCACTCCGATTTTCCTCACACAATCCTAACTTCGAAGTCCCTACGTAAGCCTCACTAAAGTCTCTCACGCTAGCCCCGCTGCGCAATGCGTTTTGCTGTGCAAAACGCATTGCAAGGTCGGAGCCCCCCTCCCGCCCGGAGGCAATGGGGGGGGCGAATGTCCGGCTCAGGGCGAACAAAAAGGAGACCGGTGTATTTGAATAGCAGACAGCGCTTTCCTGTCTGATAGTCAAATACACCGGTCTCCTTTTTGTCCGATCCTGCGTCCGAACATTGCCCCCCCATTGCCTCCGGGCGGGAGGGGGGCTCCGACCTTTCCCTAATTCAGTGAAATATACAATGCTACGTCGGCATTCTGGGCGTCGGCGTTTAGGTACTCTTCGAAATCGGCTTTGTAGCTGCGGTCAAGAGGCGTCTTCCAGATCTCTTCCCAAGCCTGTGCCACAACCGTCATCATATCCCCATGAACCAGGAACTTTGCATACCTTCCTGCCGGGATCACCTTTAGACTCACGCCCTCATTCCCTTCTTTTGAAGAAACCTCATTACCAGCCGTCACACAGTAAGAATCCCCTTCATAGTCCGAATACAATCCAATTGCATACGTATTTACTTTATTCTTAATGCCGGCGCCAATACCGCCCTGATACAGCTTGTTCCACAACTCTCCAATCACGCTCCCCATATCCGGAGCATCATTAGAAGTTCTCGCACTCACACCAGCCACAATCTTCTCATCCAAATTCACAACTTCATATTCCATACTAAACATTACCTCCACATTCATTTGATAATGCTATCATACTCTATCGTCGTGACTACACCATGTCATATTATAAAAAATTTTACAAAATTTTTTAAAGTTATTGCTACTATACTCCATATATCTTCATTCTATATATCTTCTCACTACCGCTATATGCAAACCTGCTA
The DNA here is from genome assembly GCA_015057635.1 of Lachnospiraceae bacterium. Classification (GTDB taxonomy): domain Bacteria; phylum Bacillota; class Clostridia; order Lachnospirales; family Lachnospiraceae; genus Lachnoclostridium. The sequence goes on along the minus strand of SVEB01000082.1, from coordinate 12,373 downwards.
TAATCTCGTCCACCGCACTCACCTATTTCATCATCCATCCTTCCTTGCCCTCAGTTTACCATTTCCCCTCCTGCTGTCCTATCCCCCCAGCTTCTATCTATCATCTATCTGTTTATTTGTTTATCCAGCCCTCCTCCCCTCTACTCCCCCCGCCCGTTTGCCTTACAATGCGTTTCTCCGAAACGCATTGTAAGGTCAAACCGAGTCCCCCGCATCCCCGGGGTGCGATAGGAGTCCGAATGTCCGGCTCAGGGCGAACAAAAGGAAGGCTGGCGTATTTGAATAGCAGACAGCGTTTTCCTGTCTGATAGTCAAATACACCAGCCTTCCTTTTGTCCGATCCTGCGTCCGAACATTGGACTCCTATCGCGCCGCAGGGATGCGGGGGACTCGGTTTGACCTTCTCTCTTATATGTAGGCGTTCACCGTCTGCTGCAGGATATGTAGGATTTCCTCGCGAGCTTCGGGTGGGGAGAGGACCTCACAGCCTGGTCCAAAGGAAAGGATATAGGACTGAAACCATTCCCCCTTTGCCATTTCAAACGTGACCTCAAAATCTCCATTCGGCAACACCGTAACCTGATCAAACTCATCGTACACACGGAACGCCATCCTAGCCGGAAGCTTCAGTGTAATCACTCTTCCGTCTTCCTTATAAGTCGTATCCTCTTTAAAAATCCGTTTTGGGATATCGCGTTCAAATCCCTCATCCAGCATACGCAGTTGCTTAATCCTTCTTAGCTTAAAGAACCGGTAATCCTTTCTCACTCTGCAGAATGCATATAAATACCAGCTGTTTGACTTATAACAAAGCTTTAACGGTTCTACCGTTCTCTTTATCTCTTCTCCTTTTGTGCTACTATATGAAAACTCTGCAACTTTCTTTGAAAGAATGCTCACTTTCAGCTGTTCAAATACATCCCGTTCTTCAGCCGGATCCGCCCAGGTTGAAAAATCCACTTCCACCCAGTCGGTATTTGGCATACCAAACAACGTTCCAAGCTTCGCAAGCGCAGTATTTGCGTGCTTTAAGCTGACAGAATTCAGTGCCTGAAGAGAAGTTAAAATTTCCTCCTTCTCCTGTTCTGTCAATACTGTCTTATTCAGTATAAAATCAGGAAGCAGAGAAATGCCTCCGTTTTTTCCCTTATTCATATAAATTGGGATATTAGCCTCAGAAAGAGCCTCCACATCACGATAGATTGTTCTTGTCGATACCTCAAACCTCTCTGCTAATTCCCTTGCTGTCATGCTCCTCTTTTCTAAAAGGAGGTAGACGATTTCAAATAAACGATTAATCTGCATTCTTATCACCCAAACAAAAGCCTACCACTGTATTATGGCACTAATAAGGCATTTGTGTTAAAAATAAATGAAGGAAATCGTCCACACCTGTAAATTTCCTATGTTTTTTCTTCACAGTCTTTCGTTTTGCCGTACGTTCAGCCTCACGGTACTCTATATCCTTTTGCTCGAATTCTTCCGCCTTTGTTTCAGCTTCTTTTTCCTTCTCCATGCGTTTTTCAATATCTTCTTTGCTTCTTTTGCCTCTTTACTCTATTGCTTCACCATGGATACAGACTCTCCCCCCATCCGGGCACTTTGCATCAAACTGGCTGGACCTTTTATTCCCATAATCCAACTTTGCCCCATTCTGCAGTGCATACACAAATGGATAGATTCCATTCCACAGTTCATGGCAAACCGGTGGACACAAGTCCTCCACGATAAACACATCCCCCTTCTTGCAGTATCCACCTCTGCATCTGCTCTCCGTCACAGTCAATTTCACCTTAGCCATATATTCTCCATCCTTTCTCATCTCATCCGTCCAAAATCAGTTATCACTTATCCATCATTTTTCTTAATATGCTCCAGCCTAATAACATTCTTTGCAACTATGTAAGAAATTTTATATCTTCTCATCACTTCAAACTAACGTAAAATTTCTTACGCTCTCCCCATAGCATCCATTTTCATTTTTGACACGCCATCTACTGATGTTCGAGGGAGTCAGGAGACGCGGGGAGGCGCTTCGAGCGGATGCAAGCCTTCCTTGGCCCATATCTACCGTCTCAAGTCACCTATTTTTTGCTTTCGACCATCCGTTTGACCACTTTAAGTCTGGTGAATTCTTCTAGGTCTTTTTGTTCAAGTGCTTCAGCGATCGACTTGGTCAACGCCTGGTAATATGGAATCGTAATATTCTTAAGGGCGTTGGCGCGCATCTGTGTCTTCTTAATATTCACAGCCAGGCGGTATGCTGAATTATCGATTTCCGCCAGCCGTAACGTAAGCTTCTTCACCTGATTGAACTTATGTGTTGCCTCATCAAGAGACAGCCTTGTATCAACAAAAGCATATCCCGGCACATTCTGTTTTGTCTCCTCGTAAGAAACAAGCGGAATCTCCGTTCCCATAATGCTTCGCATCTTAATGGAGACAGACTCTTCAACCGGGATCATATTGCTGACTTCCTCTACATGATGGATGCCCATCTCTATATTCGCCCGCATCAAAGCCTCATATGCTTCTTTGAATGTATCATTTAATTCTTGCTCGACACTTTTAGAAGAACTAATTAGCTCCAAAAGCTCATGGATTAAAATATTCCGTTTCTTATCCATCAGCTCATATCCCTGTTTTGCTAACACTAATGAATTCTTAGCCAGGATATAATTTCCCTTTGTCGGGAATGTATTCTGATTCATACATCCACCTCCATGTCTATATATTGACATATTTCACCATAAAAGTCATTATATTTTTAAATGATTATTTGCTCCTAGTAAAACTCATCCAACAGTTTCGTATCAATCCTGTCTAATGACTCCTTCGGCAGAATGCGAAGCAGTTTCCAGGCCAACTCTAACGTATCCTCCATCGAACGGTTCTCTTCCTTGTCCTGACATAAGAATTTCTGTTCAAACTCCCGTCCGAACTTTAGGTACCGCTTATCACCCTCTGACAGTTCTTCCTCACCGATAACGCTTGCAAGGCTTCTCGCTTCCCCTACGTGTGCATAACAGGAGAACAGCTGATTTGCCACATCCTTATGATCCTTTCTTGTATATCCTTCACCGATTCCGTCCTTCATAAGACGGGATAAGGAAGGCAGGATATTGATTGGCGGATAAATATTTTTCTGATGAAGCTCTCGCTCTAATACAATCTGTCCTTCTGTTATATACCCGGTCAGATCGGGAATTGGATGCGTGATATCATCATTCGGCATCGTAAGGATCGGCACCTGTGTAACCGAACCTTTGCATCCTTTTACAATACCGGCTCTTTCATAAATCGTAGCGAACTCGCTGTACAGATATCCTGGATATCCTTTACGGCTTGGAATCTCACCTTTCGCGGAAGATACCTCTCTAAGTGCCTCCGCATAGGATGTCATATCCGTTAAGATGACAAGCACATGCATGCCCTCTTCAAATGCCAGATATTCTGCTGCCGTTAATGCGATCTTCGGTGTGATAATACGCTCGATAACCGGATCATTTGCCAGATTTAAATACATGACAACATGGGCATTGGCACCGGTCTCCCGAAACTTCTTGCGGAAGAACTCGGCAACATCGTATTTTACACCCATGGCAGCGAAAACAACGGCAAAATTCTCATTGGCATCACCGCCAAGAGATGCCTGGGTTACAATCTGTGCTGCAAGCTCATCATGTGGAAGACCATTTCCTGAGAAAATCGGAAGCTTCTGTCCACGGATCAGCGTGGTCAGACCATCGATTGCAGAAATACCAGTATGAATATAGTTTCTTGGATATTCCCTCTCACATGGGTTTAATGGCTCCCCATTCACATTCCGCTTATAGTTTGATATAATCTCCCCTAATCCGTCGATCGGTTCCCCGATACCGTTAAACTCTCTTCCTAAGATTTCTCCCGAAAGCGGGGTTTCCATCGGATGTCCGGAGAAACGGAGTGTCGTATTGACGAGTGACAGATCCGTTGTTCCTTCAAATATCTGGACAACAGCCCGGTTCTCGTAACATTCCACGACACGCCCGAGTTTCCTTGCCCCATTATCAAGTCTGACCTCCACGTTCTCATCGTAAGAGGCATCCGCGATCCCTTCTACAATAACAAAAGGCCCGTTAATCTTTGTTATTCCTTTATACTCAATGGCCATTTACGTTTCCTCCTGCTTAATTTAAAACCAGATGCAGTGATTATGCGTTTGTCTCCATATAATGATCATAGAACGCATCAATCTCTTTCTTATATTCTTCAAATGGTGCCTCGCTCTCATTATCGATCTCATATTTCATTCCAATCACATGATCGAATATCGGACACTCGGAAAGATAGGACATCGGCATATTTAAAGCGATCAGCGCTTTTGCTTTCTCATACAGATAAAGAATCGTCTGCATCATTAACATCTGTTTTCGTAACGGAACATACGTATCGATCTTATGAAATGCATTCTGCTGGATAAAACCCAGACGGATGACCCTTGCGATCTCTAATACCAGTTTCTGATCATCCGGAAGCACATCGGATCCGATTAATTTTACGATTTCATTTAGCTTGCTTTCCTCAGTCAGGATTCGTAACACCTCGTTCCGGTATTTCATAAAGTCTTCGCCTACGTTGCTCCTATACCAGTTCTCCAGATCCCCGACATATTCGCTGTAGCTTGTGAGCCACTGGATTGCCGGAAAATGTCTTGCATAGGCAAGGGATTTATCAAGAGCAAAGAAACAGTGGACAAATCGTTTTGTATTCTGGGTAACAGGTTCTGAGAAGTCGCCGCCTTGCGGAGATACTGCACCGATGATTGTAATGCTTCCTTCTGTTCCATTTAAGTTCTGTACATAACCCGCACGTTCATAGAATGAGGACAGCTTGGATGCCAAATAGGCAGGGAACCCTTCTTCTGCCGGCATTTCTTCCAGACGTCCGGATAGCTCTCGTAACGCTTCTGCCCATCTTGATGTAGAATCCGCCATAATTGCTACATGATAGCCCATATCCCGGTAATATTCTGCTAAGGTAACACCGGTATAGATGCTTGCCTCTCTTGCTGCAACCGGCATATTGGATGTATTTGCAATCAGGACCGTACGGTCAAAAAGCGGATTTCCGGTTCTTGGATCCACCAACTTCTTAAAATCCTCCAGTACTTCCGTCATCTCATTGCCACGTTCCCCACAGCCAATGTAGATGATCAAATCCGCATCCGACCATTTTGCAAGCTGATGCTGTGTCATCGTCTTGCCGGTACCAAAGCCTCCCGGTATCGCTGCTGTTCCGCCCTTTGCAAGAGGGAATAAAGAATCGATGATTCTCTGTCCGGTCTGTAACGGAATCGTGGCGCTTTCCCTTTTTGCAATCGGGCGAGGCACACGGATCGGCCATTTCTGTGCCATCGTAAGATTTACCCTACTGCCGTCATTCTTTTCAACTACCGCTAAGGTATCCCAGATCTTATAGTATCCATCCGGCACAACGGATACAATCTGCCCGGAAATATTCGGCGGTACCATAACCTTATGTACAATCGCTCTTCCTTCAGGAACTGTTGCGATAATCTGTCCCGGATAAACCATATCACCGACTAAGACACTCATCTTTGTCTCATGTGTCACTTCCTCATCAAGTGCCGTAACACTGATACCGCGTCCGATATACTTGCCGAACTTTTCTCCGATCACGCCTAACGGCCGCTCGATTCCATCAAAAATATTGCTGACAATCCCCGGTGCCAGCGTAACGGACATAGCGGCTCCGGTGCCGGATACCGTATCACCTGGCTTTAATCCGGTTGTATCCTCATATACTTCAACGGTTGTCAAATCTGTTGTGATCGATATGACTTCTCCGACTAGCTTCTGGGTGCCGACCAAAACCATTTCCCCGATCATAAATCCCATCTGATCTTTTACATAAATGACGGGGCCGTTCACGCCTGATATTACACCTATTTTTTCCATCCCTTACACCTCCGCCATCTTATCTTCTGAAAATTGAAACTGATGTCTGACCTCTTCTAGCTTAAGCGCATATGTCTGATTTAAAATCATCTTTTTACCGATAAATAAAACACGTATTCCTCCAAGGAAGTTGTCCTTTGAAGCTTGAATGCTTACATTAGCAGGAAGTCCAATGGAAAATAAAAAGGCAGTATCCGCTTCCATCACTTCCATCACACATGGTTCCCCCTGTGCCATTTTAATGGCATCCCAGGCCTGCTTTTTAAGCTTTTCCTGATACTCTGCGGTCTTACAGAATGCAAGGATTTCTTTCTCTACTGTTTTAAACAGGTCTTCCTTGCATTTCGTGGCACAGACGCTGTAATGGTGCCTTGCCTCCAAAAGCTTTTTGGACAGCGCAGTATTATTCTCCCGTAACAGCCCATCCATCGCCATCTTCTGTTTCAGAGTAACCTCCTCTTCCACTTTTCCTTTTAAGATTTCGCTTTCTTTTGCCATCTGTTCCTTGTATTCATTTACCATTGCGACATTCTGCGCAGTCGCGGAATCAATGGCCATTTTATAAAAATTATCCTCTTTTTCCTTAACTGTCATAATGGTTCCTTTCCCGTCAGCAGGCATCCTACAGCTTTAAGCCGATTGCCTGGCTGACATATTCGGAGATAAATTCTTTGCTTCTTCCGCTACCATGACGATCCGGGATCTCAACAATCAGCGGAAGTCTTCGGTGAAGCTTTACTTCATTGATAATATCCGGAAATTCCTTGCCGAGTTTCTCGGTTATTAAAATAATCCCGATTTCCTTATCCGCTACACTTTTATTCAGCTGTTCCTTCAGATGCTCCCGTGAATGGATGACCACACCCGGAATACCGGCTAAGCGCATCCCGGTATAGGTATCCACATTATCGCTGATTAAATACATACGCATGGCATCCCCTCCTTTTCTTTCTGATCCTTTTGATACAATTTATGCAAACAGAATCAGTAAGGAGATTAAAAGACCATAGATTGCAACACCTTCTGCAAGGGCTACGAATATTAACGCTTTACCCATTACCTTAGAATCTTCGCTTAAAGCACCTAATGCTGCACTTGCGGCACTTGCTACGGCAATACCGGCACCGATGGAACCCATACCTGTTGATAATGCAGCCGCTAAATAACGCCATCCATCAATTGTAGATGCAGCAGTGCCTGTTGCATCAGCGGCTGTATCAGCAAATGCCTGTACTGGATTTGCGGCCCCAAACATAAATACGGTTGCGGTAATGACAAGGCTGAAGAATACAAAAATCTGGAGTCCCATCACTGCCTTTACGGAATTTGCTCTTCTTTCCTTCTGTTTTAACAGATAACCGATTGGAATAATAAAATTTAATACGAAACATGCAATGATTGTTATACTGATAGCCATAATAGATTTCCTCCTAAATTTACTTTTTTGCTTTGAATTCTTTTCCTGTTCCCGAATAAAAACGGCTGAACATCTCGTAATACTCTAATCTTAGTACCTGAATTCCAACAATTAATCCCTCCAAGCCTGCAACAAACAGATTACCTAATACGAGCACTATCACATTCGGATGACCGCTGCTCGCATGGGATAATAAAAGCACGACCGACATCATGCCTGCATGACTTAATGCAAATGCGCCCACACGTACAAATGAAATGGTATTTGTCACATAGCTTAATAGCACTTCGATCATACCGAATCCATTTTCCACAAAGAACATGCCTTTTTCACCGGTGATCAGACCTTTTCGTTTCTCAATCATTCTGGAAAGAGGCTCTTTAAAGAAAATTAAAATGAGTGGTACGACAATCATGATCGTCACTAAGAAAACTGCTTTGATCGTATGGCCGGTCACTAAGAATAAAGCCGTTCCAATCACGCTTGCATAAAATACAAGACCTGCCACACCGTTTGTATCAAAGAAGATTCTCTCGATATTCTTCTCCCGGATTCCATTTATAATATTTAGTATCATAGCAAATATGTTTAAGCAAATACCAAAACCTACCGCAGTAATTAAAACTGTCAGCGTATCTTTCATTGGGTTGACCCAGATTGGTTTTAAAACATCTTCAAATCCGAACACCGATCCATACAAAAATCCGAATATGGTAGAGCTGACTCCCGCACAGGATAAGATCGCACACAGATTCTGTTTCTTAAAGTGATACAGAAGATATCCGCCGATCACCAGACACAGTCCCTGTCCCACATCCCCGTACATCATGCCGAATAAGAATGAATACGTGATTGCCAAAAATACCGTTGGATCGATCTCACCGTAAGCCGGCAGTCCATACATTCGGATAAACATTTCAAAAGGCTTGAATATCTTCGGATTCTTTAATTTGGTAGGAGGCGTCGAGCTTGTGCTGTCCGTTGTGTCATCCACATAGCAGCTGATCAGCTGATCGGATTCAATCTCTTTTCTAAACTTTTTTGTATCCTCTTCCGACATCCAGCCACATAATATGTAATATACCTCATCCTTCTGCTTCGTACATGCCGCAAGCTTACGGATCTCCGCATCGTCGTTGTATTCCTTCAGCACTTCATACGCATGGATGAATCTCACTGCATGCTTGGTCAGCACTTCTAACATCTTGCTTGTCAAATCATCAATCTCTGCATTCAGCACTTCAATCTTTTTATCGATGTCCTGTATAATTTTAGCCGGTGTATCGCTCATATCCTCCGGGAATGTAATCTCTTCAAAGTGCAAAGAAGAGAAAAAGGCATCTTCTTTTGTCTGACGAGTGCTTGGCACAAAATAGACACCATATACAAAGCCTTGTTTCATCATACATTCCAAAAACAATGTGTTCATATCATGATACACATATTTCATCAGCTTCTCGTAATACTCTAAGGCAATACGTCCAAACTCACATTTGATGAACTTGTACTGAAACAGCTCGGCAAGCGGTACATCAATACGCATAAATGGCATTATTTTTTCTTTTCTTTCCTTCAATTCCTGAATCTGATCAAGCCGTTCCTTCTTCTGACTGTTCAAATCGTCTAATAACAGATGCATGGTTGACATACAGTTACTGGCCTCTTCTACCGTCATCTTCTGCTCGATCACATCCTTGCATACCTTATGAGCATCGCTTTTCTTTAGTTCTTCAATAGCGTCCTGCGACTTTAACAGGGTTTCTCTTACATTGTAGGTATCCACATAAGGCACGAGATTATGTACATCGCTAAGTTCAGACAGTGCATTCTCCACATGCAGCTTATACTTGTTTAAATACTGCTCGATGACACGGCTGATGTCCTCTTTGGGACCTGTAATTCGTAAAAACTTTATTTTCTCAATCACCGTGAATTACCTCCTATGCCAATTTAATTGATGAGAAATGTGCGTATTGTCTCCTGATTCATTCCATAACGGATCCCCTCTAAGATTGTGGTCAGATTATCAAGCTCCCGTTCTTTCTTATAGAGATAGCTAAAGATCGGAGCCATGCCAAGCGGATTTTTCGCCTTGCTGTCCGTGTAGGCCTTGGTAATCCGGTGATAGTATGCCCGCTCCATATCATTCTGGCTTACGGTGTCTTTCTCAATCCTGTAATCCGTCTTCTTTAAGATCTCTATAAACTCCGTTACTGTCTCTGCATGAATAAGTGCTGTCAGCTCCTCTTTCTTTAACCGGTAGGATATCGGCAGGATAATGGATGTGATCTTTGCTGCATCCACCTGATAATACTTCTTGCAGCGGTAGATCAGCATGATATTCTCCACATCGATTTTTGTCCCCACGCACTTCATAAAGGTATCTGCCTGGGAAGAATCCATTGTTTTTTTACACTGCTTCCACAATGTCTTATAATAATACCCATTTAGTAGCATCAAAAGATCAAACAAAGATGGCTTATCCTCATTCAAAAGTGGATCAAGAATTCCTTCATAAGGTGTCTGAAACAGACACGTCCGAAACTCTTCCAAAGTTTCCGCTGCCATAAGCTTATCAATCGGTATCCGGATATGATTATGAAATGCCTCTTTATACGCTTTTACGTTAACCTCTTTATTGGGATCATAAAGATGCTTCAGGCATTCACTAAGCATCCGAACCTCATAATGAAAATAGATCAGATTCAACTGTTTTTTCTGTCTGCTGTCCGCAAACCGATAAAGGGATGCATAGCTTTGAAACAAAGCACTGTACAGAACCTTTTCGATCTGCCCCCTATGCACACTATTCTCATTCATTGGTTCAAAATAAGACTGATAGGCTTCTTTTCCTTTTAAATACAGTACAAAATCCCGCACACTGTTCATCTGCATCAGCTCTTCATATTCTGCATCCTTCATTAGCTTGCTCTGCATGCCTTTTGATTTGGTAGTGATTCCGCTATAGGACAATAAATTTGCTGCCATATCCTCACTCTCCAATCACCTGATCTACCAGACTCTTTACGATCATGTCTTTATTCTGCTTGTAGTAAAGGCATAAATTTATTTCTTTCTTCTTTAAATCTTCATCCACCAGCTTGCTGCTTTCTAAAAGTTTCTGCTCTAATTCCTTTCGATAAGCCTTGATCCGCTTTTCGCTTTCATCCATACAGCTTTGTTCAAACTGATGCCGTCTCTGCAACTCTTCCTCCTTAAATTTTTCTTTTTCTTCTTTGGCCAGGTTAAGAATGGCAACCGCTTTTTCTTCCACTTCGGCTACGAGACTTAGTATTTCTTCCATTCAATCCCTTCTTTCTTTGCTTAATGTTCAACTAATGATAAATCTCATTCCAAAAAATGGCAATGCATACATTCACAAATTTTCCCCCATATTATTGTTTTTTGGGGTTGTTTTTTATTTTTTTCCCTTTATTTTCGCATTTTTCGCTCTATTAATCTAACTAGTTTTATAAAATTTTAGGAATTTTTAACTTTTCATCTTGTTGTTCTAAGCATTCCTGTACTATAACTCCTGTCTTAACAAAGCTGTCGCATTAAGAGAGTATAAGGACGATTGCTCACACTCTCTTAATGCGACAGAATTAATTCTATCTTTCATTATTTAATACCACTTCTTCTATACCTTCCCTGTCTTCCACCTCCATCATTGGATCAATGACTAACTGCATCCGCTGATCATATCGTTCCACAGACAGCATCACATCATCATTCTTTATTTGAAATGCTGAAGCAATCTTTTTCACCGCTCCGTATTTAATCTGATATGCGCTTGGCTTTCGAATCATTAGTGCTGAGGACTGTACCTGTATCTTTACATCTCCCGTCTCATTTAGCTTTAAACTATGATGACCAAACACTCTGACGCGGATATCACTTACATTTCCATATGGTCTGACTATATAATCATACTCCAAGGTATTCTGATTCAGATAAAACACCAGATCAATATTATCATAAATATTAACATAACGGATTTTAGCATAAACCGGCACATCCCTTATCCCTCTCTGGAGATTTCGAAATGTGAAATAATGATATTTTCCACTTAATTTGTCACATGCCGTGATTTCCACCCCTGGATTTATTCCAACAAACTGCAGCTCCATATAATACATATGATGCATTGCCGTTTCTGCATCTTCCTCTCCACATCTCAGCTGCTGATTCTGTTTTGTACTTTCCTCCTTCCAGCATTCCTTTCCCTTTATACCAATCACCACTTTATTCCGTTCAAAAAATAGAACATAACTATTCATTTTTAATATATACTTGGCATCTTCATACATCTGACCACAGTTTTTTTCAAAACTATGTATCACTTCCGAACCTTTATCCCGCAACTCTTTGATTTTCAATTCTATCACCTTATTCCCTAGCATCATTACCCATTATATTCTTCTTTCTTAATAGAGTGTCATCCTATTAAAAAGATGAAAATATAAGTGAAACCAGAGGCTAAAGACTATAAGATACTTCGCCTATACCGTTACCCTTCAAATACTCAGCCATATACGCGGGCATAAAGAGTCTTAATAATTCGGATCCATTCCTTGCAGTCACAGGTTCTCACTGCCTGCTTATAGACATCTTCCCGCATCTTATCCGGATCAATATCCCGCCTGGCTCTTTCCTCTTTTCCTCAATTACATATTTTATATTTTTGTCGTCAAGCTTCTTACAACATCCTTTAAAATCCACTTCCGAATCAGTATTATTTAACATATCAAACCGCATTGTCTGCACTCTTCTCTATACCACTGTTATTTTCTTTCTTAATGTCTGTACTGCCATCTTCCGGCTTACTTTGTGCACTGCTTCTATTTCCTGACTCAATTTCAGCATCACTTCTGCCTTCTGTCATGCTTCCTGCATTGCCGTCTGCCGATCTGCTTTCTGCATTCCTTCTGCCTTCTGTCTTGCTTCCCGTGCTATCACCTGCAGGTCTGCTTTCTGCATTCCTGCTATCTTCTGT
>SVEB01000081.1 GCA_015057635.1 Lachnospiraceae bacterium | reverse complement strand
TTTGAAAAATCCAACAGATCTCCCACAAGCCCTAATAAATTATTCCCGGCATCTTTAATATACTCCGTATAGGCATAAACATCCGGTTCCTTACTCTCCTGTTTAATCAATTCATTCATTCCCAAAATAGCGTTGAGTGGTGTTCTGATTTCATGACTTACATTTGCAAGCAGCTGGGATTTAGCCTCATTTGCCTGTTTCGCAGTCTGCTCTTTGTTATATGCCTGCAACAACTGGGTAATCTCATGAAATATATATATCGTACCTTTCCTTTTCCCATGTCTTTCTGACAATTCTACTTTCTTGTATTCATAGACACTTTCCTTCTTACCTGACGCTCGAATCAAATGAAGTATCTTCTCATCCTCCTTTAACCCTATCTGTGCAAGAAACTGCTTTAATACAAGGCTGTCATAGCGAAAGACCATATCCGGACATATCGCCTTCATTTCCTCATTACATTCGATAAAACGTCCTTCATAATCAAACAAGATTATGGCATCATTTAGTTCTGATAACATTGTTTTGTGAATCTTTGTCAGAAAAAGATCCGGAATGTTACCAAATGTAACCCAATATACTACTATCGCAATCATACTATACAAAAGAACGGAGAGATCAATGGTAATACCTGCAAGCAAGAAGAATGCATTCAGAATCACAACGACTATAGTCATGATAAGAAAAAGCAGATACCGATACCAGTACATAACTGGTATTTTCCCACATTTCATACAGATCATAAGAATACTGATTGAAATCAAAATATAGCAAAACAGCAGATGTCCCTCATACCAGGTAAATGGAACATAATGAAAGATCTGCATCCCATAGCACGGAATCTCTTCATAAGTCAGTGCTATCTCCATAAAGGGATTCAATGCCAGCACAATGCTGTCTATAAGTCCTGCTAAAAACAAAAACGGCACTCCCCATCTTTGGAATATCGTATTAAAATTCAAATATTCGTATAAATAGTCAATGTAGGTGAGAAGCAAAAAATCAATTCCAATAAAGACCGCAGAACTGCCACAGGATTTGATGAAATAAGAATTCATACACATACTAAGCGTATAACCTATAACAATTATAGAGGAGCACAAAAGAATACGTGCTGCCTTTTTTCCTAATGCCAGCTTTTTTTGATAAGACTTTCTTGTAAATATAATTGTGCAAAGCGCAGTTATGATATAGATTCCAATAAAAAAATTTTTCATTTCTTCGTACCATCATTCCTTTAAGCTAAAAATTATACCATTGCATTTGGCATATTATAACATGTATTTTATATCATGTAAATTTATGTATTATTTTGTCGCATTATTACCATTCCCATTCCAAGCGTCTATTTATAAATACCTATTAAAATTCCTAATAAATAGACTCTTGACAAATTCATCCGGAATCACTACTATAAAAACATCAGAGCAGACGTTATGCGTAAAGTGTTAGAGAATGGGAGTAGAGTCTCTAAACGAAAAGCCTCGAGCTTGCGGTTCGACGTTCCATCCACTGTATTTTTTTAATGCCTAGAAATCATCATTTGTCTATAGCACAATGAAAATAAGTGATTACACGTAATCCCTCTGCTCAAAAAAACAGGAGGGACTTTTTTATGAACAAAAACACAGCAAACAAAACAAGAATGCTGGTGCTTACCGCTATGTTTGTCACAATTGCGGTGGTACTTCGCTATCTGGGGATTATGATCCCAATCGGAGGAGTCGGTGGCATGCGTATCAGCTTTGCCGGATTCTTTTCCAAACTTCCTGCCGTACTATTCGGAGGAGCCATGGGCGGCGCTGCAAGCGGCGTAGTTGATATACTTGGGTTTCTTGTAAAACCGGAAGGAGGTTTTATCCCTCTTTTAACGGTAACAGCCATTATCGGCGGTGTCATCGTAGGTGTATTATGGAAAAAGATCAAGAATTTTAAGGCTGAGACATTCCGTCTTGTATTCCGTATTATCACAGCCGTGATCGGAATCTTTACAGCCGTTACCTTTGTCACCATTTACTTTTTCCAAGATTCTTTCTATGGAACGGTGCTTTCCGGACTTAACAGTTCCCGTTACAGCCTGTTCACTTATGGAAGCCTTTTAACCTTCCTCCTTTGTGTCATTGTTTGTGCTACAGACTATTTTATAGTAAAGAAACAGGCGAAGCTATCTCAGACTTTCATGCGCCTTTTATTCATTCTTCTGTGTGCTAACTTAACGGTGACCACACTGAACACCTTTATCTTACGATCCTTTTTCCCTGCACTGGGGAACTTAAGTTTTCTGATCTACTACATTCCAAGACTGATTGAAGAGGTCCTAATGACGATTATTCAGTGCTACGGAATGTCTTTTATGCTAAACATGCTGAAAAAGTTAAGATTAGATCGTACGATTTAAAGTTCCTATCTCTTAAAGTAGATACAAATAAAAGTTCCTTTGAATCGATTTGCAATGTATTCTGAATTCACAATAAAATGTGTATTGGATACATCGCAGAAAAAAGACGATTTTCACTAGTCATTCACTCAGTGAAAATCGTCTTTTTTATCTACAATGCAGGATCAATATCCCAATATTCCATCTAAAATATTGCAATCGCAATATTCAAGCTATCATATCCAGCTGCTTTATCTGCAATATCCGGCATCTCTATCCCCAGTGTTTAAACCGGTATCAAAGCTTTAACTTCTCATAGCACTCATTGATGATCTGACAAGACTTATGAAATTTCTCAAGTTCTTCATCCTTTAAAGAAAGTTCTACAATCTCTCGTATTCCTTTTCCTCCAACGATGCTTGGAACTCCAATAAAGACATCCTTGTTTTTATATTCCCCATTCAGCCTTGCGGAAACGGTAAGCACGCTGTTCTCATTGCTTAATATGGCCTTTGTAATTCTTGTTAACGCCATTCCAATGCCGTAATAGGTTGCTTTCTTTGCCTCAATGATTTTATAGGCTGCCGTCCGTACCTGCACTTCAATCTCATCCATATCCTGAATCGAATAGCTTGTTCCGGCGTTTTCAAAGATCGCGGCGATTGGTTTCGTTGCCAGCATAACCTGAGACCATGGCACAAACTCACTGTCTCCATGCTCTCCGATTACATAGGCATGAATATTCTTCGGGTCTACTTCGAAATAATCTCCTAAAAGATAACGAAGCCTTGCTGTATCTAAGGTTGTTCCCGTTCCGATCACCCTCTCCGGCTTAAAACCAGACAGCTGATAGGTTACCCTTGTCATAAGATCTACTGGATTCGTTGCTATCAAAAAGATTCCGTTAAATCCGGATTTCATCACAGGCGTTACAATGGAACGGAATACTTCTACATTCCGCTGAAGCAGATCAAGCCTTGTTTCCCCTTCCTTTTGAGCAACACCTGCTGCCAGCACTACAATATCCGCATCACCGCAATCGCTGTATTCGCCGGCATATATATTCATATTAGACTTTGAAAATGCCAGACCATGATTTAAGTCCATAGCTTCTCCCTGTGCCCTTATCTTATCAATATCGATCAACACCAGCTCATCGCAGATATCCTGATTCAATAACGCATAGGCATAACTCATCCCTACCATTCCGGTTCCAATCAGAACAACTTTACGTTTCCCACTTTTCATAATTTTCCTCCTTGCAATCGCATCTCTGAATTTCGTACATCATGCCTCATAAAAGTTACTTATTTTATTTCATTTCATTAACGGATCTGTCACATGCGGAATCAGATAACCTACCACCGGCCCGACACCGCCTGCAATCAGGATGCTTCCAATTCCAACCACACTTCCTAAAAGATAGCCGCAAAGGATCAGGATGATATCTACAGCAATACGCACAATCGATAGTTTGAATTTTCCCTTTCCAAACTCCGTGATCGTAAAACTGATTGCATCATACTGGCTGATTCCTAACTTTGCTGAGCTATAAAGAGAAATCCCCATACTCGTGATCAGTATTCCCACACATACCAAAAGAATCCGAATAACCATAGGTAGCTCACTGCTCTTATACGTAATGAGACTTAAAAGAAAGTCAGATACATACCCAATCAGTATCATGCTTGTTAACGTCCCGATTCCAAAAAACTTAAGACCTGGAATGATTAATAAAATCGTTAACACAATATTGCATGCCAGCTGTGCATTTCCAAAACTTAATCCGGTAATGCCCGCGATGCCAAGTGAGAAACAGGAATAGGGATCTGTGCCGATATTCGCAAATCGGAAAACCGTAACTGCTACACTGATGAAAAGCACACCGATCGTAGAGAGTATAAAACGTTTAAGAAATGATGTCTGCATAGTTTAACCATTATATCCTTCTATCTTTTATATTTACTTATGGGACAGATCTGCATTCCATACATGTACATCCATTCTGTCACCCTCATAAGCAATCCTAACAGTAACTATTTGATTTTTTTCATGATTTTATTCTACAGATAAGGTATTGGCAGCATGGCCAACCCTAAAAAGAAGAAAAATCCAAGTACATCGGTAAATGTCGTGACAAAAACGCCGCTTGCAAGAGCCGGAGCAATCTTGCATTTTTGTAAAACAATCGGAACGGCATATCCAGTCAAAGCCGCACAAAGCATATTTAAACGCATTGCCACTGCCAGACGCCTGATCGAAATCATTGCCGACCAAACTTCCCGCCCTGTGAAGCCTCACACGACTAAAGTCGCGTATTTCTCTCAAAAACAGCTCTCGTAAAATACTATCGAGAGCTATTTTTCTTCTCATTGCCTGCTAAGATTAATTTCGTTTCCTTGCCCATTCTCTTTTATCTTTTAACATCCTCAAATCTATGATTCCTTCAAGATTAAATCACTCTTCTCCCGGATATGGAACTGTTTGAAATAAGCATTTTCTTTCGGGATCCATTCTTCCATAAAGCGTCTCAACATACTCTCCCCATTTCGGATCCGGATACGTCTTATCTGTTCCCCTTCTGATAGGTCCATAAAAATTCTCAGCTGATAACATTCTTTAAAATAGGGATGTTGGCTATAGGCACCTTCTATTATATTAAGCCGCTTATAGGGGATCCTTTTTTCTTCCGCTATTGCTCTTATATCGCATCGAAACGGACGATACAGCACTTCTTTCTTTTCTAATACCGGTAGAATGACTTCTTTCTGAAACCGTTCGTAATCCACATTTCCGCCCACTTCTTTAAGTCTGCACTCGGTTCTCTGCTCATTTTGAAGAAAGAAATCATCCATATGAAATACATTACAGTCAAACACTTCTTTTAAGAAGTTGCCAAGCGTTGTTTTCCCAGCTCCGCATTTTCCATCAATAGCTACCATTAATGGGCTTTTCTTAATAAAAATAAGCCCTTCCACCGCTTTTTTTGCATCTATGTATTCTTTCTTATACGCTTCCACTTTTCTTAAGCTTTTCTCCTTTCCGCTCCTGCACATCCCCTTCTCTTTTTCTCACACTGATAACTATTGTAGGAATGAACATTAATTGCATGATAATCCCCGGTACTGCATTTAAAAATGCCTGTGTCACAAAGATCTGCCAGGTAAATGCATTGCCAAGTATACCAAATAGCAAAATACTGCCACTCCCCATGCCATTCTTCCGATTAGCATTGTTGGAATCAGCGTCAGATAAATGCCAAATCGCCTCCCCTTTACTTTTGCATAGAGAAGACCTGAGATAAGCCCGTAAACCATTAGTTCAACTGCCATCGCGATAGCGGTCGACATCATTGGAGGTGCTCCAAACACTATGCTTCGAAACAATGGAAGGATAAATCCTACTATCCCCCCATATAATGGCCCACAGATAAATCCACATAATAATACCGGTATATGCATTGGCAAAAGTGCATTTCCGATTGCCGGAATCTGCATTGTGACAAATGGAAGCACTACTCCTAATGCAATGAATATTGCAGCTAGTACCATCTTTTTTGCATTTTTTTCATATTTTTCCCTTTCTGTTGTTATTTTACTTTCATTTTTAAAAGCAATTTTTGTAAATCATTCCTGCTCCTGAATCCCTTCTCTAAGTCAATACTTATATATGCAGTGAAATATTCTGTGACTAATCAAAAGTTCATCTTTAGCGATATATGTATTCAGAAACTTCTTAACTTGAACACTATCAGTATCATTTGTAACCATTTTAATATTATCTTTTTCTTCTTTATGATTCATCATTGACAACATCCCATATACTACCTATAATGAACAAGGTTTTAAACATAATACTATTTAAAATTTGGAGGACAAATGATGAGACTTAACAAAAAATACGTACTTACTTTAACAGCAGTTGCTGCTTTATCTACAACAGCGCTTGTTGGATGTTCATCAAAAGAAGCGAATACTGAAGGTGCAACTGTAACTCCAGTTGTAACAGAAGCTCCTACTGCAACAGAAACTCCTGCTCCTGAAGAAAATACTGCTAACGAAGAAGTTGCTGGTACATACGTTGATGGAACTTACACAAAAGTTGCTGATGAAGCTGAAAATGGTTACACTTATGAAGTAACTATGACTGTTGAAAATGGCGCGATCACATCCATGAACTGGGATGCAAAAGACGAAAACGGACAGTCTAAGAAGGAATTAGCGGAAAACGGTTCTTATGTAATGACTGAAGACGGATTATTATGGTCCGAACAGTCTGACGCTTTATGTGCATTCGTAGTTGAAAACCAGTCTTTAGAAGGCTTAACTACTATTGATGAAGAAGGCCACACTGATGTTGTTGCTGGCGTAAGCATCAAGATCACTCCTTTCCTTACATTAGCTCAGGCTTGTATCGATGAAGCAAGCTCTAAAACTGCTACAGAAGACACTGCTGCTATGTACGTTGATGGAACTTACACAAAAGTTGCTGACGAAGCTGAAAATGGTTACACTTATGAAGTAACTATGACTGTTGAAAACGGTGCTATCGCATCTATGATCTGGGACGCAAAAGACGAAAACGGACAGTCTAAAAAAGAATTAGCAGAAAACGGTTCTTATGTAATGACAGAAAACGGATTATTATGGTCTGCACAGTCTGAAGCTTTATGTGCATATGTAGTTGAAAACCAGTCTTTAGAAGGTTTAACTACTATCGATGAAGATGGTCACACTGATGTAGTTGCTGGCGTAAGCATCAAAATCAATCCTTTCCTTACATTAGCTCAGGGTTGCATTGATGAAGCAACTGCTAAATAATCTTATAGATTAATAAAAAGTCCTCAGTCAGTCTTCTGACTTGAGGACTTTTTTCCACAGCCCGCATGCTATTCCCTGTACCGGAAAATAATAAATCTTTGCTTTCATAATCGCACCTCCTATCGGATTTTCTTGCCTTGTTATGTTCCCCCTGCTTCACTAGATTTCCTTTTCTTTATTTATTTTCTGCTTCCTGAATATAATGATCCAACAGTGCATATAGAAATGAATTCAATTTCGTAAACGAATAACCGGATTTCTTTGCCTTGTCCGTATTCAGTTCATAGCTTGGCGCCCCATTATAAGGTGCCGCTTCTCCATCTGCTGTGAGCAGCGCTTTCTTTTTAGCTTTCTCCTCTACATAGGCAATGATCTCCCCAATAGAAATCACACCTTCACTGCATGCATTCCAGGCTCCATTTCCTTTCTGTAATGCAAGCCATGCGATAAACTTTCCAGCTTCTTTTGAATCGATAAATGCAATTTTGCTGTCCATATTATCTACATACATCGGCTTTTGCCTTACCACATGCTCTACATAAAAATAAAGACGTTTCGTATAATCATCCTTCCCTATTACAAACGGGAATCGTACCGCTGCAGAATCCACGTTCTGATATATCTGAAAGAGCGCTGCCTCCGCCTGCTGCTTAATCACATCATATCCATAGTCTTTCCGATCACACCAGATCAGCTTTTTCTTTGTCGCATCCATTTCCTCTTCCTTAAGATCCATCGTGAGTTTCTCATAAACGGACATTGTGGATGTCATAACGTAGCGTTTGCACTTCACATTGCTTAGGATATTCCGTACATCAGTGGAGCAGTAAGCAATATTATCACACACGATATCATATTCTTTTCCGAAAAATGATTTTTCCATCACTTTTTCATCAGTCCGGTCCACAATAATTCTCTTTACCCTATCTTCAAATATATCCTTTGTATTTCCTCTGGTTGCAATCGTCACATCATGCCCCATCTGCAGCAGATAATTTACCAAATGAACACCGAAGTATCTGGTACCGCCTAAAACTAAAATATTCATATCTTTCTCCTTAAAATAAGATTTAATCGCATTGTATTTCCTTATTTTCCCTTATTATTCTTCCCTTATTATACTCCTTTTCCCTAAAAGTTCCTATCCAAAATATAATTGGATGTAAATTAAAAAAGCTATCATACTAAGCGATGCCAACACCCCTTAGTACAATAGCTAAGCTCATCTCATTTCCGATCACTACTAGCTAAGATCCTTATTAGCCCAAATCAATACTAGCTATAATTAATGCTAATTAGCTTTCCCTCTCCTTAATCGGTACCATCTCAAACATGTCGGATCCTGCTCTCTCCTTTATAACCTTCTTTTCCTCTACACACTCACAGATCGGATCCATCACACTAAAATTCTTCCATCCATTCTCTTCCAGTCCAAACCAGCACACGCTATAACGCAGCTCATCGATATCCATCAACACCGTTCGAATAGTTCCAAACCAATCTTCATAACAATAACAAGTCATTCCATCCGGATACTTTTTAAACATAAACTGCTTCATTTCTTTCTCTGTAAACGTAAGCTTACTCTCTGCAAACTGCGTTACATTTTTAAACCGGATAATCGAATTTCTCATGCCGACCGGCTCATATACCTGGAATTCCGGTATCACGATATGATTGGTAGCCGCAAGATACTCTGTGTTTTCTGTGTTTTCTGTGTTCTCTATTCTTCCTGTATTCTCCGTTCTCTCTGTATTCTCTATCTTCTGTACCTTCTCTTTCTGTGCTTCTTTTTCTTCTGTTATCACTTTTTTCTCCACTTTAGAAAGTCTTCGCCAAGCCCTCTCGCCATCCATCGTCTCAAATAATACTCCGTTATGCTTCTTATCCGCTAAAAGCAGATTGATATTATATGCAATCGGCATACCATTTAGCATATTCAATGCTTCCTCAACATCTTTGCAGTTCTCTAATACCGTACGGATGACTGCCCAGAACTGAAGTCCCCTAACCTTTGGAGCTCTCATTCCTCTCATATTGCTAACCGGAAAACCACAGGATGACATCGATACGGCAAGTCCGCATTCATTGATCCCCTCGCATCGCCCGAAACAGGCAATATTCCCGCTCACATGCGCATACTTTCCCTCTGGAGCAGTTCTTGTAACCGTCAGATCCTCATCCTCTATACTGAACTCATAATTGCGGATCAGCTTCATATGCCCATCCTCTGTTCGATTTCCGCCTAAAATAAGACCGGAACAGCGTGGTACCAAGTAAGTCATCCAGCTATACGAAATACGTTCTGCCGGAATTCCGGACTCCTCTGCAAATCCCTCTAACTCTTCTAAAAGACCCGGACAGTATTTCTCATATATATTTCGTGCCTCCTTTAAATCCTCCGCCGCTATATATTCCGGTGCCGAAAACTGCATTTGTTCCAATGCAGAAGCTTCCTTCATCCTCTTAGCCATCTGTCTTCCGATTTCTTTGTAACTTCCCTTTAACTCAAAATAAGATACTTTCTGTTTTTCCATCATGTTTTCAATCCTCTCTTTCTTTGATTGAATTCATTTTACGACCCTACCAGAAAATAATCCTGTCATTTTGTGCTCAAAAGTGTCCACCTCAGTTCTTTCGCTTAACCGGAATCCAGATTTCACTTATATAATCCTTTGCTTTTGTATCCCCTAAGGAATACATCTCGATATTGTAGCCTGCTACGATACTATATTCGGGATTACCCGGCAGCCATTCCTTAAAAATACGGGTATTTAATGACTGAATGGAGGATGGCATCGGACCGATGCTTTGAAACTTCGCCCACAGAAAACCTGGGATCTTTACTACCTTTAACCCCTCTGGTATCTCTTCTCCATGATACTCTCCTGCAATCAGATAGCGAAACTCCTTTCTGTCTTCCTCCTCTTCCATCGAGATGCCATACATGCCGATATGACAATCCGGAAGATTCCTGCATAACTTCTGCATCGTACTCTCACAATACTCCGCCCACAGCTTTGGAATCAGTTCATACGCTTTGTCGTATGGGAATCTTCTCTCAATACCAACGACCTCCATTGCCTCCATTTTCTCAATCGTAACAGTAAGCTTGCTTCCTCCGCTTACCGAAATCTGAATATTTAACGGTAAAAACTGCTTCATCTTATATCCCTGTGTCTTAATCTGTACCGGAGAGACTCCATGAAACCTTCGAAACGCTTTTGTAAAGCTTTCCGGTGTCTCATACCCATATAAAAATGCCAGATCGATCACTTTCTTATCATCCTCCAGAAGATCAAGTGCTGCCAAATATAGTCTTCTGTTCCTTATGTATTCTCCGATGCTGTAGCCTGTCATAAGCCGGAATCCCTTTTGCAGATAAAAGCTTGACATATTAAGATTTCTCGCGATATCCTCCGCTGATATGGGATCTAAAAGATGCGCTTCTATATAGTCGATCGTGCATCGTAAAAGTTCTATCCAGTCTATTGAAATCATCTCCTCTTTCTCTATCCTAAAACTGTAATTATGCGGCATGCCTATTCCCGTTCCACTAGCATTCTATAAATTTCTTTTCGCAGGAATCGACTGCTTATCTGCCAATGCGTACGCTCTCGGAACTGGACTATTAGTCTACCGAATCCATTTCAAGCTTCACTTATTTTATTTCTTTATCTTTTTCTGACGCTTCAATTGGCAGCCAATACTCTACCAGGGAACCGTCTCTTTCCGGATATACTTCCATTTCAGGTGCCATTGCATGTACATAGCCTGACGTCTTTAACCATTTAAAATGGCAGAAAAGCTCTGCTTCCACCAGTGCCTCTCCTAACGATTTGCCATGATTCGAAAAGACAGCCCATTTTGCTGCTGGTATTGTAAAGCTTTCCAGGTCATTTTCTTCTTGATCCGTCTCACAAGCGATATAAAAAAAGAATGCCCTGTCAGCCGGGTCCTTTTCGACTCTGGAAACTCCAATACAGGACCGCTCCATTGCACATTCACACATAATATGTTTCAAGCGCTCCACCAAACCAGTTTCACGCGCTTCTTTCCAAAACACAGAAAACTCCTCATTATTTTGCCCGCTGATCCATACTTTCTTTCCACATACACGAAACTCCGGCTTTTCTTCTATTCTTACCTCGACCATATGGCACCTCCTAAATTCAGATACAGTTTCCGCTTTTACTTTTCCTAAAATTAAAGCACATAAGCTCCATCTTCTGAAAAAACATGCTTTTATCCAAATTATAACAATGTAATTATAACAGGATAAAAACTAATGTAAAAGCTAAATTTATATTGTCTGTCAAATTATCCGTAAGCTTGAATACAAAAAGATAGCCCTGGTATCTTAAGATACCAGGGCTATCTTTTAATCCTTTCATTCAATTGCAAATATTCTGTTTCGCTAGGATTCTATAAATTTCTTCTAGCAGGAATCAGACTCTTTTGGCTGACCTGCTATTTGAAATACGTCTTCTGGCTTTGATAAATTCTCTTTACCACATCGTACGCTAACTTCGGTCTTCTGTATTCATCCACAATTCCTTTATTATTCATGGTTTTTGGACGCCCTCCGAACCAGCTGTCGCATACTCTTCCATCGCAGAACTGCCAGATATAAACACCGCTACATTCCTCTTTTGCAAATATCGCAGTAAGCTGTTTCTCGATCGCATCTGCCTGGTATTCCTCGGACCATTTCACCTTAGCCGGAGTACGATATCCATAAATCGCACCTGCCCCCACCTCGGTTATCAAAAATGGCTTCCCTGCTCCGCCGGTCTTATCCTGTACCCAGTCATAAAGATCCGCCAAGTACTCGTCCACAGGGGTGTCATGATACCATAACGGATAAATATTATAGGAAACAACCTCGGGAATTCCAAAGCAGATATCCGTCTTGAACTGACAGCTGGCAGAAGAACGCGGTCTGCTTGCATCCAGTTTTTTAATGAGAGCATACTGTTTTTCATAACACTGCTTTCCATATTCCGTATGGCTGGCACATTCGTTTAAAATCCCCCATATATAAATGGATGGATGATTGTAATGAGCCTCTATCATTTCATAAATACAGTCTTCACACTGCTTCTCAAAGTTCGGATTACGCATCTGCTCCTCCGAAAGCCCTCTTGCATGATTCTCTTCCCAAACAAGAATTCCCAGCTCATCACACAGATCAAGGAAAAGCTCATCATTCGGATAGTGAGAGGTACGCACAGAATTGGCTCCCATATCCTTCATTAACAGGATATCCTGCATCATCGCGGAAAATGGAAGCGCACAGCCAAACTGCGGATGCTCCTCATGACGGCAGAAACCTTTAATCCTTATCTTTCTGCCATTTAATAGAATATCTCTTCCTTCTATGCGAACCTCTCTAAATCCGATTCGATCAATCAGATCATCTACTGCCGTCCCATCACTTTCCTCTAGCAATGCCTCTAATATACGAAGGACTGGACTTTCCGGACTCCATTCCGATACGTCCGGACATTCTGCTGCCTCGATTTTAACAAT
This sequence comes from Lachnospiraceae bacterium, assembly GCA_015057635.1. Classification (GTDB taxonomy): domain Bacteria; phylum Bacillota; class Clostridia; order Lachnospirales; family Lachnospiraceae; genus Lachnoclostridium. The sequence goes on along the minus strand of SVEB01000081.1, from coordinate 4,514 downwards.
AACGGTTTCATTTCTCTTCACATCCACAAAAGCAGATGCGATTTCTCTGCCTTCAAGCCGAAATCTTATCTTTCCATGAAATTCTTTCTCCGACAGATTACGCACTGCCGCTTCTATCGTACCGTACCATTTCTCCTCTTTATATACTGGTGTGAAATGCATCTTCGAAATGTATGCTTTATCTAACTCTTCTAATACGACCGGGCGGGTGATTCCGCCGTAAGACTGATAATCATTCGGCACATGCAGCGCTGACTGAGGCCCAAAGGAATTATCGACATAAACCTTTAATGAATGTTCTCCTGCCACAAGGTCCTTCACAACGACAGAAAATGGAGTATATGCATTATAATGTGTGGCAATTTTCTCTCCATCCAGATAAACTTCCGCAGTATGGCCAACCCCTTTAAACTCGAGCCGGATGTTTCCTGAGGCCTCAAAGCTTCTTTTATAGCAGCCTTTTCCTCTATATGTAATCGTGTCGGGATAGTTCTCCCAACAGCTTGGTACCAAAACTTTCATTGCTACCTTCTCACCCTGTTCCGGTAATGTGCAAAAATCCCATAAGCAGGAGGAAAGCTCCTTTGTTTTTCTGATTTTGTGTGTCGTAAATGTTCGTACCATCTTATGCAACCTCTCTCTTCTTATTCTTTTACAGCTCCAATCATAACTCCACTTACAAAATGTTTCTGGATAAAAGGATAGATACACAGAATCGGCACAGTAGAAACAATAATTGTTGCATACTTTATTGTTTGGCCGACATCCTCTACATCTGTCTGTCCTGTCATGGCTCCTAACTGATTTCTTGTAAGAATGTCACGTAAAAAAATCTGCAATGGCATCTTGCCTGCATCTCTTAGATAGATCATGGCATTAAACCACCCATTCCAGTGCCCTACTGCATAATACAGCAGAATTACCATGATTGTTGGTTTTGCCAATGGCATAATAATACGGAATAGAATCGTCCAGTCACCTGCCCCATCAATTCTTGCCGATTCCTCCAGTGACTGCGGAATTCCTTCAAATCCGGTAATCATAATCATTAAATTAAATGTGCTGACAGCCCCCGGAATAATCAAAGCAAGCCGGTTATCAATCAATCCAAGGTCCTTAATCAGCAGATAATTCGGAATCAGACCACCGCTGAAATACATTGTGAAAATAAACATAAGTGTAAAAAAACGTCTTAGCATAAACTGTTTTCTGGACAGTACATATGCCGCCATGCAAGTAGCCAGAATATTCACGATTGTACCCAACACAACATAAAAAATGGTGTTAAAATATCCTGTGTAAATAGATGCATTGGTAAATACCTTTTTGTATGCATTGAAAGAAAACCCTAATGGCTTAAACAAAAGGCCGGAATGTCTCATAAGCTCAATCGGATCACTGAAAGAATCAAACACAACATACAAAAAAGGATACAAGGTAACTAACGCAATAAACGTTAAGATAATGGTATTTACGATACGAAATGTCCATGTATTCATTTTTCCTTTATTCATAGCTATTCTCCTACCATAAGCTGTGTTCTGTCAAGCGCTTACTTAATTTATTTGCAATAATAAGCAGCGTCAGATTGATAACAGAATTAAATAATCCTACTGCTGTTGAGAAGCTGTAATTTTGATCCAGCAAGCCTTTCCGATATACGTAGGTTGAGATGACATCTGCTTTATCATAGATAGAGGAATTATAAAGCAGGATGATCTTCTCAAAACCAAGGTTCATCATATTGCCTACCCGTAGGATAAGCATTGTAATAATCGTCGGCATAATTCCCGGGATTGTTACATAAAGTGTCTGTTTCCATCTATTTGCCCCATCGATCCTTGCCGCCTCATATAACTCTGAATTGATTCCCGCGATCGCTGCAATGTATATAATCGAGCTCCAGCCGATTCCCTGCCAGATATCAGAGATGACATAGACCGGCTGGAAAAGAGATGGATTCAACATCAGATTCTGCTTTGGATATCCAAACAAGGACATGATCTGGGCTATAAATCCATCCGTGGCAGTAAACTGTAAGATCATTCCGGCAATAACGACCGTTGAAATGAAATGCGGCATATAGCTGACGGTCTGGACCACTTTTTTAAACTTCACACATCTCACTTCATTTAACAATAATGCAAAAATGATCGGTGCGGGGAAACCAAAAATAAGATTTTTAATATTGATACTGAGTGTATTACGAATCAGTCTTTCAAAATAAACACTGTTAAAAAACTCTTTGAAATGCTTTAATCCAACCCATTCACTATGAAACACCCCTAATTTAGGAGTATAGTTTCGAAATGCGATCTGAGCGCCATACATAGGATAATAGCAAAACACAAGGTAATAGGCTACAACCGGCAGAATCATCAGATAGAGCCCCTTGTGTGTTCTTATATTCTTCCAAAGCTTAGCACCATACTGTTTTCCCTTCATACCTGCTCCTTTTTACGGACAGATCCGCTGCTTTCTTTTAAAAACAGGGACCTGTCCCTATGTGTATTATCTGGTAAGGAATCTGTCATACTCTGCCTGTCGTATCTCAATTGCCCGTTCAATATTCATCTTTTTAATATTCTCCACAAACTGCGGATAGTTCTCAAGAGGCTCTGTTCCCAGAATGAATTTCAGCTTGTACTCATCCAAATACGTCTGAATATCGGTCATAATGGAATTGTACTCCTGCACCTCTTCATCCGTCATCGTTTGAGGAGGCATGCCCTTTATTGTTGCATCCGGAGTAGCCCATACTTCTAATGACTTCTTCTGTACATCATAAGCATATCCGCCAAGCATATAATCTTTCTCTACAAGAAAAGGCTTGTTATTGCAGCCTGCATAAATAGAAAGCGCTTTTTCAATGGATAAACCATCGGGATTATGGAGAACGAAATCTGTAAACACAGGTTTTCCATCCACCATTTCATACGTAACGCCTTCTTTACCGTAGTTGGCTAACATATTGCCTTCCTTGCCATATGTATAATCTAATACCTTTGCTGCTGCCTCTGGATTCTTGCAGGTTGCAGAAATTGCTCCGCCTATGTTGTTGACACGATAGCTGCTCTGATCAACTGCAAATTTATCCCCGGCATTTATAACAGGGTTTGGAGCAGGTTGAAAATCCATCTTTGTATTGGTTGCCTGCATTGTCTGGATCTTTCCTAAAGTGCCGCCTGTATATCCCCATACTAAGCCAGCCCGCTCACTTGCAATCTTTGCAAAGAATGCGTCCGCATCCTGGGTAAATGCATCCGGATCTAAAATTCCAATCTCCATCCAGTGATGGAATCTGGTTAAGAAGTCCAGATATTGATCTTCAATGGCACCAAAATGTACCTTATTCTCTCCATCCACATACATCCCTTCCATGATCCCGAAGCTGTTTACCAGTAAGCTATAGTTTCCATAGATAAAAGAGAATGCGGAATCACATCCTTTTTGTTCCTTAAACTGAACCAGTACGTTCTCCATCTCATCAATTGTCTTTGGCATCTCAAGTCCTAACTCGTCTAACCAGTCCTGACGGATCATATTTCCATTGAATACGAGTGGTGAGTCTGGTTTTCGAATCATCGGTGTCCATGCATACTTGCTCATTATTCTTACATAGCTTGTCTGCTTCCGGATCGGATTCCAAGTAAGCTTTAAAGTTTGGCAGACACCCCTTATCCATTAAATCATTTAATGCGATAATCGATCCATCAGACAGCATTTTCTGCACGCCGCCCGGGAATGTAAAGTCATAATCAATAATAATATCCGGAAGATCGTCCGTGCCTGCAAGCAGGGATAATGCTTCATTTCCACCTGAACTGTCGAGGAACTGAAGATCCACATTACAAGCTTCCTCAACTGCCTTCCAGTACTCCCAATCCCCCTGATCGCTATAAAGGTCCCCGTTTGTCCAATATGCCCAGATGGTAAGTGCCGGCGTTTCCGCTTTTTCTGTCCCCTGATCCGAAACTTCAGAGGAAGCAGCCTTTGTATCAGAATCGGATTTCTTGCTACATCCGGTCAGTACCATAGAAGATACTGCAACAGCTGCCAGTGATACGGAAAAAAACTTTTTCAAAAATTTTTTTTTCATAACGTTTCTACCTTCTCTCTTTTTATTTTGTTGAATGAATAAAAAATGATAGGAATTACTTTTTCGTTCCCACGGTTTGGATTTCAGTTTCCTGCCTTACGTAGAATACAGTTTTTAGAATATCGGACTATCGTGCAATCGTAAATCTTAAAAAAAGAAAATCATAGTATCTCCTTTATTTTTTTAGAAATATACGATGAGTTTGGAAATATCAGATCGGTTCTTCCTTTTCCAATTTCATCCTATATGCTATACTAGTTATACAAAATATGTAAAAGGTGGGAATTATATGTCGCATCGGATATTATGCAGTAAAAAATCACAGAAAAATGCTGCTCGCTTATTCAAAAAGTTTTTGCTTTCTTATGCCAGCGTTCTATTGCTTCCAATTATTATTTGCTCCTTTTATTATTAC
>SVEB01000080.1 GCA_015057635.1 Lachnospiraceae bacterium | reverse complement strand
TCCGGTAACGGTGATTAAATCAGTATGTAATAAATCAAGCTTTGTTAACTCCTTCATAACCGCATATACGCCGCCTGCTTCATTCAAGTCTTCCATATAGGTAGGGCCGGCTGGTGCAAGATGGCATAAGTTTGGCGTTTTAGCACTGATCTCATTTGCGATATCCACATCAAGCTCCACTCCTGCCTCATGTGCGATTGCAGGAAGATGCAGCATGCTGTTTGTAGAACATCCAAGCGCCATATCCACAGTGAGAGCATTCATAAACGCATCCTTTGTCATAATGTCTCTTGGACGAATATTATTGCGATACAGTTCCATCACCTGCATGCCGGCTAACTTCGCAAGACGAATTCGTTCGGAGTATACTGCCGGAATCGTTCCATTTCCACGAAGTCCCATTCCAAGTGCTTCGGTCAGACAGTTCATGCTGTTTGCCGTATACATTCCGGAACAGGAACCGCAGGTCGGACAAACATTTTCCTCAAATCCCTTTACATCTTCTTCCGTCATCGTTCCTGCTGCATAAGATCCGACTGCCTCGAACATACTTGACAGACTTCTCTTTCTTCCATGCACATGTCCGGCAAGCATTGGCCCGCCGCTTACAAAAATCGTTGGTACGTTCACTCTTGCTGCTGCCATTAAAAGTCCCGGCACATTCTTATCACAGTTTGGAACCATCACAAGTGCATCAAATGCATGTGCTAATGCCATTGCTTCGGTGGAGTCCGCGATCAGATCTCTTGTCACAAGAGAGTATTTCATTCCCACATGGCCCATCGCGATGCCGTCACATACTGCAATCGCCGGAAATACTCTTGGAGTACCGCCTGCCATTGCGACGCCTAACTTGACGGCTTCCACGATCTTATCCAAGTTCATATGACCCGGTACAATCTCATTATAGGAGGAAACAATGCCGACTAACGGACGTTTCATCTCTTCTTCCGTGAGACCGAGTGCATTGAATAAAGATCTGTGAGGAGCCTGCTGCATGCCTTTTTTTACACTATCGCTTTTCATGAATATACACACCTTTCTGTTCTAAGAATTAAATTCACGATGAAAGAAGACAAAGAATGCTTCTGGAAAATGGATATGCGCTCTTTTTTTTTTAATAACTTCCTGACAACTAAAAAAACGCCCGCCTTAAGCGTTATGCTTAGGGCGAACGTTTTTAAGTCCGTGTTACCACCTAAATTCAGGAAGGGTACTTCCTGCTCTTGCCGGTACAGTATGTATGACTTATTCCCATCCTTGGGCTTTATAAGGCAACAATAGAATACCTGATCCTGATAACGGTGGAAATTCCGTTGAAGCCTACTAATCAGCTGATGTTCGGTTCAAAGCTCAGAGGCTACTTCCCCTCCTGATACCATGCAACATTCCTGCATCCGCACACGATCAACTTCGGTAAGGCTTTCACCAGCCGCCTTCTCTCTAATCCTCCATTGATAGGTACTCCTCCTCGTCAAAGCTTCTTTTCTATATACACTTTGCCTCTTGGCATTCTTGTTTCTATCGTATTGCACTTTAGTGTAGCAGAAGTTTAACGCGTTGTCAACATAAATTTGAAATATTTTCTAATATTAGTAAGTAAATAACTCCTCTGTCTTTGGACTATTGGATACTGTAATTTTCTGAACGATTTTGTCATCTTTTCTTACTACGATCTCGACTTTATCTAATACACCGGATCCGCAGGAAAAGGTATAATACTCAAAGCTTGTGGAATCCTCTTTTTCATATTCGGTTCCAGTAAGTGCTTTTTCTAAATCTGCCTGTGTCATGCCTCTTGTGATATTCTTCTGAATCGTGATTGGAAGGTCGGTGCCGTTATCATCTCCCTCGACAGATGTTACAAAACAATTATGGATGTTCGTTGCATTTTCCGCGTAGTTATTGGCAATCACGCTTAACTTCTGATTGTCTTTCATCATTGTCACCCAGCCGAAATCTTTCGCTTTTACAACGCTATCGCTTTCGTCTTTGATAACAGTCCAGCCATTTTTCTCAAATTCCGAAACAGGGGCTGGAAGCTGATATAAATTGCCTGCATATTCTACGATACAGCGGCCGAAATCATCGCCTAAAGCAGTCGGTACTACGTATTTTGAAACAATCTCCGGTACTTCATCGCTTACTTCGCTGCTTGTGGATGCGGTTTCTTCCGTCTCAGTAAAGTTCTCAATCTCGAATTCATTTAATGTTTTCGTCTCTGCATCTACACAAAATTCTACCTGCTGGTAACTGTCTAATTCATAGGTTAACTTGGTATATAATTCCCCTTCATATGTATCGGTTGGTGTGCCGTATGCATTTTTGATGTCTTCTATTGTAGAAACGCCATATTCAATCCCTTTTGCAAAAGTGATGGTGACATCGTTATCATCTACCATGAACTTATCCATGTTAAGTCCTGCAATGATACAGTCTGACATCGCTTCCACATTCATTCCCATATTAATAATATCTGCATAGATCTGAAGGCCGTCTTTTTCAAATACTTCTGCTGCCAAATAGTAACCTGGGCTTAATGTCTGTGTGCCATCGCCCTGATATTCCCATCCGTATGATACGAATTTTTCAAATGTCATCGGCAGCGTATATACGTCTCCGTTGATCGCAACCTGGAATTGATATAAATCATCAGAAAGACTTGCATCTGCCTGTGGTTTTAAAGCTTTCGTTGGTTCCGGTGTCGGTGTCGGTGTGTCCGCTGGTTCTTCGGTTGGTGTTGCAGTTTCTTCCGGCTGTGTCGGTTCTGCGGTTACGGTTGCTTCCACTCCCTCATTGGAAGCAGCTTCGGTCCCTTTCTTTCCACAGCCTCCTAGTGCTAAGACTAGCAGAAGTGTGAATAATAATAGTCCTTTCTTTTTATAATCCCTTTTCATATACTATACTCCCTTTACCTATTTTTTGTGTCTGTCCACAAGGAAAGAGTATAACAATGCGCTTCGCATATGTCAATTTTATACTGGGTGTTTTTGGTAGTGATTTTGTACTATTTAGGGGGTGTCGCAAGAATCGGAGGAGGGGAGGCGGTGCGGGAGCGGGGCTGTATTTTCCGCTGTTCGTCACAAGCTCGGACAACAGCACGGATTGCTCTTTGCCTATCGGACAGGAAAACACTGTCCGCTATTCAAAGAACAATCCGTGCTGTTGTCCGCCTTGATGCCGTACAGCCGGAAAAATACACCCCCACTCCCGCACCGCCTCCCCTCCTCCGATTCTTGCGACATCACAATGCGTTTCAAAGTACGAAACGCATTGTGATGAAAAAACAGAACAGTGTTGACAATTGGCGGATGCTCCGCGCTGGACAGCGACGGAGTGAGACGGACGGAATGGGAGGATGGTGGAATGATGGAATGGTAAAATGGTGAAAAAGAGGAGCAGATGAAAGGGATGACATGGAAATTACTGGTAGAAATAATTCTTACGATACTAGCTAAGATTGTATGTTTAGGAGGCTTCTAGCCTCTGCTTATCATCTTTGAATCTAATATCTCGAGTTTGTTCCTTCCACAATTGTCCCGCCGGCTTTCACGCATTTGTATATTTGCCTAACACTACACACTAACACAATCGCTTTGTCTGTTTATTTCATGCTTTTTTGTCACCCCCCCATTCTCCCCCAATCTAGTGACGTTCACAGTGCGGTTCACCGAACCGCACTGTGAGGTCACGGGAAGGCCAGGGCTAACGACGGTCGATGGAATTCCGAATGTCCGGCTCGAGACGAACAAAAATAAGGGGATGTCTTTGAGTAGCAGACAGTGTTTTCCTGTCTGATAATCAAAGACATCCCCTTATTTTTGTACGCTCTCGCGTCCGAACATTGGAATTCCATCTGCCGTCGTCAGCCCTGGCCTTCCCGTGACCTCCCCTTAGTTTCCGTAAATCTTCACGATTTCAAGAAGAAGTTCTACAACTGTATGCATATCCTGAAGAGGGATATATTCGTAGCGGCCATGGAAATTAGCACCGCCGGTGCAGAGGTTCGGGCATGGAAGTCCCATGTAGGATAGTCTTGCCCCGTCTGTGCCGCCTCGGATCGGTACTACTTCCGGAACGACTCCTAAGGTTTCCATTGCCTTTTTGGCATTGTCGATCAGGTGCATATGAGGCTCTACCATTTCTTTCATGTTATAGTAGGAATCTTTCATTGCCACTTCAAATGTGCCTTCGCCATATTTTCCATTGAGATAGTCAGCAATTGCTAAGAATCTGGCCTTTTTCTCTTCAAACTTTACCTTGTCATGATCACGGATGATATAGTCAAGATGCGCCTCATCTACAGTTCCGGACATGGAATCTAAATGATAGAAGCCTTCATAACCTTCTGTATAGGCTGGATTATCGAATACTGGAATCATGCTCTGGAATTCCATACCGAGTAAAATTGCATTTACCATTCTGCCTTTTGCAGATCCTGGATGAATGCTTAAGCCGTGAATTGTTACCTTTGCTCCTGCTGCATTGAAGTTCTCGTATTCGAGTTCTCCTAATGTTCCTCCATCTACTGTGTAGGCAAAGTCTGCACCAAATTCTTTTACATTAAAGAAATCTACACCGCGTCCTACTTCTTCATCCGGTGTGAAACCGATCTGAATCGTTCCATGAGGGATTTCCGGATGTGCGATCAGATATTCCGCCATTGTCATGATTTCCGCAACACCAGCTTTGTCATCCGCACCAAGAAGTGTGGTTCCGTCTGTTGTGATGATATCTTTTCCGATACAGCTGTTTAAATGTGGAGACTGTGCTGGAGAAAGCACGATTCCTAGGTCCTTATTTAATACGATGTCGCCGCCCTGGTAGTTCTTAACGATATTAGGCTTAACATTTGTCCCGGTAAGGGCTGGAGCTGTATCCATATGAGCCACGAAACCGATTGCAGGCACTTTCTTATCAGTTGTTGCCGGAATAGTCGCATATACGTAGCAGTGTTCCTCGTCCATTCTTACGTTGCTTGCGCCGATCTGCTTTAATTCTTCTACTAAAAGGTTCGCAAGCACTCTTTCCTTCTCTGTGCTTGGCACCTGCTCCATCTCATCTACTGACTGGGTATCTATGCTGACATACTTTAAAAATCTTTCTAATAAATCCATGCTGTCTGGCTCCTTCCCGAATGCATCTTTTTGTTATATTTTGGTCTATTATACAACATATTATTTGCAAGAGAAAGCATTTTATTTGAGAAAATATTCTCTGTAACGAACAAAATGGCATCGTCTATACTCTTGTCTTAAGACGATGCCACTTTATTACACCGAAGTGTTCTTTTTCCTGTATTCGTATGGATAGAATATGTTTTTTACAACTTCACGAGCAGATCAAACAGCTCGTCTGTATCTTTCGCAAGCTGACCGGCTCCTGCATCCAACAGTTCCTTTGAATCCCCATAACCATATAACACGCCGATGGAAGAAAGATTCGTTTCCTGTGCTCCGATCATATCGTGTTTTCGGTCACCGACCATTACGACATCCGCTGTATCGGTAATGCCTGCCTCTTTTAGTGCATAACGGATTACTTCTGTCTTGGAATTTCGCTCTCCCTTTAGTCCGCTTCCCCCAATAAAGGTAAAATATTTTGCCAGATCAAAATGCTCTAAGATCCTTCTTGCAAATGGTTCCGGTTTGGATGTTGCCACAAGCAGATTCTTCTCTTCCTTCTTAAGCTTTTTAAGCAGCTCTTCAATCCCTGGATAGACTTCATTTTCATAAAGACCGGTTTCTTTGTAATACTCTCTGTATATTTTTACAGCAGCAACGGTATCCTCTTCTGATAAGCCAAAGAACTGACGGAAGGACTGATCAATCGGCGGTCCGATCACTGCCTCTAACTGCTTTAAATCCGGTACCGCGATTCCGAACTCAGAAAGCGCATATAAAAAGCCTTTAAAAATTCCTTCTTTGGAATCGGTCAGTGTCCCGTCTAAGTCGAATAAAATATGTTGATATGCCATGCTGTCGTTCTCCTTTTTTATATGTATACAGGCATCATAACACATCCTGATTTTCTTGTCATCCTGTTCTAATCCTGTCGTAGCCATATGGGTATTGATTTAGTTTCCCCCATTTTCCCATTAGTCACTCACATACCGCTGATATGGTTTCGCATTTAAAGAGCCCTTGCATCCAAGCTTTTTTGCCATCCCCTGCATCATAAGCTTTTGTACCGGGGAAAAGATGGTCGATATCGCGATGACACCTTTTGAAAAATACTCTGGCTTTGCAAATTCACTTACCTTCGCCTCGTCAAAATGCCCTTCCTTTGCAAAAAGCCTGCCCATTTCCACAAAAGGAGCGATCATCTTCTCCCTCGTATTTCCCTGCATAATGCTGACTCCGAACATATCTCCTTTAATCAACGTTCCTCTATGTTCCGCATTCAGATAAGCCGGCAGCATCTTAAGATACTTCTCGCAGCAACGTAACTGAGAAGCCTCTGCAAATCCGCCCTGCACTAAGAATGCAACCTTCTTCTTTGGGATATCAAATATTCGGTCATAGTCAAGGCTCTCCAAAAACTCCATCATAATGCCTGGAATGCATTCCACAAATAAAGGAAGTGCAAACAAGATATCCGAATTCTCGTAATAGGACATGCGAATCTGATCCCAGCTCTTTTTATCAGCCAGATAAAAGGTCTCGGTCGTATTCCCGAAGGATTCATACCCCTCCTTGAATTTCTCCAGTATCTTAGCCGTATTGCTTGCCTTAATGGCTCTCGGTGTGCAACTGATCATAACCAAGTGCATAGTACAACTCCCCCTTCCGCTCCATATCAAATGCTCCTAACGACGTAAATCCAAGATTAATACATACCCGTTCCATCCACTCTGTCAGAAATACATTGTCGGCCTGTCCCTTATACACAAGTGCTACATCCAGGGTCTTCTTATATCTCGGATAATGTCTCATCTGTCCGTCCTTAAACCTTAGATTCATCGTAGCTAACGGCAGAATGCGGTCCACCACATTCTTCATCTTATACGAGATAAATCCAAACTTTGCCTCCGTGATCAAAAGCAGCCGGTCCGCCTGCAGCATCCGGATCAAGATCTGCTCATAATCATCCTTCACCGCACACACTCCCGGCGTTCTTAACCAGCATGTATTGCACCCAATGCACGCTGAAATATTCCGCTCATTCGTATTCACATAAGAAGTCTGCACCCCCTGCGCCTTCAGCTCCTTTAAGACATCCTGTACCTCATCATTCTTTTCTTCAAGCGTACTTAAAATCAGATATCTCATTCTATGCTTCCCCTTTCCCTAATTTCCCTTATTATAGCATATTTCCTTTCCAATCCTGTTCACAATCGTAGTGCATTTTCTCCTTCTTTTCTCCCTAATTTTGCACCTTTCCTGCCAATTTAACTGCTGCATCCTCTGTCACTTCCTCTGCATGGTATCCCCCTTCCATCCTTGGGGCTACATGCCTCCCCCTCCTGCTTCCAGTCCTGACTCTCTGACAGCCTCTCCTTGAGCCTCCAATCCCACTTCTCTGCCTGACTTCCCTATTAAGCCTATGCCTGCCTTTTCGTATTCTCTCCTGCCCGCCAGCTACCACACCTGACTTAGAGCCGGCAGGCTGTGGAAGGGATGCCGAGGGAGGCGTAAAATAGCATGATTCCGAAATGTCCGGCTCATAACATACAAAAAGCCACCCCGCTCTTTGAATAGCAGACAGCGGTTTCCTGTCTGATAATCAAAGAGCGGAATGGCTTTTTGTCCGCCCATTCATCTGAATATTTGGAATCATACCGTCCTATGCCTCCCTCGGCATTCCTTCGACAGCCATCCCCCATCCTCAACTTCTTATAAGCTGATCTGTAGTTCAATCGGGCAGTGGTCGGATCCGAGAATCTCTGTGTGGATGCCGGCACCGGCAAGTTTATCGGCAAGACATTGGGAAACAAGGAAATAGTCGATTCTCCATCCGGCATTTTTCTCCCTCGCTTTAAAGCGGTAGGACCACCAGGAATACATATCCCTCTGATCCGGGTAGAAATAACGGAATGTATCTACAAATCCAGCTTCTAATAGCTCGCCAAATTTCGTTCTTTCCTCAATTGTATAGCCTGCATTCTTCTCATTCGACTTCGGGTTCTTAATATCGATCTCCTTATGCGCCACATTCAAATCACCGCATACAATAACCGGTTTCTTTTCCTCTAGTTTCTTTAAGAAAGCTTTAAATTCTTCTTCCCATGTCATACGGTAGGAAAGACGCGCTAACTCGCTCTGAGAATTCGGCGTATACACGGTCACCATGTAAAAAGCATCGAATTCCAGTGTGATCACACGGCCCTCCTGATCATGCTCCTCTATTCCAAGTCCGTACTGCACGCTTAGTGGTTCCTTCTTTGTGAAAATAGCAGTTCCGGAGTATCCTTTCTTCTTTGCATAGTTCCAGTACTGGTAGTAGCCATCAAGCTCTAACTCAATCTGTCCTTCTTGGAGTTTACTCTCCTGGATACAAAAAATATCCGCATCTATTTCCTTAAAAAATTCACAGAATCCTTTCTGCACACAGGCGCGGATTCCATTTACATTCCATGATATTAGCTTCATTCTATTACTCCTTTTTTCTCTTCTTTCCCCTTATCTATTACCATATCATGCACAAAATAGTCTGTAAATAGCAACCCATATTTCTTTGTCGGTGCTTGATAAAAAGAAATGGATTGTTTATAATCATTCACTAGATGGACACGCTTTCCACTATGTAACAAATCCAGATTTCACCCCCGACTTTTAAAAAGTGCACGATCCTTTGCATACCGTATTCTGATGCCGGTGCTTAGGTGGAAATGAAATCTGTATCACCAATTACAACTCAGGAAATGAGAGGAATAAATATGACCAAAAAGGATGTATTAGAATTAAGAAAACGTCTGAAAAAGAGTGAGTGTACCTTCACCAGAATGTGCGGATGCTATGTAGACGTAGATAAAAATCAGATATTGAATTTCACCGAAACATTCTTAAACCTAGAAGAAGATGAATTCTTTAAATATTTAGATATTGCGAAAAAAACACTGTCCGGAACACTTGGCAATAACTTATTGGAATTAGAGTTCCCATTAGATGAAGAGATGGGTGAGGGAAGACAGAAATCCCTTATGGCATTAAAAGCAAGCAAATTAAAGGACGAAAACTTATTAAATAGCTTTTATCAGATGATCATCGATACGTACAGCTACTCCGGAAACTACTTAATCTTAGTCTTCCATGATGCCTACGATGTCATCACCAAGACAAGTGATAACGCTAAATTAGACGAATCCGAAGAAGTATATGAATACCTGCTCTGTGCGATCTGTCCGGTTTCCTTAACAAAGCCAGGCCTTTCTTATTTAGAAGGCGAGCACCGCATCGGGCCTAGAATGCGCGACTGGGTAGTCGATGTTCCGGAAGCAGGCTTTATCTTCCCAGCCTTCACAGACCGAAGCACAGATATTCACTCTGTCATGTACTATACAAAGAACCCAAAAAATCCTCATCCAGAATTTATGGAAGAGGGACTTGGATGTCCTTCCAAACAGACTGCTACTGAGCAGAAGGAAATCTTCCAGAATATCATCAAAAAGGCAGTTGGCGAGGATGATGATACCAACCACCAGATCTTCATGGAGATCCAGGAAACCATGAACAACATGATTGAAGAACAGGATGCCATCTACGATAAAGACCGTGATCCAATCGTATTAAACGCAGATACGTTCCAGGATATCTTAGAAAGCAGCGGTGTTTCCGAAGAGATCACAGCGAAGATTGAAAAATCCTTTACCGAACGTTTTGCAGATGCTCCTCCGACCGCAGAAAATCTGGTAGATAGCAAGGCAATCGCAGCAAATGCCCCAATCAAGCGGGAACAGGAACTGACCAGACAGGTGCTTCATCTCCAGCAGATGTTAGAAGAGACAAAAGGGAGTGCCCAAATCATAAATGAAAATGGTGACGAAATGGTTCAACCTGTTGTAAACGATATGCCGGAAATGCCTTCTGTCGATGAATATGGCGTTATCCTTCAGGTAAAACCGGAAAAGGTAGAGCAAATCCGTTCCGAAATCATCGACGGCAAAAAATATCTGCTCGTTCCAATGGAAGAAGATGAGCAGGCAAATGTAAATGGTGTGGAAACCACCCTCTAAAATTCTTCTATAATTATCTGAACCGCCTTTTCTTTCATATCCCTGCTCCTTTAGGATTATTCGAACAGATGGGGTCACACTCTTATTGTGTGATCCCATCTGTTTTTTACTGCCCTTTTATATATTTTCCTTATCACTTGTTATATTCCTTATACTTACAAATGCATATAATGGAATAAGAATTACGATCATTATGTATTTGATAGAATAAAAAGGTAGGTATATTAGACGGACCCAAACAGTAGTTTTGATTCTTTACTTGAATTATATCTTAATGATACATCAAAGGAACTTCCTATCGTAGACATTATTGTTCCAATTTATAATGGTTATGATCTATTAGTTCCTATGCTCAACTCCCTAGACCAGACCACGGTACCATATGCGCTTTTCTTAATAAATGATTGCAGCACAGATGAAAAAATCACCTCTTATTTAGAGGCCTATTCCAAAGAACATAAAAACACAACTGTCTTGCAGAATCCAGAGCAACTTGGATATATTAAATCAGTAAATCAAGTGCTTCGTGTGGCTACCCACCATGTCGTTCTACTTAATACCGATGTAATTCTGCCCAAAGGATGGCTGGAGCGACTTTTGCTTCCCATTTTAAGCGACTCAACAGTTGCAAGCGCTACTCCATTTACAAACTCAGGAACAATATGCAGCTTTCCTATCCAATTCCAGAATAATGATTTATTCGCTGGACTTAGTGTAGCCGAGATTGATGATAATTTTAGAAAGATTAGCCCCCGCTATCCCGCTGTCCCAACCGGAGTAGGATTTTGCCTGGCTCTTAATCACAAAGCGATCACCGATATCGGCGTGTACGATGATGTGAACTATCTCATCGCATACGGCGAAGAAAATGACTGGTGTCAGCGTGCCATACAGGCTGGATATAAAAATGTCATTGTAGATAACCTTTTTGTCTATCATAAACATAACAGTTCCTATAATCGTGCAGACAGCAGCTGGTTCCGTAATCATAATGAAGATATGTTACGTCAGAAACATCCTATGTATAATTTCGCTATAGAAACGTATATGAATAATAATCCGAATATACCATTTATTAATCTGCTTACCATGCTCTGCAGCTGTAATGATAAAAGAAGCTCTACTTATCTTGTGTTCTGTCATATACTTGGAGGTGACGCTGACTCTTTTATAACAAACCGCATTGAAAATGATTTAAGTAACGGATCATCATACCTTTTAATAAGCTTTAGGGAACACTCTTATTATCTTCAATATTGTTATCAACATTTTTCCTTTGGATTCCCTCTGCAATCACTTGCTACACTGGAGGATTTCTGCAAAAACATTCATATTTCAGAGATTCTGATCAATGAACTGGTTACCTACCCGAATCTATATGAAACCCTGGACGTAATCCTGAGAATCAAACAGAATACTTCCAGTAAACTCACCTTTTATCTGCATGACTTCTTCGCCATTTGCCCTAATATTACTCTCTTTATCGATAATCATTACTGTGGTTTACCAGACATTGATACCTGTGACAACTGTCCGCTCAGTAAATTCTCACGGTCCCATCTTTATGGTCTGTCTATCTATGAGTGGCGATCACATTGGAACAATTTTCTATCCTCCTGTGACAACATTATTGCTTTTTCCAAAGATTCCATTAATCTGCTGAAAAGTACTTATGATAATCTTGGAGAAATTCAACTTTCCCCACACCAGGTAAATTATGTCACCCAAGTAAAGAAAAGAAAAAAAGCCAAAGACGATCCCCTTATAATCGGTATTCTAGGAATTCTGCCTGATTATAAAGGTTTTTCAATCGTACAAGATCTTCTTTCCATTATCGCACAAAAGCATCTGAATATTAAAGTCGTACAAATCGGATCTAGTGATCTATCCGCTGATCCAGCTTACTTTTTCCAACATGGGACATATAATCAAAATGAAATTTCACACTTAACAGAACACTATGGTATTGATATCTTCTTTCTTCCGTTTTTATGTCATGAGACTTTTTCCTATACAACAGAAGAAGCGATCAAGACTGGCCTTCCGGTTGCAGTCTTTGATATTGGTGCTCCTCCGGAACGCGTCCGTGAATACGAACATGGACTCATTATTCCTGAAATGAATGCTAACTGTGCTTTAGATTCCATCATCACTTACATGAATAAAGAATCCGTTTGATGATATCCATGTGCCTGCCATTGTCATGGCTAATTTTATTATCGTTTTAGTCTTCCCGCTCTCTGCTTTTGAAAAAATAGATACCTTCCGTACAAAGAAGATATCTATTTTTTTTATTTGTTTCATACTCATATAATAAGAACCCACAGTATAAACGCTCGCATAATATCAAAAAGGAAGGTATCTAACATATGGATCAAAATATTGTTACCCTTGATGATCTGATGGAACTTTATCTGCCATTAGCCCCCGTCGTCCCTTCTTCCGTCCCTACTTCGGTGGACATCATTGTTGCTGTCTACAATGGCATGGATCTGCTTCTTTCTCTCCTTGCATCCATCGAACAGACAAAGGTGCCTTATAGACTATTTCTGATTAATGACTGCAGCACCGATTCCGAAGTCACTCCATTTCTGACATCCTATGCTGTAGAACATAAAAATACTGTCATTCTCCAGAATCCGCATAATATGGGATATATCCGCTCCATCAATCAGGTTCTGCCCCTTTGCACTCAACATGTGATATTGCTGAACACTGATGTTGTTCTTCCCAAGAACTGGCTGGAGAGGATGGTTGCGCCGCTTCTTACGCATCCTGATATTGCGAGTGTGACTCCATTTACCAACGCCGGTACCATATGCAGTTTTCCAGTGCAGTTTCGAGATAATCCTCTGTTTGCCGGATTAAGCATGGATGAAATTGACCAGAGGTTCTCCATGATAACCCCACACTATCCTTCCATCCCAACCGGCGTAGGATTCTGTATGGCCTTAAACCATGAAGTGCTCACAAAAATCGGATTATATAACGAGAAAGATTATGAGCAGGCTTATGGAGAAGAGAACGACTGGTGTCAGCGTGCCATACGGGCCGGCTATCGAAACGTAATTGCCGATAATCTTTTTGTTTATCACAAACATCACGGCTCTTATGACAAGAAAAAAGTTGAGGCGACCCAAATTCGCAATACTGCCATGCTAAAGAAGAAGTTCCCATCCTATTTCTCGGATGTGGATCATTATATCAAACATAATCCAAATGAACATTTAATCCGCATTATGACAATGTTATGCAGCTGCAACGATTCTCGATACGATAGCTTCCTTATTTTCAATCACGCACTTGGAGGTGGCGCCTCCATTTTCTTAAAAACACAGATAGAAAAACTCCTTTTAAAAGGGTCCTCGCTTATTGTCATTACACCTAATAAGGATGGCTATCTGCTCCAGTACATATACAGACGCTATTACTGCGAATATCCGGTGACACATCTATCCTCCATCTTTCGTTTCGCGCGCCTTTTACATATCCGGCAGCTTGTGATCAATGAGCTGGTAAGCTATCCAAAGCCATATAAGCTTCTTGCATCCATAAAAAAATTAAAAGAAGACCTTAGCTGTAACATGATCTATTATGTGCACGATTTTTACTGCATCTGTCCAGGCATTACGCTTTCAAAGGAAGATGGATACTGCCATCTCCCGGCCCTTTCCGAGTGCAGGAAGTGTCCTTTTGGCACCTTTAGTCTATCATATCTTACGGATATCTCCATTGAAGAATGGAGAATGCACTGGCACACATTCCTGTTAAGCTGTGATACAATCGTTACCTTTTCACAGGATTCTACCAACAAGCTGCATCAGATTTACCCTGATCTTTTCAATATCGAATGCACTCCCCATCAGGTAGATTACGTAACACCGGTAAAGCCGTCTAAGAAAGCCCCTGACTCACCGCTTGTCATCGGCATATTAGGGCTTGTCACAAAAAGCAAAGGTGCCGCGATCCTACGGGATATGATTGCCCTGATCGCACAGGGCAACCTAAACATAAAGATCGTTCTGATTGGAAGATCTTCCGTTTCCACTACAGAAGATTGCTATTATGAACATGGGTTTTATAATAAGAAGGAAGTCTCAAAGCTGACGGAGCAATACCAGATTGACGTTTTCTTTTTCCCATTCATCAGTCCGGAGACATTCTCCTTTGCCACGGAGGAAGCCATAAAAACAACGCTCCCTGTAGCCGTTTTCGACGTAGGTGCCCCAGCCGAGCGAATCCGCACCTACCCTCGCGGCATCCTAATTCCCACCCCCTCAGCCGCCTGCGCACTGCAGACGATCTTGGAGTATATTAAGACGAACGGACGGGAGTGAGGAGAGAAGGAGAGGACAGGGAGAGCGACGGGCACAGTGACGGAAGGGAATGTAGACGGGACAATATATTTTCCGAATGTTCGGACGCATGGACGAACAAAAAGAGGGAGATGTTTTTGTTCGCCATAGGCCGGACATTCCGGAAAAACATTGCCCCACCCACATTCCCTTCCGTCACCGCTCCCGCCGCTCTCCCTGCCCGCTTCTTCCCTCCTTACTCCCTGTTTTTCCACAGTATGTGCATAAAGATGATGAAATTGGGGATATTTTCTTGCACAACTAGGAATTTTGTAAACATTTGGATTTTATTATTTCTTATATAGAATGTCATTAGAAGTGTTAGAGGAATTGTCATAGAGCTTAAGATATTTTTATAAGAAGTTATAAAGAAAGATCTTATTAAAAAGTTAAGATATTTTATAGGAAATACACTTATGTTAGTTCTATACAAGGAGAGGCTAATGAGAAGTTCCTCCTCCATTCAATCCTTCTCATTCCATTTTCCCGCCAGTTTGGCATTCCTCCGCTTCCGACTCTTCTACCACTCTATCCCTATTTCATTTTGCCTTTCCACTTATTTTCCATTCTCCCATCATTCCTCCCGCCCTATATCCGCAGACGGCGCAGCTCATTTCCCGATATCCGTCTTACCAGTTCGCTGTGTGCGTCACGATGCGTTTCGTAGAAATGCATCGTGACCTCGCAGGAAGTGCCCGCCCGCATCTCTTTCGGCAGCTGCGGGGGAGGCACCGGGCAATATATGTTCCGGAATGTCCGGCTCATGGCGAACAAAAAAAAGATGCAGTCTTTGAATAGCAGACAGCGCTTTCCTGTCTGATAGTCAAAAACTGCATCTTTTTTTGTACGTCCATGCGTCCGAACATTCGGAACATATATTGCCCGGTGCCTCCCCCGTAGGTGCCGAAAGAGATGCGGGCGGGTACTTCCTGCGAGCTCCCCCAGACTACAAGAAATACTTCACGCCCGACTCGAAGATTCTCTGGTCTTGGGAGCCGGTGATGTTGAGAGCTACATGGGAGCCGCGGCGTTCGGAGTGGGCCATCTTGCCGAGGACTCTGCCGTCCGGGCTGGTAATGCCTTCGATTGCGTAGTAGGAACCATTTGGATTGAAGTCCTCATCCATAGTAGGATTTCCGTTCACATCCACATACTGAGTTGCGATCTGGCCGTTTGCTGCAAGCTTCTCAATCCATTCCTTGCTTGCCACGAATCTTCCTTCACCGTGAGAAGCTGGGATTGCATACACGCCGCCAAGCTCTGCCTGCTGCAGCCATGGGGACTTATTGCTTACAACCTTTGTATAAACGGACTTGCTGATATGACGTCCGATATTATTCATCGCAAGAGTCGGAGAATCCTCTGTCTGCATTCTTACTTCACCATAAGGAACAAGACCAAGCTTGATGATTGCCTGGAAGCCGTTGCAGATACCAAGCACAAGGCCGTCACGACTCTTTAACAGATCATTCACGGCATCGCTGATCTTTGCATTGCGGAATGCGGTCGCGATAAACTTGCCGGAACCGTCTGGTTCATCACCGGCAGAGAATCCGCCTGGGAACATCACGATCTGTGCTTCTTTAATACCCTTTTCAAATGCTAGAACGCTTTCCTTAATATTGCGTTCATCTAAATTCTTAAATACAACGGTGTTTACATTTGCGCCTGCTCTTTCAAATGCGCGCATGGAATCATATTCACAGTTCGTTCCCGGGAATACCGGAATGAATACATTTGGTTTTGCGATCTTATTCTTTGCTACATAGATTGTCTTCGCATCAAAGAGATTGCAAGGAATCTTCTCATCCTTAATTTCCTCTGCCACTGTGGAACGGGTTGGGAATACGCTTTCTAATGTTGCACCCCAGGAAGCGATTGCTTCTTCCATTGTGATCACGGTATCACAGTAAATGAATTTTCCATTGTCCGTTACTTCACCAACTAATTCAAATGCTGTGCCTGCTTTTGAAAGTTCTGCAAGTGCCTCTTTGGAAACTTCTAAAACGATGCCGCCGTAGGATGGTATAAATAGTTCTTCTTTGCTTAGCTTCTCATTGATCGTTACACCAAATTTATTACCGAATGCCATCTTGCTCACTGCTTCTGCAATACCTTTTGCACCAAGTGCATAAGCGGATTTTACAAGCCCCTTCTTCATAAAGGAAGCGATTGTCTCGTAAAGTGCCATCACTTCCTCATATTTTGGAAGATCATATTCATCCTTTGTAATATCAAATGCAACTAATACATTTCCTGCTTCTTTTAATTCCGAAGTTACCACGTCTCCTGCTTTTGCTACATCAACTGCAAAAGATACTAAGGTAGGAGGAACATCAATATCGTTGAATGTTCCGGACATGCTGTCCTTTCCGCCGATACTTGGAAGACCAAGCTTCATCTGGGCATCATATGCGCCAAGAAGTGCAGTTAATGGTTCGCCCCAGCGATAAGCATCATTGCCTAAACGTCTAAAGTATTCCTGGAAGGTGAAACGGATCTTCTTATAGTCACCGCCAGCTGCCACGATCTTCGCTACCGAAGAGATCACCGCATAAACTGCTCCGTGGAATGGGCTCCAGCTTGAAAGGTATGGATCATATCCGTAACTCATCATGGTAACGGTATCACATTCTCCCGTTAACACCGGAAGTTTTGCAATCATGGTCTGGGTTGGAGTGAGCTGATATTTTCCGCCGTAAGGCATGGTTACGGTAGAGGCTCCGATAGAGGAATCGAACATTTCCACTAAGCCCTTTTTGGAACAGCTATTTAAATCGGATAACATGGAAAGCCATTCAGCCTTTACATCGGTGTTGCTTACACTTGCTGCCTTTAATTCGGCTTTTTCTTTCATGCTTTCTGCCACATAGCTTGCACCGGTATTAAAGTAGTTTTCTTCTTTCTTTGGCATAGAAATAGCTGCTTTTGCTTCCTGATGAGCACCGTTTGTATCAAGGAATGCTCTGGAAATGTTTACGATCTCTTTGCCTCTCCAGGTTAACACAAGTCTTGGCTCTTCGGTCACGACTGCTACTTCCACTGCCTCTAAGTTTTCTTCTTCTGCAAATGCTAACATCTGTGCTGCATCTTTTTTATCCACTACGATTGCCATACGTTCCTGAGACTCGGAAATAGCAAGTTCCGTTCCGTCAAGACCTGCATATTTCTTTGGAACTTTATCTAAATTCACACGAAGGCCATCTGCTAATTCACCGATTGCTACGGATACGCCGCCGGCTCCGAAATCGTTACATTTCTTGATTAAACGGCTTACTTCTTCACGACGGAATAATCTCTGTAATTTACGTTCCGTCGGCGCGTTACCTTTCTGTACTTCCGCACCGCATGTATGGATGGATTCCGTTGTATGAACTTTGGAGGAGCCGGTTGCACCGCCGCAGCCATCTCTTCCGGTTCTTCCACCCATTAAGATAATGATATCGCCTGGATCGGAATTCTCACGGATGACATTCTTTCTCGGTGCAGCGCCCATTACAGCACCGATTTCCATACGTTTTGCCACATAGTCTGGATGATAGATCTCATCTACAAGACCGGTTGCAAGACCAATCTGATTACCGTAAGAGGAGTAGCCGTGAGCTGCGCCGGTTACGATCTTTCTCTGTGGAAGCTTGCCATTTAATGTTTCCTCTAAGGATACCGTAGGATCTGCCGCACCGGTCACACGCATTGCCTGATATACATAGCCTCTTCCGGAAAGTGGATCACGGATTGCCCCGCCAAGACAGGTTGCCGCACCACCGAATGGTTCGATTTCAGTTGGATGGTTATGAGTCTCATTTTTAAAGAATACTAACCACTCTTCTGTCACGCCATCGATTTCAACCGGAACGATAATGGAGCATGCATTGATCTCATCGGATACTTCCATATCTTCTAACTTGCCGTCTGCCTTTAATTTCTTCATGGCAAGAAGCGCGATATCCATTAAGGAAATGTACTTGTCATCTCTTCCTTTATAAAGCACCTCACGATTCTTCTTATAGTCTTCAAATGCTGCCCGAATCGGAGCTTTATAGTAGCCTTCGTCAAAAGACACATCCGTTAACTCCGTTAAAAATGTAGTATGACGGCAGTGATCGGACCAGTAAGTATCTAATACACGGATCTCGGTCATCGTTGGATTACGGTGTTCTTCATTTTTATAATAGTTCTGGATATGTAAGAAATCCGCAAATGTCATCGCTAAGTTAAGAGATTCATATAATTTCTTTAATGCATCTTCTTCCATATCTTTAAATCCGTCAAAGATGATAACATCTTCCGGCACGTCAAAAGATGTCACTAATGTTTCCGGCTTTTCTTCACTTGTTTCTCTGGAGTCCACCGGGTTGATGCAGTAATGTTTCACACGTTCTATATCAGATGCCAAAAGCGCACCGGATAACACATAGGTGGTAGCGGTACGGATAATCGGTTCTTCGGTTTCATTTAAAAGCTTCACACACTGTTCAGCAGAGTCTGCTCTCTGGTCGAACTGTCCCGGAAGATATTCAACGGAAAATACAAGGCCATTTTCTGCATTTGGGAATGTCTCTTCGTAAAGCATATCAATCGGCGGTTCTGAGAATACCGTTCCTAATGCTTTCTTATATGTTGCTTCGCTTACATGCTCGATATCGTAACGGATCAGTACTCTGACATCCTGTAATGACTGTAATCCAAGATAGCTTTTCAGTTCTTCTTTCAGTTCTTTTGCCTTGATCGCGTAAGGTGCTTTTTTCTCAACGTATATTCTCTTTACGTCTCCCATCTATCTTCCCTCCATAATAACTAGACTTCGTGTAATTTGAAGCTTTTCTGGTTATAATCTTTGATAATTCCCTACAGCAGCCCCTGCCCTGTTTTTCCTGTAAAATGCACCCGCTGCCCAATTCTAGCTTCTATTCTTTCTTGGTTCATTATATCATACGAAGTTTTATATCGGAAATTAATAGTTATGAAATGTTTCATAAGCATTTCTAATAAGGTAGGCGATTTTTTTAAAAATGAGATACTTTTTTACGCTGTTTAAACATATTCTTGCTATATACAAACAACCTTTTTTATAGTAGAATATGTTTTGGGTCCGAAGGCGGACGCATAGAAGCCATATATAAGGCTTTGAAGATAATCCTTCTGTTTCCTGG
This sequence comes from Lachnospiraceae bacterium, assembly GCA_015057635.1. Taxonomy (GTDB): domain Bacteria; phylum Bacillota; class Clostridia; order Lachnospirales; family Lachnospiraceae; genus Lachnoclostridium. Next base: position 18,079 of record SVEB01000080.1, on the reverse strand, counting down.
CATCATGCGGGAAGAGAAGATCTAATAATTCACATAATAATTTCGGAGGATAAATCTATGTTATATTCCATGTTTGACAGCGTGTATAGCAAAGGGATTGCATTTGCCGGTCTGTTACTTGCATTCTTTGCCACGTGTGTCTTATTAAAAACACTACAAAACGTCCTGCCCCGTGACGGCGGCCGTAAGTTTGCGGTTAATGGCGGACTCTCTCAGGGTAAACCAAGAGGAGCCGGCATCGTATTTATTCTCGTGTTTGTAGTTGCATCCGTATTCTTTGTTCCATTTAGCAGAGAACTGATGATTTACCTGTTAATGGTCATCGCAGCTATGATGAGCGGCTACTTAGATGACAGTTCTAAGGCACCTTGGGGGGAATACAAAAAAGGCATTATCGACTTAGTGATCGCCTTTATCTGCGCCATCACTTATGTTAATTTCAATGGTTCCACTTTAACGATCCTGACAACTGGTACTGCAATTGACCTTCCAAAATGGCTCTATGTCATTTTAGCTATGATCTTAATCTGGGTTTCCATCAACGTTACAAACTGTACCGATGGTGTAGATGGATTAAGTGGAACGGTTTCCATCGCAACGATGTTAACCTTCTATATTCTGTTCAATGCAAAACTTGGCGATGTGGCTTATGGTCAGCTTACCCTTCTTATGATTGTCTGCATTTTAGGATATCTGTGGTTCAACGCTTCTCCTAGCAAGCTTTTAATGGGAGATGCCGGTTCCCGTGCAATTGGTTTATTTATCGCAATTTTAGCACTTCGCTCCGGAAGCCCGTTACTCTTTATTCCAGCAGCAATCGTATTTATCGTGGATGGCGGTTTAGGACTTGTAAAGGTTGCTCTTCTTCGTTTCTTAAAGATTCATATTCTTAAGAATACAAGAACCCCTCTTCATGACCATGTTCGCAAAAACTGCGGATGGTCTGATACACAGACGGTATTCCGTTTTGTGATCATGCAGGCGGTTGTTTCCTTTATTCTTGTTTACATTATTTTATAACTATAAACCAAGACGGCTGCTAAGTGTTTTTTGCTTGCAGCCGTTACACATATAGATAAAAGGTAAGGAGTTTATTTTCTATGGATATCAATTATGAGTTATACAAAGTTTTTTACTATGTAGCAAAAACACTGAGTTTTTCCGAGGCAGCCGCAGAGCTTTTCATTTCCCAGTCTGCAGTAAGCCAGTCCGTAAAGGTGTTAGAGAAACGTTTGGATCAGGTTTTATTTACCCGAAGCACAAAACGTGTCAGCCTTACAAAGGAAGGCGAAATGCTCTTTAAACATATTGAACCGGCGATCAACCTGATCTCTCGGGGTGAGAATCAGCTGTTAAGCGTTTCCGCAAGCGGGGACATGCAGCTTCGCATTGCTGCAAGTGATACAATCTGCCGCTATTTCTTAGTTCCATACTTAAATAAATTCCACAAGGCATATCCGGATGTTCATATCAAGATCATCAATGGTACTTCCTTAAAGTGTGCGGAGTTATTAGAGACCAACCAGGTTGACTTAATCATCGCGAACTCTCCGAACTCTGCGATCAACAATAATATGAAGATCATAGATGTAAAGGATTTTAAGGACGTATTTATTGCAAATAAGGAGGCTTTCCCACTTGAGGATAAGACGCTTTCCCTTCAGGACCTTGGCTCTCTTCCAATCCTGATGCTTACAAAGCTGTCTACGACTTCCGCATTCTTACACAACTTATTCCTACAGCACAGCTTAGACTTAGTTCCGGCGATTGAGCTTAGCAGCAATGACCTTTTGATTGACTTAGCTAAGATCGGACTGGGAATTGCTTTTGTTCCAGACTTTTTAATGGACGGCCTGAATGATGATAACTTAATCATCCTTCATACGGAGGAAGAACTCCCAGTCCGCAAACTGGTAGCCGCCCACGACCGTACCCTCCCTCTCTCCGCCCCAGCCAAATTCTTCATAGACCTTATGCTTAACGAGGCGTAGTTGAAGAGATTGGGAGGATGCCGTAAGAGAACCCGAGCCGGAGCCGATGCGCGGTGAGCGGGGCATGGCGGGCAATAGGATTCCAATGTTCGGACGCAGGACCGGACACTGGTGAGAAAAATCTTCGATTATCAGACAGAAAACCGCTGTCTGCTACTCGAAGATTTTTTTCGCCATTGTCCGTCCTGAGCCGGACATTCGGAATCCTATTGCCCGCCATGCCCCGCTCACCGCACACCGGCTCCGGCTCGGGTTCTCTTACGGCATCACGATGTGGTTCGCTTCCGAACCACATCGTGATATCACCAGTCTGGTGAATCGTTGACCCATTGCTTCGCTCGGGTGAGGCGGATGGATGAACGTGATTGAATTGTAATTTAGGAAGATAAGAATAATGGACCAGGTGTAGGGGGGATGAATATCTGGTGTCTTATTGATATGATAAGTAAATAGGATACATATAACAAAAAATCATTGTTGAAAAATATAGAATGATTCGATTATCATAGATTAAATAGATCACAATTTATAGTAAAAAGGATAGTGATGGAACCACTGTTGGCATAATCAACGTAAATAAAACGGAATGGATTAAAATTAAAAGGTATGAAGATACACTACATATATTTCCATGACCATAGAACAAAATGACACTAGAAAGGCTGGAGGAATAATATGAATAACGAACAGAATAAGGAATTAAATCTTATCATCAAAGAAGAGCTGGCCGCACTTGCGGAACCGGATTATCGGCTGTTTTCGAGTAAGCTTCTGCCTGGCGTTACAAATATTTTAGGGGTACGGCTTCCAAACATAAGGGGTATTGCAAAACGACTGGCTAAGGGAGATTGGAAACGCTATCTTTCTTCTGCTTTGGATGACAGCATGGAAGAGGTTATGCTGCAGGGAATGACGATTGGATATGTAAAGGCACCCCTTAACGAATTGCTTCCTTTTATTCAAGCATTTGTCCCAAAGATCAATAATTGGTCCGTATGCGATAGTTTCTGCTCTGGTCTTAAGATTACGAAACAATATAAAACTGAGATGTATGACTTCCTTTTATCATACCTGACTTCTGAAAAGGAATACGACGTCCGCTTTGCAGTGGTCATGCTCCTTAATTACTACATTGAGGAACCTTACTTAAGCTCCGTCCTCTCTCACTTAGACTCCGTTAGCCATCCGGCATACTACGTTAAAATGGCTGTAGCCTGGGCAATTTCCATGTGCTATGTAAAGTTCCCCGACGAAACAATGCCTTATCTCTTATCCAATACCCTCGATACGGAGACCTATAATAAAGCCCTCCAAAAAATCACGGAATCCCTCAAAGTCTCTCCCGAGACCAAGAAACAGGTCCGGATGCTGAAACGTTAAATATTAAGATCTAAATGTTAACACTCCATTCTCAGGCACCAAATCCTGAATGTAAAATACCCCATTTTAGATATCAGATTTTAGACATGAATTTATATCTATCAAATTTCCGATATTAAATACTCGTTGCTTGTTCCTAATCACTAGATAGTAGATACTAAATAGTAGATACTAAATACTAGATATCAATTATAAATTCTACTTATATTCCATCCAATACTAGTGATAAAAGTGAGAGTGGAGTGGGAAGGCTGTGGGGACTGGAGTGCTATGAGTTCCCGAATGTCCGGCTCATGGCGAACTTCATTTGTCCGGCCATGCGTCCGAACATTGGGAACTCATAGCACTCCAGTCCCCACAGCCTTCCCACTCCACTCTCACTTTCGTGCAGTTCTGTAAGAATTTCATTGAAATTTATCAAAAAAAATGGTATGCTACCATCGGTAAATGTAAAAAAAGTGACTAAAATGACAATATAGAGGGGAGCTTATAATAATAAGCTCTTTTTTGATGATACAGAGAGGTAATATTATGATAAAAGTTGAGAATCTATCCTACTCATTCCCGCAAAAAGATCTATACAACAACATCTCCTTCACCTTAGAAAACGGCAAGCACTGCGCCTTTATCGGAGCCAGCGGTACCGGAAAAAGCACACTGATTGACATCATCATGAAGCCGGATGACTATATGTATGATGGAAAAATAATAATTGATCCATCCTGTCGTATCGGTTATGTAAGCCAGTTCTCCCAGGAAGAAAAAACAAAAGACATTACTGTCTTTGATTATATCGCAGAAGAATTCGTACGTATCCAGACGGAAATGAATGATATCTGTACCCAAATGGAGACTGCCTCTGACTTAGAGCCTCTTCTTGAGCGCTATCAGGAAACACTTGATGCCTTTAGCGCAATCGGCGGAGACGATTATGAAAGCAACATTACAAAGCGATTAGGCGTTGCAGGACTTGGAAAACATGAAAATCAGCTGCTTACTAACCTAAGCGGCGGTGAGTTCAAGTTAATCCAGGTTATCAAGGAAATGATCACAAATCCAAATCTGATAATTATGGATGAACCGGATGTTTTCCTTGACTTCGAACACTTAAACGGCTTAAAGAATCTGATCAACAGCCATAAGGGTACTATGCTTGTAATCACTCATAACCGCTACTTACTGCACCACTGCTTTGATAAGATCATTCACTTAGAAGGCACAGAGCTTCAGGAATTTGACGGAAGATTTATCGATTACAACTTCAACCTTCTTCAGACTAAAATAGAGTTACAGGAGATTGTAACCGCTCAGGAAGCAGAAATCGAACGTAACCGAGATATGGTAGACAGACTTCGCTTTGCCGCTACCTACTATTTCGATCCATCCAGAGGAAACACCTTAAATGCCCGTGTATCCTTATTAGAGCGATTAGAAGCCCGCAAGATCAAAGCACCATTCGTAGATATCAGACAGCCGAAAATCCATTTCCCAGAAGTAAACATGGATATAGAAAATGCGGATGAAACTGCTGAGTCTGCACCTGTGTTAAAGGTAAACGATTACTCCGTTGCTTTTGAAGAAACATTATTAGAACATGTAAACTTTGAAATCGGCGCTCATGACAAGGTAGCCTTAATCGGACCAAACGGTACCGGAAAAACAACCCTTCTTCGTGATATCTATGCCAACAAGAAAGACTCCATCGAAATAGCCGAAGGCGTAAACACGGCATTTGTATCTCAGCTCCAAGGCGAAATGTTAAACGAATCCAATACTGTCCTCGATGAATTCCAGGAATCCTTATTCGAGACAAGAGATGAAATCAGCTCCTACCTTGCAGCTTACGGTTTTGAGGAAAGCACCCTAAATCAGAAAATCGCTGCTCTATCTGGCGGTGAGAAGAACCTTCTTCAGCTTGCCAAAATATGTGCAGGAAATGCAAACCTTCTACTTTTAGACGAGCCAACCAGCCACTTAGACACCTATTCTCAGATTGCCTTAGAAGAAGCCATTGCAGAATACAACGGAGCAGTCCTGATGATCTCTCATGACTTCTACACCATAGCAAACTGCGTAGACTATGTCCTTTTAATCGAAGATAAAACCATCCGCAAGATGAGTACACGTAAATTCAGAAAGATGATCTACGAAAACCACTTCGACAAAGATTACCTTGAAAACGAATTAAAGAAAAAACAGCTTGAAACCCGTATTGCAGTAGCCTTAAAAAATACCGATTTTACCCTCGCGAAAACCCTTTGCGAAGACTTAGAAGCGGTAAATAAACTTCTGTAATCCGTATTTACACGTAAGGCAGACAAAGTTTAGTTTTATCCTTAGTTTTGTCCATTCCCTATACAATAATATTCTATTAAAAACAACCAGCCAGGCATCACTGCCAAATGGCTGGTTGTTTTTCTTTCCGCTTTTGCCGGCTAAATTAACACCAGCCAGAATTCACAGTCCGTTACCCTCGTCTTATGCATCCATTCTCTGGGTTTGCTCCCCCTTAGAAAGTATCTTCTTAAAGTTAAGAAGAAAGAGCGTTCCGGTTACGAGGGCAGCTGTGATATCGGCGATCGGTTCGGAGTAATAAATACCGGTCACTCCGAAGAATCTTGGCAGAATTAATGCCATTGGGATCAGTAAGAACACTTTTCTTAATAAAGCAAGGAAAAGAGAGATCTTCGCCTGTCCCATTCCCATAAATGCTGACTGACATGCCATCTGCACACCAAAAATCCAAATTCCGCCCATATAAATCGGAAGCACCTTGCCAACTAAAGCAATCAGTTCCTCATTTGGTGTAAACATCTTTGCAAACATTGTTGGGAATATCATTGTCATCGCACAACAAAGAGTTGTGATTGCAACGCAGGTAATTAAAATAGTTTTAAATGCCTTCTTTACACGTTCCTTATTACCAGCCCCATAATTGTAGCTGATAATCGGCTGTGTTCCCTGTGTAAGTCCCATAACCGGGATGACCACAAGCTGCATCACACTCTGTAGGATCGTCATGGAACCTACATATAAGTCTCCGCCATAACGCTGAAGACCTGAATTTAAAGTAATGCTGATCAAGCTCTCTGTTGCCTGCATAATAAATGGAGATACGCCGAGTGCTGCAATTCCTCCGATTACTTTCCAGTCCGGTTTCATATTTTCAACACGGATACGGATGCCGGAACGTTTGGAAAAGAGGAACGCTAACACCCAAATTGCAGAACATGCCTGAGAGATGATTGTGGCAAGAGCCGCCCCCTTTACTCCCATATCAAGGCCGAAAATTAAGATCGGGTCTAATACGATATTAATCACAGCGCCAATTAAAACGGAAAGCATCGCAACCTTTGCCTGTCCCTGGCTAGTAATAAACATATTTAAGCCTAACGCAAGCTGCACAAAGATGGTACCGATCAAATAGATATCTAAGTATTCCAATGCATATACAATTGTATCACTGCTGGCACCGAATTTATACAGCATTGGTTCTTTAAAAATTGAGAAAAAAATCGTTAAGATTACGGATAATCCAAGAAGAACCGTGAAACCATTTCCTAAAATCTTCTCCGCACCTTTTCTGTTCTTCTTCCCGAGCTGAATTGCCGCAAGAGGTGCTCCGCCCGCACCGATAAAGGCACTGAATGCGGCAATTAACGTTAAGATTGGGAAGCACACCCCGATACCGGTTAATGCAATTGACCCAACTTCCGGAATATGTCCGATATACATTCTGTCTACAATGTTATAAAGTACATTTACTAACTGTGCTGCTACTGCCGGAAGGGCAAGGCTTAAAATCAGCTTTCCAACCGGAGCAGTTCCAAGTTTCTCATCTTTTCTAGCTTGTATATTCTCCATAGTCATTCGTCTCCATTTTTTTAGAACTCTTCTAAGTTATGTTTTATGCGGTCAAGATATCCCCGCAGCTGCTTTTCCTCTTCCTCTGTAAAACCTTTAAAGTTTACGCTTTGCATAATTCTGCTGATTTCACTATACTGATCTTTTAGCTCTTCACACTCTTCCTTTAATATAATCCGAATTTCCCTGCGGTCATTTGGATTAGACTTCCTTGTTATATAGCCCATCTTCTCAAGACGGTCTAACATGGTTGTCAGAGTCGTATTGGCTAACTTGGTGCGATAGCTTAACTCACTGATTGTAATATCATCTTCACGCCATAGCTCATACAGAATATTAAACTGTGCTCCATTCAGGCTGTGGGAACCAATCTGCTCTTTAATCAGACGACTTACATGTCTTGCCTGAAGCTGTTTAATTTGTGCTATTACAATACCTACTGGATGAATTTCCAAATTGTTTCCTCCCTCGTCCACTGTATCCTATAATCTCTTTGGCTTTTGGAATACTACGGCATAGTATATTACTATATGGTAACATTGTCAATCTTAAATAATAAAGCATTCCTCGCTTTTCGCTCCCTTTTGGATGTGGGAAATTCTTTTAAGAACCGCTTGTTGTTACAAAAACAGTTCCAGCACAAATACCGTAAGAATGCTTCCCATGGCAACAACTGCCAGGCTCTTTTCCCTTCCTGCCAAAATAAGTGCCACGACAACACCTGCCACCGCTGTGAGAATACTGCCTGTCGCATAAAATACATTCGGAAAAGTAAGTGCTCCCAGCACGGCAAATGGGACATAATATAAAAATGATTTTATGTATTTAGACTGAATCTGACGCCTTACGATGGATACCGGAAGGACTCGGGGTATGTATGTGACAAGTGCCATTAAAAGCACGGCAAGAAACGCATGTTTAATATCTAACATCTTCTTTTTCCTCCTTTTCTTCTGCCGGGAATAATCCTGCTCCGAAGGCGGCTGCCACAACCGTTGCCATAATCACTCGAAATCCAGATGAGATAAAGGAAAAGAACGGCACATAGTAAAGCAGACAGGTTACCAAAACCGAAATTCCTACCACTAATACGACCGGTCTTGATTTCTTCATCGGCGGAATGATAATCGCGATAAACATGGCATATAAGGCAATTCCCATCGCCATGGCAAGAGAATCCGGCATCGCCTTTGTAATCAGCGCACCCATGGTCGTTCCGAGACTCCATCCCGCAATCGGCGCCAAAATCAGTCCCACTAGATAGGAAAAGGAAAGCCTTCCTGACTCCATGGAAGCAACCGAGAATGTCTCATCCGTAATTCCAAATGCAAAGATCATGCGTTTTATAAGGCTCATCCCCGGCTCAATTTTCTGTGAGATTGATAATGACATCAGCATATATCGAATATTGATGACAAAGGTGGTTAACATAATCTCTACTAATCCTGCGCCTCCTATAATCAGATTCGTGCCTGCAAACTGTCCTGCCGATGTAAGATTGGACAGCGAGATAAAGATGACCAGCCAAGCCGGCAGTCCTCCTGATACCGCCATAAATCCAAACGTAAAGGAAACCGGTATATATCCTAATGCGATCGGTATCCCTCTCTTCCAACCATATGTAAATGCTTCCCGTCCTGTTTTCACATCTTAACTCCTCTCATAAATGTTAAAAAAATAGCACGCAATATACACTATGTGCATACTGCGCACTACTATTCCAATCTGTCTATTCTTCGTATGGACGCAAAGTGAACGTTCCCATCTCAACAGCATCCCATACCTCATGGTTGATGACAACCGGATAAGATTCTAAAAGAGTATCATAATTCGCATCATAAAGTTCTTCTACCTTCGCGCTTACCGCATCGGTAATAGCCTGTTCATAGCTTTCTTTCGATGCTTTATCGATCATTTTCACGATATAATAACCATAATTGCTTCTTACAATCGGGCTGTATTCCCCATCGGAAAGCACCTCTGCTGCTTCTACATAAGCATCCTCATACATGGTATCGGATGGATTAAAGCTTCTTTCGGAATACTTCACATCTGCCTTCTTGGAAAGCTTTTCTTGTACTTTATCAAATTCCATACCGGATTCAATCATTGCATAGGCTTCTTCCATAATTGCATACTTTTGGCTTAACTCTTCCTCGGAAAGCTCAACAGCGTTCATGTTCTCATCATAAGCGGATGTGGATAGAAATAGATACTCTGTCTCATATTCCTCATAGTCTTCTTTACGAATTCCTGCTTTGATCTCTTCCTCATTGATATCCGCTAACAGCTCGCTTTCCACCTGTCCGGAATACTTTGCGCTTAAGGTTAAGGTCTCATAGGATTTTAACAGCGCCTCTCTTGCAAGACCAGCCTGCACGATCTGATCTTCGGTGTAACCGCTTAGTATTGTCTCCACCGTCGCTTTATTCGCAGCGATTTCTTCTTCTGATAGCGTATATCCTGCCTTTCTTGCCTGGTCGGCATAGATCACATTGCAGATTGCAGCATCTAATGCATACTGCTTTAACTGTTCCCGCATCGTTATGCCCTCTTCATTGGTCATATCCCAGAAATAGTCCTCAATGCCGTTATACACCTGATTATAATAATCCTCGTAATCGCCCTGTGCTTCATAGTAAATGATGTAAAATAACATCTCATCCATATAAAGCTCATTCTCTCCGATGGTCGCTACTAGCTGAGACTGATATTTTTTTAACTTCTCATCCACAGCACTCTGTGCTTCCTTGCTTAAGGTAACCGTCACCGTGGAACTTCCTGCCCCCTCTGTTGTATCCTTGCTTTGTTCCGTACTCTGTATACTGTCTGTATTACTCTTGCTACATCCCACTAACGCCATGCTGCCTGTCATCATAAGCACCACAAGCCAGATTGCAAGCCTTCTATTCCATTTCTTCACAATAGTTCTCCTATTCTACATTTCTGTTCCTATTGTAATTCATTTTGCCCTTTAGTCAAGAATATGATACAAACTTCACATAATCTTCATACTTACTCATGAAGTCTCCGGATCAGCTTATAGACAATACAGTTTTGAATGACAAGAGGTTTGCTGTGAGAGAAAAAGATAATCCCATCGCTTGGTGCGATAATCTGAGAAATGACTTCTCCCTCAATTGGATCCACCACCTCCGCTAATATCTCCCCGAATTTCACCTCATCTCCCGGATGCTTAAGCGGACGGTAGATGCCGGATACATCTGTTCGGATGGACATCAGTGCATCCTCTTCCACAATGCTTGCGATATATCCCGAATGACAGTTGTATTTAATAATCCCCATTCTGGTTAAGAACCGAAGAACCGCAGATACTGCCTGTCTTGCTGACTTTTCATCAATGGTTGCAGTTTCCGGCGAATAGATTGAGAACGCATTGGTTCCGTTGATCTGCCAGTTATAGTTTAAAGTACCCTGGTCAAATGGATGCGCTTTCTTCGTCAGCACATACGGAAGTCCAAACAGGTTTGCAAGACTGACGCTCTGACGCCCAGTCTCCATCATCCTGACATGAGGGATGAATTCCCCCGGCGTATGAAAACTGATAAACTGGATTCCATAACTGAATCCTTTTACCGCTTCAAATACATCCGCCGCAATCCGCTCGGTGGTCTCCCCGGTCATATCTCCCGGAAACATCCGATTGATATCCGTTTTATCCATTGCCCAGAACCGTTTCTCGATATTGATGGAGAACTGATTTAAGGTCGGTATCACTAAGATTTCATTATTATTTAATATTGCTCCCGTCTTCTCTATCCGGCTAAGCTCCTTAATTAACTGGGAACAGATATAAAGCTGCTGAATCTCATTTCCTCTAGTAGGCCCTACTATACAGGCCGCTTTGTCACCTCTTCCGAACCGGTAGCCTAATATATGCATATCATCCCGGTATGGAGACTTGACAGTATGAATGACTTCCTGAAACATCGTTACGCCTCTCCTTCTAAAATTCTGGCAATCAGCGATCCGCCGTATACGACCGGATACTCACGCAAGGTGAATACCATCCCGTCATTCGGTGCGGTTATCGTCTGCCTCGTTTCCCCGGTCAGGCTATCTACGATCTTTCCGACCTCATCGCCCTTTTTGATTCCTTCCCAGTGTTCCACGCTTGGCAAAAAAATTCCGGATGCCTCGGCATGAAGTAAAGTCACCCGTTCCTTCGTAGTCGAGATAATCGGCTTTTTCGGCTCCATCACCTCTCCCTTCCAGATTCCAAGCTCCTTCATCAGAGAAAAGATTCCTTCCACCATCTGATCACCAAACTGTTTTGTAATCCGCATTCCAACCCCCATCTCCACAGCAAGGGTTGGAACACCGATTGCATTCAGGCTGTGATAAAGACTGGCCGGCTGAATTGTCGGTGAGGAATGCACCCATATAAAATCGGTATTTAAAAGCATTGCGTATTTCATCAGGCTTTCCTGATGTTCTTTTAAAAGACGCACCTGTGGGATTTCCCGCAGGAATATATTGCTGGCATGCAGATCCAGGCAGAAATTTGCTCCCGCTATATCCTCTACGATCTTAGCCGCAGCATGTTCTGACATATCCCCTTCTAGATTTCCGGGAAAGCTTCGGTTCATATCCAGATCAAATGTCGGCACCCTTCTTGAGATGGATTCCATCCCAAGGGGATTCACGCACGGATAGACATCCACAATCCCGGCAAGCAGATCGATATTTTCCTCAATCCTGCGAATTAATTCATAACATATGTACTGTCCTTCTAACTCATCTCCATGGATTCCGGTTATCACACAGAACCGCTTATCGGAATGGTCCGGGCTCTTTGGCATAAGGCGGTTCTTCTTTATATGCATTGTCTCTAATACCGGAAGCCCGACCGAAACAACTGTCTTTATCATAACGTACTCCTTCCTCACTCATCTCGAGTGTACAGGCGGCTTTTTACAGCCTCATCAACTGGTATTTTACTACAATACTTTTGTACTGTAAAGTGGCTATGTGTGAAATCGTCTTTATCAGACAAAATCATGCTGCCGGACTTCCCTTTATTTTATGCTTATTTTCAAAACAGCGTTTTGCTATCTTCCTTTTTATCTAGTCTAATTCCTGCAAGCCGGTATACAGGTTATAGTACCGTCCTTTCTGGGCAAGCAGTTCCTCATGCGTTCCTCTTTCAATGATTTGCCCATTTTCAAGCACCATAATCGCATCCGCATTTCGAACGGTAGACAGACGATGTGCGATTACAAATGTGGTACGGTTCTTCATCAGACGGTCCATGCCATGTTCAATATGTTTCTCGGTTCTCGTATCAACCGAACTGGTCGCCTCATCTAATACCAGGATCGGTGCCTTCGATAATGCTGCCCTCGCGATATTTAATAACTGCCTTTGTCCCTGGGATAAGTTTGATCCGTCTCCTTCTAACATTGTATTATATCCTTCTGATAAACGCATAATGAAGGAATGGGCGCTGGCGGTCTTTGCCGCTGCCTCAACTTCCTCATCCGTAGCATCGAGTCGGCCGTAACGTATATTCTCCCTTACCGTTCCGGTGAACAGATGCGTATCCTGCAGTACCATTGCAATATGCTCTCTTAAGCTGTCTTTTTTTATCTTCTCTACCGGAATGCCGTCGATCGTAATTTCTCCCTTATTAATATCATAGAAACGATTCAAAAGATTCGTAATCGTCGTCTTTCCTGCCCCGGTAGAACCAACAAATGCGATCTTCTGTCCTGGTTTTGCGTACAAACTGATATCCTTTAAGATTACCTTATCCGGGTTATAGCCAAATGTGATATGATTCAATACGACCTCTCCCTTTACATCCGTTAGTTCCACTGCATCTTTTTCTTCCATTACTTCCGGCTCCTCATCCATAATCGCAAAGACACGTTCTGCTCCCGCTAATGCCGTGAAAATGGTATTGACCTGCATGGAGATTTCATTGATTGGACGGCTGAACTGTCTTGAATAGTTTGCAAATACCGTGAGCCCTCCCACATCAAATCCTCTTGTAATACATAAAATGCCACCGATGCAGACAATCAGAGAATAATTAATCTGACTTAAATTTCCCATGACAGGCCCCATAAGCCCGCCGATAAACTGTGCCTTTACCTGCTTATCTCTTAGATCCGCATTCAGTCTGTCAAACTCCTCAATACAGGCGCTCTCATGGCAGAATACTTTCACTACCTTCTGCCCTGTGACACTTTCCTCAATATATCCATTTACCGCCCCAAGCGCTGCCTGCTGTGCGGCAAAGTGCCTCCTTCCCTGCTTTGCGATGAGGCTGCCTGCCTTTGTCAGTACCGGCATCATCACCAGAATGATAAGACTAAGCCATATATTAGTATAAAACATTAAGATCACGGTTCCGATAACGGTAATGCTGCCGGAAAATAGCTGTATGATCGTATTGTTTAGCATCTCACCGATCGTATCCACATCATTGGTAAAACGGCTCATCAGCTCACCATGGCTGTTCGTATCAAAGAAACGGATCGGAAGGGACTGCATCTTATGAAACAGCTCATTTCGAAGCTTTAACAGCGCATTCTGAGAAATCCCAATCATGATTCTCTGCTGCAGATAGGTCGCAATAATCCCAAATCCATACACTGCTGCCATAATGGCTAACTTTTTAACCAGATTTGCAGTTGCAGACAACACCACCGCTGCCTTATCATAGTTCTGCTGATAACGTGTGAAATCATCCCCAAGTCCGTTAATAATCGGACGTAACATATAGGATCCTGCCAGATTGCACACCGTACCCACGATGACACATCCAAATACGAAGATCAGTTTATATTTATCTTCCTTCAAATATCCAAGCAGTCTAAAAATCGTATTTCTTGCATTCTTCGGTTTCTCGGAAGCCCTAAATCTTCCACCCGGTCCTCTTCCCGGTCCCCCCGGCATTCCAGGTCTTCCTCCCTGGCCAGCTGCCGGGCCTTTTGCTGTATGATTCACTGATTTTGGTGCATCCATGCCTACGCCTCCTTATCCATCTGGGAATAATAGATTTCCTGATATGCCGTGCAGCTCTTTAATAATTCATCGTTTGTTCCGATTCCTGCAATCACGCCGTCATCCAGCACGATGATCTTATCCGCATCAATGACGGAGCTGATCCTCTGCGCGATGATAAATTTTGTCGTATCCTTTAAACTCGTAGAAAATGCCTCCCTGATCTTTGCCTCAGTAGCGGTATCCACTGCACTTGTGCTGTCATCCAAAATCAAAATCTTCGGTCTCTTTAACAGTGCTCTGGCAATGCACAGACGCTGCTTCTGACCGCCGGAAACATTCACGCCGCCCTGACCTAAACTGGTCTCATATCCATCTGTAAATCCCTTGATAAACTGATCTGCCTGAGCGTTTTTGCAGGCATTTCTAATTGTCTTATCATCCGCCTCTTCATCGCCCCATTTTAAGTTTTCATTAATGGTTCCGGAGAATAGTACATTCTTTTGAAGCACCATGCCGACGCCATTTCTCAGATTATGTAAAGAATAGTCCTTTACATTGATACCGTCCACTAGTACTTCTCCCTCATCTACATCATAAAGTCTCGGGATCAGCTGTACCATGCTCGTTTTCCCGCTTCCGGTAGAACCAATGATGCCGATGATCTCACCTGGCTCTGCTGTAAAGTTTATATGTTCTAATACGGTTTCCTCCCGGTTCTTGTAATAACGGAAGGACACATTCTTAAATTCTACCCTGCCTTCTGTTACAATCGCATCTTTCCTCTTTGCCTTCTCATCGCTTAAGTCGACCTTCGTATCTAACACCTCGTTGATACGTGCGGTAGATGCAAGTGCACGGGAACTTTGCAACAGCACCATGGCAAGCATCATAAGCGACATCAGGATCTGCACGATATAGGTTGTGAATGCAGTCAGATCCGCTACATTCATTTCCCCGGTCATAATCTGCTTTCCTCCAAACCACACGACTGCCAGAGTCGTCACATTCATAGCCAGACTCATAATCGGCATATTAAAGATCACGACCTTAAATGCACTCATGCCGGTATCCTTTAAGTCCTGATTGGCCTTTCCGAACTTCTCTTCCTCAAAGTCTCCCCGCACGAATGATTTCACGACCCGAATATTCATCAAACATTCCTGAATCGCAGAGTTGACGCGATCAATCTTCTTCTGCATCAGACCAAACCGTGGAAATGCTGTTTTAATCAGTGCAAACAGTGCCAGTGCTAAAAATGGGATCACAACCAGAATAACAGCGGCTAACTCCTTATTAATGGACAGTGCCATAATAATGGCTCCAATTAGCATTCCCGGTGCCCTTAAAAGCATGATCATCGCCATACGTACCACGTTCTGCAGCTGGGTAATATCGTTTGTCAGCCTTGTAACAAGTGAGCCAGTGCTGAACTGATCGATATTGGCAAACGAAAACTCCTGTACCTTCCGGTAGATATCCTTTCGCAACAGATATGCCATCCCATTAGATGCCTTGGTGCTAAAATATCCGCCTCCAACACCGCCGCACATCATTAGCATAGCCGTGCCGATCATCAGCACTCCCATGCCTGCAACATATCCTTTATTGCCTGTGCCTATGCCATTTTTAATAACCAAAGCCATAAAGTATGGAAGCAGCACTTCCCCAAGCACTTCCGTTAACATTAAGATCGGCCCGAAAATAAAGTAGACCAGATATGGCTTCATATACTTAAAATATCGTTTCACCTGCTGATTCCCCTTTCCTTTCATTTTTACCATCTAACATGATTGGCTGAATGTCTGCATGCTCCATGTTGTCTATCATCCGTTCAAATAAGCTTAAAAGCAGCCCTAATTCCTCCATCGTAAATCCTTTTAGCATCTCCTCTTCCACCTGTTCAAACAGCCTGTGGCTCTTCACTACCATCTCATTTCCCTTTTTAGTCAGAACAATCTGATTATAGCGATTATCCATCTTATCCATGGTCTTCTTTATGTATCCTTCTCTCTCCAGCTTTTTTATCGCAACTGCCACCGTAGCGGTCGTCACTCCAAGTCCTTTTGCAATCTCCTTTTGTGACTTCCCCTCATTTCTGGACACGAACATTAAAAGCTGATGCTGTCCGCGATACACACCGCATCCGATGAGTGCGTTCTCAATCAGGTGTCGATGCTTCTTATTCGTATTCATCATTTCCATAATGACTTTTTTTCGATTCTCTGACGTAACTTCCATTCTGACTCCTTTCTTTTCATTTTTTTCTCTACAGGTTCCATCCTATGTAAGTCAATTTCATGCTGTCTTCTTTTCCGTTCGTCCTACTTTGGGCTTACATTCTGCTTTTGTCCTGCTTTTTTCTGGATTGTTAGTCCTCTAATAGTTAGATTTCTAACTGTTTGCCCTCTAATTATAGGTTAATTGGTAAATATAGTCAATTATTTTGATTGTTTCTAAACCTGTTTTTCTTTATTGCATCACAAAAAGGGGCTGTCGCACACTCTTCGTACGACGGCCCCTAAGTCTTTTATTTTTCTAATACCAGATCCTCTCGAAACTTTGTAAGTTTGTGCATAAACGCTTTCTGCTGTTCATCCATATATCCTACAAAATAAATCTCCTGAATCTGCTCGTGGTTGAACAGATATACTTTATCGATACTCATATATCCTTCCGGAAATGGAGTTCCGCAGTAATCAAATACCTGGGTTCTGTCCTCTGCCATTGCCTGACAGTATCCCATAATCAGCACTTTCTTGGCACTGTCCTTTAACAGCACCACGCTTCCTGCCGGTAAAAAACGTTCTCCCATGTCTTCTCCTCCATATTATCCATTACTCATTATCTGCAATTTTTCTGATTTAAATCAAAAACTGGTAATGGATGACATAGTAGATTTTACTTTCCTTCTTTCTGACTGTTGATGTATGGAATCAGACCGCCGGCCTGAATGATTGACTGCATAAATGGCGGAAATGACTGTCCTTTGTAGACGGTTCCTTTTGTATGGTCATATATCATGCCGGTATCAAAATCAATCTCTACCTCATCCTTTGCTTCAATCTCTTTTGCAGCAGCAGCACATTCAATAATCGGAAGTCCAATATTAATGGCATTGCGGTAAAAAATTCTTGCAAATGTCTCCGCTATAATACAGCTGATTCCGGCTGCTTTGATTGCGATCGGAGCATGCTCTCTTGAGGAGCCACATCCAAAATTTTTATTCGCCACCATGATATCCCCTGATTTTACACGATTTACAAAATCTTTATCAATATCTTCCATACATTTTTTTGCCAACTCAGTCGGATCGGAAGAGTTTAGGTATCTTGCCGGAATAATAACATCCGTGTCTACATTATCTCCATATTTGTGTACGGTTCCATGCGCTCTCATATCAAACTCCCCCCTATAATCCTAATTCCTGCGGCTCACTGATTCTGCCGGTTACTGCACTTGCTGCTGCTACTGCCGGGCTCGCTAGATATACTTCGGATTCTACATGGCCCATACGTCCTACAAAATTCCGATTGGTTGTGGATACGGCCCGTTCTCCTGCCGCGAGCACACCCATATGTCCTCCAAGGCATGGTCCGCATGTCGGTGTGCTGACTATGGCACCTGCATTGATAAATGTCTCGATCAACCCTTCCTTAATCGCCTGA
This sequence comes from Lachnospiraceae bacterium, assembly GCA_015057635.1. Taxonomy (GTDB): domain Bacteria; phylum Bacillota; class Clostridia; order Lachnospirales; family Lachnospiraceae; genus Lachnoclostridium. The sequence goes on along the minus strand of SVEB01000080.1, from coordinate 204 downwards.
AGATAGATTGCCTGGGTTGCCGGGAAAACGATGACACGCATCCCTTTTGCCACCTTCCGTCCCTTAAGGACATCCGCCGCCGCCCTTAAATCGCTGATTCTGCCGTTGGTACAAGATCCAATCACTACCTGATCGATCTTTACCTCTCCGGCTTCCTTCACAGTCCTCGTATTCTCCGGCAGATGCGGGAATGCTACCGTTGGC
>SVEB01000014.1 GCA_015057635.1 Lachnospiraceae bacterium | reverse complement strand
TCAGGAGAATATAGCAGATGCACAAAGCAGCAGTATAAAGGGCAGCAATTCAGGAAATAGCCAGACCGCAGAAGAGAGCAGCGCCATAATAGTTCAGGTTACGGAGGTATCAGGGAATACGGTGACTGCGAATGTAGGTGAAATTAGTAGCCAGGGCATGGGCGGCGCACCAGGTGGAAATGGACAAGGTGCACCATCCGGTGAAGCACCAAGCGGTGAGGCTCCATCAGGAACAGGAGATAGTACAGCATCTGGATCTGGGAAAGCGCCAAGCAAAGACGCACCATCCGGCGATATGCCAGGCGGACAGCCACCGGCTGGACAGCCAGGTCAAGGCGGCGGAAGTACCTTTACAGAATCAGGTGAGACCGTTACCTTTGATTTGACAGATTCCACTAAGATTACGGTAGAATATCTGCAGGGAAGCGGTGAAGGCACAGCAGAGGATATTGTCACAAATGCAGTTTTAGAGGTAACACTGGATGCAGACAACAATGCGACAGAGATTACAGTGAAGAATCTGAATGCCGGAAACGGATTTGGTGGAAGCAGCGAGGTCACAAACGGAACAGCAGCCAATACAATCGAGGAAGATACATCCGTTAATGGTACAACTTATACTTCTTCCGGTGATGATGAAAATGCACTGCGTGTGGATGGTGCTACTGTGACTCTAAACGGAATTAAGGTAGAGAAAACAGGCGGTGAGTCTTCCAATACAGAAAACGGTGATTTCTATGGACAGAATGCAGGCCTGCTTGCATTAAACGGCGCAACTGTAACCATTACAAATGCAACTATAAATACCGATGCCGTAAATGGAAATGGTGTATTCAGCTATGGTGAGGGTACAACCGTAAATATCTCGGATTCTACCATCCGTACGACGATGAATAATTCAGGCGGTATTCAGACAACCGGTGGCGGTACTACAAATGCGACCAATCTGGATGTGGAGACATCGGGGAACTCTGCGGCGGCAATCCGTAGTGACCGTGGCGGCGGAACTGTTAACGTAGATGGAGGCATTTATGTGACAAATGGAACAGGAAGTCCTGCTATTTACTGTACAGCTGATATTTCAGCATCGAATGCGGCACTTACTGCAAATGCAAGCGAAGGTGTTGTAGTAGAAGGAAAAAACTCGGTATCCTTAACAGAGTGTGATCTGACTGGCAAGATGAGCAATACCTACAATGGAGATTCCGATGAAAATATTCATTGTATTATGATCTATCAGAGCATGTCCGGGGATGCAGCGGTAGGGGAAGCTTACTTCTCAGCATATGGAGGCAGTATCACATCCTTAGCAGGAGATATGTTCTATGTTACCAATACAGATTGTAAAATCTCCCTTAGCAAAGTGGCATTTACTCTGGCAAATGATACATTTTTAAGAGTAGAAGGCAACTCTTCTTCCAGAGGCTGGGGAACAGAAGGTGCTAATGGCGGGGATGTCATTCTGACAGCGGACAGCCAGGAGATGCAGGGAAATATCCTGGTAGATGACATTTCTACATTAAAGCTTACAATGCAGAATAACACGACATTTACTGGTGCCATCAATCCGGACGGAGATGCTGGAACTGTTGATGTGATCTTAGATGGCACATCGATCTGGACACTGACAGGTGATAGTTATATTACAAGCTTAGATGGCGATACCGCTTCTATTAATACAAATGGATATCATCTGTATGTGGGCGGAGAAGAAGTAAAGTAAAGGAAAGTAAAAGGAATTCCATCTTTCATCTTGAGTCTGCATGACTCGGGAAGCTGATAATGTCCAAATAGTATCTAGATAAGCGACAGGATAAAAAAGAACAGAAGTAAAGAAACTCACAACTGTGAAAATAGCAGTTGTGAGTTTTTTGTGACAAATCAGCTAAAGACCAAATGAAAAGGGAATGAGAAAAGAATCCTAGCAGGATTGAAGGTTCTTGAATGAAAAAAGAGGAGAGTGATCGGAAAAATATTGAAATTCATTCGTGATATGTAATATTATGTATATTAACAGCTGCTGGGAAATTTTGTACTAAAAATGGAACTCAATCATCTGACAAAGAAAATACTTGTTACAATTTATAAATAATCCGATCGGTTTATAAATTCAGAATAGGAGAAGGGGTGCTGCATGAGATATAGATTGCCTCAATTAGAAGATAGAGAACTATTAATTGACTATGTGAAAGAACACTATTCTAATTATGAAAGAAGTATAAGTGCGAGTAATGGATTGACTGCCATGGATTTTCCTATATGGGTAGATAAAATAAATAGAAATAGTGAGATTGCAGACGATGAATGGGGGAAATATCTGCTGTATTTAGCATTTAATGATGAAAATAAGATGGTTGGCTTATTAAACATACGGTATAACTTATCGAAAAGGCTAAGAGAATTATATGGAGACATTGGATACAGCGTTAGACCAAGTGAAAGAAGGAAAGGCTATGCAACCCAAATGTTAGAATACGCAAAGAATATCTGTAAAGAAAAGAAAATGGATTCTATCATTTTAGGATGCTATGGAGATAATTTAGGCTCTAAAAAAGCAATTTTAAAGAATGGAGGAGTTTTAATAAAAAGAGAAAAGGAAGAAAAAATCATCAGCGATTATTGGAAGATAGACTTGGAAATACAGTATTATAAAATAGAGTTATAAGAGATGAGATTGGGAGGAAGGCGTATTGAAAATAGCCATTATTCAGGCAGCATCACAAAAAGATAAGAATCTAGTCATCGAACATTGTTTGCGTCAAAGCGTAGATTTATCAAAAAATGAAATTATTAATTTCGGAGTATTCCCGGAGGAAGAGTGTGAAATCACATATGTACAGACGGCATTTTGTATTAGCATGTTGTTAGAGAGCCGGGCGGTGGATTTCGTGGTGACAGGCTGTTCATCCGGACAAGGGATGATGCTTGCATGTAATAGTCTCCCGGGGATTTTATGCGGTTATGTTGAGAATCCGTCCGATGCGTATCTGTTTGGAAGGATCAATAATGGAAATGCAGTTTCTTTCCCGCTTGGGTTAAATTTTGGATGGGCAGGAGAAATCAATCTAAAGGCTACTTTGCAGGCATTGTTTTCGGAACCATTTGGTATGGGCTATCCAAAAGAGGATGCTAAGAGAAAGCGTAAAGATACCGAACAGATGAAGAGACTCAATTATCTGACTAAGAAAACGCTTGTTACAATTCTTCCGCTGGTAGAGGAAGAGTTCTTAAAGGCAGTATTTCAGAGACAAGATGTGTGCAACTATGTTTTAGAGCAAGGAACCAATAAGGAACTCGTGGAAGTACTAAGCGGAATGCTTAAAAATTATGAGGCAGTTCAAAATTCAAACGCATCTAAGGGATTAGCTATGACGGATTAAAAAATTCTGATTTATGGAGGAGAAAGTATGGCAAGCAATGTTATTCATATATACGGAGCCTCTGGTTCTGGAACTACTACATTAGCAAAATATATCAGTGAAAAGCTGGGCTATTTTTTTATGGATACCGATGATTATTTTTGGCAGCCAACAAATCCGCCTTATACCACGAAGAGGGATGTTAAGGAAAGACTGAAAATGATGAGGAGAGACATAGCTAAAGAAGATAAAGTAGTGATTTCCGGTTCTCTTGTTGATTGGGGAGATGAATTAATACCGTTATTTACACTTGCCATTCGGTTGAAAACAGATACCAATATACGAATGGAACGATTGAAAAGAAGAGAACACGAGCACTTTGGAACACGAATTGATGCTGGCGGGGATATGTATCGGAATCATCTAGAATTTATAGAATGGGCGGCTTCTTATGATGAGGGAGATCTAAACATGAGAAGCAAAGCAAAACATGATGAATGGGAAAAATTATTGCCGTGCAGAAAAATTATATTAGATGGAAATGGCAGTTTAGAGCACAATCTGAGTATGGTAAAGAAATATCTATAACTTTAGATGAAAACGACAGTTAATGAGTTAGGAAAGGATGAGAGAATGGCATCTACAAAGGAATATTTAAATTTTATATTAGAACAACTATCAGAGCTTGATGAAATCACCTATCGAGCCATGATGGGAGAGTATATTATATATTACCGTGGCCGGATTGTGGGCGGGATTTATGATGACCGATTTCTGGTGAAGCCAGTGAAAGCAGCAGTGGATTTGATGCCGGAGGCAGGTTATGAACTGCCTTATGATGGAGCAAAGGAAATGTTACTGGTAGATAATGTGGATAGCAGAGAATTTTTGGAGCAGTTATTTGAGGCAATGTACACGGAACTTCCAGTTCCGAAACCAAAGAAGAAAAAGTAATGTTGAACGGTACCTATTGAGAAAGAATAAGGAGTAAAAATAATGCAGATTAAAGAATTAAAGGATTGTGTGGAATTTAAGGAAACGGTAATCACATGGATGAATCAGGAGTTTGGTTCGAAGGATAGTATGAAATTTTTTCAGGGAGTGGTGGAACATAGCTCATCAAGTGATGGTCTGCCGAAAATATTTGTTGCGGTGGAAGATGGCGTATTATTAGGAACGGCAGGAATCTGGAGAGGTGATTTACTTTCCCGCCAGGATCTATTCCCTTGGTTTTCTGCTTTAATTGTAAATCAGGAATATCGGAATCAGCACATTGGACAAAAACTACAGGAGCATGTGCTAGCAGATGCGAAAACAATGGGCTATAAAGAAATTTTCTTATATACAGATTTAGTAGGTTATTATGAGAAAGGTGGCTGGAAGAAAATTGATGTGGGATATGAATATACTGGAACAGAAATGACGATTTACCGGCATGTGATTTAGGAAAGCGCAGAGGAGATATTGCTTTGTAAGGAGGAGAGAGTATGCAAAAAGTAATTATTATAGGGTGTCCAGGCGCGGGAAAAAGCACATTTGCCCGAAAGCTTAGAGATGTTACGAATCTCCCGCTATACTATCTGGATATGCTGTGGCATAGGCCGGATCGCACGAATATCCCAACGGAAGAGTTTGATCGAAAGCTTGGTGACATTATGAAGAAGGATCAATGGATTATGGACGGAAATTATGGGTGAACCCTTGAAATGCGTTTGAAAGAATGCGATACCGTATTTTTCATGGATTATCCATTAGAAGTGTGCCTTTCAGGTGCCAAGTCACGGATTGGACGAAAGCGAGAAGATATGCCATGGGTAGAATCAGAACTCGATGAAGAATTTAAAGAGTGTATTCTTGGTTTCAAAAAGAGTCAATTATCAAGAATATATGAATTATTAAACAAATATCAGGAAAGCAGGAACGTTGTCATATTTAAATCAAGAGAAGAAGCAGACTCGTATTTAGATAGAATGGCAGATCAATAACGGATAGAAATAGAACGTGTGATCAGAAAACGATTTTATTACAAATAGAAGAAAGGAACATAGAGAAGATAGTATGCAATCTGTAAGTGATAGAAAGTAAGAAGCAGGAAATGCTTATACTACAATGTATTTACATATTATGCAGACCTCTATTAAAATTATTTATGAGCAGAACAGAAAACGTAGAATTAACGACCTTATGCTTAATCTATAACGGGAATAAGATCCTGCTTCAGAACAGGGTGAAAAAAGATTGGAGAGGATATACACTGCCGGGAGGCCATGTTGAGGAAAATGAATCTTTTATAGAATCCGTAATCCGGGAAATGAAAGAAGAGACAGGGCTTACCATCTATCATCCACAGTTGTGCGGTGTAAAACAGTTTCCAATCGAGAACGGAAGATATGTGGTATTCCTATTTAAGACCAATCAGTTTGAAGGAGAGCTGCTATCTTCAGAGGAAGGTTAGATGGAGTGGGTGGATCGAGATGATCTCTCAAAGTACAACCTGGTAAATGATTTTATGGAACTGTTACAGGTAATGGATCAGGATGGATTGACGGAATTTCAGTATATTGTAAGGGAAGACGAATGGAAAGTAAGCCTTAGATAGTAAGATTATCCATAAAAATAATAGTAAGAGAGGGGGATATATGATTATTTTTTCTGATAATCATATATGGAATGTATGGGATTTAGTGTAGGTGTGTATGTAAAAAATAGTGCAGATGCCGTTGCATTGTATCAGCAGGTATTTGGGTTAGAATTGGGCTATCATGTAAAGAATCCGGATGGTTCTTTTTATCATTCGGAACTTTATAGAAATGGTGAATGTTTTATATCCGTAGTGGAAGCATCTAAAGAAAGTCAGAATGAGAGCCTGGTTCAATTAGGTTACGAGTTTGATACTGCGGAGGAAGTAAAGCGTGCTTATGAGCTGCTAAAAGAAGGCGGAGCCATCGACATGCCGATTGGGGAGTTGCCGTGGAGCCCTTGCGCAGCAGCAGTAACAGATCGGTTTGGAGTATGGTGGTATTTATCTACAGCGTCTCATCGTCCACCGGAGGACTATGATTACTGGGCTGATAAGCCGTTATCTACAGAAGAAAAATAGATGATCTCAGTATAGCCTTTTTAGTGCTTAACCGGCCGGATAACGTGCACGGATTTGGTCCTTCCCAATGAATTAGCGGAAGCTGATTGTACGATGGAAATCTATTATGCTATCTTTACAAGAAGCTTGCAGTCTGATAAAGTGGAGGAGCTATGATAGAAAATTAAGATATCATAAAACAGATAAGAAAGACAATTTGGTTTGCATCCAATGTCATGAAAGAACAGGATCTGCAAAAGCAGGGATCCATATCCGCACATGACAGGAGAATAGAAATGATAGAAGAAGACTGCCTGGCCAATATACTTTACAAAGAAGGGAATAGGACAGTTAGGATATAACAAAAGAAGTGAGGAATGAGACATGAAAAAAATAATGTCATTATTCTTAATGCTTGCAATGTCAGCAGCATTAATGACAGGCTGTGCAAAGAGCACAGATACAACAGGTGCAGCACAGGGCACTGTAGAAGGAACAGAAGAGTCCACTGAGAATGCAGGAACAGAAGGAACTGTAGAAGGAGAGGACGGGACAGAAGGAACGGCTGAAGATGCAGCAGAACCGGAAGAAGAAGTAACACTCCGCATTGGAGCATTAAAAGGACCAACGGCTATGGGCATGGTATCCTTAATGAATCAGCAGAGCGGTGAGGATGCCAATTACCAGTTTACAATCGCAGGCGCAGCAGATGAAATCACACCACTTTTAGTAAAAGGTGATCTTGATTTCGCAGCAGTTCCGGCAAACCTTGCAAGCGTTTTATATAACAATACAAACGGTGCAATCGAAGTAGTGGCAGTAAACACACTCGGCGTTATCTACATTGTAGAAAATGGTGACAACGTGCAGAATGTAGAAGACTTAAGAGGCAAGACCATTTACGCAAGCGGAAAAGGTTCTACACCGGAATATGCCCTAAACTACATCTTAAAGAGTAACGGAATCGATCCGGAAACGGACGTGACAATTGAATGGAAGAGTGAACATACCGAATGCCTTGCAGCGCTTTCCGCATCTGAAAATGCAATCGCGATGCTTCCACAGCCTTTCGTTACAACTGCACAGACAAAGATTGAAACCATCCGTATCGCGCTTGATTTAACAGCGGAATGGAATAAGATCCAGAAAGATGAAGCGGAAGCGAGCACATTAATCACTGGTGTTATCGTAGCAAGAAAAGAAATCTTAGAATCCTATCCGGAACAGGTAAGTGCATTTTTAGATGCTTATAAAGAATCCGTAAGCTTTGTAAATGAAAATACAGCGAAAGCGGCTGAATTAGTAGGAAGCTTTGATATCGTTCCGGCAGATGTAGCTGAAATCGCACTTCCATACTGCAACATTACCTTTATGGAAGGTGCAGAAATGAAGGAAAAATTAAGCGGTTACTTAAACGTATTATTTGAACAGAATCCACAGTCTGTAGGAGGAAGCCTTCCAAATGAAGATTTCTACTATGCAAGATAACAAAAACGGTGGAAAGATGAAATTGTGGGCAGTCTGCTTCTGGCTGATTGTATGGCAGTTCGCCAGTATGCAGATTGGGCAGGAGATACTTTTGGTATCTCCTGTTTCTGTTATCCAGTGTCTGATCAGGGAGATTCAGACTCCTGAGTTCTGGCATTCCATCGTATCATCCCTATGTAAGATCGCGCTTGGTTTCCTGATCGCGTTCAGCACCGGAATCCTTGCAGCTATCCTGTCAAAAGTAAGTCGCCTGATCAGAGATGTGTTACAGCCGCCTGTTCAGGTCATGAAATCCGTGCCGGTAGCCTCCTTTATCATCCTTTGCCTAGTATGGATTCCATCAAAGAACCTGTCCATTTTTATTTCTTTTATTATGGTATTTCCGATTATTTATTCAAACACGTTACAGGGGATTGAGCGTACGGACCGGGAACTGTTAGAAATGGGAGCATTATTTGATATTCCATGGCATAGAAGAATCCGTTATATCTATTTGTCTGAGGTTATGCCGTATGTCACAACTGCATCCAGCGTGGCTCTCGGCATGTGCTGGAAAGCCGGAATTGCAGCAGAAGTTATCGGCATCCCGAAAGGATCGATCGGGGAAAAACTATATCAGGCCAAAATCTATCTGAATACACCGGAATTATTTGCATGGACGGTCGTGATTATTATAATCAGCGTTTTATTTGAACGAAGCGTGCTAGCACTGCTGCACGGGATCACAAAGAGATTGGAGCGGATATAAGATGGAACTAGCAGTAAAAGAGATTTGTAAATCCTATGGGGAAAAGGCAGTATTAAAGGATTTCTCTTATACATTTGCAAGAAATCATATCACCTGTATCTTGGGGGAATCCGGCCGTGGTAAGACTACACTTTTGCGAATCCTGATGGGATTAGAGCAAAAGGACGCAGGAGAGATTATCGGATTTGAGAAGATCAAACGCAGCGCGGTGTTTCAGGAAGACCGTTTGTGCAAGAATCTGTCCGCTGTAGCCAATATAAAACTTGTCTGTTCCCGGGACATCACAAAAGAAGAAGTCATGGAAAACCTGGAACGGGTCGGCCTTGCGGATTCTGCTGATCAGCCGGTTCAGGAGTTAAGCGGCGGTATGCAAAGAAGAGTTGCTATCGTGCGTGCGCTTATGGCAGAGTACGATGTGCTGTTTATGGATGAACCGTTAAAAGGGCTGGATGCAGATACGAAAGAGCAGGTAACCCGGTATCTGTTAGAGAAAACAGCGGGAAAGACGGTTATTATGATCACGCATGAGCCGGAGGAAGTCGTTAGGCTGAATGCGGTGGAATTGAAAATGTAATGGGAAATGAAAAGACAGGAAACTTTAAATGTTTGATTCAATCCTATTCTTATCCCTTTAGTGAAAAATGATTGATTAGGTCACAGAGATGCTGATTAGAGCAGTGTTTCTGGGCCTTTTTTTATTTCTTATAAATTTGTAACCTCTTCGGTGTTGTAAGATATCGTCCAAAAGTGGTAAAATATGTATATTCATACATGACTGATATGGAACTTGTATATAAGAAGCGTTTATTTGAGAAAAGGAACAAAAGTAAAGGAAATGAACAGAGAGGAAAGCTATGCGAATTATATGTAAAGATGTTGTGATACGCGATTTTGAATCAAAAGATGTAAATACTCTGCGTGAAATTGTGGCAGAGCCTGGTATTGTCCGTTTTATGAAAGACTGGTGGGAAAACAGCACGGTTCCCGGCCGTCTCGAGGGATATGTTGACTGGCTGCAAACACAGTCAGAGTCAGTGGATGTGCTTGAAAATAAGCGTTATGCTATTGCTTTGAAAGAGACAGATGAGGTCATAGGAATGGTGGGAATGGGACTTGAGGAAAATACAAATGAAGTGGAAGTCGCTTATTTTATGAGGGAAAGCTGCCAGCACAAAGGTTACGCGAAACAGGCAGTAACCGCGCTTGCCAATTGGTGCTTTGAGGTATCTAAGCTGCCATATCTGATTTTGACAATCGACCCATTAAACACTGCATCTTGTATGCTGGCAGAAAAGTGTGGATTTGAGCTGTTTGAAAAGAGAACGCCGGTTGGGCATATACAGCCGAATATGGAAAGCGAGAGTTATTTTTATTATCGAAAATATAGAGAAGGAGGAGAGGGTAGACGTTGCTCTGGCAGTTGCCGCTACCAATAGTCTTATGCGGTTGATCCCCTGTTTATTTGTAGTGATGGTTCCTTTATTTACAGGCAAAATACATAATGAAGATGAGTATGGGACAGGACTTGTTTTAGCACAGATAACGGGATGTTCCTGGTTAACATATGTGCCGGCATTATTTTCAATCTTAGTATCGGTCATATGCATCGTATTCCTATACAAAAAGCTGAAGAAAGAGATGCTATTTGGTGAAATTGTCAGCTATGCAGGAACCATGCTACTGAGCTTTT
>SVEB01000079.1 GCA_015057635.1 Lachnospiraceae bacterium | reverse complement strand
TAAGATATCCCATAGCGTAAGCTAGTAAGACCCCTTGAAGACGACGAGGTTGATAGGACAAAGGTGGAAGCGTGGTAACACGTGTAGCTGATTGTTACTAATAGGTCGAGGGCTTAACCAAAAGGTTTGTTCCTTTTATTGGATTTATCTGAATGAAGTTCGATCAGTGTGAAAGAGAAATCTTTTATACGATGTGCGAACTCTCAAAACGAGAGTTTATATGCCCAGATAGCTCAGTCGGTAGAGCAGAGGACTGAAAATCCTCGTGTCACTGGTTCGATTCCGGTTCTGGGCACGCTATGAAGAGGCCGTCTCATTATGAGGCGGTCTTTTTTGATTATACGGTGTCACACTAAGAAAGTACAATGTCTAAAATATTATATTTCCTAATGTTAGAAAGCATAAGCAGATAAAAAGTCATGTATTGTCCAGCAATTGGGTAGGAAGGAATAAGACCTGCGTTTTAGCGGGACATCCATTTTTAGTTTCGATTCCTACAAAAAATAAAAAAATGCTAAGATTTTAGTAGAAATATGTCGATATAACAAGATATAGAAGTTATGGACAGCTTAGCTGTATGATTCATGGAGGAAATAGAATGGAAACAGGGATTTTATTAGAAAGCGGAACAAATGAACTTGAGATTTTGGAGTTCAAGGTAGGTTCCAATTATTATGGGATAAATGTAGCAAAGGTAAAGGAGATTCTGCCATATCAGAAGCCAACATCCGTGCCAAATGCACATCCGTTTATTGAAGGAATTTTTATGCCACGTGATGTGATCCTTACAATTGTAGATCTTACAAAATGTCTGAGAGCGGGTATGAAAAGCGATACTGCAAAAGATATGTTTATTGTAACAAACTTCAATCAGCTAAATGTGGCATTTCATGTAGACAGCGTGGTTGGCATTCATCGTGTATCTTGGTCCGATATTGCAAAGCCAGATGCTACATTAAGCAGCAGCGGAAATGGTCTTGCAACAGGTATTATTAAGCTTCAGGAAAAATTAATCGTAATTCTTGATTTCGAAAAGATCGTATCCGATATCAGTCCGGAAACCGGCTTAAAGGTATCAGAAGTAGAAGGATTAAAAAATTATAACAGAGCAGCTGTGCCAATCTTAATGGCAGAGGATTCTCCAATGTTAAGCCATTTGATTCATGACTGCCTTGAAAAGGCAGGATATCGTGAGATTACAACAACGATGAATGGTTTAGAAGCATGGGAAAGATTAAAGAGCTATCGAGATGCCGGAACATTAAAACAGCATGTAGGCTGCGTGATTACCGATATTGAGATGCCACAGATGGACGGACATCATTTAACCAAGTTAATCAAAGACGATCCACAGTTAAGAGACATTCCGGTTGTGATTTTCTCTTCTCTTATCAATGACGAAATGAGAAGAAAAGGGGAAGCATTAGGGGCAGATATCCAGATGTCAAAACCGGAAATCGGACAATTAATTCATGAAATGGATAAGCTGTTATTTGAAGAGAAATAAATAATATAACTTCAGAAAGGTTATTGATAAGGTGGAAGATAACGAAAAGAGTAAGAGCATTGAGGGAATAGCGGATGCTCTCGATCATATAGAGGATGAAATCAGGCAGGATTCGATGGAATTTGATTCCTTGAATCTGGAAGATATTAATTTGGATATGCTCGATCTGGATTCCCTTGGTATTGGGAAGGAAAGGACGAATCCGGATTCGTTTGAGGAGAAGGAAGAGTATTCAGTCGGGGAGCAGGAAGAGTATTCATTTGAAGATATGATACCAAGTCCGGCTGAAGAAAAAGAGTATTTCCCTGAAGACGCGCTTAGTCAAGAGAAAGAACATTTCTATGAAGATGCAGCGGATGATGAGATGCTTGAATTCGACCCAAGTCTTCTTGATCTGATTCCGGATTTGGAAGAGAGGGAAGCAGATGAGGAAGAGCAGTCGAAAGAGGCTGCAGAAGAATCCATAGAGATTGTTTCGAATAAAGCAGGGAAGAGGGAAAAGAAAAAAACAGCAGGAATCTTCTCCAAACTTTTTGGAAATGTAAAAGAGGAGCGCACATCAGAACAGGTGGAACAGCTCAAAAGGGAAGCGATTGAGGGTGTAGAAGCCAGAGAACAGGCGCAGATCGAGAAAAAAGCGGAACAGGAAAAGAAGAAGGCAGAAAAAGAGAAGAAGAAAAAAGAAGATCAGGCGAAGAAGAAAGCCGATCAGGCAGCCAAGCAAAAGAAAAAGCAGGAACTGGTAAAACAAAAAGCGGCAGCCAAGAAAGCGGCAAAGGATAAGAAAGCACAGGAAATTCAGAACCTTGTAGATGAAATTGATGCAAATGAGGGAAGAATCAACAGAGTCGGAGCCGCAATCGTCTTTTCTTTATTTGCTATCTTCGGGATCGTGTTTGTGTTAGGGACCAATTCTTTTTCCTATTCACTGAATATAAGAAATGCAAGAGCGAATTTCCAAAGACAGCGTTACAATGAGGCTTACGAGCAGGTGTATGGCCTGGAGATCAAAGATGAGGATATTCAGACTTATGACCGAATCATGACCGTTATGTTTGTCAATAAGCAGCTGAATTCGTATGAGAACTATTATGAACTCGGAGAGTACGCGAAGGCATTAGATTCCCTGATTAAAGGAATCAGACGCTATGAGAAATACAATACGCTTGCAACCATGCTTGGAATTGAGAAGGATATGGATTATGTCCGCGACCAGATTTATGCAAAGCTGTATGGATCTTATGGGATTGCCCAGAAGGAAGCAGAAAAACTCGTTCATATAGAAGATGCGGCAGAATATAGTGCGGCAATCTATGAATATATCAATGATGGTTCAGACGGAAAATTTTCAAAAGAATAAGATGGATTAGTAAAAAGCAGGGAATTTTATTCCTTGCTTTTTTTATGGGAATCCCTTAAGATAGAATGTGTTGTTTCGTATGGTAACGCGTGAAACAGCACTTTTGTCGTGAGAGCAGAGTCAGGGAGAGAAAGCCTGGCTTATCTGAATAGAAAAGGAAGGGCGTGATCGTATGATAGCAATCATTGATTATGATGCCGGAAACTTAAGAAGTGTGGAAAAAGCACTTCAGTCATTAGGGCAGAAGACCATCATAACAAGGGAAGAACGTATCATTGATCAGGCAGACAAGGTAATCCTGCCTGGTGTCGGAGCATTTAAGGAAGCAATGGATAAACTAAGTCATTATAATCTGACCGATGTGGTCAGAACAACGGCCTTAAGCGGTAAACCATTCTTAGGAATCTGTCTTGGACTGCAGCTTTTATTTGAGGAAAGCGAGGAAGGAGAAGGAGCAAAAGGGCTTGGTTTGTTAAAAGGAAAGATTGTACGGATACCAAAAGCAGAAGGATTAAAAGTACCTCATATCGGATGGAATTCCCTTGCAGTAAAAGAGGGGGCCAGACTATTTGAAGGAATTGGTCCGGATCCATATGTATATTTTGTGCATTCTTATTATCTGCAGGCAGAGAGACGGGAAGATGTAGCAAGTGTGACCGAGTATGGGGTTAGGATGGATACCTCAATCGAGCATGGCAATATATTCGCCTGTCAGTTTCATCCGGAGAAGAGCGGAGAAATCGGGCTTCATATCTTAAAAAATTTCGCGGCGCTTTAAGGATAAGGACCGGCTAAGAAGGGAGAGCAGGATTTATGTTTACAAAACGAATTATTCCGTGTCTTGACGTGCATAATGGAAGAGTAGTGAAAGGAACAAATTTTGTGAATCTAAAGGATGCCGGAGATCCGGTAGAGGTTGGATCAGCCTATGGAAAAGAAGGGGCTGATGAGCTTGTATTTTTAGATATTACCGCATCAAGCGATGCCAGGGCGATCAAACTGTCCATGGTAAGAAAAGTGGCGGAAACAGTCTTTATACCATTTACAGTAGGCGGCGGAATTCGGACCATTGAGGATTTTAGGCTTTTATTACGGGAAGGTGCGGATAAGGTGGCAGTCAATTCGGCTGCGATCTTAGATCCAACCCTTATTTCCAGGGCTGCGGATAAGTTTGGCAGTCAGTGTGTCGTGGTAGCAATTGATGCGAAAAGGACTTTGGACGGCTTTCATATATACAAGAATGGCGGACGAGTGGATATGGGGATGGATGCCATCGAGTGGGCTATGCAGGCTGAAAAGCTTGGAGCAGGTGAGATCTTGTTAACAAGCATGGATTGTGACGGCACAAAGAATGGCTATGATTTAGAACTTACCAAAACCATTGCCGAGGCGGTATCCATTCCGGTTATTGCATCCGGCGGGGCAGGAAAACTTAAGGATTTTTACGATGCGCTCACATATGGAGCAGCGGATGCAGTTTTGGCTGCATCGTTGTTTCATTATAAGGAACTACAGATTAGAGAAGTAAAGAAGTACTTAATGGAGAAGGGCGTGAGTGTACGTTTTCCCTGTTAAGGAAGGATAGAAGGGATATAGATATGACAGATACTACAATTTTTGGAGGCAATGAAATGGGAGCAATCAAGAATGACTGGCTGAATGCCGTCGGTGATGAGTTTCATAAAGAGTACTACAAAAATTTATATGAATTCGTGAAAGAGGAGTATAGTAATCATGTAATCTATCCGCCTGCGGATGAGATTTTCAATGCATTTCACTTTACGCCTCTTCATGAGGTGAAGGTGGTGATCTTAGGGCAGGATCCGTACCATAATGAAGGGCAGGCGCATGGACTCAGCTTTTCAGTAGGTCCTAAGGTGGATATTCCGCCATCTCTTCAGAACATTTATAAGGAGCTTAAAGATGATCTGGGATGTTATATTCCGAATAATGGATACCTGAAAAAATGGGCCGATCAGGGTGTTCTGATGTTAAATACCGTTCTTACAGTACGTGCCCATCAGGCAAATTCCCATCAGGGAAAAGGCTGGGAACAGTTTACCGATGCTGTGATTCAGGCGGTGAATAAAGAAGACCGTCCTATCGTGTTTATTCTCTGGGGACGGCCTGCTGGAATGAAAAAGAAAATGTTAACGAATCCAAATCATCTGATTTTAGAAGCGCCTCATCCAAGCCCTCTTTCGTCCTACCGCGGCTTCTTTGGAAGCAAGCCGTTCAGCAAGACGAATCAGTTCTTAGAGGAACACGGGGTTAAGCCAATTGACTGGCAGATCGAGAATATCTAATCAGTACCAGTAGTATGCTCTCTGGTATTCAGATAGGATAGAAATGCGTTTACGGAATGCTCATACAAAGTGATAAGAGCAGACATTTCTTTGTGAAGATAGTCATAATAATTGGACTGGCATGCCAGCTCCAGCTCATACGCTTTATCTGCCAGTGCCGGGATGCCGAGTGTTCTGGCAGATGATTTGAGCCCATGGACTTCGATCTGATAATCCGCATAGTTTTTATTCTCTAAAAGAGAAGTAAGTTTCACAATCTTTTGTGTGCTTTCCTGACAGAACAGTTCAATTGCTTCTAAGTAACAGGAAAGAAGTCCGGCACAGTTCTTAATGCCGGTTTCATAATCGATCATCACGGCATCATTGATATGATAATTCGGAGATAATACGGTTTCCTCCTGCCATTGTTGAGATATGGCGGCTTGGGAGACCGTTTTTTTATTGGAATCTTTTCTATGAATCTTATCCTTTGGAAGCCAGCGGTATAGAAGTTCAGACAGAAGGGAAAGTGAAATCGGCTTGCTGATATAATCATGGAAGCCATCCCGTAAGAACCGTTCCCTTGCACCGGAGATTGCATTGGCTGTCAGTACGATAATCGGTACATTCTGATAATACTCTCCCTCCATGTCGCGGATTTTCATAAGCGTCTGAGTCCCATCCATCTCCGGCATCATATAATCTAAGAAAATCAGGTCAAAATGCTGCTTTTTTAGCAGATCCAGACACTCTTTTCCGCTTTCTGCGAGTGTGATTTTCATCTGGAAGATTGAGAGCAGCCCTCCTGCTACTTTTAAGTTCAGCAGATTATCATCCACAATCAGCACAGAGGCGCTTGGAGCCGTAAAAGAAACAGGAAGGGATTCCTTTGAATCTCTGTTTTGGGATAGCAGTGGCTTTTCATGAATCTCCTGAGGCAGTGTGAAGCGGAATGTGCTGCCCTGGTAGGGGAGGCTTTCTACTGTAATCGTTCCTCCCAATTCATCTAAGATTTTTTTACAGATTGTGAGGCCAAGGCCGGTCCCTTCCACATAGTTAACGGCTCCGTTTGTTCCCTGTTCAAAGCTGTTAAAGATGCGGTTTACATCTTCCGGATAGATGCCTCTTCCGGTATCCGTGATGGTAAAATGAAGAAGCGCTTTATTATCCGCCATCTCCCATTCTGCGATCAGATTGATGGAGCCGGAATCTGTGAATTTCACTGCATTATTTAGGATATTGATAAGAATCTGACGAAACCTTGTTTCATCCCCAATCAAAAATTTTGGAATATCCGGTGCGATATTCAGATTCAGCTTAATTGGTTTTTGAGACAGCTTTACGGAAATGATGCTTACCACATCATGAATGACAGAGGAAAACTGATAAGGTTCCTTTACAAAGGTCATTTTTCCGGATTCGATTTTGGAAAAATCCAGGATGTCGTTGATAATCCCAAGCAAGGATGTGCCGGCACGCTTGATGCGGATTACATTATCCCGGACAGTATCCGGAATATCATCGAGAAGGATTAAATCAGTCAGTCCAAGCATGGCATTCATGGGAGTCCGAATCTCATGGGACATACTTGCGAGAAATGTGCTTTTGGCCTCACTGGCTTTTTCCGCCTGATGTTTCAATGTACGAAGGTTTTCAATGGAGTTATGAGATTCTGTTATATCAAAAATCCATATGAAATATCCCACCAGTTTCTTGTTGTCATTTAGGACTTTGCTGGTTCGTGCGCTGTAAAAGTGTTCATTTCGGCTAAAGGTATTGCTTGTATTCGTTGTTAAAAGCATTTGGAGCAGGGGAGAGTAGTTCTCGATCTCAACCCCATTATGGATATGTTTCAGTTCCGGAAACAGGCGTACTGCAGCGGGGTTCATATCTAAAAAGCAAAAGCGATCATCTACCACGACCAGCGCTTCGTCCATGCATCCGATTACACTGTCCTTAGCCGAATGGATGACGTCAAAGATATGATGATTATGTATAGAGATTAAGATAATTACCCCCGATATCGCAAAACTTGCGGATGACGGATCGTAAATATCATAAAAACCAAGTGCGTATAAAAGAGATGCCATGCACGGAACCAGGATGGCGAAGATAATGGTCATCTGATGGCCTTTCGCCTCCTTTTTCTGGCGTACATAGTGGTTGATCAGCAGAAACAGGATGATAACATTGTAGAAGAATACCTGAATCTTAAAAAAATGATAGATCGGTCCTTTTTCTAAAATCAGATGAGGAAAAAGGCCGGTTTCCACAAAGTCGATGGAGCTGTAGTAAAGGGGATGGTAGTCGCATGTAAATACAGCAAGAAGGATACCGGTGTTGATCGCAAAGTCGGCGATAATTAGTTTCATCGGCTTCTTTACATTACAATAATCCATCAGGAATACAAGGAAAAGCAGGCTGATATAACAGCTTCCCACATATTGAATCTTGACGGCGGTAAGGGCGGATTCTTTCGTTTTGCTCGTAATGACAAGGAGATATCCGATACACAGAACCATAATAGCGGTCATTAAAAGAACCAAAAGAGAATGATGTTCAAAGCATTTCTGGCACATCAGCACGGTGATGATAACAAATGTAGTGATGATTGCCATAATCTGAATAATCAGAACATAGGTATACATATAGACCTCCTGCGTGATTTCGTATTCCCGAAAAGGCAGCTGATTCGAAGGAATAAGCTGCCTTTTTAGAAATATTATTCTTTTGAAATTAGCTTTGTTTTGCCAGATTTTTATTGGCAGTTGCTAACATTAATTTAATACGGTTTAACTGATTTACCTCACTTGCGCCTGGATCATAGTCGATGGCTACGATATTGGATTCCGGATAGCGAAGTCTAAGTTCTTTGATAACCCCTTTACCAACGATATGGTTTGGCAGGCAGGCAAATGGCTGCGCGCAGACAATATTGTGAACGCCCGAGTGGATTAATTCCACCATTTCTGCGGTTAAGAACCATCCTTCACCGGTCTGATTGCCGATGGATACGATTGGTTCGGCTAATTTTGCAAGAGAATCGATCTTAGCAGGTGCAGTAAATCTCTTGCTTGCATTCAGATGTTTTACGGATTCCTTTCTTGTAAACTCTAAGAAACGGATCACCATCTGGTTTAAGAAGGCATCTTTTTTGCTCTTTCCTAAGTATCTTGCCTTAAAGTCCGCATCATAGGAGCAGTACATAAAGAAGTCTAATAAGTCAGGCATAACGGCTTCTGCGCCTTCTGACTCTAACAGTTCTACAATGTGGTTATTGGCAGCCGGAAGGAATTTTACTAAGATTTCCCCGACAATGCCTACTTTTGGTTTTACAAGAGATTCATTCAGTGGAAGTTTATCAAAGTCTTCGATGATGCCGCGAAGATTCTTTTTGTACTCTCCCCATTTTCCATTTGTAACGGATTTCTTGCAGATATCGCTCCATTTCTTATGAAGGGCATTTGCAGAACCTTCGGTTAACTCATATGGCCTTGTCTTATATAAGACGCGCATTAAGACGTCTCCGTATACAAGGGCCTGCATCGCACGGATGACTAAGGAAGGCGTGATCTTAAAGCCTGGATTCTTTTCTAAGCCCTGAGTGGAAATGGATACGACAGGGATATGTTCCATGCCGGCTTTCTGCAGAGCACGGCGGATGAATCCGATGTAATTTGTGGCACGGCATCCTCCGCCGGTCTGGGTGATGAATACCGCTACTTTATTTAAGTCATAGCGGCCGGAAAGAAGCGCATCCATAATTTGTCCGACAACCATTAAGGATGGGTAGCAGGCATCATTATTTACATACTTTAATCCCACATCAACGGCAGATTTATTATCGTTCGGAAGAACCTCTACATGGTAGCCGCAGGAGCGGAGTGCCGGTTCTAAGAACTCAAAATGGATCGGTGACATCTGTGGAGCAAGGATCGTATATTCCTTACGCATCTCTTCGGTGAAGATCGGACGGTGGTAAGCGGCATCGTGAATCTTTGGTGCCATATGCTTGCGGTTACGGTCATTCACGGCAGATAAAAGGGAGCGGATACGGATTCTGGCAGCACCTAAGTTATTTACTTCATCAATCTTAAGAACGGTATAGATCTTTCCAGCACTCTTTAAGATATCGCTGACACCGTCAGTTGTAACGGCATCTAAGCCGCATCCGAAGGAGTTTAGCTGAATCAGTTCTAAGTGCTTGTTCTCTTTTACATAAGTAGCGGCAGCATATAAACGGGAGTGATACATCCACTGGTCTACGACGATCATCGGACGTTCTACTTTAGCTAAATGAGAGATGCTGTCTTCTGTTAATACAGCCACTCCGTAAGATGTGATCAGTTCCGGAATACCATGGTTGATTTCCGGATCGATATGATAAGGACGTCCTGCTAAAACGATACCGGTACGTCCGGTTTCATTTAAGTAAGCAATTGTCTCTTCGCCTTTCTTCTGCATATCTCGTCTTGCAGCGGCCATCTCTTCCCATGCGGCATGTGCTGCTTCCTTAATTTCTGCTGCATCGATCTTGTTTTCTTCAGTGAAGTATTCCACAAGACGTTTTGTCACGATCTCTTCGTTTTCTAACGATAAGAAAGGATTCTGGTAGCAGATATCCGGAGAACGAAGCTCTTCCACATTATTCTTGATATTCTCACCATAGGAAGTAACGATCGGACAGTTATAATGATTTCCGGTACCCGCAACTTCTTTTCGTTCATAAGGAATGCATGGGTAGAAGATATATTTCACACCTTCATTTAACAGCCACATCACATGTCCATGTGCTAACTTGGCTGGATAGCATTCGGATTCGCTTGGAATGGATTCAATGCCAAGTTCGTAAATCTTACGGCTAGACTGTGGAGATACGACCACACGGTATCCTAATTTTGTGAAGAACGTATGCCAGAACGGGAAGTTCTCATACATGTTAAGGACACGTGGGATGCCGACTGTACCTCGTTTTGCATCCTGTTCAGAAAGCGATTCGTAGGAGAAGAGGCGCTGTAATTTATATTCATATAAGTTTGGAATATTGTCTTTATTTTTTGCCTTGCCAATGCCTCGCTCACAGCGGTTTCCGGAGATGAACTTTCTTCCGCCTGTGAAATGATTGATCGTCAGAAGACAGCTGTTGGTACAGCCTT
Source organism: Lachnospiraceae bacterium (assembly GCA_015057635.1). Classification (GTDB taxonomy): domain Bacteria; phylum Bacillota; class Clostridia; order Lachnospirales; family Lachnospiraceae; genus Lachnoclostridium. The sequence continues at coordinate 22,295 of SVEB01000079.1, read as the reverse complement.
TACATCTTGCCATAGTGGAATCAAATTTTAATTCTAAGATCTCATCAATGGAAAGCATGGTAGTAGCTTCGCCACTATAGTGCTCTCTTGCAATCAGTGCTGCGCCGAACGCACCCATGATGCCTGCAATATCTGGTCTTACGGCTTCACATCCGGATATGTATTCAAAGCTGCGTAATACTGCATTGTTATAGAATGTTCCACCCTGTACTACAATATGGCTTCCTAAGTCCTTTGGATCGGCAATCTTAATAACTTTATATAAAGCATTTTTAATAACAGAGTAAGCAAGACCGGCAGAAATATCCGCTACCGTTGCCCCTTCCTTCTGTGCCTGTTTTACTTTGGAGTTCATAAATACGGTGCAGCGGCTTCCTAAGTCGATTGGATGTTTTGCAAACAGCGCCACATTGGCAAAGTCCGCTACTTCATAATTTAAGGATTTTGCAAATGTCTCAATAAAGGAACCACAGCCGGAGGAACAGGCTTCATTTAACTGAACGCTGTCAACGGTGCCATTCTTAATCTTGATGCATTTCATATCCTGGCCGCCGATATCTAAGATACAGTCTACTTCCGGATCAAAGAAAGCGGCTGCATGATAGTGGGCAACGGTTTCTACTTCCCCTTCATCTAACATTAAAGCGGATTTAATTAAGGCTTCTCCATAACCGGTAGAGCAGGAGCGCACAATATTACAACCTTCAGGCAGAAGCGTATAGATTTCTTTAATCGCTTTAATCGTTGTCTTTAGAGGACTTCCGTTATTGTTGCTGTAGAAGGAATAAAGAAGAGTTCCGTCTTCTCCGACAAGAGCGGCTTTTGTAGTGGTAGAACCGGCATCGATTCCTAAGAAGCAGTTACCGCGATACGTACTTAAATCACCTTTTTTAACAGTATGTTCACTATGTCTCTTTAAGAAGGAATCAAAAGCAGCCTGATCCTCAAAAAGAGGCTTCATACGGTTTACTTCAAATTCCAGCTTGATTCCGTCATCCAATCGTTCTGCCATATGGCTGAAGGAGAACGCTACATTAGGATCTGCATTCATTGCGGATCCGATCGCTGCGAACAGATGGGAATGCTCCGGTGCGATAATGGCATCTCCGGTTAAGTTTAACGTACGGATAAACGCCTGCTTTAATTCCGTTAAGAAATGAAGCGGTCCTCCGAGAAAGGCTACATTTCCACGAATCGGCTTGCCGCATGCAAGACCGCTGATGGTCTGATTGACAACCGCCTGGAAGATGGAGGCCGCAAGGTCCGGTTTGGTAGCGCCTTCATTGATCAGAGGCTGAATATCGGATTTCGCGAATACACCACAGCGGGCCGCAATCGGATAGATCGCCTGATAGGATTTTGCATATTCATTAAGCCCAGCCGCATCTGTCTTTAAAAGACTTGCCATCTGATCGATAAAGGAACCGGTACCGCCGGCACAGATTCCGTTCATTCTCTGATCGATACCGTTGCTGAAGTAAATAATTTTAGCATCTTCTCCGCCAAGTTCAATTGCAACATCGGTCCGAGGCGCATAGTCCTGAAGGGCAGCGGCTACTGCAACTACTTCCTGTACGAAAGGAACGGACAGGTGCTTTGCCAGAGTAAGACCGCCGGAACCTGTAATAACAGGGCAAACGGTATGATCACCGAGTTCTTCCTGTGCCTTCTTGATCAGACTTGCAAGCGTCTGTTGAATATTGGCATAGTGACGTTCATAAGCAGAGAACAGCAGTGTATTCTTTTCGTCCAGGACAGCCACTTTTACTGTGGTAGAACCAATATCGATCCCTAGAGTAAAATTATTCTGAATCATTGTTTACCTCTTTTCTCTATGTATTTTGACATTATATATTAGTTTCATAATTACGTAGTCCTCTATTATATAGGAGAAAATGATTTCATGTAAGTAGAAAAATCTTAGTTGCATGAAATATTTATTTCTTGCTCGCTCAAAAGGAAACAAGTCGAGAAATGTAATAAATACGTAAAAATAGTATAAGATGGTATTTTATTACCAATTATTTATTATACGACACATCTTTTCGAAGTTCAACCAGAGAATCAAGAAACGCTCCAGTCACAACCAATCCCCCGCCGCATACTATGGTAAGGAAGATAATGATGTCTGTTTTGACAGACAGAGAGGATTTTATGAATTACGATACATGTAATGGGCTGATCTATGTCATAAAAAGTGGAGACACTCTGTATAAAATCAGCGGCAGCTTCGGTGTTCCGGTAGCACTGATCCTGCGTGCGAACCCATATATCGATATTTACAACTTACAGCCAGGAGACCGTATCTGCATACCAGTTACGCCGGAAGTAGTACAGGACGGAATGATCACGTATATTATCAACGATATGGACACCCTGGAATCCGTCTTAAAACGATTTAATATTTCTCTTTCGGATCTTATCCGCTATAACAATATGAACACCCTCCTTCTAAAACCAGGAACCTCTCTCAACATCCCTGACATGTCAGGGATTACCGAAGAGTATCTCGATGACTACATGCAGTAGGGGAAGACATAAGTTTAAACTTCGCGGATGATTTTGGGCACGGGGCCTGGTGAAACCGTGGATTCTAGCAGTTGATATGCCTTTGCTTCGATTTGTAGAATCTATTTTTCTAATATCGCAGTATTTGATGATAAACAAGAGAAAAAAGGGCAAACTCCTCGTTCCTCGTCAGACAGTGCCCTTTTTTCTGTTATCATCAAATCCCGCAATATAAGAAATACAAGCGAATCAGCTTGCTGATTCGCTTGTCATGAATTAGATTCTCCTCATAGGCGCAAAGTCATATCAACTGCCAGAATCCGCTTTTATTAATAGGACAAGCCCAAAATCGCCCGCGAAGTTTGTTTTGCAGCCCTCCATTCCCCCCCTCCGTCCTTTCCTTTTCGGCCGTTCTGTTTGGCTTCACACCCAAAAATGAGTCCCCTATTTTACATAAACTTAACATAAGTTATACAGAAGCGTGATAGTTCGGGGGGGGGCGGGTGTGGTAAATTATGAGTGTGAAAACGAAGTAATCATAAAACATAACATAAAAGGAGAAAAAGAGGATGAAAGTGAATAAGTTAAAAAAAGTATTTGTATTAATCAGTTGTCTGGCATTACTTGGGGGAGTACTTACCGGATGTGGAACAAAAGATAAGAAAGCAAATGCAGAAGCAGTAACCGGAACAGAAAAAAGCGAAGCAACTTCTACTCCAGAAGCAACTGAGACACCAGCTGCAACAGAAGCAGTGGAAGAAGCGAAAGACTTAAGCGGCAGCATCACATTAGTAGGATCTACATCAATGGAAAAACTTTCAAACGCAATGGCAGAAGATTTTATGAATAAGAATGGCGGAGTGACCGTAACAGCAGAGTTTGTTGGATCCGGTGCAGGAATTGAAGCAGTAACAAACGGGACGGCAGATATCGGGAACTCTTCCAGAAACTTAAAAGACAGTGAAAAAGAAGCAGGCGCAGTTGAAAATATCGTAGCAATCGATGGTATCGCTGTAATCGTTGACAATAACAACCCTGTAAAAGAATTAACCAAAGATCAGTTAACTTCTATTTATAAAGGTGAGATCACAAACTGGTCCGAAGTTGGCGGAAATGATGCTCCAATCGTTGTGATTGGCCGTGAAGCAGGATCCGGTACAAGAGGTGCTTTCGAAGAAATCCTTGGTGTTGAGGATGCATGTGCTTACGCAAATGAGTTAGATAACACAGGCGCAGTTGTTGCGAAAGTAGCTTCTACAAGCGGTGCAATCGGATATGTTTCCCTTGATATCGTAGATGATACCGTAACAGCGGTAGCATTAGATGGAGTTGCAGCAACGGAAGATAACATCAAAGCAGGAACTTATTTCTTAAGCAGACCATTCGTAATGGCTACAAAAGGTACAATCGAAGAACAGAGTGAATTAGTTCAGGCGTTCTTTGACTATGTATACTCGGATGAAGGAACAGAAGTGATTGAAGCAGTAGGCTTAATTCCTACTGATCACTAAGAAAGGACACCAGGTGAGCAATGAAACAGGATATTTCGAAGAAAACAGTAGAAAAAACCTCGATTATTGGAACTCATAAGAGCAAAACAGCAGTTGAGAAAACAGCGCATGTTATCTTTACAGCATGCGCTTTTGCTGCAGTCTTAGCAGTCGCTTCCATTACATTATACATGATTATAAGTGGGGTTCCGGCGGTCTTTGAGGTTGGACTGAAGGAAATCCTATTCAGTACCACATGGAAGCCGGCAGCAGCGGACCCAAGCTACGGTATACTTTATGTCATTCTGACATCCATAGTCGGTACGGCACTTGCCATCCTGATCGGGGTCCCAATCGGTGTTGGTACCGCAATATTTTTAGCAGAGGTGGCACCGAAGCCGCTTGTAAAGATCGTACAGCCGGCAGTTGAGCTATTAGCCGGCATTCCATCTGTCATCTATGGTCTGCTGGGCCTTCTGATTTTAAATCCGCTTATGTATAAGCTGGAGCTTCATATCTTTAAAGGCAGTACAACCCATCAGTTTACCGGCGGTGCAAACTTAATATCCGCTATCTTAGTATTAGCGATCATGATCCTTCCGACCGTAATCAATATCAGCACATCCGCGATCAAAGCGGTGCCTGGGCACTTAAAAAGTGCTTCTTTAGCGGTAGGGGCAACCAAGATGCAGACGATCTTCAAAGTCATCCTTCCGGCAGCAAAATCCGGTATTGTGACAGCAATCGTTCTTGGCATCGGCAGAGCGATCGGTGAAGCAATGGCAATCAGCCTTGTATCCGGTAACTCTGTTAATATTCCATTGCCATTCAATGCGGTACGTTTCTTAACAACCGCCATCGTGAGCGAGATGTCTTACGCAGCAGATACCCACAAGCGAGTGTTATTTACCATTGGCTTAGTATTATTCGCATTTATTATGTGTATCAATTATGTATTAAACAAGATCTTAAAAGGAGGAGAAAAGGATGGAAAATAGCGCAAGTATCTTAGTGAAAAAAAATCGTCCAAAGGAAATCCTGCTTAACATGCTGATCTATGCATGTGCCGCTGTCTCCATCTTCCTTCTTGTCGGGATTATGGCGTATGTATTTATCAAAGGATTTCCGTATGTTACAAAGGAATTTTTAACAACCGTGCCAAGCGCGTTAAAGGGAACGTTTGGTATCGCAGGCAATATTGTAAATACCCTTTACATTATCATTATCACTTTATTAATTGCCACACCGGTCGGTGTGGGAGCAGCCATTTATTTAAATGAATACGCAAAGCCGGGGAAGGTCGTACGTTTAGTTGAGTTTACGACTGAGACGTTAAGTGGTATTCCATCTATTATCTTTGGGCTGTTCGGTATGGTATTCTTTGGCGGAACCTTACATCTTGGATATTCCATTTTAACAGGGGCACTTACCCTGACCCTTATGGTTCTTCCCCTTATCACAAGAAACACACAGGAAGCATTAAAGACGGTTCCGGAAAGTTATAGAAGCGGTGCTCTTGGTATCGGTGCGACCAAATGGTATATGATCCGAACCATTCTTCTTCCATCGGCAATGCCTGGAATCGTAACCGGTATTATCTTAGCAATCGGCCGTATTGTAGGTGAATCCGCAGCTCTTTTATTTACAGCAGGAAGCGGATACCTTCTTCCGAAGGCAGGAGCAGGAATTTTTGGCAAGATTTTAGAGCCAGGTGGAACCTTAACCATTCAGCTGTATCTTAGCATGTCAAAAGCAAAGTATGATCAGGCATTCGGTATCGCAGTCGTGTTACTAGTCATCGTATTATGCATCAATATGCTGACAAAGCTGATCAGCCATAGGTTAGATGTGAACAAGAGATAGTGGCAACAGGATAAGAGTGAAAAATAAGAGATAAGCAATATATGTAGGTTTTAGAAGCAAAAGAAAAAAATAAATGCTTCACAAAATACCAAGAAAAAACTGCATGAAACAGAAAATGATAGCTCCCGCACGGGAAGCGTTAGAATAGAATCCAGGAGGATGAAGCAGTGAAGAATGAGAAAATAATTACCGAACATCTGAATCTTTATTATGGTGAGAACCATGCATTAAAAGATATCAATCTTCCAATCAAGGAAAAAGCGATCACCGCGTTTATTGGTCCTTCCGGATGCGGAAAGTCCACATTTTTAAAGACACTCAATCGTATGAACGATTTGGTTCCGAATGTGAAGATCAGCGGAAATGTATTATTAGACGGAGAGGATATCTACAGTTTGATGGTAGATACTACCCTGCTTCGTAAGAAAGTAGGCATGGTATTCCAGCAGCCGAATCCATTTCCAATGAGCATTTATGATAATATCGCATATGGACCAAGAATCCATGGTATCAAGAGCAAGGCAGAATTAGACCGCATCGTGGAGGAAAGCTTACGAGGAGCCGCTTTATTCGAGGAAGTGAAAGACCGTCTTAAAAAATCCGCGCTTGGATTATCCGGTGGACAGCAGCAGCGTCTTTGTATCGCAAGAGCACTTGCAGTAGAACCGGAAGTATTATTAATGGATGAACCGACCAGTGCGCTTGACCCAATCTCTACTCTTAAGATTGAGGATCTGATGGCGGATTTAAAAGAAAAATATACGGTTGCAATTGTAACCCACAACATGCAGCAGGCAGCCAGAATCTCTGATTATACCGCATTTTTCTTAAGTGGAGAGGTTGTAGAATACCAGTCTACAGAAGGATTATTCTCCAGACCAAACGAAAAACGGACAGAAGATTACATTACAGGCAGATTCGGCTGATTCTTAAGAAGGATTAGTTTCGCGATAAGAGGGAAGGTTTCAATTGGGCAATGGGGCATACGTTTCCTTCTTAGCAATCAGAAGTCATTTTAACGTTAGAGAAATACAAGAAAAAAGAGAATAGAAAAAGGGGAAATTCATATGTCAGCAAGATTTAGTTTTGAACAGGAATTAGAGTCCTTAAATCATGATCTGATCCAGATGGGAGAGCTGATTGAGGCGGCGATCGATAAGGTAATCAAGGCATTTAAAGAACAGGATGATGAACTAGCAAATGAGATCATTAAAGGGGACCGCACGGTAAATGATATGGAGCGTGTCATTGAATCCAAATGTCTTTCTTTGATTTTAAGACAGCAGCCAGTGGCAAAGGATTTACGTATCGTGACAACTGCGTTAAAGGTTGTAACAGATATGGAACGGATCGGCGACCATGCGGCGGATATTTCAGAGTTAGTAATCCGTATTAGGAACACCAATGCGTATGATTTCGTAAAACCAATTCCAAAGATGGCAACCGTTGCAAAGCAGATGGTTCATAGAGCTGTGGAATCATTTATCAAATGCGATGTAGAAGGTGCAAGAGAGACGATGAAAATGGATGATCAGGTGGATGATCTGTTTAATCAGGTGAAGGCGGATGTGATTGCAATGTTACAGACTTCCGGTGTGCATGCAGACAGCTGTATCGATGTGCTGATGATTGCAAAGTATATGGAACGTATCGGGGATCATGCCGTGAATATCTGTGAGTGGACAGAGTTCCATGAGACAGGTGCATTAAAGAATATAAGAATTCTATAAGAATAGGAAAGCGGGTGAGAGGGGGCTCACCCTGTTTTATATTATAGGGAGAAAAGGCGGAGAGATTATGAAACGGATTTATGTTGTGGAAGATGAAGAGAATATTCGGGAACTGATTAAAATCGCGTTACAGGGATTTGGATTTGAGGTACAGGCATTCGAGACAGCAGAGGAAGGAATGGACGCCATGCGCAAAAGTAAGCTTAACCTTATGATATTTGACTGGATGCTTCCGGGCATGGATGGAACGGATGCAATCAGAGAGATTCGAAAAAGCACAGCATACAGACACCTTCCAATCTTGCTCTTGACAGCAAAGGATAAGGAGATTGATAAGGTGATCGGTCTGGATAACGGAGCGGATGATTATATGATTAAACCATTCGGGGTATTAGAATTATGCGCCAGAATCCGTTCTCTGTTAAGACGCGTGGAAGAGGATGAAAGCGGGGAAGAAAAGGCATTCGGTACAATACGGTTATGCCCGAACACAAGGGAAATCTATAAGAGAGAGGAAAGACTGGAACTGACCTATAAAGAATACGAACTCTTACTGTATTTGATGGAGCATGAGACAAAAGTGGTGACAAGAGAAGAACTGTTAAACCAGATCTGGGGTTATGACTACACAGGAGAATCCCGTACGTTAGATATTCATATCCGTACGCTCCGTCAGAAGATCGGAGAAGAAAACCAGCCATTTATTAAAACGGTGCGTGGCGTGGGATACCGCTTTGTAAACGAATAAAGGAGAAACTATTTTATGAGAAAAGCAATATTAAAAAAATTTATTCTGCTTCTTATTCTGACGGTATCCATCAGTGGTGCATTTTTCTATGTGATCGTAAGTCACGTGATCTTAAATAATACGCAGGAAGATATGCGACTGACACTTCAGATGTTAGATGAGTCCATTGATTATGAAAAAGATCTGCAAAGTCAGATTGTAAGCCTTAAGAAGCTTGTGGACAATAAAATCACGCGTTTCACCATTTTAAAGGAGGATGGAAGCGTATGCGCGGACAGTGAAGTGGCAGACTATGAGGAACTTGAGAATCACGGGGATCGTGAGGAAATTGTTGAGGCTAAGAAAGACGGCGTTGGATATTCGACACGTTATTCGAGTACATTAGAAACAAAGATGATGTACATCGCAATGCAGTCGGATAAATCGGATTATTACTTAAGAGTTGCAATCCCATTCTCAGGCCCGCAACAGTATCTGATCCTTTTAATGCCTGCTATTTTAATCAGCATGGTGATTGCTCTGGTAATCTCCATTATCTTTGCCGAGAATCTCACAAAATCCATAACAAAACCATTATCCGATGTAACAAAGAAGCTGGAGGATTTTAAGGAGAATAGCGAATTAAAATTTGAAAAATATAAATATGAGGAATTAAATGTGATTGCCGATACGGTGACGAAGATGTCGGAATCCATTCGAACATATACGGAGAGCATCAAGTTTGAAAAAATGGTCCGTCAGGAATTCTTTACGAATGTCTCTCATGAATTAAAGACCCCAATCACTTCTATACGAGGCTATATGGAATTGTTACAGGGGGATTTTGCAAAAGATGAGCAGACCAAAGAAGAATTCATGGAGCGTATTATCAAAGAAACGGAGAACATGACCACATTAATTAATGATATTCTGATGATTTCCAGATTAGAAACACATGAAGCGGAAATGATAGTATCAGAGGTACGGATCTCGATCCTGTTAGGAGATGTAATTAAGACATTAAAGCCATATGCAGATAAAAATGGAATTACATTTCATGTAGAATGCAAGCCGCTTATCATAGAGGCAAATCCGCAGCAGATGCGGGAGCTGTTGATCAATTTGATCAGCAATGCAGTGAAATATAATAAACTGGGCGGAAAAGTGGAGATAAGCATTGTCTCAGAGGGACAGGATTTAGATATTGTAGTGTCAGATACCGGTGTCGGGATCCCAGAGGAATGCATAAGTCGTATCTTTGAACGCTTTTACCGAGTTGATAAAGGGCGTTCTAAAAAGGTCGGCGGAACAGGGCTTGGCTTATCCATCGTAAAGCATATCGTAAACTATTATAATGGGACAATTGAAGTGAAAAGCGAATTAGAAAAAGGATCCCGATTTGAAGTGCGAATTCCGGATATCGTAAACTCCGGAATAGAAAATACGCATGCTGAATCAGAAGACCAAGAAGATTTAAAAATTGGATAAGGAAGGGAACAATATGATAACATTTGAAGAAGTGAGAAAAGACGAAGGCATTAAGGCATATATACGAAAGGCAGATGAATCCTTAAAAGAAATCGGATATACCGAGCACAGTTTTGCCCATGTAATGAAAGTAGCAACAACCGCAAGCAATATCCTTCTAACGATGGGATATAGCAAAAGAGAAGCAGAATTGGCGCAGATCGCCGGTTATATGCATGACATCGGGAATGTCATCAACCGGATCGATCATGCTCAGAGCGGTGCTGTCATGGCATTTCGAATCCTTGACAACATGGGAGCTGACCCCGATGATATCGCAACTATTATCACCGCCATCGGCAATCACGACGAAGGCACCGGAAATCCGGTGAACCCTGTTTCTGCTACCCTTATTCTGGCCGATAAGACCGATGTGCGGGAATCCCGTGTTCGTAACGAGGATATCGCTACCTTCGATATTCACGACCGTGTCAATTACTCCGTTAAAAAAGCAGACGTTACCATTAATGAAGAAAAAACCGAAATCGCCCTGACCCTCCAGATCGACACGACCATCTGCTCCGTTATGGACTATTTCGAAATCTTTCTAAAGCGCATGATCCTCTGCCGTAAATCCGCCGAGAAATTAAACCTGAAATTCAAACTCATCATCAATGGTCAGCAGCTTCTGTAATATGCTGCAATAGTCATAGTACTGATGGCGGTCGTAGCAGCCGTCCCACAATTCCCGGATCACCAGCCCTCATGCCCAAAATCAGCCGCGAAGTCCGTTCGGGCTTAATGAAATATTTACGTAATTTTTACATTCGGATGGTAATGGATTTAACAGAAGGGATGGTAGAATCTAACATGTAAAGAGAGAGGCCAGTAAGAAAAAAGGCTAATATAATTTCATGGAGGATTGAGATGAAAAAGTTTTGGAGAGTCGTAACGAGCATGGTCTTAGTGGTTGCAGCAGTAGGAGTAACCGTATTTCAGTTTAACAGACCCAGTGAAGAAATTATGGAAGCAGTGGCAGCTGTTACCGAGACAACTAAGGTAAAAGCGCCAAAGTATGTATTCTTATTTATCGGTGATGGAATGAGTTATCCACAGATCCAGATTGCATCGGATTATCTGGGAGTAAAAGCAGACACAGACAATGATGATATCTTAGACGGAAATGAAGCATTGAACTTTATGAACTTTGAGACAGCAGGTTCTGCTATCACGTATGATTCCTCTTCCTTCTGTCCGGATTCCGCATCCACCGCAACATCTATTTCGACCGGACATAAGACATACAGCGGTGTCATCAATATGAATGAAACAAAGAACGAAGAGTATGAGACAATTGCCGAGCAGTTAAAGGAACAGCTAAACTATAAGATAGGCATCATCAGTTCCGTTAACCTAAATCATGCAACACCAGCAGCATTCTACGGACATCAGGCAAGCAGAAACAATTACTACGAGTTAGGGCTTGAAATGATCGAAAGCAACTTTGATTACTTTGCAGGTGGAGCATTAAAGAAAGCAGATGGAGAAAAGGGCAATCTGTATGAACTTGCAAAAGAAGCAGGCTACAATGTAGTGACGACAAGAGCCGGCGCAAACGCACTGACAGAAAAATCAGGAAAAACCATCGTAATTGCACAGGATTTAGCAGACAGTGATTCCATCAACTACGAATTGGATCGTAAATCCTATGAATGGTCCTTAGCAGACTATGTAGAAAAAGGTATTGAGGTACTGGATAATGAAACAGGTTTCTTTATGATGGTAGAAGGCGGAAAGATTGACTGGGCATGTCATGCAAATGATGCAGGATCCACAATCGCAGATACCGTAGCATTAGCGAAAGCTGTAGATAAAGCAATTGAATTCTATAAGGAACATAAAGATGAGACATTAATCTTAGTTACCGGTGACCATGAAACAGGCGGACTTACCATTGGATTTGCAGGAACCAACTACGATACCTTCTTAACAAACTTAGAGAATCAGAAGATTTCTTATGCAAAGTATGATAGTTCATACGTAAGCAAATATAAAGAACAGAAGACTTCCTTCGATACCGTTTTAAAAGACATCAAACGTTTATTCGGACTTATGACAAGTGAGGATGCGAAGGCGGAAAGCAATCCAAACCTTGTGTTAACAGAGTATGAATTAGGACTTCTTAAAAACGCTTATAACAAGACACTAGGCAACAAGGCAGAAAAGATGAGTGAGCAGGAGGAATATGTATTATACGGAACATATGAACCGCTTACCGTAACCATTACCCATATCTTAAATAATAAATCAGGCATAAACTTCAGCTCCTATTCTCACACCGGACTTCCGGTAGCAGTACTTGCACAGGGTGAAGGATCCGATTTATTTGAAGGATATTACGATAACACAGACATTTACAACAAGTTAGCTTCTTTATTAGGAGTACAGCAATCAGGAATCAAGAATCAATAATCAGAAATACACAAATCTCACAAAAGGAAACCACTCATCTGGTTTCCTTTCTTTTATAAAACATAAGATAGCAAGGAGATAAAAGTAGAATAAGATAAAAAGCTAAAAATATAAGAAGAGGCGAATTACTGCTAGAAGAGTTTATAGCATAGGAATCAGAGTGCATTAAAAATGAAATGGAGAGAAATAAGGCTGTCAGGAAGGATGATAGAAGGATGGCAGCAGGAGAGGTGCATAGCATGAGACAAAGATTAAATAGGATAAAGAGTATTTGCATGAAAAAAGAAAGAATACCGGTGCTGATCAGCCTGATGCTGATCTTGTTTTTATGCTTTCTGCCAACCGGATATGAAGGAGCACTGCTTTATCAGACAGCAGAACGCTGTAAGGCGGAAGTGATAAGCACGAATAACGAATATATCATTGATACCGGCCTTGTACGTTCCGGCGAGCAGATCTGTACGCTTACTATATTGGACGGCAAGTTTAAAGGGGAGACAGTAGACGGGGTGAACCAGTTAAAAGGTTCACTTGAGTCAGATAAAATATTTGCGGTGGGAGATGTGGCACAGGTCGTAATCGATCATAAGGATGGAGAAATCAATGCGGTTACGATGATAGATCACGATCGAATTGGAAAAGAAATCGTGTTACTCGCATTATTTGCGCTGTTTTTAATTCTGTTTGCGGGCAGAACCGGAGTCAATGCGATTATTTCTTTTGTTGTTACGATACTTGCCATCTGGAAAGTAGTAGTTCCGCTTTATTTAAAAGGAGCTAATCCGGTTTTAGTCGGCATTGCGATTACAATCGTGCTGACAGCAGTCATCATATCTTTAGTGTATGGAATCAATAAAAAGCTTTTGGCAGCAGTATCCGGTGCAGGGCTTGGAATACTGGTGACCTGTATTGTCGGCATGATTTTCACCGATCAGTTTAGGATTCATGGAGCGGTTATGTCCTATTCGGAAAGCCTGTTATACAGCGGATATCAGAGCCTGAATCTGACCAGCATCTTTATGGCAAGCATCTTTATCGGTTCATCGGGAGCGATGATGGATCTGGCTGTAGATATTACAAGCGCCGTACACGAAGTAGTGGCAAATTGCCCTGAGATATCAAGAAAGCATGCAATCCGGTCCGGAATGAACGTAGGAAGGGCAGCAATGGGAACGATGGCAACCACATTATTGTTAGCATATTCTGGAGGCTATATTGCTCTATTAATGGTATTTATGGCACAGGGCACACCGATGAGCCATATTTTAAATTACAAATATGTATCCGCGGAAATTCTTCATACGATTGTAGGAAGCTTTGGGCTGATTACAGTGGCTCCATTTACTGCAATTACAGCTGGTATGCTGTTGACAAAGAAGAAAAAAGCTGTGGAGAATGAAAGTGCAGAAGGGCTTCAGCAGAATCTACAAAACAGTGAAAAAAAGATCATCCTTAAGACGAATGAAGCTGAGTCACAAAAGATGTTGGAAGTATGAAAAATTACGGTCATTTCCAAGGCTTTTTCCTTACGTTCCCTGAATTTGCTTGTCATTCCTTAGAAATTCTACTATACTAGATTAGAGAAAATAGAAAGCTAAGAAACCTAAGAACTGGAGGCTGGTATGTTAATTTATATAGTAGAAGATGATATGAATATCAGGGAAATCGAGACCTATGCATTAAAGAACAGCGGTTATGAAGTGGAAAGCTTTGAAAGCGGAGAGGCGTTTTATGAAGCGATGAAGCAGAAGACGCCAGATGTAATTTTGTTAGATGTGATGCTTCCAAATGAAGATGGGCTAAGCATTTTAAGAAACCTGCGTGCAGATGCGAAGAGTGCCGGAATCCCGATTATGATGGTCACAGCGAAGACAACTGAGATTGACAAGGTAAGAGGGCTTGATGACGGAGCAGATGACTATATTACGAAACCATTTGGCATTATGGAGCTGGTTTCTAGAGTAAAAGCGCTTTTAAGAAGAGCATCCCAGGGAGCGAAGAGCAGTGAAATTGTATTTGAGTCCGTAGCCCTTAGTGTTGATAAGCATTCTGTCAGTGTAGATAATAAACCATGTGAATTAACATATAAAGAGTTTGAATTGCTGCGTTATCTGATGGAGAATCAGGGAATCGTTTTATCTCGTGATAAGATTATGGAACGGGTATGGGGATTCGATTATGAAGGAGAGACCAGAACCGTTGATATGCATATTAAGACATTGCGTCAGAAGCTTGGAGAAGCAGGCAGCATCATAAAGACAGTACGAAATGTAGGGTATAAGGTAGGGCAGTAAGATGAAGAAGAAGATGACCATTCATATGTGGCTGATTGGAGGAATCTCCATTCTTCTCACGACCCTTCTTGCCATGCTTGTTTTTTATAATATGTTTCAGAAGGAAGTATTTGGGAGTCTGCGTACTTACGCAGACTTTGTTGATTCTGTACTGATATCAGAGAAGGCAGAATTCCTAGGGATTGACAGAGTAGACGGAATTCGTGTCACAATCATAGAGGCAGACGGAACCGTATCATATGATAACAATGCAGACATGGCCGTTATGGATAAACATGATACAAGACCGGAGATAAAAAAGGCATTGGAAACAGGGGAGGGAACCGCAGTCCGAAGATCGCTTACGATTGGCAGCAATAATTATTATTATGCGATGAAGCTATCCAATGGCATGATTTTGCGAGTATCCAAAGAAGCAGGCAGTATTGCGAAGATTTTTTATAATTCCATCCCAGTCATTGTAATATGCGGTCTGATCCTATTCATTACATGCCTGATGTTTGCCCGTTACCTGACAGCACGAATCATAAAACCAATCGAAGAGATGGCAGAGCATGTGGGAGATGGTTCTAATATGGTGAAGACAACACCATATGAAGAGCTGGTTCCATTTGCAACGACCATTAAGAATCAGCATGACAGCATTGTAAAGCAGTTAAAAGAATTGGAACAGGCGGATCAGATACGGCAGGAATTCACAGCGAATGTCTCTCATGAGCTAAAGACCCCATTAACCTCCATATCCGGTTATGCAGAATTAATTGAACAGGGAATGGCAACAGGGGAAGATGCCAAAGCGTTTGCATCAAAGATTGGCCAGAATTCAGCCAGACTTCTGACCATGATCAATGATATCATACAGCTTTCTGAGTTAGATCATGTGAATGACGTATTTGAAAAAGAAACTCTGGATCTTTATGAGATTGCAAGAGAATGTGTCTCCCGCCTTTCGGTCAATGCCAAACAGCATGAAGTATATATATCGTTAGAAGGAAAGTGTGCTCTTATTGAAGCAAACCATAATATGATGGAAGAGCTGATTACCAATCTGTGTGACAATGCCATCCGTTACAATGTTCCATACGGGTGTGTCAATATCACCGTAGCACCGGTCAATGAGCCCCTTCCATCCGTACCGGACTCCTTAAAAGAAGCCCCGGTTCTAACCTTTCCACCAGAATCTGACTTCACTCTTTCTGGAAAGGTAATCCTAACCGTACAGGACACCGGAATCGGCATCCCAGAGAAGCATATATCCCGAATCTTCGAACGCTTCTACCGTGTAGACAAAAGCCGCTCCAAAGCAACCGGCGGAACGGGTCTCGGCTTGTCCATCGTAAAACACATCCTGGCCAGCCATAACGCCCCAATTCAGGTCCGCACCTTACCATCCTGCGGCACCATCTTCACCATTCTTTTCGAGCCTGCAGCCATTACTGAAGATTCAGAGTAGGATTGATGCCTCTTCAAACTTGGCACTTGATTTTTGGCTCACGGGCCTGGTGAATCAGCTTGCTGATTCGCTTGTCATGAATTAGAATATCCTCATAGGCGCAAAGCTAGATCCTATGCCGCCAATGCCTAACACTAGTAGAATAGCCAAAAATCAAGTGTCAAGTTTGTGTTGATACATAATAACGAATCTTAAAAGATAGCGTCTGTAGTAATCTACTTACACTATCTTTTTTATTGGCATATCGCTCTCAAAGCCCTACCTTTTCGACCTCTAATTCTAAGGGATAAATCAACCTATAAGCTTCAGAAGCGAATCCTAAATAATTCTGAATAGAAGTTTTTAATAAGACCAGTGGAGCTGAAATAGAGAGAGGGAAGGGATTGAGGGCGAAAGAGAGTGCGGGAGTTTGCGTGAGTGAAGTTCGGAATGTCCGGCTCATGACGAACAAAAAAGGGTTGCGTCTTTGAATAGCAGACAGCGTATTAACTGTCTGATAGGCAAAGACGCAACCCTTTTTTGTCCGCTCATGCGTCCGAACATTCGAACTTCACTCGCGCAAGCTTCCGCGCTCTCTTTCGTCCTCAGTCTCTTCCCTCTCGACCGTCTGCACCAATCAACCTCTAGTTAGGAAGCGCATATTTTTCTTTGTTGCGTTCGAAGGCTTTGGTGAAATCTGGGCTGCCGGAGTATTTTAGTTTATTGAGGTAATCATGTGTTTCGAAGCTGTTCTCGTTGATTTCAAGAAGGCATACTGCAATATTGCTGCAGTGGTCAGAAATACGTTCATAGTTTGTTAAAATATCATTGAAAACAAATCCGAATTCGATCGTACAGGAACCCGCTCTTAAACGGTCCACGTGACGGTTCTTACATTCATTACGAAGGTAATCGATCACTTCTTCTAATGCTTCCACCTGGGACGCCATTACAAGGTCATTGTTTAAAAAGGCATTGATTGCCTGATCTAAGATATCGCTCACTGCCTGTGTGATGATATTGATCTCATTCTTTGCTTCGTCCGAGAATACAACCTGTTTTGTATAGATCTCTTTTGCAGCATCCCGAAGGTTTACGGCATGATCACCGATACGTTCGAAATCACCGATTGTATGAAGGAACTTGGATACCGCTTGGGAATCCGTTGTAGATAAACTCTTGCTGCTTAATTTAACTAAATAAGTGCCGAGGATATCTTCATATTTATCAATTAAATCTTCTTTTTCGAAGATCTGTTTTGCTTTTGTTTCGTCGTAATGAGTTAACAGTTCAAGGGATAGATGGAAGGTATCTCTTGATAACAGTGCCATTTTCTTTACTACATCTTTGCACTGTTCTACTGCAAAACCAGGAGTTGCAAGAAAACGTTCGTCTAAAAGCTTAGAAGCGTTTGCTAATTCGTTTTCTTCCTGTGGATGTACTTCGGTTTCATGATCCTTGATTGTTAAGCAAGCAAGCTTTTCAAGGAATTTCGTAAATGGAAGCAGTAAGGCAGTTGAGAACAGATTGAATATAGTATGAACAATTGCGATAGATACTGCATTTACAGGATCATTAAAGAATCCAAAACCGATCGTATACTGGATTCCGTAGAATAGCAACAGGAATGCGATGGTACCGATTAAGTTAAAGTAAAGATGTACTAATGCAGCACGTTTTGCATTTTTATTAGCGCCGATGGAACTAAGCATTGCGGTAATACATGTACCGATATTCTGTCCCATGATAATTGGAATTGCTGCACCAAAGGAAAGACTTCCTGTGATGGAGAGTGCCTGCAGGATGCCAACAGAAGCAGAAGAGCTCTGAATGATAGCCGTTAAAAGTGCACCAGTTGCAACACCGAGGATCGGATTGGTGAACATAGTTAAAATATTTCTGAATTCAGGAACATCTGCTAATGGCTTTACAGCATCGCTCATGGTTTCCATACCAAACATTAAGATTGCAAAGCCTAATAAGATATTACCGATATCTTTCTTTTTCTGGCTTTTCGCAAAGGTAAATAAGATGATACCGATAAATGCAAGAACCGGTGAAAAAGAAGTTGGCTTAAAAATCTTTACGATAAAGCTGTCTCCTTCTAAGCCGGATAAGCTTAAGATCCAGGATGTAGCGGTTGTACCAAGGTTTGCGCCCATGATAATGCCGATTGCCTGGTGAAGCTTCATAATACCAGAGTTTACAAATCCGACAACCATTACGGTCGTAGCGGAGGAGGACTGAATGATTGCTGTTACAACCGCTCCTAATGCTACTGATTTTATTGGATTTGAAGTTAATTTTTCAAGAATTCGCTCTAATTTTCCGCCAGCCAGTTTATCAAGACCAGCCCCTAATATGTTCATCCCGAACAGAAAGAATGCCAGACCGCCCAGCATGGTAAATACCGAAAATATGTCCATATGGTCTCTCCTTTACATTTCCATATACTCATTAATTGCAAAATCAGAATAATTTATGCATGTAAAACCAAAGTCTATTTTATGTAAAATCTGTGTAAAATATCGAACAATAAATCAAATTAGAAAAATATCTACTGGAAAGATGGAAAAGAAGAGTGGAGTAAGAAATATTCTGGTTTTATCCAATTCTGCGGCAAAATGGATGAAAATTAAGAATTCCTTCTATTTCATTCAGTACATTATCTGAAAGTTTCAGGCCGCTTGCCGGGAGATTCTGCTGAAGCTGATTTGGAGTGGAAGCCCCTGTAATTAAACTGGAGACACAGGATTTTCTGAGGGCCCAGGCAAGAGAAAGCACGGAGAGGGAGATATTAAGACGGTCTGCAATTTTAAGCAGCTGTTCTATTTTATCAAGATTTTCATCTGTTAGCATCTTATTGATCTGTTTATCGGCCTGATGAGTAGCACGGGATCCGGCAGGAAGAGGTTGTCCTTTTCGATATTTACCGGTTAAGAGCCCCTAAGAGAGCGGAGAAAACGGAACAATTCCGATGCCATTCTCTTCACAGATATCCATGATCTCATCTTCAATATAACGGTCCATCATATTATATTGTGGCTGGATGACGGACATAGGACGAAGATGGTTTTCTTTTATGATATGAATTGCTTTTGTAAGCTGTACAGGACTCCATTCGCTGACACCATAGTACAGAATCTTTCCGGCAGCCACCATATCGCTTAGTACCTGCATGGTCTCTTCAATTGGTGTCAAAGGATCAAAACGGTGACAGAAATACAGATCCAGATAATCTACCTTCAGATTCTTAAGAGAAGCATCCAGCTGCTCAATAATATGTTTTCTTGATAATCCACGTTCATTTGGTCCAGGTCCCATTGGGAAGAATACTTTGCTGGATACCACGTAGGAACTTCTCTTGAAGTCCTTTAACATATCCCCAAGAAAGACTTCGGCAGCACCTCCGCTATATGCATCCGCACAGTCAAAGAAGTTTACTCCATTTTCATAAGCAAGATGGATCGTCTGTCTTGCCAAATCTACAGCATCCCCTCCTGCCAGATTTGTCATCCAGCTTCCTAATCCGATTTCACTTACTCTTAATCCCCATTTTCCTACATTACGATAGTTCATGACAAATTACCTCCTAAAGTGTATACTTATCATATTATAAAAGTAAGAATATGGAAAGTGCAAGAAAAAAAGCAAAAGAATTGAAAAATCAATCCTTTTGCTTTTTTTGTTTGTATTTTCTACTTATTATAATAGCAGTCTTAACATAGTTTCTGCTAAGATAGATGGTCCTATCGGATCACTTAATGGGATACAGAACGTGATTTTAGTGGAAGAGTTTGCTTGCTTCTTCGTGTTTTGGCTCACTTGTTAAATGAATACCAAGCTTTTTAAAGATCTTTTTATCTACGCTTGAGAGCAGCACGCTTGTATGCACTTCTGTTCCTTTTAATTTTGGAATCTGATCCAGTGCTTTTCTTGCATTTTCAGAATGTACGGCACTGCTGGAAAGCGCGATCAGAACTTCATCGGTATGAAGTCTTGGATTCTTGCTTCCGAGGTAGTCTGTCTTTAGCTTCTGGATTGGTTCAATGGCAAGTGGGGAGATGACATGAATGTCATGATCGATTCCCGCTAATGCTTTCAGTGCATTTAACAGAAGAGCAGCACTTGCGCCAAGCAGATCGCCGGTTTTTCCTGTGATGATTGTTTTGTCTACAAGTTCCATTGCTGCGGCAGGACAACCTAATTTCTTTGCTAAATCATTGGCAGCAGCTACAACTTTGCGGTCTTTGATGGAAGTGCCGGCCTGATTTAAGAGAAGCTCTAATTTGTAGATTTCATCGTTAGAAGCAGTGCCCTGCATTACATTGTTTAAAGTATCGTAGTAACGGCGGATGATTTCCTGACGGGAAGCTTCTTCGCATGCAGCATTGTCACTGATGCAGTTTCCGGCCATATTAACACCCATATCAGTTGGGGATTTATATGGGCTTTCTCCATAGATACGAGTAAAGATTTCATTTAATACCGGGAATGTCTCTACGTCGCGGTTGTAGTTAACCGTTGTTACGCCATAGCTTTCTAAATGGAACGGATCGATCATATTGACATCGTTTAGGTCGGTTGTAGCCGCTTCGTATGCTAAGTTAACCGGATGCTTCAGTGGGAGATTCCAGATAGGGAATGTTTCAAATTTTGCATAACCGGCATTGACTCCTTTTTGGTGTTCCTGGTAGAGCTGGGAAAGGCAGGTAGCCATCTTACCGCTTCCAGGTCCAGGGGCTGTGATGACAACGAGAGGTCTTGTAGTTTTGATATAATCATTTTTACCGTAACCTTCGTCGCTTAAGATTAAAGAAATATTGTTTGGATATCCCTGAATGACATAATGTACATATACGGTGATTCCGAGAGACTCTAATTTGGCTTTGAACTGATCCGCACTTGCCTGACCATTATACTGGGTGATCGTAACACTTCCTACATAGAGGCCTACGCTTCTGAAGGAGTCCACAAGACGGAGAACATCCAGATCATAAGTGATTCCAAGGTCACCGCGGACTTTATTCTTTTCTATATCGGATGCGCTGATTACGATTACGATTTCAGCAGTATCCTTTAATTCTAACAGCATCTTAAGCTTACTGTCCGGTTCAAATCCAGGCAATACACGGGAGGCATGGAAATCGTCAAAGAGTTTTCCGCCAAACTCTAAATATAGTTTTCCGCCAAACTGATTGATGCGTTCTTTGATGTGTTCTGACTGCATTTTTAAATACTTTTGATTATCAAATCCAATTTTCATGAAGCGTTGGTTCCTTTCTAGATCTTACCTTTGTTTTATAATCCTAGCATTATAGCATAAATCGACATAATACTCAATCTCGATTTTACCATTTACACCTGTTTCTGTGGCATTCTATAAATTAATTCGAACGGCAATTGTTATCTCGTATTTATTATCCGAAATAAAATAAAGTTTATTCTGAAGGCTAGAGTGCGTGAAGTGAAAGGAATGTAAGACAGATAGGGGGGAGTGCAAAGACAGAAGTGGAAAATAAAAAGACAAAATAGTTGTATTTTACAGTAGAATTTCTTTATGGAAGTAAAGGAAGATAGGGGGTGAAGCACCAGTTATTTAATAATGAAATAGGGGAGTGGAGGTAGTAAGATAGTAGAGGGATTAACAAACAAGGTATTTGTGGAGAATAAATACAGAATAACCCAAAAAGAGAAAAAAATATACATGACTCAAAATGATGAGTTTGGAAAATAAAGAAGGTAAAAGGAAAATAAAGTATGATATATCTTGATTTTGGAACTATTTTAGGAAGAAATGTAAGAAAAGTGATAATTTTTTAACAAAATGATAATTTTATGCTAATTAGGGTATTGCTTTTATTTTGGGACTTCGTATATAATAGTGTCGAAAGCAAGAGAAAAATGCGATTGCGAACAATCCACACCGCGCTTTGGCGCTACAAGGAGGAAAAATGACAGAAAATATGACAAACGAATGGTATGAATTTAAATTAGGAAAATGGGCTGAAACCGTTGATGTAAGGGACTTTATCCAGAATAACTATACAGTTTATGAAGGCGATGATTCCTTCCTTGCGGGAGCTACTGAAAATACAAAGAAGCTTTGGGAACAAGTTATGGATTTAACAAAGCAGGAAAGAGAAGCTGGCGGCGTTCTTGATATGGACACTAAAGTTGTTTCTAGCATCACTTCCCATGGCGCTGGTTACTTAAACAAAGATCTTGAGACTATCGTTGGTTTCCAGACAGATAAGCCTTTCAAACGTTCTTTACATGTATACGGTGGTATCCGTATGGCAGAAAACGCTT
>SVEB01000078.1 GCA_015057635.1 Lachnospiraceae bacterium | reverse complement strand
CATCCTGTAATAATATAAATCCCATCTTGTGCCGTATATACTAAGGCCGTATCCTCTTCCACAAAATCTGCCTGCCATCCATTTAAGGTATTCTTAGTCCCCACCGGATTTTGGGCTTCATAGCAATTTCCTCTCGGTATTCCTCCTAAAAAAAGCAGGTTTTCAGTGACAGGATATGTGCCTTCCGGAAGCGTTACATCGCATACGCTTTGCATCTGCTGTGCAGAAACTTCAGATGAAATCATCAGCCCATCGGCCTGTTTTTCTTCAAATGCCCCTGGATGTGCGATCAGAGTCGGTCTCTTTCCTTCGAATTTCTCTTTCTCCAAAAGCAGAGTGGATAGTCCTCCTGTATGATCATTATGTCCGTGTGAAAGCACAATTGCATCAATCTCCTTAAGCTTATGTCCCATTGCCTCCATATTTTTAAGAAATACATCTGAGTATCCCACATCAAACAGAACTTTCTTTCCATCTGTCTCAATGAGATAAGAAACTGCCGGCTCCCCTAAATAATACTGATCAATGAATGTATTGTTATCTACCAATATTGTTAAATCCATACTTTGTCTTTGCTCCATATTTTACTCTTTTCTTGATTTCTTACCGTACTATCTTATAAGTGTTGGTACTCTTCTAGTGGACACGATACGATATCAGATGTGTTTTTGCATCTTCACCTGCACCAAATCCGATCCCGCCATGCAGATAAGCGTCTTCCTTATGATCTTTGACGCTTAAACAGATTCCATTGCATTCTGCTTTTATAAGATTTTCTTTTACTTCAATATGAACCACATAACGTTCATTCTTCCTAACAGAAAACTCTGCTTCTGTCACTACTTCTTCTTTCTTCTCATGCATACGGATGATTGCGATCTGATCTTTGGATAAACGTACTGCATAGGAACGCAGTATGCCCTGATTTCGTACCAGAATATCCATATAATCACCTTCCAGCTGTTCAAATTCGCATGTAAGACAGTAATCCCTCCAGTAATAATGACCGGTATAGATTCTCTCGCCATCTTTTAAAACCAGCCCATCACAGGAAAGTTCTGTCTTCAAAAGATTCTTATAATAATGGGTAAATCCTTCTAGTTCCTGCTGAACCGTCCCATGAAGCGTATAATCCTCGATCTTTAATCGATTAAACTCCATACTATAATCCGGATTTCCTTTCACAATAAAGTCGTCCAGATAAATCACGACCTGTTCTCCAAAATACAGATCCGTTTCTTCTCTGGATTCTACAATCACTCCGACTTCCTTAATTAAGCCATTTACCAGGTATGGAATGCATCCTTCCAGTTTGATAAAGGCACCTGGTTCACTATCCTTTTCACATACAATGCCAATTGAGGAATCATAGCTGTTTTTATAGTATAGAGAAAACTTAATCTTCTGTCCAGTTACATTTTTGAGCAGACAGGAAAGCCCGTCTCCCGGATAAACAACCGGTGAAAAACTTGGCTGATATCTGGCATCATGAAGATCATTCGGTGTATAATATGTTTTTTGATAAATGGATACCTGATTCTTTGAATGCAGGTTATTAATCGTTACCTTCAAGCACCTTTTCCCGTTTGATGCATCTGCATCCGTGTTGGAAATAGCCACCTCCGCATTTTTATAGTGTCCTTTTACGCGGAATCCATGAATTGCTTCAGGAAACTCAAAATGGCTGATGCTCTGATTTTTATCTTCCATTGCCTCCACATAAGAAGCATATGGCTGCGGCATCTGCTCTCCTGCAAGATCATACCCAATCTGTGCAAATAACAACGCATTATCCGATATTGTTGAGATATTTAGGCTTCCAATAATACCCGAAGCAAGCATTACATCCTGAATTGGAGCAATCAGATGTTTTGGAATACCCTTTTCATTGCTATCACTCTCTATGCCACATAAAACGCCCATAATAGAGCCTACATTTCCAGCATTGCAGTCGGTATCAAATCCACATAGATTTACGATTTCCATTGTACGGTCAAATCTTCCTTCACCATGAAGAAGCGCAATTGCGATAATGCCAGCATTCGGTATGATATGGCATACTCCCCGATAGCGGTCAGTCCAGTAATGTTCTTTCAGATAATCATATGCTTCTTCGTATGACTTTCCTTCTTCCCGGATTCGGATCATATCGGTCACAACACGATAATAGTCACATTCCTTGTCAATAAAGCCAAGCGCCTCCGAAATGATAGTAAGAATGTCCGTCTTGATATAAGCGAGTGATATACAGGCCGCAATAAATCGTGCTCCTTCTACACCGTCTAAATCATGTGTCACCCTGGCACTGTTTTCCGCTAACTGTGCCGCTAACTTAGGGTTGCCTGGAGCCACAAATCCAAAACAATCAATAAAGATCTGTCCGCCAATCTGAGTCGCAATTTCCGTTCCGTTTACCTGAGCACTTCCGGTCTGTGGTGCTTCCATGCCTGCTAAAAGATTCTTATAAGCAGTATGTTCGGTTGACAACTCTTCTCCCCACCAGAAGAAACCATGCTCATACGGAATGTAATTAAGACAAGTATAGCCCATCTCTCTGGCAGTCACTTTCTTATAATCTTTCAACGCCCTTACAAAATAAAGGGGCCCGTTACTGTCATCATCGCTTGCAAAGTCATGATAGGCAACCGGATAATCTTTCATCTTCTTTCCGTAAATCAGTTCGATTTTTTCCTTTGACCAGTTCTCGATAGGAGCACCCATTCGGATGCCCACTGCCTTTCCAAGCCATCCGGCATATGTTTTTTCAATATACTGATTCGGTATCATTTATTCCTTCTCCTTTAACCAGCTCTTTCTATACTCTTCTTTTCGCTCTTTAAAATCAGGTGTACGAATCTGAAGTTCCGGATCTTCCAAAATGTCTAAAATAGTATCTGCAAGAACAAGTGCTGTATCTTCATACACATGTACTTTATCTGTGATTTCAAAATGACTGCTGTGAATCATGCCTTCAATGCCTGAAAATCCAAACTGAATCGTCGGAAGAAGGACGCTAAGATCCCCAATATCACCGGATGCACCAGATTTCACATCGGATAAAATCTGTTCAGCCTTACAGAACTTTAACATATTCTTTTTTACCGCTTTATTGATGGTTCGGTTCTGTGTTAATGGAAGATATCCCGGTGTATCAATGATTTCACACTCTGTCTCAAGAGCCTTGGCACAATGTATAAATGCCTGATCGATCTGGCTGTTAATCTGATATAAATTCTTCTTATCCGCTGCCCGTATATAGGTTTCGATTACCGCATGGTCACAGATGACATTCGGTGTCTGTCCGCCTTCCTTCAGAATTGGATATACCTTGGCGTTTGCATTTGGAGAAAAGGTATCCTTTAGCATCTGAACCGCTGTCAGCGATAATGTCGCCGCCTGTAACGCATTTCTACCTAGATGAGGAATGACTCCGGCATGAGAAGCCTGACCACGGAATATCGCTCTCTTTAATAAGAATCCTGCAAGACTGGAATTCACATCAAATTTCGCATCCGGATGATTTTCGTCCGGTCCCATAACATGACAGGATAATACAAGATCAACATCATCAAACAGTCCGTCCATAATCATATTCTGCTTTCCGGAGAAATACTTAATCTTGCCTGCCTTTTTTAGTCCTTCTCTTGTGTCCATATCAATAAACTCTTCCGCCGGCGCGAACATAAAGCTCACCTTTCCATCTAGCGCTTTAAGTGCACCGCTCTTTACAAAACCAGTAATCAGATTTAATAACACTGCCACCTGAATACTGTGCCCACAGGAATGAAATGGGATCATCTCTCCGTCCCTGCTTGTAAGAAGCGCATCCATATCTGCAACTACTGCAATATGATAGCCATCTTCCTTCCCAATTGTACATTTCACTCCATGCATGCTGATCTCATTCTGATAGGGAACAGAAAGACTGTCTAAATAACGGCAGATTGTTTCTTCTGTATACGCTTCCTGAAAGCCCAGTTCTGGATGTTCAAATAAATCATCCCCAATAGCCGATATCACACTAAAATTCTCTTTAATCGCTTTCTCTATCGCTTTTCTCATATTGTTTCTTTCCTCCTGATTCTTTGATTGTATCACTTTTTAGTTTTTTACCACCCACGAATCAAACGTCTCACCTAGTTTTGGGCTTACCTACTAGTATTGAGGCATTACCAACATATCTGGTTTTTAAACCTCGAGTCTAAACTCTCCCTGTAAGCCAGTAACCCCAAAAGGTGCCAGGCTATCATGATACAAATGATTTCCTGACACCTTGGTGTTGGTTTTCTAGTCTAATGCAAAAATGGCACTAGAAAGATATTCTATGAATTTTTCACGGTCCACATCATACAATACCGTTGTGTTTGGCTTCGGCATATCATACCATACTCTTCGATCCGTCACACTCATTCCTTCTGTCAGTCCGCCGGAAATCTCAATATCCACATAATGCTCTTTCGCTGTGAAGATTTCCGGATGCAGTAGATACATAACCGGGCATGCATCGAAGATCGGGCTGCGGTCAAGATTTAATCCTTCAGAGAACTTTGAATAAAACTTAAGAAGATCATATACAAAACCGGATACTCTTCCTTTTTCTTTAAACTGTTCGATTTCCGTATGAAGAATGCTTGCCGCATGAGATACCTCACAACCAGCCTGGATGATCGGAATGCCGGAATGATATACAATATGTGCTGCATGCGGATCTACATAGAAGTTGAATTCTGCTGCCGCTGTGGCATTTCCGATGGAATATCCACCGCCCATTAAAGCGATTTCTTCAATCTTTTCTTTCACTTCCGGATACGTCTTTAGTAAAAGGGCAAGATTCGTAAGTGGGCCAAGTGCGACAATTGTTGTCTTCCCATCGAATGCTAAGATCTTATCGCGTAGAAATTCCACTGCATTCTTTTTTGAGAACTGCATTGTGATATTCTCTACAATAGGGCCATCCATTCCGGTATCCCCATGCGCTTCCGGTGCACATTGTAGCGGTTTGATTAAAGGCTCTCTTGCTCCTTTTGCCACTTCAATCTCACGATTTGCGATTGTTAAGATCTTAAGTGCATTTTCACTTACTTTATCTACTGTCTGATTGCCACCAACCGTTGTGATGCCGGCAACCTCTAATACGGTATCATTTGCAAGAGCTAATAAGATCGCCATCGCATCATCATGCCCCGGATCACAGTCGATTAAAATTCTTCTCATTACTTTTCTCCTTTTGACTTACGCATGGAATAACCTACAATTCCGATAAATACCGCTACATATGGAAGTGTGGTAATTAATTCGGAAGGCATATTCTGAAGCTGAAGCACATTGCCGATCGCACTGAAAATACCAAATAAGAAAGATGTGATTGTAGTCGGGATTACCATAGAACGTCCCATCGCAGAAGCTGCGATCGCAATCCATCCTCTTCCGGCTACCATGTCTCTTGTAAACATGGATAAGTAACCCATAGACATAAACGCACCACCGAATCCTGCTAACAGACCGCTTAAGCAAAGGGCGACAAACTGAATCTTTCTAACACTGATTCCGACAGAAGCTGCCGCGTGTGGATTTTCACCTACTGCTTTAATATGAGTGCCAAGCTTTGTTTTATTTAACATAACATAGATTACAACGATTGCAAGAAGTGCTACATATACTAATACGTTATGACCGGAGAAGATTTCTCCGATTACCGGAATATCCTTGATAACTGGAATATGGATCGTCGGAAGCTGCTTGCTCGCTAACGCTGCAGAGTTACCCTTCTGACCGGTGAACATGTAAAGGATATAAACAGTAAAGCTGCTGGCAAATAAGTTAAGAGCAATACCTGCCATAATAACTTTTGTGCCAAGGAATAAACTTAAGTATGCCATAAAAGCACTGAACAAAACGCCTACGAAAAGGGCTGCCAATAGACCAACTAAAGCAGATTTGGAGTAAGCAGAAGCAAGAACGCCTGCAAGGGAAGCGGTAAGCATCGTACCTTCCATCGCGATATTGCTCACGCCTGCTTTGCTTGAAATAACATTTCCTAATGCTGCAAATAAAATAGGGGTTGTGACACGAAGAATGGCATATCCGAATGCCGGTGTTAATAATAAAGCTAATATGTTACTCATTGCCGGTTCCTCCTGTTGCTGCTTTCTTACGTTTGATTCTCTTTGTGATAAAATCTGCTGTGATTAATAATACAAGCACCATTTCTACGATCGCTACCATTTCAACTGGCACATCCGTGCTTCTTGCCATAATATCGGAGCCGGTCCTTAAGTAGCTTAAGAAGAATGCAGCTGCAAACGCACCGATTGGATGATTCTTTCCTAGCATGGCTACGAGACAGCCATCAAATCCGTATCCTGGAAGGGCGGACCATGTAAAACGTTCGTACATACTCATTAAGTGAACACTGGAACCCATACCAGCAATGGCACCGGACATAAAGTGAACGATCATCGTAAGACTAAAGAAGCTCATACCGGAGTATTTTGCAAAATCTTTGTTAATACCGGTCATCTTAATGGTATATCCAAGTTTTGTCTTCTTATAGATAAAGAAGATCACTGCTGTCACCACAATCAGAAGAAGAAATCCTGTTGTTACATGAGTTTTTGGAATAATAGTTTTCAGTTTGGCTGTTTCAGCAAATGGAGCCGATGCCACACCGGTAACCGCCATATCTTTTAACTTGGATTTTAAGATATAAAAACCAACGCCGAAAAGAATCGTATTTAACATAAGGGATGTTACAAGCTCATTCGCATTATATTTCGCTTTAAAGTAGCCGGAGATACAGGCGATTAAGCCACCGAATACGGATGCCGCTAAAATAACAAGAGCGGAATGAACAAAGCTGTTGGAAATATCCATAGTCGCTACTACTGTTGCTACGATACCGGAGATGTAGAAGATACCTTCTCCACCCATATTGAATAAACCGCTTCTAAATAATAAGGATGCGGAAATACCGGCAAACGCTAATGGCACGGTTAATTCGATTACATTTCCGAAATAACGCATATTTTTTAACGGTGATGTCACTAATTTTGTAAATGCAACGATTGGTTCCTTACTTGTAAGGAATAAAACGATTAAAGTAATGACTAATGCAATCACGATTGCTGATACAATCTGAATGATTTCACTTTTTGTTTTCTGACTAAGCTTCTTCATGCATCTTCCTCCAAATCTCCTGCTTGTCCATCTTCTTAATGCCTAACATATAGAGGCCTAATTCCTGTTCTGTTAATGCTTTCATATCAGTAAAGTAAGCAACGATCTCGCCTTCGTACATAACAAGAAGGTGATCGCTTACTGCCAATGCTTCACCAAGATCCGCACTTAATAAAAGGATTGCTTTATTCCGATTACGAAGTTCAATGAGCTTTGTATGAATAAAACTTGCAGAACCGACATCCACACCTCTGGTAGGCTGTTCTGCAATCAGGAAATCCGGATCAGCATAGTATTCTCTTGCTACTACTACTTTCTGAATATTACCGCCGGATAAAGAACCGATTTCAGTCTCTCCTGACTGGCATACTACCTGAAATTCCTCAATCAGCTCATCACTTACGGTATTGATTGCTTTCTGATTCATGTAGAATTTATGATTAAACTGTTCCGCATCATAGAAACTGGAAATCATATTCTCCTTAATAGATGCAGTCGCTGCAATTCCCTGATGCATACGATCTTCCGGAATATAGGATACTTTTGCTTCTTCACGAATATCCTTGATCTTCTTACCGATAATGTTCTTGCCGTTTACAAGTACGGAACCTGATTCCGGCTTCTTATAGCCAAACAGTACTTCCACTAATTCTGACTGTCCATTGCCTTCTACCCCTACTACACCGGTGATCTGACCTGTCTTTAAAGTAAGGGACACATCATTTAATAGTGGGATTCCATTGGATTTGTAAGTTACATGTTCTATCTTCACAGCTTCTTTTCGGCTGGTATGTTCGGATTTAATATCGTCATAAAGATATTCCACTTTACGTCCGATCATCAGTTCCGAGATTTCTTCCAGGCGGACATCCTCCGTATTATGAGTGGAGATCAGCTGTCCTTTTCGGATAACAGAAATACGGTCACTGATTTCTTTTACTTCATTTAATTTATGAGAAATAAAGATGATGGTATGGCCACTCTCTTTAAACTTCTTTAACTCAGCGAATAGCTGCTCGGTTTCCTGCGGTGTCAGTACCGCGGTTGGTTCATCTAAGATAAGTACTTTAGCGCCTTTATACAGAAGTTTTAAAATTTCTACCTTCTGCTTCATGCCGACGCTTAAGTTTTTGACCGGTTCATCCATAGACAGGTCAAAGTTATACTGTTTTGCAAGTTCACTTGCTTTTTTTCTGCTTTCTTTCTTCTGAACAAAACTGAATTTTGTCGGCTCATCCCCTAATACAATATTCTGAAGAACTGTAAAAGAAGGAATCAGCATAAAATGCTGGTGTACCATTCCGATTCCGGCTGCGATGGAGTCAAGTGGTGACTGAAAATGCATCTCCTCTCCATTCCATACAATCGATCCGGATGTCGGTTTTTCCAGACCAAAGATGATTTTCATCAGTGTGGATTTTCCGGCACCATTTTCCCCAACGATCGCGTGAATCTCTCCTTCACGGAAACCAATTGAAATTCCCTTATTGGCAACTACGCCATTGTCGTAAACTTTTGCAATATCTTTTAATTCCAAAATGTAATTTTGACTCACGTACTGTTCCTCCTAAATCTAACCTTTCCTTAAAATCATTTTCATTAAAATGATTTTATCAAACGATGTAAAATCACCTTAAATCTAAAACTCTACATGTCCTGTGGCTAAAGTTTTAATCCTATGATGTGAATAAAAAACAGCCCTCGAAATAAAACCTCATCGAGGGCTGTATAAAAATTTTGCCTATGGCTGTACACTTTCTCTGAATTCAGAAACTGCTGCATCATCCATTGTAAATACGGAAGAAACGGTTACATTTCCAGCTTTTAAGCTTTCCTTTGCTTCTGCTACCGCTGCTTTTACATCATCTGTTAATGCTGCATCATAGAACTTGTTTTCTGCGATGCCGATACCATCTTCTTTAAAACCGTACTGTACATGAGTTCCCCATGCTAATGTACCAGCTAATGCTTCTTTTACGCTTGCAAGAATTGTCTGATCGATTGTCTTGAAGCCAGAAGTGATGATTTTTGATGCTTTTGCTTCATCTGTTTCGGCATATAACATAGCCTGGTCAGAGTCTACACCAATTACATATTTATTTAATTCGTTTGCTGCATCGATTACACCGTTACCTGCGTTACCTGCACATGCAAAGATAACATCAACACCGGATTTATACTGATTGATTGCGATCTCTTTTGCTGTCGCAACATCCTGGAATCCACCAACATAAGAAATTGCTACTTTGATTTCTGGATTAACGGATTTCGCACCTTCAACATAACCTACCATGAAGTCGTTGATTCCTGGGATATCCATACCACCGATAAAACCGATTGTCGCATTTTCGTCTGCAAGTTCCATAGAACTTGTTGTAGCTGCTGCCGCAACAACACCACATAAATATCCGATTTCGTTTGTAGAATAGAACATAGAGTAAACATTATCAAGACCAGCGCTTTCTTCGATATCGAAGTTGATGAACTTCTGATCTGGATATTCAGCCGCTACTTTGTTCATGTAAGGAGCGATCTGCCAGTTACAGCTAAGGATTACATCGTATCCAGCTTCTGCTGCATCAATAAAGTAAGATTCCCATTTAGAATCATCTGTTCCGATTTCAATAATCTTTGTTTCAACGCCTTCTACCTGATCGTCTACAAGTTTCATGCCTTCTACCGCTAAGTCGTAGAATGACTGATCACCCTGATATGGAATTAATAGTGCCGCAGTGAATTTTTCTTCTGCCTGCTCTGTTTTGGAACATCCGGTAAGAGCAGTGAAGCACATTACCATAGTCATAATAAGTACGAGTGTTTTTTTCATCTTGTCCTCCTAGAAACTAAAAATGATCTTTATCTGGCATAGCAGACTGTGCACCTTTTTTGGTAGTTGTAAAAGCTGCGACTTCATTTGCAAAAAGTACCGCCTCTTCTATTGTCTTGCCATTTAGCACAGCTACAGCAAATGCCCCATGAAAAGCATCCCCTGCCCCGGTTGCATCAACACAGGTCACAGTTTTTGCTTTACAATGCATAAGTGTCTCTCCATTATGGAAATACGCGCCGTCTTTTCCGGCTGTCATAATGATTTTATTTGAATGTTTCTCTAATACCTCTTCTTTTGGAAGTTTAAAGATTCCTTCTAACTCTGTTTCATTTAAAATAAGATATGTGATCTTATCAAGATACTCTTCCTTTACTTCTCCTGCCGGAGCCGGATCAAGCATAACCGGAATATCGTTTTCGAAACAGTAATCGATTATATAGTAAACGGTTTCTGATGGTATCTCGAACTGGAGTAACACCATATCCGCTTCTTTCAAACTATGTTTTATGGAATCCACATAATGAGAATCCATACATCCATTTGCCCCCGGAATCACAACAATTGTATTATCTTCTTCAGAAGTTGTCACAAGTGCTGTTCCGGTTGACATCTGCTCCACTTTTAATACTTTAGAGCTGTCCACCCCTGTCTTTCTTAACTGCTCTAGTAGCAGTGTTCCATTCGAATCATCTCCTACCATGCCGCACATCATCACATGAGCACCAAGCTTTGCCGCGGCAACCGCCTGATTCATGCCCTTTCCGCCTGGAAGCACCTCAAAACTCTTTCCCATCAGAGTCTCTCCCGGAACCGGAAGTTTTGGAACCTGAACCATTAAATCCGCATTCAGACTTCCGATTACTGCTATATTCTTCACCTCAACCAACTCCTGCTATTTTGTTGTGTTACGAATAACTAATGTATTCGCCAGTACTGTTTCTTTTGGCGGTTTTGTTCCGCCCTGAATCAGCTCTATTATATATCGACTGGCCAGATCCGCCATTTCTTTGATTGGCTGGCTTATTGTCGTAAGCCTCGGATTCACCCATTCTGATATTTTAATATTGTCATATCCGATTAATTGGATATCTTCCGGTATGCGAACATTCTTTTGAATGGCATAATTCATAAATTCAATTGCAATAATGTCATTCCATGCAAAAACTCCATCGAATCCTCTTTGAAGAATCGCATCTTTTTCATCATCACTCATCTTTTCGAACTCACAAATCTCATATCCAATCCCATGTTCCTGCATAACCGCTTTGAATGCCTGTTCTCTGACAATGGCTGGCTGATTATCCGCACTTCCAAAGTACAGAATATGTCTGCATCCCCGTTCAATCAGATATTCACTGCCAAGTCGTATTCCCTGAGCATTATCACTGATAATGGTAGTATTGCTATTTTCCTCCATCGACTTTCGGTCTAATGTCAGCGTTGGAATATCGCCGATCAGATCTTCAAACTCAGAAGATCCTGTAATCATAATAATTCCATCAAAACAATTTGAAATTGCCAGTTCCATATAGTGACGTTCCAATTCAATATTTCCATTGGTATTGCATAAAACCGTCTTATATCCCTGCTTCATACAGTTGTGTTCAATAATCTCCACCAGCTGTGGAAAGAACGGATTCGTTATGGTCGGGATCATCAGACCAATGGTAAAAGTCTGATTAGATTTCATCGCTTTCGCGATTGCATTTGGATAGTATTTTAATTCCTTGCATGCTGCTTCAATCCGCTTTGCTGCACCTTCACTGATATAGCTTCCTTCCTTAAAATACCGGGAAACGGTCGAAGTACCAACGCCTGCAAGTTTTGCTACATCTTTTATTGTCGCCATCATTTCCTCCTTTTTGGTAATGATGATGTTCATGTGGTATCGTTACCACGCGCCTATCTTATTCTATCATTTCCCATTTGTCAACATCAAAATTACCGTATTTCTCATGTTTTTAAAATTATTTTTTTATTTATTAGCACTGTTTATTCCACTTATAAATAACGCATATATATTTGGGTATATTTGTTTTATTATTCCTTTTTATGCATTGTAAAAAATATACTCACCTTCCCCTATCCTATCAGCCTAACAAAAAGGAGTTACACTCTGAAGAAAGCACCCGAACCTTTCGAATCAATTTGGATACGTTCTTCAAACTATAACTCTTATAATTCTTATAACCGATCTGCAAACTCATCCATTAACTCTAACCTTTTTCGCTAGAATTCTATAAATTTCTTCTAACTATACCAACCTCTTATATTCTTTCCCTTCTACAATCTTTTATTTTTCCATCTTTTCTATCTGTTAGTTCAAGACAGCAAACTTTATATTTGATTTTTTGCTTACCTACTCACATAGCAGCCAAAGACAACATGCAAATCCAGCTTTCCTCCTATGAAAATATCCTAATTCATAACGAACCCTCCCACAAACAAACTGATTCACTTGTATTTCGCACCGAACAGGAACAGGAATAGGGCCAGAAGGAAGGCCGGGGTGCGGTGTAGTATCATCCGGAATGTCCGGCTCATGACGAACAAAAGCCATCCGGTTCTTTGAATAGCAGACAGTGTTTTCCTGTCTGATAGTCAAAGAACCGGGTGACTTTTGTCCGCTCATGCGTCCGAACATTCGGATGATACTGCACCGCACCCCGGCCTTTCTTCTGGCCCTATTCCTGTTCCGTCAGTCCGCCTGTTCCATCAGTCCTCTACTGTACTCTTTTTAAGATGGAGGAAAGGAATGTAAGAGCGAGGCCCTGTCCCCAGCCCTGGGTCCATTTCTTTGGAACATTGCGATATCCTTCTTTATCACGCATAACTGCAGTTCCGCCGGATACGTTCTCCACTCTTCCATCCGGTGTGATATTATTCATGATTCCTTCATATGCCTTTTTAATATATGGGAAATGAAGTGGATTTCCGTTCTCCACCATAGCTGCTGCAATACCACAGCTTGCAGATACCTCTTCGTAAGATTCCGGATCATCTAGTATTGTTCTCCATAAACCATTCTCTGTCTGAAGAAGTTTTAACGCCGCTAACTGATCACGTAAAGAGCAGTCAACATCCATGAATTTCGGATACAGATAGCACTGTGGAAGGGTATGTCCAACCTGAGACATCGTATATGCAGCCCATGCATTCGCTCTTCCCCAATAAAATCCGGACATATGATCCTTATTTACATTATTATATCCATGATACCATAAGCTTGTTGCCTTATCCTGAAGATATTCAATATGCCAGTAATACTGATTCAAAGCATCTTCAATAATTTCCTTATCATCAAACATGACGCCTGCACGAAGAAGGAAGTAAGCTGCCATAAATAAAGTATCAGCCCATGCCTGTTCTGGGAAATCATTATTGGAAGATACGGTATGCTGTAATACATGATCTCCAAAGCGAAGAGCATCATGGCGAAGATACTCTACTTTGCTCTTAATGATATCTAAATACTTTTCGTCCTTTGTTTCCTGATATAAAGTCAATACCGTATGTCCCATTGCGCATGTATTGACATTCCAGGATGGAAGACCGAGTTCTATATAATTATCTACATACTGAATTAACATCTTTAAATATTCTTCATTCTTTGTCACTTCATATGCCTTTGTAACACCATGAAAAGCAACGCCGCATGGCCAGTCCCATGTCAGATCCATTGCCATCGTCTTACGGACAACAGCATCAATTGTATCAACTAATTTTGCTTTCTCTTCATCATTTAACTGTAATGGAAACATAATGTCTCTCCTTTTGTTTATGTATTCTATATTAATCCACATCAATTGTAACCATTTCAAAAGGTTTCAGCTGTGCAGTCTTTATACCAACAGCTGTTTTAACATGTGCTGTCTGGTCTGCCCCGCTGTTATTAACCACTAAAAGCTTCTTGCTTGCAGGATAGTAACTGCACTCTGTAAAACGGTTATCCGTAACATACAGATCATCTTCTTCCTTACTGCCCTCTTTTAAGATCAGGTCAAAAAGGAGACGATTATTTGCTGCATTTGTCTCAAACGAAGCAAAGTAGATGCCTTTTCCTTTTCCATTCTCGCAAATTGTGACAGTTGGAATTCCATTCTCATCAGCAAGCACCTTAGCAGTGCCATCGGTCAGATAACGATTTTCTCTTGCTTTAATATGGGTGCCGTCTACGCGGATGCCATCCTCTTTCTCAATCTCATAAGACCACTTTCCATGGTTGACACGGTCACCAAGATCCTCGTCTATTCCAAGTACCGGTGCCATTCTAAAATAGGTCTCATAGCCTTTTACTGCGGAAGGTTCATTTACACCGATAAATGTACCGCCCTCATAAACCCATTTGGTTAAAAGCGTTACTACTTCTTCATCCTTCCATGCATCTCCGCCGCTCCATGCGCTTCCTGCCATGCCTGCATTGATTACCACATCCGTATCATCCAGTGCGCCATTCTTTACATCTTCAAAGTTAATAAACTTTACTTCAAATGGGAAACCGGATAATGCTTCATTGATATGGATCAGGTCATGTACATTGCTTTCATGGAAATGTCCGGATAAAGACCAGGAACGGATAGAACCATAGCTGTGAAGAACTGCCACCTTAGTCTTCTTTACAAGTGGTGCGCCTTCTTCATGAAGCTTTTTAATAGAACGGAACTCATCAGATAACTCACTGATATATTCCACAAAATCCGGGAAATCCTGTACAAGATGAAGATATCCGCCAAGACCGATTCGATCAATCTTCGCACGAAGAACAGCTCTTCTTACATTCTTCCAGTAGTTCTTTGCATCCAATGTTGGGTTTCCGCCCTTCATAAAGGTTGGAGCTCCACCAAGTCCTACTGGGAACAGATATGGATGAAGTCGAATCTCATGTGTTTCTACCGGAACGCCTGCGCATAGTCTTGCTTCATATCCATTAAATACACATTTGATCATGCCATCAAATCCAAACTCCTCAAACTTCCCATTATATGGTTCGATGCCCACCCAGCTGTCATCATAGAAAACATACGCTTTCTTTTGATATCTATGTACAATAGAAACTAATTTTTTTCCAAATTGAATTACAAACTGATTAATAAACTCCATCCAGTCTTTCTTCTTTTGATCAGATGGCATATGTGTTACGTGATACTTTCCCTGATTTACAAAATCTTCTGCTGTCAGAGAGTATTTATACTTCTTAGCGAATTCATCCAATGCCTTTGGACTCACGGTAAAATCATAGGATGCCCAGTCAGAAAACAGGTTACGATTTCTCATGCTGCTTCCCCAGATCCATACGAAATTATAAAACATGGAGGTAAAACGAACAACGGTTGTATCAGGATGTGTCTTGCACCATTCTTCCATCCAGTTAAGAAGATATTCCTGAACTTTTGGATATCTCGGATCAATCTGCATCAAATGCTCTTTATCCCAGTTATTTGTTGTATGATTGTACATCGAGATTTCTTCCCAGATTCGATACGCCATAAAACTTACCGTATAGGTATGATATGGTTTTATTCCTGTTATAATAACATTTCCGCTTGTCTCATCATAATTCCACTGATATTTTTCTACTTCACGATTTGTAGTACGGTCCATTACCTGCCAGTACTTCATTGCTTCTTTTGAATCATTGATTTTAAACTGTTCTTCAAAAAATCCTTCTAATAATGAAATGGATAAGCTATCGGATGTCGCTACCTCTGGATTTGTAACCAGGAAAGTCTGCTGCAACGTATCCATATTCTTCTTTGCAAATTCATTGTGATCTCTGATCAAACAGATGGTAGAATAGATGCCAAAACCAGCATGCAATAAATCGTCTGATAATTTAGTACCATCACTATCCCTGATTACATCCGCTCCCCATTTCTCTGCTAACTCTAATGTTAACTTCTCGTAACCTGCTTCCCCCGGTAACGTAAAACTGCCGCTATTCAAGTCCTTTGACATTACGTTCTATCCTCCCAATCTATTCTTTTTAAAGTTTTTTTGGGGCTAAAGCACATGCTTTATGCGCATCCCTCATAGAGTTTTTAATTCATAGGAAGTGCCTCAAACTTCCCTATGAATTAAAATGGGGGGTGACAAGCACCCCCTGTTAAACTTTATTTCTGTTCTGGAAGTTTTGTTGTGTTGCCTGCTTTATAAGCTTCTAATCTTTCATCAATTACTTCCTGATATCCTGCATCTAAGAACTTCTTGCTTAAATCATTGTATAAAGCATCGAATTCTTCTGGTTTGCATTTTGTTAATTCAACAGAGTATTCTTTCCATAAGGATAATAATGTTGCAGAATATTCACTTTCAGAATCAATTGCTACAGCAAATACTGGATCAGAGTAAGCCCAGCCCTTTTCTGCGATTTCTTTTAATTCATAGTAGTTGTCGATTAATGCCTGAGTGAAATCCTGTGGAAGACCCTGTGGAGCGATTGCAGCGATGCTGTCTTCAATTGTACCAATTGTCTTGCTTGCATGTACGATACATGTCATATCAATGTTACAGTTATGATTTAACATTTCTTCACCACGATAGTCACCATTAACAACTGGAAGGCCTTTCTCATCTAATGTATAAGTTACGCCTTCAATACCATTTTCAAGTGTAAATAAAGTATCTTCCTGGCTCATCCATTCCATGTACATCCAAGCAGCTTTTAACTGATCTTCTGTTGCTA
Source organism: Lachnospiraceae bacterium (assembly GCA_015057635.1). GTDB lineage: Bacteria > Bacillota > Clostridia > Lachnospirales > Lachnospiraceae > Lachnoclostridium. The sequence continues at coordinate 22,806 of SVEB01000078.1, read as the reverse complement.
AGGAACTGAAACCAACAATCATACCAAATGGGTTATCTGCTCTTAAGGTAGGCTGATCAACAACACCAGCTTCTACACCACCATAGTTGCTTGCAATTGCAAGTTCTGCATCTGGATTCTTTTCATAGAAAGCAGTTAACCAGTCAACATTAGCTGACATATATCCGCCGTAGCTGTATGTCTTGCCATTGATGAAGTCTGTCTTCATCTGAGAACCGTCAGCATCTAAGTCATATTCACTTGAGAAGTAGCCTTTGTTATATTCAGCATTCTGTCTCTTTAATAACTTATAGGTTGGTTCCCAAGATAAGCTTGGTGTACCAAGACTTGAATGCATTGCCCACTCTTCTTCATTAGCTGGGAAATCACGGAATGCAAAGTTAGCAACATAAGCTGCTGTTGGAAGTGCTAAACCACATGGAGCCTGGTCGGTAAGACCTGCTGCCTTAATTGCATCAATAGCCTTGCAGTATTCTTCGTAGCTCTTTGGAACTTCCATTCCTACTGCATCTAACCAGTCTTTTCTTACGAAGGAAGCATATGTATATCCTGTGTTGTAATATGGTCTTTCAGATAATACGAAGTATGTTTCCCCGTTAATATCGGTATAATTAAGCTGGTTGTTCTCAACCATCTTGTTATAATAAGTAGGTGCTACCTGTGCAAACTTGTCTAAGTCGATAACCTGCATAGCGCCATCATTTGCCCACTGAGCTACCTTTGGATAATCATATTCCATCAGGATGGTTGGTGTCTGTTCAGCTGCGATTAATAAGCTGTACTTTGTCATAACATCAGATCTTGGGATAGCTACATACTGAACTTCAATATTGTATTTGTCACCGAACTCTGACTGAACCCATTTTGTCCAGTAATTATCATCAACAGCTGGATAACCTTCTTTGGAACGATCGTAAACTGGAACTGTAATTGTTACCCTGTCAGCAAATGGAGTCCATCCATCAATACCTGCAACTGCTTCTGCAGCCTGTGTTGCTTCTGGTGTGGAAGTTGCCGCACTTTCGTCACTCTTAGTTTCTTCTTTAGGCGCAGTTGTAGCTGCTACGGCATCAGAACCTGTGTCTTTTGCGTCGTCTTTCTTGCTACATCCTGTGCTCATACCTACTATCATTGTCCCCATCAATGCAATAGCAGTAACTTTTCGAAGATCTTTCTTCATAACTTACTTCCTCCTTTAATGAATGTGGCAACTATTCCGTACATTTCTTACTGAAATGATGAAAAGTAATAAAGAATAGCCGCCTCTTACTGTATAGTCACTTGATCATTCAAGTATAACTACCCTGATTATAGTAATCTTTAAATCAGCCCTTTACGGCACCGATCATAACACCCTTTACGAAATACTTCTGAACAAATGGGTAAATACACATAATTGGAATTGTTGCGAACATAACAGCAGCTGCCTGATATACTTCTGGTGTACTTACTACTTCTGCTGCTTCTGATAAGCTTACAGAACTGTCAGCTGAAGATAATACCATGTTGCTTAATAAGTACTGAATTGGCTGTAATGCTTTTGTTGTTATGTAGTATTTTGCATCCGCATATGCATTCCATCTGCCGACTGCATAGAACAGACATAGTGTTGCGATAATTGGTTTGGATAATGGAAGCACGATCTTCCATAAAATTGTAATATTGCTTGCTCCATCTAAGAATGCACTTTCTTCCAAGCTGTCTGGGATAGAGGATTGTAAGAAACTCTTCATGATCAGCATGTTATATGGTGAAAAAACTAATGGAAGAATTAATACCCACATGGTATCTAAAAGATGTAAATCCTTCATCAACAGATAAGCAGGAATCAAACCAGCACCAAAGTACATTGGGAACATTAATAATACAGAAAAGAATGATCTACCTTTTAAACGTTTTCTTGACAGCGGATATGCTCCACAAGTTGTTACGATCATACCAAGCAGTGTGAAAATCACAGTTACTAAAACTGTAAATAACATGGAATGTGTCAGCTGACCATCTGCAAAAATGGATCGATAAGCATCTACATTAATTCCCTTTGGAAACAGATATACATTCTTTGCAAGAACTTCTGAATTACTACTCAGTGATTTTGCAATCAGATGCATAAATGGAAGAATACATGTTAAGCAGAGAATAACTAAGATTGCCATAATCACGACATCGCTGACGTATAATTTCTTTAATCCGAATGATCTTGCATTTTCCTCTTCCTGCTCAAAATTCTTTCTCTTTTTTGCGTTAGTTTGTTTTACACTTACATTTGTAGCATCCATCTTAGTCACCCCCTTATATTAATCCGTCTTCGCCAAGTTTCTTTGCAAACCTGTCAGCTAAAAGTACAAGTCCAAGTCCAACAAGTGACTGGAACAAACCTACTGCTGTTGCACGGCTAAAGTTACCGGAGCTAAGACCTTTTTCATAAATATAGATTGCGAACTGATACTGGAAATCTTTAACCTGTGTATTTCCGAAGGAATCCAGACGTTCGAAGTTACTTCCCATAATACGTCCTAAGTTCATAATTAATAATGTTACAGTAGTACTTCTGATTCCTGGAAGTGTGATGTGCCAGATCTTCTGCCATCTGTTTGCACCATCTACCGTTGCGGCTTCATAATATTCGCCGTTAATACCTGTGATTGCTGCTAAATAAATAATGGAGCTCCAGCCCATTCCCTGCCATACGCCGATTAACAGATACGTAACAGCCCAATGCCACTTTTCTGTCAGGAACGGAACACCCTGTTCAATCACACCTGCATTTCTAAGAAGAATGTTCACAAGACCTGTTTCTGGTTTGAATAAAGTATAAGCAACGCTTGCTACGATAACCCAGGATAGGAAATGTGGTAAATAAAGAATAGTCTGTGTTACTTTCTTGAATTTTGTAAAACGAAGTTCGTTTAAAAGTACTGCTAAAATAATTGGTACTGGGAATCCGATCACGAGATCCAACAAGTTAAATACAATGGAATTTTTTAAAGCACGAAGGAAATCTGCATCTTTAAAAATCTTGTGGAAAATCTCTAACCCTACCCATTCACTTCCAGCATATCCTTTTGCCGGCTTGTAATTCATAAATGCCATTCGTAAACCCGGATATGCAGCAAAATTGAATATAATGACAAAAAGTAATGGAACTAAAAGTAATAAATAGAGTTGCCAGTCTCTCTTAAGGTAATAATACCTACCATGTCTGCCTCGAATAAGCTTTTGTTTATTCTGCTTATTGGCTTGCTTTTGCTTTTCCAAATGAACACCCCCGTTAAGTTTTATGCATTGCTATATTAATTTACTCATTAGTAAATCAATCGCCTCATTGAACTATATTTCGATTATCTTCTCTGGTATTCTCACTTTTTCCTTTTACATATTCGTATTATTTTACTTAAAGTACTTGATTGCTGAACTATTTCATTCATTTGATTTACATACATTATAACTGGTATATTGTTCCAATTCTAATCAATATGTCTTAAGTATTGTGCAATTTCGACCATCATTTTGAATAACGTTTGACACTTTTTACAAATTAAGGAATTTGAATTGTGCATTTCTTCTCCCATATCTTGTTTTTTTTACACTTTGTTGTGTATTTCACAAGAGATTGTTCGTACCTTTCGGCATTTCTTTGGTTGATTTTCGTTTTTTGTTAGGCTATAATAGGAAGTGGAAAATATAGTAATATATTAGGAGGAATTTCATGCCACGTCATAAAAAAACGATCGTAGAATATCGAAATTACATATTACCAGTCAATTTTCCAGTTCTCCTGCTGACTGGAAATAGGTGGAGAATATCGGATATCAAAAGCGGGAGACTCCATTTTCATAATTGTCTTGAAATTGGAATCTGTCATACCGATAGCGGAATTATGGAGATTGAAGATAAGACAGTTCCTTTTAAAGCCGGCGATATCACCTTTATTCCAAAGGATCTTCCTCACACTACATATAGTAACAAAGGCGTCCAAAGCCTTTGGTCCTATCTTTTTCTGGATACAGATGATATGTTCCGAGGTATTTTTGAATATTACTCACAGGATATCTCAATGCCAATTACGCACTCTTCTCCCAATCCCTTTCTAATCATACATAAAGAAGAGCATCCAAAGATACACTTTCTGGCAGAATGTGTACTGCAGGAGATGAAGGAACAAAAAAGCAATTATCAGTCCAGTGTGCGCGGACTGCTTCTTGCTCTTTGCATTGAGATGTTTCGGATTCAGAAATCGAATGAATCGAGTCTGGGGCAAAAAGAAACGCCGGAGAATGCTCTTGTCATCTCTCCAGCGCTTGAATATATCCGCAAAAACTATATGCAGCAATTTTCCGTCGAGGATCTTGCTATGGTTTGTCATTTGAGTGTGACCCACTTTAGACGAGTATTTAACGATATTATGGGGACAAGTCCCCTCGACTATGTGAACAAGACAAGAATTTATAAAGCCTGCTCCTTATTAAAAAGCACAGAAGAAGCAATTCTTAGTATATCAGAGCAGGTAGGCTTCCACTCGGTATCCAGCTTTAACCGGTATTTTATCAAGGTTATCGGGGTTTCACCACGTACCTGGCGCAGCCAGATCCTCCAGTCCGAAGACAAATCCGAAAAGCAGAGCATATTTGAATTTTCGGGGTGGATTTAGAGACGGGCGAAAACGGAAGAGGGGATGAAGGACGAGCGGAGTGCGGTGCAGTATCGTCCGAACATTCGGATGATACTGCACCGCACCCCGCTCGTCCTTCCGTCCCTCTTCCTTTCCCTGTTTGGCGTTCAGTCGGACTCACACCATTCAAGAATGAGAGTAAGTGGGATGAGGCACCCTTTATTATGAAGCCTGGTTTAGGAGGGAGACACGACCGCTGATCTCCATGTGGTCTTCGGGGGTTACTTCGAATTGAATGGTAAGGCGGCTCTCTTTTTCACTGGATGTCAGGGCGTGCTGATACTGAATGATACGCTCTTTATCTGCGCCGAGACGATAGAGTTTCATTGTCTCGTATAAGGGCTTGCCATTTAAGACAAGGAATACCTTGATATAGGAGTTCTTTACATAGGAGACTACGGATAAGCCATACCACAGCAAATACTCGCTTGCATCCGGAAGGATCATCTCGGATTCTGGTACAGTTTCATATTCAATTACCTGCATCTCATCTTTTAGCTTTCCTGCAATCTCATGTTTCTGGATTCTTAACGGAATTCTTCCAGCCGGTGTATAATTGCAGCATAATGGTATCTCATATTCTGCATCCCATCTTCTGTCTAATGTATTGGAATCCATTGCACCACCCTGTTCTTTCTATTCTTAATACTATGATATGACAAAGACAGTGCTAATGTTTCTAATTTCTACAACATTTCTTTAAAAATCCGCCGATACTCTTCCCATATTTCGATATTCTCATGTTCCGGCAGCATCTTAATCTTTCGATCTAACATAATTAATGCATTACGGATTTCTTCATCCTCTAACTCCTCTATCTCAATCCCTTCTCCGTCCTCATCAAACCACACACTAAAATCTACATCCTCATAATCCAAACAATCACTAAAAATATCCATACCTATTTCCTCAATTCTTTTTAACTAAACTAAATCCATAAACAAACTATTTCCATCACATCAGACAATCCCATTTTTCATAGATTACGTCAATTACATTAGTAACTCAATTCATTTTTGAACATTCTGACTAAATTGGATTTTGGACTTTTCCCCTGAATAAAAGGGCTTTGTGGCAAGCAAAACTGTATTACTTGCCACAAAGCCCCGTTCACCAGTCTTTTTGCCCCAAATCCTTCCAGTCCAGTGTGCGTCCTACACCAGTGGGTTGCTGTCTTTCTCTATGAGTTTGCCATTGATTATAGTATACATGATTTTTGTAGAAGATTCCATTGGATTATCATTGGCAAGGACAAAATCGGCATCCTTTCCTGGTTCAATCGATCCAACCCTGTCTTCAATCCCCAGATGTTTAGCCGGATTGATTGTGATTGCCTTTAGCGCATCAAACTCATCCATTCCATTCTTCACTGCAAGACCTGCGCATAATGGAAGGTAATGAAGCGGTGTTACCGGCGAATCGGTAATGATGGATACCTGACAGCCTGCTTTTGCTAATATGCCGGGAGTCTCAAATGTTTTATTGCGAAGTTCATATTTGGTAGCATGGCCAAAAGATGGTCCAACCGCAACCGGATAGTTCTCTTTCGCGATCTCATCTGCTACTAAATGTCCTTCTGTACAGTGCTCCAGTGTAAGTTTGAGATTAAATTCTTTTGCGATGCGGATTGCTGTAAAGATATCATCTGCTCTATGCGCATGTGCTTTTAACGGAATCTCACGTTTTAAAACCGGAATCAACGCTTCTAATTTACAGTCATAGGATGGTCTCTTGGTAATATCCTCTCCTGCCGCCTCTTTCTTCTCCATGTATTCTTTTGCCTTATAAAGAATCTCACGCAGCTTTGATGCGGATGACATTCTGGAATAGTTATTTTTATCACGGTAACAGCGTTTTGGGTTCTCACCGAATGCACATTTCATTGCGACTGCTTCTTTTACGATCATATTATCAATGCGCTTACCGGTTGTCTTAATCGCTGCAAATGTTCCGCCTAATACATTTGCACTTCCGGGACCGGTTCCTACGCAAGTAACCCCTCCGAGAGCTGCCTGATTAACCGTCACATCCATTGGATTGATGGCATCAATGGCTCTTAACTGTGGGGTCAGAATATCGGTCATCTCATTGCAGTCATCCCCTTCAAATCCAATTCCATGTCCGTCAAGCCCCAGATGACAGTGTGCTTCCACAAATCCCGGGTATACCATAAGTCCTGTTGCATCTAAAACTTCCATGGAATCATCAACCTGAATGTTGGGCTCAATTTTTACGATTTTACCGTCCTCTGTCAAAATATCCGCAATATAAGGTTCCCGATTCACTGCATCATGAATCATACCATTTTTAATGCATAACATACTTTTTCCCCCTTGATATGTAATAATTTTTTTCCTTATTCTAATACAGTTTTACCCATTATTCAACTTTTTTCCCTATTTAATTAGCAAAAAACATTTCCTAGATCCGCCTATATCATACTTTAATAAAATATGTAAATAAAAAACCCGTTCACAAACTGACTCCCAACATATCTGCTGGTCTCTCAGCCCGTAAACGGATTTTTTATCTATTCTCCTATCAATCAAGAAAGAAGTCTCCAGCCGCCGCTGTGTCGGACAATCTTATTATCCCGCTTTAACTGTAAAACTGCACGTTCGATTGTATCATTAAATGATTTGCTTCTTCTTGGATAATTCAGCTGTGATGCAATTACTTTTCCAATGGCATCCAGCGTAATTTCCTGGTGAACCTCAATCACTCTCTTGATACCGGCTTTTAATTCCTCTTCACAAAGCTCATCTACACTTCGCTTTACCTCTGGATTTTCAGGAATACGGAACTTAATTCTCTCAAGGTCTGCTGCCATTACATATTCATTCTGAACAATATATTCGTCCGGAAGGGCTTCTGCAAGGTAGCTTCCAATTTTTGATTTCAGTTTCGGTGTCACACGCGGAAGCGCTAAAAAGGAAGCGGCTCGTCTGGAAAGTGTCTTCACAGAGATTGGCTGTTCTTTCTCTATAATATAAGAAAGCAGCGCGAACGTATCTTCCAAGTTGCCATATTCTTTCTTAAACTCTTCCTTATCTGCGATACGTATCTGGTCAAATTCATACGTGTATGTGATATTCTCCACATTCTTGGCAAGTTCTGCCGCTTTAGCCTGATCTTCTTTCTGTTCGAGAAGATATTTTTTTAATGCCTCCCAGTCGGTCTCATGATTGCGGTATTGACCGGCACAGATCGTTGCGATTGTTCCCTCATTATCTTTCAGCCATTTTTCCTTCTGAATGACGCGTTCAATCTGGTACAGTGCAGTACGGACTTCTCCTAGCAGCATCATATCTGCCACGTGTGCCCTCGCTTTCTGCATAAACAGGCTATAATCCATCTCCAGATGAATTATGATTTCTAATGACTGACAGCAATAATCATACAACTGCTTAATAGGAGTAAAATAGAACTTCTCTTCCTCTGAATTTGGATAAATACATGCAAACTCCTGGTAAATGCTGTCTGGATAATAAAAGGAAAGCTGTTTTACAATATCACAAAAATATGGTATCGCTGCTCGCTCGGAAACAAATCTGTCAATCAGCCTTTCCGGTATCTCCCTTCCTTCAAAAAGAGCTAAAAACTCTCGGAATTTCTGGTAAGAAACACGAAGATTCTCAAAGTCTGTATTCTCATGAAGATAAGCTTCTCCAATAATCGATTTGATTTCCTCCTCATGACGGATCAGCCACCCTCCATCATGTTTTAGAATCTGCATATTATGATGCAGTACATCAATCTCCTGATCTGTCAACAGCTCCGCATCCTCTTTGAAAAGTGCCTTCAGTTTTTTGCGGTTCTTCCAAAAGGAACTATTTAAGAATTTCAGATTTCCCTGTTTGGATGAAACAAAGGATTCAATCATCTGACGATTTTCTTCTAAAAATACTTCTTCGTTCCAGACTTTCATAATGCGTTTTCTTGCTTTTTGACTATCTTCCATCTTTGTCTGAACTTCATCAATATATCCACGCATCTTTTCTTCATTCTTCAGGTCAAACCAGGAATAAGTCACCGCAAGCTCTTTTGTAACTCCCTGTGCGGCATCTAAAAAAACACGCATTGTCTGAAAGCTGTCAAATCCATGAAAACCAAATGATTCCCATAATCCAGCGCGTTCTTTCAATATGCTGGACAGACATCCGGTCACATGACTAAGCTTTTCCTTATAATAGCTCAATAACTGCATATTCTCTCTTACTGTCATCTGCCTGCTGCTTTTATGTAAACCTTGATCCACTGAATAATAAAACATCTCATATTCGTTGCTGTAACGTTCTTTTATCTCTTCATATGGAATATCAAAAATAGTTCCTTCAAACTTATCCAAAAGCTGATTCCGGTCTTTCACAAGGCTTACCGTCACATATTTTAAATCATTGAAAAAATGCTCAATTCCCTCCTGATATCCTATGTCTTTCGTTTCGTTACTCATATCTTTCACCTAGCTCTACTCCTCAGCCATTTAGCTGATTAAAATCAAATCGCTGTTGTAAATTCATATTCTAATACAATAGCGTAAATAATATCATACCAAATTTCAAAAAAAATTACTAGAAACAAATTCTACTATTTCCAAAATAATATACCATAATAGAGCAAGGGACGCAAACGTATGTTTTGCATCCCTTGCTCTATCATCTTATTCATACTCTTTCAAATTATCTACAAAGCTGTCAAACAGCATCACTTTTCCAACCGAACGTGCCTGCTCTTCCTCTTCCCCTAAGGATGCCTGCATTACCTGTACTTCTTTATGATACATATCCATATTTTCTTCTTTCATTGTTTCAGCATCCACTAATGTCACTTTCTCAGATTTCTGCCACTCATAGCCCTGATCTTTTAGATAGGTTAAGAAAATACGGTAACCGTTTCTCGTTTTCTTTTTCGTTCCTCGCTGGCGAAACATATGCACCTTGCACTGATCTCCTTCATAAATCGGTCCAACTAGAATTCCTTCCGAACCACTTACAAGACTTCTATTGAAAATCAGCTTCACCTGAGCTGCATTTAAATTCATCTGATTTTTCACCGGATCATAAATCAAATAATCGTCTCCTGATCCATGATATTTCATTAACTCAACACACATGGTACCCCTCCAGCATTACTATACTATTCCGCATTATAGAATGTCACGTTTATTTCCTATAATATAGTATAATATGCATCATATTTTAAAAAAACCACAAAAAATGCTATATACCATGCAAAAAGTGCTGTCCTTTATGCTGCTATCCCCGCTTTTTTCCTCCAAACACCGGATGCGAAACGCAATACAAAGCAAATCACTCTGAATATCCAGTCCATCAGCATAGCAATCCATACACCGATCGCACCAAGTCCAAATCCCACGCCAAGAATATAACTGAACAGAATACGGAAAGCAACCATTGAGAATATAGAAACAAACATTGCAAACTTCACATCATTGCAGGCACGAAGCGCGTTGGGCAGTGTAAAGGATGCCGGCCAGAACAGGATTGCAAATCCATTGTGAATCATAATAAGGATATAAGCAAGTTTTCTTGTCTCCGGTGTCAGGCTGAATATGCTAAGAATCCACGGCAGTGCAAGCAGAATACACGTATTCACTGCCGCCGTGATTCCATACGTCAATTTCATCAGTTTCTTTGTATAGAAACGTACCTGCTCTTCGTCTCCTGCTCCAACACATTGTCCCACAACAGTGATCATAGCAAGACTCATTGCCTGCCCTGCAATGCATCCCATGCTGTCAACACTATTTGCAACCGCATTGGCTGCAATCTGAACCGTTCCAAATCCGGCTATAATACTGACAACAATCACTCTGCCGAACTGAAACAATCCATTTTCCAATCCATTTGGTATTCCAATATATAATATTTTGCCAATCATGTCCTTGTTCGGAATAATCAATCCCTTTTTTAAGTAAACCTCATTTTTAGGATTCCGAATCAGGATGAGCATGACAACTGCCGCAAATGCTCTGGATACAAGAGATGGGATTGCAACACCTGCCACTCCCATAGAAAGGCTATAAATACAGATTGCATTCCCCGTTACGTTAATCAAATTCATAAGAATCGATACCCGCATACTGATACGTGAATTGCCAATCGCACGGAACAATGCTGCACACGAATTATAAACTGCCAGAAACGGATAAGACAGCGCTGATATCATAAAATAGATAGTGGCATTCTCCATAACCTCCGAATCGATTGAACCAAACAAGCCTCTTAAAACAGGCCGACGCAAGATCAAACATAATCCCATAATAATCGTTGATATGCAGGCCGCAATAAAAATAAGCTGTCTTGCAGACTCAAGAGACTTTTCCTTTTTCTTGCCACCGATAAACTGTGCTGTAACAACTGCACCGCCGGTTGCCAGCGCAGCGAAAACCGATATTAACAGGTTATTGATCATATCTACTAAAGAGACACCGGAGATTGCGGCTTCCCCTGCATGAGAGACCATCATCGTATCCGCCATGCCTACCGTCACCGCCAGAATCTGCTCAATAATTAACGGTATAATCAGCTTTTTTAAAGCGTTTTTTGAGAACATACTCACACCAGCCCTTTTTCTTATAATAGCGGTTTCGTTTATAAACCAAGATAACCAGTATAGCTCACATTTTTTCAAATAGGAATTGGTATTTTCACTAATATTTAGAAAGCTTATGGCAGATTTATGCATTGTTTTTCCAAGCAAAAAGTGAGCAGGAAGCGAATTCACCCAAATCACTTCCTGCTCACTTTTTGTACTGGAAGACCATATCTCATCTTCCTTATAAAAAATTCATTCCTGTGTCAGCCCCTTCTTACTTCTTTCACCAAAATATTGCCTGACCCATCTTTCTCAATCTGCATAGCAAGATGGATTGGATTTCCCATTCTTTTCGAAAGAATAATACGGAAAGACTCCTCTTTCTCCTTTCCCAGAATGGAATAGGATACTTTCTTGGCCAACGCAGGAATCTCAATCGCTGTATTTGCACCAGACTCACATAAATCACTCATTCTTCCTTCCATCTTTTCATCAAGAAGAAAAGAAGCATGCAATCTGACAGACATCGGAGATTCGTTAAATACTTTTATATAGCAACCAGGGCCTGTATGGCGCTCTGTCATCTTCAACTTTATTCCCCTTTCCTGATATGCCAAATCAGAATATTATTAGGTACATTATATTTTATGTAAAATGTCTGTTTTTGTTACAAAATGTCATCCCCATATTGGCTGGACATTGCTTGAAACAGCTCTTCGGTTGTCATATGATTATGCATATTCGTAATCAGCATAACTCTTCGGTCCTCTTCTGACAACGTGACATCGCGCTGCCATTTATAAAAATGTGGTCCATCCCCCAGATTACGAAGCCATCCCATAAACTGTCGCAATAAATATGCTGTAAATTTCACATCCGTCAGGCAGTCATTCTGATAGAATCCAAGCCATTTATCATGCTCCCTCTGCTGCATTGCCATATTCGCAAGATCAAAATATGCCGCTGCTTTCCCGCTTTCAAAGAAAGCATTCTTAAGGCATCCTTTTTTATAAGATTCAAAAGCCTTGCAAAACCAAAGGGAACCGTTTGCACACTGCAGATGAATGGTAATCCACAGCCCAATCGTATCATCTAATAAGGTAACATTTCCTTCCTTATTTTCAGCAAGCCTTTTTTTACGCTCCTCATATTGCTCGAAAAGCGATGTAAGCTTTGTTGATGCGGGAGCAACACACGCCCGAAATGCTGCAATTTGTTCTGAAAAAGGTCCGTCGTGAAACCATAATAACGATTTTTCTGTTTCTTCTTTATTCCCTTTCATTAAAGCAGAGATGCAAATTCGTGTTATATAATTATAAAACTGCTCACCTGCATGCTCATCTTCTTTATCTCCGTAAGCAGCCATGCATCCTGGATAGGCATTAAAGATTACCGCCATCTCATCTAGCATCTCCTTGCTTCTGATCTGATAGTAATTCTTCAAAAACCACTCCAGATGCTGTTTCGGATCTGCCTTTCCTTCTTTCCACAGACGAGCAACAAGAGATAGTGAATATACATGCGGACGGATATTAGATCCATTTACAATAAGATAATCTCTTACACCGGACTCAAAAGCATGTTCTAACTCCTCACACAAAAATTCCATGCTGTTTGGAAACATGGTAATATGGTTGGCCGCTTGCAGATCATAAAAAGAAACATGATAATAGATACCATGATGTGTGCCATCTTTTTTTACATCCGGAAGTGCCGGTACTCTTGGATTAACATTGTCCTGCCGTCTCGACACCATTTTCCCATACCCATTATCAGCCCATATCTTAATCACTTCATCCGGAATATGGATATACCCCTCTTTATACAGCTCCATCACCTCTCCGTAAAGATTGGTGCAACACACCGGATGATCGACTTTCTCACATACAAGATCATACTGTTTTTGAATCAGATCACTGATCAGCTTCCCTCTTTGTTCCCCCGTTGCATACATCGGGTCATTCATCCAGAACGGACAGTCTCCCTGCCCCCTGAATCCAAGATTCCATACAACGCGTCTATCCTTCTGCCGTTCAATCGCATCTTCCCACAATCTTAAGAATAAATCCGGATACTCCTTATAAGATGGGGTAAGGTCTGGATAGGCTCTGGAGAACATCATTGCTCCAAGTGGTTCTGCATGGTGATGCGTAATGATTAGCCCCATATCCATTGCCAGTTTATTATGTACATGCGCATTCTTATCCGTACCAGGTATGACCATATTGCCCCCCAGGCGAAGAAGGGCATCAAATGCCATCTTCCATGGAAGCTCAGAATCCCCTTTAATCCTCCATGCCGTAAGCAGTACTTCGTCATTGATGAACCATCCACGATAACGGATATACGCTGGTTTGGACTGATACACTCCAGGTTCGATCTGCACGCATTCTTTTTTTTCAAACTGCTGGTCACAGAAAAACCAAAGAGGCAAAATTCCAAGGTATCTTTCACTGATATGAATCAGGCCATAAATCAGCCCCAGTTCATCCTTCGCTGTCAGATAAAGATTCTGCTCATCCGTTACATTCCATACAAATGTTTCGGGATCCGGCACATCCTCTGACAGTAAAAGATGGATTTTCGATATCTTCTTTGCCTTCTTTTCCTGCGTGCTGCCCGTTTTTTTTAACGTTCTTTCAAGATCTTCATAAAATCGTTCTTTTGCATAAAATACAGGTTTCGTTTTTATTGCTGTCTCAATACATGTATTCCTGTTTAATTCGAATGCTTCCATAAACTCAAGACCTCGTTCCTTTTATAATATCTATTATTATAAATGGCTACGCGGAAAATGTAAATTAATGGTTTACCCATAAATAATATTATATTTATTCATGTCTTTTAATTTCATTTCCATCTAACCAGGCTTCCTTCAATGCTTCTCCTTCATATACCAGTTTTAACGAAAAGAAAGGTTGTTCCTCTGCAAGCAGTCTTAAAAATACTTTATCCCCTTCCCATAAATTCAGTTTTGAAATCTCCTCCTTTTTTACCCACTGAAGAACGCCTTCCTTGCACTCTCCCATTACACCATTCCATGAATCGGCAGTATAAAGACACATATATTCTGTTTCCCATACATCCGATACAAACGTAACCATTCCGCGGAACCGATAGGAAGTTAGCGATAATCCGGTTTCCTCCTTTACTTCCCGTAGCAGACAGTCATCCGGGCTTTCTCCCGATTCAAACTTTCCTCCCACTCCGATCCATTTATCCTTATTTGCATCGTTCTCCTTTGAAATGCGATGCAGCATCAGATACTCATTCTCCCTCTCTATATAGCACAATGTTGTAAGTTTCATTTTAAAATCCCTCCCTATTTCCATTTACGTTATTATAACAGTCGATTCAAAGATTACAAGGCGATTATTATTTATTTTAGACCTTTTATACAAAAATACCGTCAGGGAAAGCATAAATTGAATGCTTTTCCTGACGGTATTTTCTTTTCCCGCTTAAAACTTAATAAGCGGGATTAATACTGCTAATCCATACGTGAAAAAATCTCGTACGCCTTAATTACTGCTGTAAATTCATTTACAAAGTTTTCTGAAATTACTGTGATTTTATCAAGCTGATGAACCATGGCATAATTATATGGAAATGAATTCATCCGCTTTGTAATATCATAAATCTCCTCAATCTCATTGCGCATCTTTGAATGCTCAAACATTGGAGAAAGTCTGCAGGATGTGAAAAGCATATCCGCAATGGATGGACCATAAAATTCCTCAAATTTTACCTTAATACGGTTCCCGCATGTCATTATTTTATAACCTTTTTGAGAGAGCTCATCCATAAGCGCCCCGTATCCCATATAGTCCATGCGCATGGTTGTTGTAAAATTCACAACGCCATACTCTTTCAATACCTTAAGACACTCTTCTTTTGCTTTTTCTTCCTTAACAGTCTTATGAATCTGATCCTCAGTTGTTAGAAATAAACCAAATTCAAGATGTGCTTCTTCCGGACAGCGCTCCCCTTCAAATAACGCAAGCCCAAAGATAACAATGGCCTTTTCTCCTTCTCCTAAACCAAATAAAGTTGGAGTCGTTTCATTAAACGCTGTTTTTGCTTCTGTGTTTTCTACATTCATCAAATTCAAACCTCACTAATCTCTAACTCTTTGCTCCCCCCACTTTTGACCGACCTCTATTGCTCTATGTATCCATCGCGCCACTTCATCAATGCAAAGCACTAGTGTGCCGAACAAAAAAATATATGCAGTATACTAGTATACCGCTAACAAGATATCTGCCTCCCACATATATCATGTAAAATTATATATATTGATAGCACCGACTATCCCATTGCTTGTTTTGCCGGCGCTATCATACTAACACATGATTTAGAAAACTTCAACTTGATTTTTGTAAAAACAGATATTTTAGATTATCCTTTTTCGAGTTCATGAGTATTTTTAAGCATTCTGCACAATTTAGGATTTCTTTCTATTAGTTTCTATCCCTTTTAGTGTGAAACCAAAATGATAATCCTGATTCTTCATCCGGTATTCTTCATGTGGTTTCGCTCCCCAGCTATCATCGCCGCCTACTCCCATCTGCATCAGGCTTATCCGTATTACAGTATGATGCGTTTTGGGAAGCTCATAGTGATGATAAGCTGACTCTAACTCATGCGGAGTATAGGGAAGTGCAGAAAAGTTCATTGGTTTTTCCGAATCTAATTTGAATCCTAATCCGGTTCCATCCGTTATACATGCATAACGTACTTCTGTTTTATTTCCACATTCTTGAGGAATCACATATGGCGTAACATTATCTTTTGCTAGATTTTGATAAATGCCAAGTCTTGCTCCTTTATTCCGATCGCAGTAATTTTCCTCCGGACCAAAACCATACCAGGTGATTTTATCATAGGAAGCCGGCATCTTAAACATCATTCCAAACTCCGGAAGTTCCGATAGTCCTTCTGTATGATTATAATCCATATCAATGTGTACCGCACCGTCTCCGCTTACGGTATACGTAACGACAACCCATGTTTTTGGTACTGTTGGAAAACTGTACGTATACTGTACTTCAGCTTTCGTATCTGTAATATTCCACGTAAGGTTTTCCAGGTCCCGATACAGGCTTGCAATCTTCCACTGTGCGTAGCGATAGGACATCTTTGATCCCCTGTCATTATCCGTCTCTGCTCTCCAAAAATTCGGAACCAAGAGGGACGACAGCATCTCTTTTCCTTTATATTGATAAGATACAAGCCCTTTTATGCCTCGCTCTAAAATCAGCTGAAATCCCTTTCCATGGATTCCAATATTGGCCGGACATATATGAACTTCTATACGTCCTGACTTTTCTAAATCATTCTCCTGTTCGTTATCGATGGTATAAACCGTTTGCCCAAATGCAACTTCGTGACCGGCTTTTGCAAAGCACATATCATGCTTTAAGTGAAACGATACGATGATACAATATTCACCGGCTTTTGTCTCTTTTGGCAGATTCAATGGAAATTGAGCAACAGATAGTGGTTCAAGACTTACTACAAGTGTAGTCTCTCTGACCTTTTCCCCATTACGAAATACCTGAACTCTTCCTTCATAGCAATCCACATTTAAAAATAAGGATTTATTTTCAATAAGAACCTTGTCTTTTCCAGGTTTTACAGAGATGTTCTGGTAATTGAACTTAACCTCCTGCATCTTTGGTGAATTGATGCGATTCGCAAAAACAAGTCCATTTACACAAAAATTATAGTCTGTTGGCCTATCATCAAAGTCGCCGCCAAATGCTAAAAAATCATTTCCAAAGCGATCTTTTTTCAGTATAGCCTGATCAATATAATCCCATATAAATCCGCCCTGATATCTTGGCTCCTGATCCGTCAGATCTGTATACTGATGCATCGCCCCATTGGAATTTCCCATGGCATGAGAATATTCACAACAGAGGAATGGCTTCTCTCTATGTTCTTTTAAAAATGCCTGAATAGATTTTACCGATGGGTACATCTGACTTTCCATATCGGATGTATCCTCATAAGTGCGGTCGTTGAATATGCCTTCGTAATGAACAAGCCTTGTTCTATCCCGTTTACGGAAATATTCCGACATCTCATACAGATTCCGTCCACCATATGACTCATTTCCACAGGACCAGATTAATACGGAGGCATGATTCTTATCTCGTTCCAGCAAAGATTTTGCACGGTCCAGTACAATTTCTCTCCACTCGTCCCGGCTGTTCGGAATGGTATCTTCATCTGCTCCACCCGGTTTTGCCCAGGTGCCATGTGTCTCCAGATTTGTCTCATCAATCACATAGAGGCCATACTCATCACACAGATCATAAAAATAAGGATGATTCGGATAATGGGATGTTCGGACCGCATTGATATTATGCGCTTTCATATTCTTTACATCAGCAAGCATTTCTTCCTTTGTTACCGCTCTTCCGTGATAACAGCTGAACTCATGACGGTTTACCCCCTTAAACACGATTCGCTTTCCATTTATCCTCATAAGCCCATCTTTTAATTCAAATTTACGAAATCCGATTCGCTGTCGTATTACTTCCATAAGGTTATCCTCTTCATCCCGAACGCAAAGCTCTAATTCATATAAGACTGGATTTTCCGCACTCCATAGATTCGGGTTCTTTACCGGAATGACTAACTGAACCGATGGCTTCAGCATCATAATAGCGCTTGCCTTTCTTGTCTTTTTCTCAGGTGCTGGGGTAAACAAATGCCTTTCATACGCATCCGGTAGCTCATAGATGGCTGCCTCCACTATCCCGAATCCACTCTTAGCCTGATCGCGATATTCTGTCTTTATCTCAATTGTCACTTCTGATTCCTGATAACTCTTAGGAAAGTCCGTCCTCACAAACAGATCGTTAATATGAATATCCGGAACTGCCATCAGAACTACATCTCGAAAGATTCCCGAAAACCGGAAGAAATCCTGATCTTCAAGCCAACTTCCAGAGGACCATTTATAAACCTGAACAGCCAACTTATTCTCCCCATTGATAAGAGATGGTGTAAGTTCAAATTCACTTGGAGAAAAACTGTCTTCACTGTATCCGATAAAATCTCCATTGAGCCAGAGTGCAAACGCACTTTCCACTCCTAAGAATGTAATCCGGATCCGTTTTCCTTTCATTGCTTCCGGCACTTCAAAGTAGGTTACATAGCTTCCGACCGGATTAAACACCTGCGGAATCTGTCCGGGCCGAATCGCCTCATGTCCGTCCCATGGATAGGTCACATTCGTATAATGAGGCTGATCATACCCTTCTAACTGCATATGAGCCGGGACTTTTATAGTGTCCCATGATCTGCAGTCATATTCCTTCTTCTCAAATCCATCGATTGTTGATGCCTGATTTTTGGCATAATGAAAATACCATAGTCCATTTAAGGAGAGCGAAAAGGAGCTTTCCTTCTCCTCTGCCTCCTCCATATTTGAATAGTATGCATGATTGGAATGTGCTTCTAATCGATTTACTGCAAAGTATGCCGGGTCTGCAATCCATTCTCTGTCAAATTCCATTGTTTACACTCCCCTTCTTCTGTTTTCCCCTACATGACCTGATGGATTCTTAGTACTGTAAGGGAATGCTTCTTAAAAGTGATGGTATCCTTTTCTCTTACTTTTATCGTTCTTTCCGCTGGTATCACAGCATCTGGCTTTTCAAAAGAATTCACAGCATCAAAAGCATATCCTGCCATTTCATAGAGGCTTGCATCATATTCCTTATCTAAAGCACCAGAAAGAATCAGTTTAACATCCTTATCTTCCCCAGTCAGATTAACTGCTTTTAAAATCACATCTCCTGTTTTACTTTCTCTACTGGATGCCAGATAGATATCTTCTACAACGGGTTCCTGATAAGAGGCTTCATTAAACAGTTCTCCATTGATATAGGCTGTGATACTTGCTCCTTTTACAGCAAGCTTTAAGGTATATTCCTTGTCCTCTACATGGAAGATTCTATGAGAGATACAGGAGCCTCTTCCGTTTGTAATCATAGTAAGAAGCGAATCGTAATTATCCCATCCGCCGAACTCCCATACTCCGGTATTCTTCGCATCCTTTCGTCCAAAGAATATCTTAAGGCCCTTTCTTCCCTTGCTCCGTCTGAATTTCATTGTAAGCTCATAATCTGTTCCAAGACCAAAAGCAAGCGTATTCTCCTTATTATCTTCTGAAATTTCAATAGACGGTACTATCGTTTCTTTTCCTGTTTCGTGATTCATGACTTTAATATCCCAGATTGTCCCACATACATCATTGCCGCTTACCGAAACCTGCCCGGACAGGCCGCTGCCATCAGACAGAAGTTTTGGTGTATCAAGCCCAGATACCTCCATATGGATTTCTTCTTCTCCCTGATGATTCATAAATAGTTTCTGAACGTAATAATTTGGTGTCCCATATACCTGGTGATTATTAAACCAGATCATATCCGGCTGCCAGTTCACGTAGTCCGCGTTACAGAATAACGGTGCATAGCAGGCAAGCCCAACGGCTGGTGCCTTCTCTAAACTCGTCATATAAGCTGCCTCTACTAAAGCATGATAAAATGTATTCCCCCAGCTTGCATATTCTCCCAAAAAAACTTTCGGACCGTTTGGATCGTAATCATCATAGTGATGCATATTCGCTAAAAACCATTCTGGTGCTTGATAATAATGCTCATCTACAAGGTCAGAGCCGTATTGACGGGCAGATGCCCATCCGGCCTCATATCCTTCTCCTGTCACAAATGGGCCGCTTGTATTGATGATTTTAATATCCGGATACTTTTCACGAATTGCCTGATGGAATAACGGATAGCGTTCGTAGAATCCATCCCCGATTTCTTCATTTCCAATTCCGATATACTCTAAGTGAAATGGTTTCTCATGCCCTAAGTCAGCTCGTATCTTTCCCCATGTAGTAGAACTATCACCATTTGCAAATTCAATCAGGTCTAATGCATCCTGAACCCATTCCTGCATCTCATCCATCCTAGCCCCACATCCGGAATGTGGATTGAATCCTCCCGGAAGAACCGGAAGAGGCTTTGTATGAATATCTTCACAAAAGCGGAAGTATTCATAGTACCCTAATCCTAATGTCTGATTATACCTCCAGTTATTGCGTCTCGCAGGCCTCTCTTCTACATTGCCGATTGTCTTCTTCCAGCGATACATGGAATCTCGGTCGGTATCGCATAAAGAGCCATCATGCACCAGACATCCCCCCGGAAAACGCATGAATTTCGGTTTTAATTCCTCCAGATATAAAGAAAGATCCTTTCTTAATCCATTTGCCTGATCTTTATAAGTATGTACCGGGAAGAGGGACACCATGTCAATTGCATAAACTCCGGCCTGATCCGGTGTGATCACAAGACGTCCGGAATAGGATGTTTTAGCAGGCACCATAATCTTCTCATATTTTCTCCATTCGCCTGAAGAAAGCACAATGCTCTCTTTTGCAAGAATTTCCCCACCCGCATCTTCAATGGATACCGTAACAGAAGAGCTCTCCTTTTTGTTCTCCTCTGCTATTCTTGCAAAAAAGGAAAAACGATATGCTTCGCCTTCTTTTACTGCTAAGCCTGTATTAAATCCCAGATTCCGCACCCCGGCACGTTTTCCGGTATCATGAATATTCATAACAAGATAATGCTCATTGCTTGAATTCATAGGTTTTTCCGTGCTTACAGTAAAATCCGCTTTTGCATCGCCTTCTGTAATTGTTTCCCATGCCGTCATCGCATGATAGGACGGATGATCGATCGGATCAAATTCAAAGGAACGGTTTTGAACCATTTCTGCATATAATCCTCCATCTGCTGCATGATTAATATCCTCAAAAAAGATGCCAAATAAATCCCCAAGCTCCTTTACCGGCTTATTTGCGTCAAGTGTGATCTGTCTCATAATAAAAACCTCCGATTTTCATTTTAGTTTTTCCCATAATTTTTAACCAGACGTTGATATTCTTCTTCTGTAACCGCAAGAAGAGATCCATGACGCTTGGTAAGATGTCCTAAATCAAACTGATCCTCCGCAAGCACTCTAAACTTTCCTTTTGAAAGGTCATCAGAAAGTAACGGAAGATATCCCGAATGCGTAGCAAAACGGTCAATCATTAGACACCATGCCTTTTGTTCTAAAAGATAAACTGCTGCCGGTCCTTCCACTCCTGGAATCGCTTCTAATTCCGGACAGCTCTTTATCTTAAATTCACCTAATAAGTCATCTGAATAATCACAATGAATATTCTTTGTTGTCTCATCTTTGGAAAACCGGTAATATACGCTATCCTGCTTTACAATCGTCGTATCAATTACATGATTTTCCCTCTCTATGTACAAAAAAGTAGGCTCAAAGCTTCGAAAATCTTTCGTCCACGCCGCATAGATTCTCTGCTTTGGCTCCTGATCCTTCTCTCTCTTTACCATGGATGCAAAATACATCAGATATGCTTGCCGTTTTTCATCGTAAATAGCTTCTGGCGCCCATACGCATCCTGCCTCTGGGATACCTACCCTTACAAGCCTTGGTCCTTCAAAATGAACCAGATCTTCTGATTCCCAGATTAAAACAGACTGGCTTCCATGCGTCACCGCTTCCGTCCATCCTTTTTGGCTTGCTATTCTTAAATCCGTTGCTATGATATAAAACCGGCTTCCGTCATAAGACCGGATAATAAATGGATCTCTTGCGCCACATTCCCCCACGTCAGAGCGAAGCACCGGCTTTCCATTGTTTAGATCCTGATAATGCAGTCCATCCTTGCTTAGCGCAAAATGAATCTGTTCTCCATCTCCTGTATCTCCAATAAAATGAACCATCAAATAACCACCATTTTCGTTCATGTTCCCCATAATACCTCCTTAATTCCTTTATTTACCATTACTTTACCATTTTATCCAATTACTGTCTACCATAATTTTACGATACACAAAGTGCCCACCACTTTAAGCTCTACAGCTCTTTTTTATCAAGGCAATGATACTTTGCTCATAAAATCGTATGTTTTGAGCATATCCTCTTTGTGTTTTTGAATTCATGAAGAAGTTCCGAAAAATTTTCTATGAATTCAAAAAGCGTCCTGTGATTGACTTTAGACATACCGTCTGACCGTCAGATCACGGGACGCTTTACTAAGCAAAATTATGAAGCCAGTCGGCTTTTTTATAGTAAATAAAGAAAATGATAGAACTTAATGTCCAGGTCAATGGATACGCCCAGAAGATCACATCAATTTCCGGAATAATACGGGTTACAATCGTAATATAGGAAATACGGATCACACACCAGGTCGCTAACATTGTAAACATCGGAACAGTCGCTTTCCCTGCACCTCGCATAATGCCGGCAATGCAGTGAGAAAACGCCAGCAGACAATAGAATAAAGAGATTGTCCGCGCCTGTGTCACACCGGTTGCAACAACCGCTGGTTCGTCATTAAACAATGCGATTAAAAATGGTGCAAATATAAAGATGGTGATTCCCACTAACTCTGCTAGTAAAACGGAAGTGATAATACCAAACTTTGCCCCTTTCTTCGCACGGTCGAATTCTTTCGCTCCTAAGTTCTG